>JBNKPU010000016.1:0-103055 GCA_050295515.1 Bacteroidales bacterium | reverse complement strand
AATAGAAGGACTTAAAAATGTGCAAGTAAACAAATTTACAGGGAATCATCCTGCCGGAAACGTAGGCACACATATTCATTTTATTGACCCCATCAATAAAGGTGAAGTTGTATGGACTTTAACTCCCCAGAATGTTGTTGCTATAGGCCGATTGTTCCTTACTGGAAAATATGATGCATCTAAAATAGTGGCAGTAGGAGGCTCTGAGGTTTTAAAACCTAGATATTATAAAGTAATCAACGGGTCAAACATAGAACCTTTTGTTAAGGAGAATGTAACAGATACCAAGTCAAGGTTTATTAGTGGAAGTGTCTTTACAGGTTCGAAAATATCTTCTAAAGGATATATTGGTTATTACGATTCGCTATTATCTGTTATACCTGAGGGTGATGATTATGAGTTCATGGGATGGGCTTCTCCAGGCCTTAAAAAATTCAGTTTGTCAAGAACTTATTTTTCATGGCTAACTCCGGGCAAAGAATATAAAATAAATGCCAACTATCATGGAGGTAAAAGGGCATTGATGATCACAGGTAATTTTGAGAGGGTTTTTCCTCTTGACATATTACCGATGCAGCTCCTTAAGGCCATAATCATTGAGGATATTGATTTAATGGAGAAACTTGGAATCTACGAAGTTGCTGAGGAAGATTTTGCCCTTTGTGAATTTGTTGATACATCAAAAACCGATATTCAGGCTATTGTCAGAAAAGGGCTTGACCTTATGGTGAAAGAAATGAATTAATCAACTAAATATTTCGATTAACACTAAAAAGAATTTTGAATGAAAGGGATCAGAAATTATCTCGATAAGATAAAACCTAACTTTGAGAAAGGTGGCAAGCTTGAAAAATTTCACTCTTTTTTCGACGCTGTTGAAACCTTGCTCTTTGTGCCCAATAAAACCACTACCAGTGGTTCGCACATTCGCGATGCCATCGACATGAAAAGGACCATGATCATTGTTGTACTTGCCATGGTTCCTGCCCTTATTTTCGGGATGTGGAATGTTGGCAGTTTTCATTTTCAGTCATTGGGAATTGCTGCTGACAAAACATTGATGGAGATATTTTGGTACGGATTTTTAAAAGTCCTTCCAATTATTATCGTTTCATATGCAACAGGGCTGACCATTGAAATTATTTTTGCACAGATTAGGCATCACGATGTACCCGAAGGATTTTTTGTTACTGGTATGTTGATCCCTCTGGTTATGCCTGTTGATGTGCCATTATGGATGGTTGCTGTATCAACAACTTTTGCGGTTATCATTGGTGTTGAAGTATTTGGTGGTGCTGGAATGAACATACTTAACCCTGCACTTACAGCCAGGGCCTTTTTGTTCTTTGCCTATCCATCTTTCATGTCGGGCGATAAAGTATGGGTAGAAGGACTCAACGCATTGGAATCAATCCCAGACGGTTTTTCAGGAGAAACTATCATGGGATATGCGGCCAGCAACAAGCTTGATGTAATGCCCTACTCCCCATCAGACATGTTCTTTGGGTTTATACCTGGTTCCATTGGAGAAACATCGACATTAGCTATTCTTATAGGTGCTGCAATACTAATATACACAGGTGTTGGAAGCTGGAAAATTATAGCTTCTGTTTTTGCTGGTGGTGCAATAATGGGATTATTACTGAACCTATTTGCCGTAAATGATTATATGGAACTTCCTTTCTGGCAGCATCTGCTAGTAGGTGGATTTGCATTTGGGGCTGTTTTCATGGCAACCGATCCTGTATCTGCTTCTCAAACAGAGAAAGGAAAATGGATATATGGATTCTTGATCGGTTTTCTTGCTATATTAATCCGGGTGCTTAACCCGGCCTATCCTGAAGGTGTAATGCTTGCAATACTTCTTATGAATGTATTTGCACCACTTATTGACCATTATGTGGTTGAAAGCAACATCAAAAAAAGAATGAAAAGGATTAAAGCAACCCAAGCTTAATTATAAAATAGTAGAGCAAATGAAAAATTTTACAACTACATACATTTTAGTCTTTTCTATTATCCTTGTAACAGCTGTTGCTGCATTGCTTTCATTTGTAGCCTTGCAGCTTAAGCCTGCTCAGGAAGAGAACATCAAGACAGAAAAGATGCAAAATATTCTTGCTTCTGTAAGGATAGAAAGCACAACAAAAAATGCCTCCGACTTATTTGATAAATATATCACCAATAGCTATGTTGTCGATTTAAAGGGCAAGAAAGTCGAAGGTGTCAATGCATTTGAAGTAGACCTCATTAAAGAAGTATTTAAAATCAATAAAATAAAAGAGCTTCAAGCCCAACTCCAAGAGAAAAGAGTAAGCCCTTTTAAAAAGTTTCTGGCAGGCTTTATCAATTTTAAAGCGGTTGACATGAACCTGACACAGAAAAAGATCAATGAAATTGAGAACAAAAGATACCTGCCTGTATACGAGTGTAGTGCTGATGATGGCAATAAATACTACGTATTCCCATTAAGAGGCAAAGGATTATGGGGTCCTATATGGGGCTATGTATCTGTTCAGGATGATTTTAACACTGTATACGGTGCTGTGTTTGACCACAAAGGTGAAACTCCCGGACTTGGAGCAGAGATCAACAAGGGTTGGTTCCAGGTAAATTTTAGGGGAAAGAAGATCTTTGATAATGGTGAATTTAAATCAATAACTGTTTCAAAAGTGGGAACAGTTGAACCTTCTAAATATAATGTTGACGCAATATCAGGAGGGACTATTACCAGTAAAGGAGTTCAAGCGATGCTTTTCGATTGCCTTATTGGGTATAAATCTTTTGTTGAACTAAATAAAAACTAAGACATGAACGAGAAGGAACCGTTGTTTTCAACAAAAAATATAAGGCTTTTAACTGATCCTATAGGCAAAAGCAATCCTGTTACAGTACTAGTACTGGGTATTTGTTCTGCTCTTGCTGTGACTGTTAAACTTAAGCCTTCAATTGTAATGGCGCTCTCGGTAATGATTGTTACTGCTGCCTCAAATGTCTCAATATCACTATTAAGAAACCTGATCCCTCCCAGGATAAGAATAATTGTCCAACTTGTAGTAATTGCAACTATGGTAATTATTGTTGACCAGGTATTAAAAGCATATGCTTACGATGTAAGTAAGCAGCTATCAGTATTTGTTGGTTTGATTATTACAAACTGCATTATCATGGGCCGACTCGAAGCTTTTGCTCTGGGCAACAGGCCTTGGCCCTCTTTTCTAGATGGTATAGGAAATGGTGCAGGCTACGGTGCAATTCTAATACTCGTTGCCTTTTTTAGAGAGTTGTTAGGTTCTGGAACCTTACTTGGTTTCCCTATTATTGAAAAAATTGGGCTTTATAAAATTGGGTATGTAAACAACGGAATGATGATTCTTCCTCCAATGGCCCTTGTAATTGTTGGTATTATTATTTGGGTACAGAGAGCCCGTAACGAAGATTTAATTGAAAGTTAAAAAACCTGATTATGGAGAATCTAATTAGCATATTTGTAAAATCGATATTTATTGACAACATGATTTTCGCATACTTTTTAGGTATGTGTTCATATCTTGCTGTCTCAAAAACAGTTAAAACTTCTACCGGATTGGGTATTGCTGTAGTTTTCGTCCTTGGGTTTACTGTTCCAATTAACTATCTGATTGAAAATTATCTATTAAAACCTGGAGCTTTGTTATGGCTAAGTCCTAAACTGGCAGATGTCGATCTTAGCTTCCTATCTTTCATTATGTTTATAGCTGTTATTGCCTCAATGGTGCAATTGGTTGAGATGATTATTGAAAAATTCTCTCCTTCATTATATTCATCATTAGGTATATTCCTTCCACTTATAGCAGTAAACTGTGCTATTCTAGGTGGTTCTTTATTTATGCAGGAAAGATCCTATAATTCAATTGCAGAAGCAACTTCATTTGGACTTGGTTCAGGTGTTGGCTGGTTTCTTGCTATTGTTGGTATTGCTGCAATTCGGGAAAGAATACGTTATTCAGCTATTCCAGCTCCTTTGCGTGGTTTGGGAATAACATTTATAATAACAGGGCTTATGGGTATTGCCTTTATGAGCTTTATGGGAATAAAATTGTAAAAGAAAAGAATACAGGAAATGATCGTACTTGCAACAAACTTTGTGACAATTCTGATTAGTATAGGAATATTCCTAACAATAATACTATTACTGGTTTTAGTCTTACTGTTTGCCAGAAAAAAACTAACCCCTCAGGGCGAGGCTATTTTAAATATTAATAACGAGAAAGATCTCTCAGTTTCTCCAGGTGGCACTGTGCTGGGTTCGCTCTCTAATGCTGATATTTTCCTTCCATCGGCATGTGGTGGTGGTGGAACTTGCGGTATGTGCAAGTGTCAAGTCAATGAGGGTGGTGGATCCATTTTGCCTACAGAAACAAGCTTCTTTACGAGGAAGGAACAAGCTGCCAACTGGAGGTTGGGTTGCCAGGTGAAAGTACGTGGCGACATGAAAATAAGCGTGCCAGAAGAGGTTATGGGTATCAAGAAATGGGAATGCGAAGTGGTTTCTAATAGAAACGTTGCTTCCTTTATCAAAGAATTTGTTGTGAAACTCCCCGAAGGTGAAACCCTGGATTTCAAATCTGGAGGTTATATCCAGATTGATGTTCCTAAATACGACATTGCCTTTAAGGATATGGATATTGAAGAAGAATATCATTCAGAATGGGATAAATTCAAGCTTTGGGACCTTAAAACTAAAAATACTGAAGAAACCTACAGGGCATACTCGATGGCTAATCACCCGGCTGAAGGTAACATTATCATGTTAAATATCCGTATTGCCACTCCTCCATGGGATCCAAAAAAAGGCACATGGTCCAATGTTTCTCCGGGTATTTGTTCTTCTTATGTATTTACAAGAAAACCAGGGGATAAAGTTACCATCTCTGGTCCTTATGGAGAATTCTTTATTCAAGAAACTGAAGCTGAAATGCTATATATTGGTGGTGGTGCCGGTATGGCTCCATTGCGTTCGCACTTATTCCACCTTTTCCATACAGCAAAATCAGGAAGAAAAGTTTCCTACTGGTACGGTGCCCGCTCTCGCCGTGAAATATTCTACGAAGAAGACTTCAGGGCAATTGAAAAGGAATTCCCAAATTTTAAATTCACAATTGCACTTAGCGATCCTCAGCCAGAAGATAACTGGGACGGTCCGGTAGGATTTATCCACCAGGTTATTTATGATGAGTACTTAAGCAAGCACTCTGAACCTGAAGATATTGAATATTACATGTGCGGTCCTGGTCCAATGGTAAATGCTGTAAATAAGATGCTTTACAACCTGGGCGTTTCCGAAGAAAATATATATTATGACGATTTCGGTGATTAATTTAAAACCCAATATAAGTTTGAGCGCAATATAACATTGCGCTCTTTTTTTTGTCTTTATCCTAGTTTTATACATCATTGAGTATCTTTTATTTTAATTAACCACAGGGTTTTCTATCTTAGTAGTTTATTCTTTTTTTGCCATGAAGAGAAAACAGTTAGCTCCCATTGCCCTGATTTTTACCCTTGCTATACTCCTGTTTATTTTTTACAAACCGGTATTGGTCTATCATTCTATTGGCGGTCAGACCCAGGGAACCACCTATCACATTAAGTATGAAGACAGTCCACGAAGGAAAATTCAGCCCAAAATAGAGAACCTTTTGGGCAAATTTGACATGTCGCTTTCGATGTACATACCCGAATCTGTAATTTCCAGGATAAACCGAAACGAAGGCAATGTAAAAGCCGACCGTTTTTTTAAGAAAGTATTCCATAAAGCTGAAGAAGTATACCATGTTTCAGATGGCGCTTTTGATATTACTGTTGGTCCAGTAGTCAATGCTTGGGGCTTTGGTCCAGATAAAAAAACCAATGTAGACAGTACACTGATCGACAGCCTTATGAAATTTGTTGGCATGGACAAAGTCCAACTGAAAGGGAACTCAGTAGTTAAGCAATACCCTGAAATTAAACTCGATGTCAATGCCATTGCCCAAGGATATTCTGCCGATGTTATTGCCGAGTTTTTAGAACGCAAAGGAATTTCCAACTACATGATTGAGATTGGTGGTGAAGTTATTGCTAAAGGGGTTAATTCTGATACTGTACCCTGGAAAATTGGAATCGATAAACCCATCGACAACAACATGGTCCCCGGACAAAACTTACAAGCCATTGTCCAGTTAAAGGACAAAGCGTTGGCTACTTCAGGAAACTATCGCAAATTTTATGAAAAAGACGGCATTAAGTATGCCCATAGCATCAACCCAAAAACAGGCTATCCTGCAATAAGCAGACTGTTGAGCGCAACCGTTATGGCCAACGATTGTATGACAGCCGATGCTTATGCCACAGCTTTTATGGTTATGGGACTTGAAAAGAGCGTCATGTTTCTTGCAGACCAGGATTATGTGGACGCATTGCTTATTTATAGTGACGAAATGGGCAATTTTAAAGTTTACACTACGCCGGGGATGAAAGATAACCTTTTGGAGATGGAATAAGATTAACAGAAAAATTAATCGTGTAGATTTTAAAATGATTGATATTCAGTTAGTTCAATAATGGAATTTCAATCCCAGTAGCTGAATTAATTTTTATTACATCCTAAATTCTAATACTATTTTGCTCTTCTAATGCATTTATTAAATAAACATGTTTTAGCTGTACCTCTCTATTTAAATACAATACAATTCACTTCACCTCACCATTACCTCCACCCTTCTATTCTGGACCCTGCCCGACTCTTCTTCGTTGCTGGCCACAGGTTTTGAATACCCAAAAGCTTTAACAAATAACCGGTCTCGATCAATTCCCTGTAAGATTAAATAGTCCTTTATAGCCTCTGCCCTTCTTTTCGATAAGTTGATATTAAAATCCCGTCCTCCTATATTGTCGGTATGCCCCTGGATTTCAATCTTTATCCCCCTATTGGAATTCAACATATCAACTATCCTTTGAAGTTCTGTCCAAGAGCCGGTTTTGAGGGCACTGCTATTATAATCAAAGAAAATACAGTTTAACCTGATCTTTGCAGCAGGTTTTATTTCTGTCAAGTATATATTGTTATAAACAGTATCCTCCAAACAACCTTCTAATAGATCTAACTTTTCACTTGATGAGAAATATCCCTGTTTTGCAGCAAAGATACCTATAACCCTTCCGGGATAAGCCTTGAAAAATGCCCTACCCTCATCTGTCGTGTCCTCTTGTTTAATCTTATAGTTTGATTCCAGGTCAACACATTCTACTTTTGCATCTATGGGAAGGCTGTCTGAGACATTAAATGCCTGGGCTGCAACAATAATACTTTGTGGAGCAATCACCTCTCCCAAAAAGTTTAACCTTTTCAAGGAATCAGGATAATTTAAATAGAATTGCATCTGGGTTGAAGTCCTGCCTCCCTCCTTTCCAATAAACCTGAGACTTAAAAGTAAAGTATCTCCTGGCTGTATGTATTGACCTACCGTATGCACCAATAAGGCTATTTGACTGGTGTCAGGACCAGCAATGGATACATGTTTGATAGAAACAGGTTCTGTACCGGAATTGGTTAAGACTGCCAGGGTTGTATCTTTTGATTCATTCAACAATACCGTTCCAAGGTTTACAGGGTTGTTTAACATTTCAATTGATGTTGATATAGCTTGTGCACAAACAACAGTAAATAGGGTATCGAACTGTGTATAAGCAACCAAATGACCAAAATACTTCCCCTCTTTCATTGGAGAAAAGTTGATCTCAACTCCTTGTGCCCCTCCGGGTTTCAATAGGTGTTTTTTTGGATAGTTTACCAATTGGAAATTGTTACCCTGGATTTCAACATCTTCAATATCAATTGCAAAATCGCTGCTGTTTCTATAAATGTTATTTACCGGAATATTTACTTGTTCATTTACGAAGTAAATACCTAAATCAACAGAATCGACACCATCAATCCGCGGTTTGACAATAGAAAATTTTTCCGACATCACGCTTTCAAATTCCTCTACTTCGGGCGACCAAAGTTCCACACTTCCTTCCCCTAACCCGATTATGATTTCCTGACCTGAATTGGAGAAACTGCAATTATAATCCTCTCTGGGGTCTGTCCTTAATTCTGAAATAAGTCTAAGATCATCAGTATGCAATAGGCTATGTACTCCCGTGGAACTTAACACCAATATTTTGCTATCATCCTGACTGACAACAATGTCGGTTATCCCAGGTGAATAAAAGCTCTGGATTGGAGTTTGGTTCTTTAGGTCTTCCAGTATAAGGCTGTCGTTATGAACATACAAGACCATATAATCATGACCCGGATTCCGAGTTGGTGTATATTGAGGAAAGGTTTTCAACAGTCCCCCGGTATAACTGTCGATTAAGTGCATTGAACTATCCTCATCAATGCTCATGAAAAAATTGCCGGATTTGGCAAACTGATAATAAGGATAACCAGTCAATGAAAACAGGATACTTGCATCTGTCAGGTCCATCATTTCAAGTGCTCCGTTGGACTTTTCAACAAGGAGTGTTTTTTGGCTTGGGCTTACAATATATCTGTTTTCCAGCTTTTCAAGGGGCTCTTCAAAAATGACTTTATCTTCCTTTAAATCCCATATTTTTAGATCCCTTTCTATGTTAATAGTTACAGCCCTTTCTCCGTCAGAGGTAATCGCTGCATGACGGATCAGTTTGTCAACGCTTAAGGTGTCTTCATTATCATAGTATATGGAACGTATAATAGTTTTTCCATCTTTTTTACGCTTTATAATGGCTGGCATCAGGTACTCCTTTCCATCGTGTAAGACATGGGAGGAAAACACATTCCTATTTGTTGGCAGTGTGGCTATTGTGCTGCCAAAAGTTCCATTGTGAACAGTAACCTGATTCTTGTCAAAAGAAATTATACTGTCCAACTTAGAATAGCAGAACCCTTTGTTTCCCAGACCCCTTGCATGTAAAAGCAAGTTGTTGTTGTAGCGGTCAACAACCATGACTTCTCCCCGGTTGTTACTTAGGACAATTTTACTTCCTTCCCGATTAAATCCAAGAAAATCCGGGACGAGCCCATAGTTCTCTATTTCCTTTTCGAACAATACGTTTGGACCGACGACAGTCTGGAGTGCCAATCGGACCTGTACCTCATCACTAACTGCATCCGGAATGGTCCAAAAAGCTTTATGGTTGGTCCCCACTCCTATATAATTCCATGGCACAGAGTCTGTGTGTCGATAAGCAATATTTACTTCCCGCCCAGCTTTAATGCCTTTCCATAGTATAGAAGTATCCACTCCAACTAAAAATTTATCATTGCCTTTCGGCCTGATGATCCTGAGGCTTTCCTTAACCCCACCACTCAATGCCACAGCACGGTCTGGACAGTTTTCGATCTGTATATTTAGATTGCCTTTTTGCAGTCCTTCCTCTGTCGGAACATATTTTATCGCCAGCTTCTGCTCTTGCCCAGGTACCAGGGTGAATTCCTCAAAAGGTTTAGCCAGTTGAAAAACACCACCATTAATCAGCGCTTGCCTGAAAACTATTGGAGCATTCATAGCACTAAATTCCACATTCAGGCTCTTTTGGCTGCCTGGTCTAACTTCTCCGAAAACAAGTTCATCCAGGCCGCTTTGCAATTTACTCACCTTTGAAGCTGGGATAGTGTAGGAGTAACGATACTCCCTGCCCATGTAACTCAGGGTGCCAGAGCGCTCTGCTATGCAACCATACGGAGCCTTCCAATAGATCTTTCCATAGAGTTCGGATTGGATCTGGCCCAACATTTGCATGAAGATACTGTCCAGTTCACCTTCAGATTGTGCCGACTCATAAAATGATCCACCGGTCTGTCTGGAGATTTGTTTTAACTCACTGGCCATGGGTAAGGCAACTGTAACATTGTAGATAGGCACATCCAGGGCTTTGGCCTTCTCAATAACCTGTATGTAGTCAACATTGCTCATTCCATCGGTAAGAAAGATAATGACTTTTTTATGCTTGCCCCGGCGGACAAACTCCATGGCACCAATTTCGTAATTTAGATAAGCTTCGTTATAGCTTGTACCCCCGAAAGTCTGCAAATTATTAAGTGTCTGCAATAATTTGTTCCTGTTGTGTGTAAAGTCGCAATTGATCAGGGCTGTTTCATTAAAACTGGTAATTGCAATCTCGGAATACTGCAATGGAACCCTTGAAATAAAATTGATCGCGGCATTTTGTACAATCCGCATCCTTTCGCCATTCATGGAGCCAGAAACATCGAAAACCATTAAAATAGAGAGAGACAGCTCCTTGTTTTTAGGATTTTCAATGTGAATAATTTCATGCTGGGAGTTAGCCTCTGTAATGGAAAAGTCTTCTTTTTGGTAGCTTATTTCAGTAGGTCCAAAATCATCTTCGGAATGAATGATGGCTTCAACAATGGGGAAATTTTCAGGATTGACATGGATAATCTCCAAATCCTGCGAAAAAGAAATGGTATAACAGCAGACAAGAAATAACAATGCCCTAAAACGCATCCTTGGTTTGAAATTAGAATTTACCTGATTAAATGGAATTTATATATTAACGTAAGAAAACTGATTAAAGTATATAAACCTATAATACAAAGTGTATTGCACTATATAAAATTATAAAAACATATGGTTTACAACATCGAGAACTTTTTCATTAAGTAGTTTACTGTTATGTAAACTAATATTATATCTGAAATACTGAATAAAAGTAAGATTTAACACCAAAGAATTGGAGTGCTTCTATATTACTCCTCTGGATAGCTTGAAAGGAAAGCTCCCTTTTTCAAAGAAAAAAAAGTACAAATTCTTATAAGTGTTGAGTCAGAAGAGGATATAAAACAATTTCGTTTCTTAAACTTTGAAGCTTTAAAAGGCGACAGGAAAGAATTTAACTCTATTAGGCCTAATAAAAACTGTAAGGTTGAAATGAAAGTAAATGGGGATATAAGAATCGATATAGCATTACTAGCTGAAATATCTATACATTACGAATAGTGTATGCAAATGATTTAATACCGGGAGATGGATTTCACCCTTACAAATAATTAAAGTTGAGATGGATGCTCAGGATAACAAGCAGTCTGATCTAGTCAACGCTTCAGGTTTTAATAAATCTCCTATTAGCCTGTTAATGCAAGGTAAGCATAATATTACTATCTCCATTGCTCTTGTGCTGGAGAAGGTTTAAGGCATAAAAGCAGAAACATGGATACACCTTCAAAAAAATTACGAGCTGAACAAAGAATTAATAGAATTAAGAAAACTAAAGTCTGTTTAGTAAGCACATCTCAGTTTAGCAATAACAGATCACCTAACAACTCAACCCGTCAACATCAAGCTTTAATGTTGCAGCAGCTATTTTTGGTTTACGTTTACTTATTGCTTTTCTATAATTCTTGTGCTCCTCGCATTTGGTGCAATATATTCCAAGCTCCCTCATATGCTTGTTTTTTCCAACTTCTGTCTCAGGGAACTTGCCTTTTTTGGTGAAAAAAATATTTACTCCCAAAGCAAGAAATGAAAACCCCACAACCACTATTGCTAATAATATAACTTCCATCATAAACTATTTTTGCAAAGTTAATTATTTTTACTTTTAAAAGATTTAATATACTGTTAATTCAACAACTCCGTTGAATTTTTGTTCTTTTGATGAATAAATAATGACATGAATAGAGTGAAGAAAGATACAATACTACCCAAAACAAAAATTTTAAAGGACTATTTCATCGGCTGGCAAAGTAGGCATTTAAGTCTAATTGGCAGAAAAGAAGTACTTGGCGGAAAGGCCAAATTTGGAATATTTGGCGATGGAAAAGAGGTTCCCCAGCTGGTTTTAGCACATTTCTATAACAAAGGTGACTGGCGTTCGGGGTATTATCGCGACCAGACCCTGATGTTGGCCGTTGGGAATATTACACTAGAAGAATTTTTTCTGCAATTGTACGGTGTTCCAGATATAAAACTAAATCCTTCAAATGGGGGCAGGAACTTCAACAACCATTTTGCATCAAGATTACTCGATGACGAAGGGGCCTGGATCAACCAATTGCAACAAAATAATTCAGCCGCAGACCTTTCACCTACTGCAGGCCAGGTTCCAAGGGCCCTTGGATTAGCACTCGCATCTAAATTGTACAGAAATCAGAAAGAAAATGGCAAAACAAGCCTTTTCTCAAACCAAGGGAATGAGGTTACTTTTATCACCATTGGCGATGCCAGTACTTCTGAAGGGCACTTTTTCGAAGTAATGAACAGTGCTGCTGTGAAGCAGGTACCTTTAGCAGTAATGGTATGGGACGATGGCTATGGTATATCTGTTGAGAAGGAGAACCAAACCGTAAAAGGCAGCATTTCTGAAGCTCTTAGTGGTTTTGAAAAAAAGAAAGGAACAAACGGATTCAAAATATACAAAGTCAATGGCTGGGATTATCCTTCGCTTTACAAAACCTTTGAGGAAGGCATCAATGAATGCAGAAAAAACCATACCCCGGTGCTTTTTCATGTTGAAGAGCTCACACAACCTCAGGGACATTCCACTTCTGGTTCGCATGAGCGATACAAAAGCAAAGAAAGGCTTGAATGGGAGCAGGAATATGACAGCCTTCTTCAAATGCGAAAATGGATCCTGAGTGAGAAGATTGCCACTGCAGCAGAACTGGACAAAATCGAAAAAAAGGCAGAGAAAGAAGTTATAGCAGCCAAAAACAGTGGTTGGAAAAAATATCAAGCTCCAATTCTGAACCAAAAGAAAGAATTACTGGAGATCATCTCATCTAAATCGTGTGTCTGTAAAAACGAACACATCGATAAAATTGGACTTATTGCCAAAAACCTGGAACGTTCAAAAACTGTATTGCGCCGCGATGTTACTGAAACAGCCCGCAAGGTGCTCCATCACATTTGCCTGGATTGCCCGGTTAGGAAAGAAGTGCAGGATAAACTCCACAACTGGCTAGGCAACAACAGGGTTGAGAACTTTGAGAATTACAGCAGTAAGATTTATTTGGAGAATATACACTCCCCATTACACCAGAAATATATTGCACCTAAATATTCCGATGATGCCGAGGAGGTTGCCGGAAGGATTATTATCAGGGATAATTTCGATAAACTTTTTGCAAAGCACAAGGAACTACTGGCCTTTGGTGAGGATGTTGGGAAAATTGGAGGCGTAAACCAGACTTACGAAGGCTTGCAGGAAAAATACGGCATAAACAGGGTGTTCGATACCGGTATCAGGGAAACATCAATTGTTGGTAAAGGAATTGGCCTTGCCCTTAGGGGATTTAGGCCCATAGCAGAAATTCAATACCTCGACTATCTTTTATACGGGCTTCAGACACTAAGCGACGATCTGGCATCCTTACACTGGAGAACTGCCGGCGGGCAGATGGCACCTCTTATCATAAGCACAAGAGGGCACCGATTGGAAGGAATCTGGCATTCCGGTTCTCCTATATCAATGATTATTGGAGCCTTACGGGGCTTGCACTTATGTGTACCCCGTGACATGACAAGGGCTGCCGGTTTTTACAACACTTTAATTGAAGGTTGCGATCCGGCGGTTGTAATTGAGCCCCTAAATGGGTACCGCCTCAAAGAAAAATATCCTGAGAATATTGGTGATTATAAAATCCCTTTGGGCGTACCGGAAATTATAACTTCAGGAGACGACTTAACCATAGTAACTTATGGATCAAATGTACGCATAGCCCTTGAAGCAGTGAAACGTTTGCATGAAATTAAAATATATCCTGAACTTATTGACGTGCAAACACTTCTTCCATTTGACATCAACAGTACTATTGTTGAGTCGTTGAAAAAAACACGCAACATTATATTCGTTGACGAAGATGTTCCTGGAGGTGCAACAGCCTACATGATGCAAAAGGTACTGGAAGAACAGCAAGGCTACCAATATCTCGAACAAGCACCAAAAACACTGGCTGCAAAAGAGCACCGCCCTGCTTACACAAGCGATGGAGACTATTATTCAAATCCGAATGCCGAAGATTTATTCGAAGCCTTTTATGAAATGGTACATATAAAGAATCCTGACAAGTTTCCTCAATTGTTTTAGGACGAACTATAAAATTAACCGTCATAATATATTGATAAACAAATAGTTTTTAATAATTTCATAGATCGTTTTTAAATCCTGGACGAATTCAGGGTCTATTGCTGACAGTACATATAGTAATCGAATTAAAAAAAACCGTTTTTTTTAATTCGAAACACCCTTATAAATACCTGACTTTAAGGTGTTAATTGGTTTTAACACCTCCCTGAAAACCAAAAACAAAAATACATGAAAACTAAATTGATTATTTTAGCAGCCGCTCTTTTTGCTGCTTGCACAACCGAAACCACACGAACTCCGCAACAGTATTCCCTTGAAGAGTTTTACAAGAATCTGCGCATTTTTGGTGGAAGTTTTTCTGCCGATGAGTCAAAACTACTTGTAACAAGTGATGAATCTGGTATTTTTAATCTCTACGAAATTAATATCGCCGATGCTTCTAAAAAGCAAATTACTTTTTCAGAAGAAGAGTCTTTTTATGCCGTGGATTATGTGCCTGGAACAGACTATGTATTATACTCCGCAGATAAAGGTGGCAACGAAATTAACCACATTTATTTATTGAAAAACGACAGTATTACGACCGACCTGACTCCCGGAGAAAACGAGAAGGCTATATTTGGTGGATGGAGTGAAGATGATGAATATATGTACTACCTGTCAAACAAAAGAAATCCTAAGTATTTTGATCCTTATAAAATGAAAATTGGCGAATGGGTTGGTGAAATGATGTATCAAAACGATGAAGGAATGGAGTTTTCCAACATTTCGCATGACGAAAAATACTTGAGCTTTTCAAAGTCAATTACCACAAGTGAGAACAAACTTTATCTTCTCGACAGAGAGAATGACCAAATGATTGAAATCTCAGATGAGCCTGGTGAATACTCAAGCTCAGGTTTTAGCAAGGACGATAAGTACTTGTATTTCATAACAAATACTGGAAAAGAATTTGCCTATCTGATGCAATACGAGATTGCTACCGGAGAAAAACAGGTGGTCTTTGAATCGGATTGGGATGTCATGTACAGCTATCTGAGCGAGAATGAGAAATATAGGGTAATTGCCATTAACGAAGATGGGAAAAACACCCTGGTTATTAAAGACAATGCCACAGGCGAAAAAGTTGATTTCCCAGCATTCCCCGATGGAGACATTAAGGGTGTGAGTTTTTCTGAAAGCGAAAAATTACTAAAGCTAACAGTTGGAACATCAAAAGCACCTAACAATATTTATGTGTATAATTTTGAAACCAGTGACCTTAAAAAACTTACTGAAACACTCAATACTGATATCAATCCGGACGATTTGGTTTCAGCAGAAGTTGTCCGGTTTAAATCTTTTGACGGAATTGATATTCCTGCAATTTATTACAAGCCCCTGGTTGCCTCGGCTAAAAATAAAGTACCTGCACTTGTTTGGGTTCATGGTGGTCCGGGAGGACAATCCCGTACAGGCTATTTTGCATTGATTCAATATCTGGTAAACCATGGATATGCTATTCTTGCCGTAAATAACAGAGGAAGTAGTGGATATGGAAAGACTTTCTATAAAATGGACGATAAAAACCATGGCGACAAAGATTTAAAAGATTGCTTATGGGGCAAAAAATGGTTGCAGGAGCAGTCCTATATCGATAGCACCAAGATTGGTATTATAGGTGGCAGCTATGGTGGATATATGACAATGGCAGCAATGACCTTTTATCCGGATGAATTTAGTGTGGGTGTTAATATTTTTGGGGTTACTAATTGGCTTAGGACCCTGAAGTCCATCCCACCCTATTGGGAATCCTTCAGAAATGCCTTATACAATGAATTGGGCGATCCTTTTACCGCCGATTCGGTACGTTTGTACAATATTTCGCCCTTATTTCATGCTGGAAATATTAAAAATCCGGTACTTGTGCTTCAGGGTGCTAACGATCCTCGGGTTTTAAAGGTAGAATCTGACGAAATTGTTGAAGCTATTAAGAAGAACAATGTACCTGTTGAATATGTTGTGTTCGATGATGAAGGCCATGGATTTGTTAAAAAGGAAAATGAAATTAAAGGATATACCAAAATTCTTGAATTCCTTGACGAATACCTGGATCCTAAACCTGACTTAGAAGAAGGTTCTAAATAATAAACTTTCATAATGGAGTATCACTAGTAAAAACAAACTAGTGGTACTCCATTAATCCCCCTCCCCTTAAAAATGGCTTTTCGATAAAAGGCTATAATGAATGGCACACACCACTAGTGCATCTAGTATCAAAAGGGCATTTTTGTCTTTCAAGAATTTACCCATCAGATTTATCCTTAAAACAGTGACCTAGAAAAACAACTATTGTCCAGACTTAAGCTAGCAGGTCTAATATTTTTCTTGGGGCATTGAGGGGTGTTGATACATTAAGAAACAATACTATGCTAATGTTTCAGGTAGTTGTCTGCTTTGCACCAAGAAAAAGGAGAAAAAAGAAAATCAGGAACCTCAAAAACATCAGCCTTAATAATCTGATAACCCACCTGTTAGGCTAAATGAATTACTTCTACGCTGTGCACATAAATAAAGCTTTGGAGAGCTTGACAGCACATTTCCACGAAGGTGTAAAACTATGAAAGCAAACTAACACTTTTCTAGCTAAAAAAATATAATTTTAGACCTATGAATCCAAGTATATCAGATTGTTTCTTTGGAGGAAAAAATGAGCTTACTGAATTCTTCTCAGTTCTTAAAACTGAAGAGATAGAAAAGCTATACAACAATTCGTCTTCAAGGAAAATTAAAAAAGGAGAATATATTTTCAAAGAAGGTCAAGAACCAGCTGGACTGATCTATTTAAATGCAGGAAGTGCCAAAGTGTTCAAGTTTGGGGCAGGAAACAGGGAACAAATTGTACGGCTTGTCCGCCATCAAAGCTTTGTTGGTTACAAAGCACTTTTTGCAGAAAAACCCCATACCAGTAATTCTACAGCTCTTGAAAATTCAGAGGTCCTCATTTTTAAAAGTGAAAGCCTTTTCGAAATAATTGAGCAAAACCCTGATTTTTCAAAGCTAATAATTAGGGCTTTAGCCAACGAAATCAGCTTTAACTTTGAGCGAGTTATAAACCTAACCCAGAAACATATCAGGGGAAGAATTGCAGAATCATTAATCCTCATAAAAGATATCTATGGCTATATGAATGATGGTATAACCGTAGATGCCTATTTTACAAGAGAGAACATTGCAAACTTCTCCAATATGACAACCTCAAATGCTATCCGCACATTAAAGTCTTTTGAAAAGGAAGGACTTATAGCTACTGAGAACAAGCACATTAAACTGTTAAATGAATCCTCCCTTAGGAAGATAAGTGAGATGGGTTGATCCTGTTCTGACCAATCCGTTTTTTTGCAAGCCCTATCGCTTCCTTAAAGTCTGCTTTAATATTTTCCTTCCCAACTAAATCGACAATTGAGTTGTATTTCAATTCTTTTAGAACATCCTTATTTACACCAGAAAGGATAATTTTAGTATTCTTGCTGCGCAACATCGAAATCACAACTTTTAGGTTACTGCATCCTGTAGAATCAACAAAGGGAACATGACGCATTCGAATAATAATTAACTCTGACTTTGCCCCAAGTTCAGTGATTGCTTCGGCATATCTTTTAGCTGTGGCAAAAAAGAAAGGACCACTAATTTCATAAATTGCAATTTGTGCCGGTATATCCTTGTAATCTCCAATTAAATCAGAATCAATCTGTTCTTCAACACTTATCCCATTATCTGCCATGCGTTTCATGAATAAAATTGCTGACAATACAACACCGAGTTCGATGGCTATGGTAAGGTCATAAAATACTGTTAGAAAGAAAGTGGACAGTAAAATAATTATATCAAACCGAGAATTCTTAAATATTGAGATAAATGATCTCCACTCACTCATATTATAGGCAACAACGATCAAAATTCCTGCTAGACATGGCATAGGTATAAGTTTTGCCCATTTCCCAAATAAAACCATGATCAAAAGAAGCCCTATTGCATGCACAATGCCCGAAATGGGAGTCCGCCCTCCATTTTTAACATTAGTTGCAGTTCTTGCAATAGCACCGGTGGCCGGAATTCCTCCAAAGAATGGAGTAACAATATTGGCAATCCCTTGCGCAATTAGCTCTGTATTCGAACGATGATTGCCACTGATCATACCATCGGAAACCGTTGCTGAAAGCAATGACTCAATTCCACCTAATAATGCTATTGTTATTGCCGGACTAATGTAATTCACTAATTCGTGAAACTGAAAAGTGGGTACATTAAGATGAATCGCCTTTGGTATCTCTCCAAATACTGAACCAATAGTATCTACAGGTATTTTAAAAAGCAAGACATAAAAGGTTGATAAAAGTATTGCCAATAATGAGCCCGGAATAATTGGAATTAAACGCTTTGAAAAAACCACTACCAGAATGCTAATCCCAGCTATTATAATTGAATGGTAATTGAAGTTGGTAATGTTTTGAATGTAAAAACCCCATTTCCCGATAAATTCTGAAGGAATATTAGTTGCAGAAATTCCCAGAAAATCTTTAACCTGAGTAGTGAATATAATCAATGCTATACCTGATGTAAAACCGACCACCATGGGTTGAGGAATATATTTTAACAGGTTCCCTAATTTCAATACCCCAAATACCACAAGTACTACCCCTGCTAGCATGGTCGATATGAGCATGCCTTCAAATCCATATTCCTCAATAATACCAACAACAACTACAATGAAAGCCCCGGTAGGTCCACCAATCTGAACACGGCTTCCTCCCAATAGGGAAATGATAAAACCTGCCACTATTGCAGTAATTAATCCTTTTTCGGGACTAACACCCGAGGCAATGGCAAATGCAATAGCCAAGGGTAGAGCCACTACGGCCACTATAGTTCCGGACAGTATATCCCTTGCAATTTGATCCCTAGAAATCCCAGCCCTAATTATACTTAATAACTTAGGATAAAATATTTCTCTCATATATTGTCTTGAAAAAAAACAGAGCTGTGATTATACAGCCCTGCCGGAGTAATTTCCTTAAGATTTTAGAATAATACGGACTACGAAAGTACAGCTTAAATAAATATTAAAAAAGCATTAATACTATGTTTAAGAGCATATTTTACCTTGTTCAAATCTTCTCGTCCTCTCCTACTCTGCGGATTTTATAGTTCATATACCCCATAACAATTGCAACAACAGGATTGACAAGATTGAAAAAGCAATAGGGTAGATAAGTGGCTGTAGCAACGCCTAAAACTGTTGATTGTGTTGCACCACAAGTATTCCATGGAACCAAAACAGAGGTAATTGTCCCTCCATCTTCCAGGGTACGGCTAAGTACCTCAGGCTTTAATCCTCGTTTTTTAAAACTATCGGCATACATTTTACCTGGAACAACAATAGAAATATATTGGTCTGAAGCTGTAATGTTAAAGAAAATTGAAGTGCCAATTGTTGAGGCAATCAGCCCCCCGGAGGAATTCACCATGGATATAATTGACCGTGTAATTCTTTCAAGCATTTGCCCCGCCTCCATGGCTCCACCAAAAACCATGGCTGATAGTATTAACCAAACCGTATTTAACATACCAGCCATACCCGAAGTGGAAAACAGGTCACTTACTGCCGAATTAGATGTAGGTATATTAATATTCCCAAAAAGAGCAGTCATTACAGCTTTATATGAGGCTGTTGAGTAACTTATTGTTTCTTGCACAGAACCTCCTAATAGCCGGATAATATTTGGCTGGAAAATTACTGCAAACACCCCCCCAATAAGCGCCCCTGCCAATAAAGCTGGAATTGGCGGCACCTTTTTTACAATGATTACAATAAGCAATACAGGTACAATGAGCAATATTGGGTGAATAAAAAAAGTGCCATCGATGGTTGCAAGAACATCGCTAACATTTGTTTCCAAAGGATCGAGTTTATAAGTAAACCCAATAATGGTAAATGCAATGAGGGCAATTGAAATAGAAGGTGCTGTAGTGGTTATCATATAGCGGATATGGGTAAAAAGATCTGTGCCGGCAACTGCCGGTGCTAAGTTAGTAGTGTCAGACAATGGAGACATTTTATCGCCAAAATATGCTCCTGAGATTATTGCTCCGGCAACCAATCCTTCATGAAATCCCATAGCTTTACCAATACCAATAAGCGCCACTCCAATAGTAGCAATGGTAGACCAGGAGGAACCCGTGGCCAATGATACCAGTCCGCATGCAACAACAGCTGTCAACAAGAATACTTTGGGATGAATGATCTTTATACCATAATATACCATAGCTGGTACAACTCCACTAAGCAACCATGTCCCGGCCAAGGAACCTATAAGCAATAAGATAAGCATTGCCGGCATGGCCTTGCCTATATTTTCGATAATTGTACTATGTATTTTTGCCCATGTGATTTTCCGGCCTACAGCAATTATCGAAGCTATTGTTGCTGCAAGAATCAGAGTAATCTGGTTTGCCCCTTCCAAAGTATCATCAAATATCTTAACATTAGCAAAAATGAATACTATTAGAAACACAACTGGGATGAGTGCTAAATATAACGGAAGGTCCTTTTTCTTGTTCATCGTGAAATTATAATTGGTGCAATCTGTATCAGTTTACAAATTAAGTACAATTAAACTAACTCTGGAAATCTTTGTGAATTACGTTAATTTACCCAACGAAACTCAACTTAACCTTTTAAACATTTATTATACAATATTATAGGTGCTTTTCAAAAAAGGTACAGAATTAATATTGGGGTAAAACACAATCCAATTTTATTAGTTAATTTTACAATATATTTCTATTGAAGAAATTTAATCTCAAACCAAGAGCAGAATATGATACTGGACTACAATTTTTTCGAGCCTGACAACCTGCTGGAGCCACAAAGAGGGAGGGTGCTGATATCAGAACCATTTCTGCTGGACAATTATTTTAAACGGTCAATTGTTCTGATTACAGAACATGGCGAGGATGGTACCGTGGGATTTGTTTTAAACAAACCTGTAGACATACCTGTCAATGAGATTATAGAAGATTTTCCAATTACCAAAGCTGACCTCTCATTGGGTGGACCAGTAAATACAAATACACTTCATTATATTCATACCTTGGGCGATATAATACCGCAAAGCAACAAGGTTGTTGGAAATATTTGCTGGGGTGGTGACTTTGATGTTGTTGAACGACTTATTCGTTCCGGAAACATCTCAAACGGTCAAATAAAATTCTTTTTAGGTTATTCCGGTTGGTCACATGATCAGCTTGAAGAGGAGCTCCATGAAAACGCTTGGATTGTAACAGAGATTCCTGAGGAAGATATAATGGCCCCTATGAACCGGAAATTTTGGAAACGCCAGCTTCGAAAAATGGGGCAAAAATATGAAATGTGGTCAAACTTCCCTGAAGATCCTGACATGAATTAAGAACCTTGCGATTCAATATATTTTCTTAGTTATTCTTCTTATTCTTTTAGTTTAATGCGCCATATTCAGGCTTAAATCGTATTTTAGGAGTGAAATACAAATCCTACTATGGAGAAATCTGATTCAATAAAGAAGCTGATTGAACAATTTGAAAAGTTAGAAGCAAAACAATCTGAGATAAACAAAGAACTTTTTAATCTTAAGTCTGAACTCTTTCAAATAAAATCAGGACAGGAAGCCAGTAGCCATGTGCCCGAGCCCATATCATTCCCAGACACAGACCATACTGTTGAAAAGCCAAAGAAGACAGATGTCTATATATCACCTCCTCGATCCAAGTCTTCAAATAGCTTTCAAGTTGAAATTAAGGATCCGTCAAAAAAAATTAACCTGGAAAAGTTTGTTGGGGAAAACCTAATCAGTAAAATTGGTATTGCGGTTCTAGTTATTGGTGTTGCCATTGGCTCTAAATATGCAATTGACAATATAGTTTTCAGCCCTGTCCTACGCATAGTTGCAGGGTACATTGTTGGTGCACTATTATTTTCCACCGCCTATTGGTTGAAATCGAAATATACCGGATATAGTGCTGTGCTTCTAAGCGGTGCTATGTCAATATTCTATTTTGTGAGTTTTGCTGCATTCAGCTTTTATAGTTTCTTCTCCCAGGAAGTTTGCTTTTTTATGATGCTGATTTTTACAGCTTATGCGGTGTTTGCTGCAATACAGTACAATCAACAGATTATTGCCCATATTGGGCTAATCGGAGCTTATATAATCCCTTTTTTGGTAGGTGGAACATCCGATAATTATCCATTTCTTTTTAGCTATATAGCCCTGGTTAACCTAGGTATATTGGTTATCGCTATTAAGAAGTACTGGAAATCTATCTATCTGTCAACTTTTTTGGCAACCTATATAATCTATTTCGGCTGGTTTGTTCTTGAATACTCAAAAAGCGATTTTAAAATTGGATTATTCTTTATTTGTATATTCTTTTTGCTGTTTTATGCGACCTTCTTGATATACAAACTAATAAACAAGACCAAATATGGCATTTGGGATATCTTACTGATCATATCGAATTCCTTTATTTTTTTCGGGATTGGTATGGCATTAATTGATGGTATGTACAAGGGAGGCTCCTATTTGGGGCTCTTCACCCTTTTTAACGCCCTGCTTCATTTACTGGTTACGGGTATTGTATACAGATATAAAAAGAACGACAAAGCATTCACATATCTTACTGCAGGACTTGTGCTGGTTTTCATCACATTGGTTTTCCCTGTTCAGTTTGACGGAAGCTGGGTTACCCTTTTATGGGCCGGAGAAGCTTTAATACTTTTTCTTATTGGCAGGAACTTAAATATTAAAGAATACGAACTACTCTCCTATCCTTTGTTGGTCCTTTCATTTATCAGCCAATGGCACGACTGGATCAGCATGCTTGATGAACTGGGCAAGAATCAGGTAGCTGACCATTTTGCTCCATTCGCCAATATTGTTTTTGGAACAGCTCTAATTCTTTCTTTGAGCTATGCCATAGTTTTCTATTTTGCTCAAAAAAGAGCCTATCTCTTTACAGAACAGAAGGAAGATAAGTTAATGAAATTATTTACCTGGATATTACCTGTTATATTATTGATAACTGTGTATTTTACATTCGAAATAGAGATCAACAACTACTGGAACCTGAAATATGAGTTATCCAAGGTTAATTTATCCACAATAGCGGAAAACAACTACCCCTTTACTTTTAATGAAGATATCAAGAGTTTTAATAAAATATGGATCATAAATTATTCTATCCTTTTCCTTGGTTTTTCTGCCTTGTTAAAGCTTAATGTCAAAACAGTAAAAGTATTACTTGGTGTGGGGATTGGACTGCTTTTTATTTCTTTAAGCCTTTCTCTGTATGAAATTAGTGAACTGCGTGAGAGTTACCTAAATCCTCAAAACCCCGACATTTATTCTTATTCAATAAACCATTTATTTACCCGCTATTATGCTTTGTTATTTATTGCTTTACTCATTTTTACTCTAAACAGGCTCTTTAACTCATTTGAGAAAGATGCACTTATTTATAAAGAAATACTATTTGCCGGCAGCATCTTATGGTTACTCAGTAGCGAATGGTTGCACTGGTTGGATATCTATAATGCTTCAAACAGTTATAAACTTGTTTTAAGTATCTTTTGGGGTGTTTATGCAATGGGGTTAGTAATCTATGGATTGTGGAAAAGTAAAAAACACATTAGGATTTCTGCAATTGTTTTACTTGGTGCTACCCTTGTAAAGATGATTTTCTACGACCTTACTTACCTGAACACTTTACGCAGGGCTATACTCTTTATTGTTCTAGGACTGATAATGCTGGGTATATCCTTTCTATACAATAAGTACAAACACCTGATTTCTGATGACAACTCAGAATTGAATGCATGAGACTCCCATGGTTAATTTATCTTTAAATACATATTTAGCAGATCGGTTGATACTAAAAATATTATTTTAATTTTGGAAGCTTTTTGCACATGTCTCTGATCTAATATGTATTGATAAACTATGGAATTTAAGCTCAAAAATCCAAATAAGGCCCTATTATCTTATGGTTACTCGCTTCTTGCTTTAAACCTGGCAGCCCTGCTATTGGACAAGTCTGGTTTTGCTACACTAAACCTCACTAGCTTTATTATTGGTTTGGGTTTAATCGTAAAGATTTTGGTTTTGCTTTGGGTGCCTAAAGCTGCATCTTCAGCTGGTAGAAATGCTATAGGATGGACAACAGCTTGTTTTCTTTCTCCATCAATAGGCCTGATTATTCTGGGCAGTATGGGTATTAAATATTCAGATGGCTTATTCGAATTGGAAAAAAAGTATACTGAAAAATTCAACGAAGAGAAAAAAAACCTGAACCAGGAGCAGGCAAGCAAAAAAAACGATAAACATGAGTATTCCAGCAGGCTAAATCAAATATTGATCGATCTGCAAGATCAGGCTTGTCAGGAAATGCCAGGTATCCTGGATGTTGAAGACAATGCATTCCTTACTGAACAACTCAAGAATCAGGGGTATGTTATTGATGAGGATTCTGATGTTTTTGTTCATGTTGACAGTAAATGTCCGGCATGTGGGGCTCAAATCGAAGAAAAAGATTTAGAATGTCCAGACTGCGGATTGACACTTTAATGATATCTAAGGTTAGCTGATTTGGGATTTTACTCTATTATTTAGCAACTCTACAAATTTGGATGCTTTAAAATGAAAATATCTTTTTTCATTATAAGCACCAGCCCAAGCAATCCCTTGAATGGCATTGGTAAAAAAAACTTCTTCTGATTGCATTAAAATATTCTCGCTCAGTTTCATGGTTTCAACCACCGGTATCTTTAGCTTTAAAGCAACCTCAAAAACAGTAGACCTCATCGTTCCATTTACACACCCCGTTTCTATAGCTGGTGTAACAATCTTGTTGTTGATAATGCAAAAAATATTTGAAGATAATCCCTCTATAAGGTATCCATCAGTATTGGTAATGACACATTCCCCAAAACCTTGCTCTGTTTTCCAATGTCCGGCAAGCACATAATTCAATGCATTCATTGTTTTAAATTGCGAATAAACATTCTGATATTTTGGAACATCCCTGAAAATTCCCAGAGACATTCCTTTTTCATTAAGTTCAAAAAGTTCAGAAGGCAATGGGTTGCATGTGATCATAAATGAAGCCTGGTTGTTTATAGGGCTGAACAGCCCCCCTTCGCTCCTGAATATATTTAAACGTACCCTTGCCCCTTTATATATCCTGTTTTTTTGTAGCAAACGGTAAATTTGAGCTTTTAAAAACTCTTCGGTAATGTGGGCAGGCAAATTTATCTTAAGGTGGTACAAGGCACTTCTGAGCCGTTGGTAATGCTTGTCAAAAAAAAGCGGAGTTGAATTAAGGCACCTGATTGTTTCAAATATCCCATCGCCATAACAGAAAGCCCTGTTTTCAGGAGATATTTTAAACCCATCCGTTTGAATCAAATCTTCGTTATAGCAAACATATTTGCTCATAAACTAAAATTCTTCAAGCTTTCAATAAAAAATTTGATCAATCCTAAATCTATAAACAATGGAAAAATAAAACCAAATACAGCACCGAGGATGTGGGCGTCGTGATTTATATTATCGCTTTGCTTGCGCCCCATGTACTGGGAATAAATAATATATAGCACTGCGAAAACAATTCCGGGGATTGGTATAGCTGCATAAAGATAAAGCTTCTGCCAAGGGTCAAAAAAAATACTAAAAAACATGACTGCAGCTACAGCTCCCGAGGCACCCACTGAATTATAAAAATGATTGTCTTTGTGTTTGAACAAGGTAATAGAAGTAGCAAAAACTATGGATGCCAGATATAGGATTATATATAACAGTTTTGGAAATCTAACCAGACCAGCTATTTCCATCTGTGCCAAGTAAGTTTCAGCTGCCCTCCCAAAAAAATACAACACGAACATGTTTACAAACAGGTGCCACCAGTCGACATGAACAAATCCGTGAGTTAGCAGGCGGTAATATTCCTTGCGGTGAAAAACCTGATATGGATTAAACTGTAATTTAGCAAATATTGCCCGGTCAGAAAGGGCCCATAAGGAAACAGCACTTGTTACAATTATTATGATGATGGTTAACATACTTACCATGGGTTACTCTATTAGTTAATGTAAAATTTTATAAACCAACTCTTTTAATAAATCACCTGGAGTGGCAGAAATATTCCCTACACCTTTCGATTTTAAGTCATAAACTCTCAGCAAAGAAATTATCTCAACACTCTTTTTTACCGGAAAAACCTTGGCAGCCTGCATATAATCGCTCACAAAATAAGGATTGATCTTAAGTGCAGACGCAACAGACATTTTTGATTTGTCTTGTAAAAAATAATATACTATCAATTTGTTAAAAAACATATAGAGCATTGCCATAGTAACTGGTAGAGGATTTTCTTTCTGGTTTTGGGCAAAATGGTCTACAATCCTGAAGGCTTTCAAATGATCCTTTTTTGTAAGGGCCTTTTGCAATTCTATATTGTTGTAATCTTTGCTAATCCCGATATTTTCTTCTATATGTGCTGGTGTTATCAGTTTTTCTCCTTCAGGCAAAACCAACATTAGTTTATCAAGCTCTTTTGCAATTTTGTTTAAATTGTTTCCCAAAAAATCGGTTAGCAATAAAGCTCCGGTAGGCTGTATTTGATGTTTTTTTGAGCTCAAGTATTTGGTAATCCAATCGGGTACTTTATCGTCATAAAGTTTTTTGGATTCAAACAAGACTCCTTTTTTCTCAACTGTTTTATACAGTTTCTTACGTTTATCTAGAGTCTTATACCTATAATTAATTACTAATAAAGTTGATTCTAAAGGCGCTTGGGCATAATAGACCAGATCCTCTATATTTCTGATATTCTGGGCTTCTTTAACAATAATGACCTGATGTTGAGACATCATAGGAAAACGCTTTGCCGCATTGATGACAGCGGCGGCATCTACATCTTTTCCATACAGTACGGTCTGGTTAAAATCCTTTTCTGTTTCAGTAAGTACTTTGGCAGCTATATAATCGGTTATTTGGTCAATAAAATAAGATTCGTCCCCCATGAGAAAATAGATTGGGGAATATTTTTTTTGCTTTAAATCTGATAGTATTGATTCGAATGTCATTGGCAATTAAATAAGGATGCTAAAATAGGAAAAAGATTAGTATTTTTCGACCTATAAACTGATAGTGTCCTATGAACAAACTCAATCTTCCTGAATATTCTTTTAAAATACAGCAAAAGGGTGAAGGATTAATGATTTTTGATGAATTAAGAAAGAAGTATCTTGTTCTGACACCTGAAGAATGGGTAAGACAAAACCTGATCAAATTTCTTGTATCTGATAAGGGATACCCTAGTGGACTAATATCACAGGAAGCTGGATTAAAAATAAACGCAGTACAAAAAAGATATGATGCACTGATATTTGATAAAACAGGAGTGCCTTTAGTGCTTATTGAGTGTAAAGCTCCTGATGTTACTATAAACAAAAAGGTTTTTGAGCAGATTCTGGCTTATAACCGCACTATTGGAGCTCCATTTCTTTTGGTTTCCAATGGCATGAAACATTACTTTCTTCGACGTGGAGCAAACAATCAATTTTTATTTGAGCATGATCTTCCTGATTTTAAAGCAATAAAATAGCGGTTCGGATTATTAAGTTTTAAACCTAAAAAGCCCCCTCTTCTCTTGAGAATAATAATAGTACTTAGAGTTTCCTCTGTAATAATTCCCTTGATTATTTGGCAAATCATTATATATAATACTTACTCCTTTAAGGTTGTTGCGCTTAAAATCTTTAAGAACTGAACCTAAAAGTTTCTTGCTGGTAACATTATGCCGAACGATCATAAGTGTAGCTGTAGCATATTTACAAATAAATACGCTATCAGAAATTATTCCGATTGGCGGTGTGTCAATTATAATCCTGTCATATTTCTTCTTTAATTCATCGAAAATATACTCAAGCCTACCTGAGTCAATCAATTCTGAGGGATTTGGAGGGATCGGTCCAGAAGGGATTATATCAAAGAGTCCATTACAAACAGGAAATATTGCATCGGCTATTTTCAACCTGTCTATTAATAAATTGCTCATTCCCTGTTCTGATTCCACACCAAGGTAGCTCGCAATTTTTGGCCGTCTCAGATCCAGGTCTAATAAACATACTTTTTTACCATATGATGCGCAAACAGCGGCAAAATTAATGGCATTAAAACTCTTGCCCTCTCCTTTCATTGCCGATGTAAACAGGACAACAGGGGAACTATCTGATGAAAGCATAAATTGCATATTGGCCCTTAACATTCTATATGATTCGGCCAACATTGACTCTGGATGATATACAAGTGCCGGTATTTCATCAACTGTGTCGTGATTTATTGTACCAATTAGTGGGAAATTATCTTTATACAGGATATCTTCCGAAGATTGAATTCTGTCATTAAAAGTATTCCTTATATAAATTAATATAAATGGAAACAATATGCCAATTGCAAATCCAATAAGAATATTTGCTTTTTTATTTGGCATCACCTTTCTGGCATAATCCCTATCAGCCTCCTCTAAAATCTCATTTGCAGGAATATTAGAGGCTAATTTAATTTGCATTTCTGAACGTTTTGTGATCAGAAAAGTATAGATCTCATCGTTTAACTGGAAATTACGTTCGTATTTCAACAATTCCCCTTGTTCTTGTGGCAGACTGGAAAGCTTGGATAGAGTCGTTGCAGTTTGTATATCAATTTCTTCCAACGATATTTGAGTTGCATGAATTAGGTTTTCCACAGTTTCACCCAATTTTTGTTTTACTGATCCTATTTTGGAACTAATGGACTCAATATATGGATTTACCCTTCTTGAATTTAATGTGACTTCTGTCATTTCGTTATGTAGTTCAACCAGTTCTAAAACCAGGTTATTCAAGACAGCGTCTGTAATACCCATAGTGGAGGGTGTCAATATTTTTTCTACCGCTAATGTGTCCTCTGTTAATGATTCTCTAAGGTATTCAAGATATCGCATCTGCATAATAAGGGCTGCTTCCTGTTTTTCAAGATCACTTTGCCTCTCATATACCTTTTCAGTTTGGATATCAATATCAACCAGCTTGTTTTCCGACCTGTAATCTTCCAGCAATTCCTCAGAGAGCCTTAAAGAGTCAACCAGGGATAAAAGCTGGAAATCAATAAAATTAATTGTTCGTTCAGCAATTTCATCTTCTCGTTCAATTCCCCTATACAAAAAATTAGCCAATAGCTTTCTTAAAAACAATTCCGCTTTGAGTGTGTTTTTGTCTCTTAAAGAAATAGTCAAAATCGATGATTTTGATTGTATGTCTATTTTAAGGGCATCTTTATATTTCGAAACAAGTGATTTTAAACTTTTAAATCTAAACGTATATTCTTCACCTACTTGTGTGTTATTCCATATGTTTTTTTTGACAAGCTTAAATTTCGCAAAAGGTAATTCTATACTCTCTCCAAAGAATACAGTATCATGATAATTCGGGTCATTATATTTTCCACTGGTATGGTAAGTACTAAAGTTATATAGGTAGGTTTCTTTTCCATTAGTTTTAATTCCAAATGTACTGTCATTAAATATTTTTATATCAAAACTGAGCTCCAATGGCTGCACATGATTCGTGTCAAACAATACTGTAAATGGAGATGAATGATATAATTCCGTGCGACTTAACCGATCTCTCTTAAAATATTCTGTGTAAAAATCTAACTCCCGTAATGTTTTAGATATCAACCCTGAAGATGTAAGAATACCCTTTTCATTTTCAAGTCTATATGGATCTGAAACCAATGAAATTTTGAAGAGCTCTTCCTTATCAAGAGGATTTGAACTTTCTCTAACAAGGACTTTAGCAAATACTTCATATGCTGGTGATGCCACCTTATTATATAGAGCTGCTAATGGCAATGCAATCAGAATAGAAAGAAGAATGAAAAACTTATTTTTATAGATTAGAATAAGCCACTTACGAATATCAATGCTATCCTCTTCTTCTAAGCTAAATTCTGGTGGAATCATAAACTATTATTTAAACAATCCGTATCCTAGTATCCCTACAGAAAATAAATAAAGAAGTGACTGGTAAGGAAATTGTTCAAAGGTCCAGGATTTACCTGCTCTAGGTTCAATATAAAGAACATCGTTGGGCATTAAATAGTAATATGGAGATTCAATTAGTTTATTGTCGGTTAAATCAAGTAGGTGTACCTCTGATCCAGATTGGGTTTGCCTGATCAGTTTTGCTTCCTTTAAGTTTCCATAAGAAGTAATTCCCCCTGCTAATCCTAAGACCTGATAAATTGTAATCTGGTCTTGCTCAATTGTAAAATTTGAAGGGTTATTTACTTCCCCTAAAACACCAACCTGATAATTTACCAGCTTAACAAATACTGTTGCCTCTTTGAAATATTCATCCAATTTTTGTTGTATACTAGTCCTTATCTCTGGAACAGTTGATCCAGCAACATAAAATTTATCGATAAAGGAGAAACTGATATACCCAAATTCATCAACTACATATGTGTTTAAATATTGATATGTAGCGTTCATAAGATATGGAAAATCTGTTTGAAAGAACTTACTGGTCTTAGCATCAATGCTATTGACCCTAATATAAAGATTATCACCGGCTTTTACTTTATAAGTTGTAGCTTTCACATTCTGGAACTCAGTAGTCATTTCTTTATTGGTCTTTTCCTGAACCATCCTTACATTCTTCTGAGAAACACAGGATGTAATAACTAAAGAGACAATTAAAGTCCAAATAAGACCTTTTACTTTTTGATTGGTTATTGTTATCATGGTGTATTTGTTTTATATTCCTGAATAGCTTTATGTAGTTTAAGTTTTCTTCCATTTTTATAAGCAACAATAAACGACTCTTTTTCTGCACATTTTTCTAAATAGTCAAAAGCTGACTCAAGGTGTTTACCAATAAAAACCTGGTATTTGTACAGCCCACCTTCAAAAACAATTTTAACTGGATTATCACAATCCGACAAATTCTGGACTTGTTGGTCAGAAAGTCTTGTTCTTGAAGCTCCAAGCTGTACAGCAAATATAATTGGAGACATAGCCCTTTCTCTACCTTTTTGGGCAACCAGTTGTTCGAGGCTTCTGTTTTCTTTTGCTGCAAGCCCTAGGGCAATTCTATCTTTTCCTTTATAGGCTTCAATATAAGCATTTTCAACATCTGATTGACTACAAACCGTTTGGGCATCAGACAAGAGTAGGTACCCCCTGATCTGGTATTTGAAATAACCTTCTTCGCGAATCTCTACAATGCTCATATTACCCGAATAAATTGACTCTATCTGAGAAATATTCAATGGTATCCTACTTGCTGCAACCTGCACTCTGAACTCGAGGTTTTCACCAGATGGGATTTCCGGAATATATTCATGATCTGGTGTTTTTGGCTTTTCCCTGGTGGTAATTTCTTTTTGTTCTTGTTTTGTATCTGAGGATTTTTCGATTTGAGATTGACTTTCAGTTCCTTGGATATTATCGGTTTGGTTTTCTTGCCCTTGACTTTCCTTTGTCTGTATCGTTTTATCAACTATTACCCCTGTAGGTTGTGATTGATCTGCAATTGTTCTTTCTTGCTGGTTAGTATCGTTATACGCTATAACCTGTTGGGTCAAGCTGTCTTGCATGGTCAAATCAGGCTCATTTACTATATCAAAATCACCCTGCTGATAGTTGTTCCAAACTTCTGCAAAAGCACCAAAACTGGCATCAATTCCATCTGGTCCCATAAGGTCCGTAGCTGTTATTGGAGATGGTATATTGTCATTTTCGGCATACTCTCTGTATTTTTGAAGCAGTTCTTTATCTATCACAAAATCCTCTCCAGAATACTCATCCCTTGTTGACACATTCTCTTCACTAACGCTTTCAGGCTCTAAAACGAATACTTCTATTCCAGTTTTCAAAGCTTGCAGTTGCTTCTCATTAGCCTGGGTCAGCCTGCTTGTTTTCTCATAAGAATCCAGTTCATTTGCTTCGGAATAAAGTGATGTAGCCTGATCTGTAATATCCTTCCACGAAGTATAAGATGGGTGAGAAATATCTTGATCACTGAATTTAACAGAAAGAATGTCATTTAATTCAAGATAAACCTTTTTGCATAACTCTAACGACTTTAGAGAAAGGTTATCTGCTTCACTTTGTAACTTTTCTATTTGCTTTTTGTCTTTTTCACTAAGCTCTTCTTGGCTTTGGATATTGCCAAGTTCTAAATAATTCTCATTACTCTTGTTAAGCAATTTGTCTGCTTCATTGAGGCCGTTGAGGGTTTTGGTCCACTTTTTAGCTTCAGAAGGCGCTAACCAATCTGTGCCATAAAGAAAACTACTGCTATTTTCCTGGGTGAATGCACTAGAAAAAACAAGCATAAGAAAACAACAGAAAATGCAATTTTTCAAGGACTTAGCAACACTCATGTAAATAATATAAGTAAGAATTTTGAATTAAGATACAAAATATCTTTGGGGTTACAAGGCCTATAGCTTAAAATTTACACATTTGACAACAATTGCATCATCATCTCATCAACATAACCATTAGCAGTTTTATTCCACTTCTTCTTTATTCCAATTTCTACAAAACCATATTTCTTAAATAACTTGATACTTGATATATTGTCTGTACTAATGTTACAATAAAGCTGGTTGAGCTGCATTGTCTTGAAGCAATAATTAATCAATGCCTGCAATGCCATGCCAGCATAACCCTTGCCCCGATCTTCTGTTTCACCAATTAATACACCTACGCCAGCGCGTAGATGAAAAGGCTCGAAATCAAAAATATCTATTGCCCCAATAGTTTTTACCTTGGTACTATCAGGTTCAAATAGATCAATCATTAATCTTAGCTGCCTGGTTTCATAAATATCAAGGTGTGAAGTTTCAATATATTTCTTTAAAACATATTTTGAAAATGGGGTTATGGTATTGCTAACTTTCCAAATTGCTTTGTTGTTCTCCCATTGATATAAATATTCAAGGTCTTCAGGTTCAAGAGCTCTGAGGTTGATTTTCATTATAATAAGTTCAAAACTAGTAATTACTTATTAGACCTATATCTTTGATAAAGGCGTTCACATGTCCAAGCTTGTATATTCTTAAAAGTTCTTGTTGAGCCCTAAATACGGTTTCAAATTGCCCATAGGTATACCTTGAAAAGCCATCGCTACCAATAGAGATCTTAATCATGCTTTTGTCAAGCCCCTTAAATTCAACAGCTCTTGAGTGCTCTCTTAGGGCCATTAACTGTATGGTATAATTTGCATCCTGATTGAATTCAATTTCTTCTTTTTGTACTGTCTCAACAGGATTATAAATGGTTTGGACATTATTGCTGTTTTGCTTTTTATCTTCAACTTCATAGTAAGATTGAATCTCTGGCTGTTTCTCATCTTGTGTATCAATATCCTGAAAGTCTGTTTTTAAGTCTTCAACCGTTTCGTCGTTCAATATATCTTGCTCTTCGTCATTTTGAACAAATTTATTTACCAATGCACCCTCATTTGCCGAATTATCCAATGGTTCATCAATAGGTAATTCTTCAACATTTTCGGTTCTTTCTTCACTGTCCAAATTGGTCTCTTCAGAACTGATTTCTTCAGCCACAAGATATGCTTCACTTACTTCTTCAAATTCTTCAATTAAGTTTTCTTCTGGATCTAAAGGAAGGGCTCCCGTATCAATTTCTGTTGAAAGCTTATTTGTGGCTATGTCCTCCTTGGTATGAGACATGCCTTCTTCAATGTTTTCTGCAATTTCAGCAGGAGGCAGGTCGATTTTTTCTATATGGTACAAATCAAATCCATTCTGTCCATCAGGTTTTCTTTGAGACAAATAAGTATTGCCTTCTGGTGTCAAATAGCATCCCAAATAATCATTATGAGAGGTGTTGTATGGAACTCCTATATTTGACAGTTTCCCCCACTGGCCTTCATCACCTTTCACTGCCAAGAAAATGTCCATTTTTCCAATGGTCTCCCTCCCATTGGTACTATAAAACAAAGTATCGTCCGATATAGATATTAGTGGTTTATCATCATCAAAACTGGTGTTGATAGGAGCTTCAATGTTTATGGGCTTGCTCCATTTGCCCTTTTCCATTACAGAATAATATATATCTGTGCCACCATAACCACCCGGTTTGTCTGAACTAAAATATAGGGTGTTTCCGTCTTTGGATATTGATGCTCCTGTTTCGTTATAAACTGAGTTTATTTTCTTATCTAACGCATGAACCCTGGTCCATAGTCCATTTTCATAATTTGAGATATAGATATCCTTGTTTGTTTTATCATCTTTAATTAAAAACAACCGGCTACCATCATGTGATAAGGAACTTGTATAATAACTACCATCCGACCCAAGTTCTCTTGTAATATCAACTGGCGTGGCCCATTCCCCGTTTATTTTTGTTGTATACATAATCCTGTTTGATGTGCCTTTTGATGATGTATACAACATGACTTCATTATCTGCACTAAACACAGGATTGATTTCATTGTCGCTGGTGTTAAAACTCGCACCAAGTTCATAAACTTTTAAATTTGGTGGATGGAAATGAGCTTCGTACGACAGACCTAGCCCAACAATCCTATTAATTGCCAAATCCCGTAAAAGTTCATCTTCAGAGACTTTGCTGAGATATTTATGGTAGGCTTCTGATGCTTCAATGTAAGATTTTGTACTATGTAATGCATCTCCATAATAGAGCAAAGCATCAGGTGGTGCCCCAGAATTTTTAAGGTCTCCTGGCCTGTAATCATCATTAATGTCAGCTACCGCCGTTTTCAGATATTGGAGAGCTTGATGATTATTGTCATCTAGTAAAATATGACAAACACCTATCAGATAATTGATATTTCCATGTGTTGGGTATTTGGAATGGATCTCGTTTAGGTGTTCTAGCACCTTCTCGTATTCATGAATATAAAAATAGTAATCGGCATCCAGGTAATCGTTTTTGTCTACATTGTTAATTTGTGCAAACAGATTGCCTGTGAAAATAAAACTTGCCAATAGAAATATAAAAGCCTTAATACCCAACATTACCCTCATCTATGATTTATCTATCAAGGAACAGCTAGCGGATCTTTTAATTCAACCATATATATATCCGAAGTTCCCGTTATAGTATCAATTATTGAAAACAAAGCTGTATTGCAGCCTTCTTCAACATGAAAAAATGAATCATCCCTGGTAGTACTTATTGGGTAACCGATATTCCTTGGTATAGACCATCTATTATTCTCGAGGTAGGTGTAAAATATGTCTAGCCCTCCCATACTATAATGGCCTTTTGAGCTAAAAAAAAGTACCTTGCCATTACCGCATAAAACTGGTGTTTCTTCATCCAGATCCGTATTAACAACTTTTCCAAGGTTTTTTCCCTTACCCCAGGATCCATCAGATTTAAGCTTTGATACAAAGATGTCGTACCCGCCCTTGGATTTGGTACTATTGCTTGTAAATACTATGGTCTTATCGTTTGGTCCAAAGCTGGCATAATTTTCATAGGCAGCACTGTTTATTTTTCCGGTAATTTTTTTTGCTTTGCTCCAATTTAAATCATTAAATGTAGAGAAATAGATATCTGAATTGTCGTTTTCCTCGTGCACTAGCAACAGTGTCATACCATCACTGCTTATTCCTGTTGGATAATAATCGCCATCTGAGACTATTTCCGGATTAATATTGTGGGGGTTGAACCAACCTTGTTCTGTTTTCCTTGCAACAAAAATTGCATCGTAAAATTTAAGTCTTCTAACGAAAACCAGGGTTTTACCATCTGCACTAATAACTGGATTAAACTCTGAGTTAGAAGTGTTTATCATGGTATCAAAAGCCGTCTTTACAAAGTTTATTGGTGCATCTTGTATTATTTTGGCCCTTTCGCATGATTTCATTTCGTTTTCAACCACATTATAATTATAGTTATTCGTGAAATATGGAGAATTCAGGAAAGTGTCATAAGCCCTAAGCGCTTTGTCTAGTTGCCCACTGATGCGGTATGCATTTCCTAAAAAAAACCAAGCATGCAAAGGAGCATTTTTTTCTGAGAATGATCTTTTATTATATTCCTTCTTAGGGACAGTATTCTTTATTGCTATTTCTAAATAAGGAACTGCCAAATGCTCTTGTCCGGGAATATTTAGTAAGCATTCACCAGCTTTAAAATTGAAATTTGCATGTTCTTTATTTGTTAATACAAGTTGTTTATAAAAATAAAGCGCTTCTTTGTAGTCTTTCCTTTGAAAGAAATATTGCCCCTCATCAAATAATTCAGCAGGAGTATAGCTTATTTGCGCATTTAAAGCTAAAGAAAACACAATTTGGAAGAATATGAAATGTAAACTTTTCATCCTAAATAAAGATTCATATTTGCTAAAATTAATGAAAATATAGATACAAACTATTTAAGCAAATACTTGCTGACAGTTTAAGATAATAAAAAAAAGCCACAAAATGTGGCCTTGATAGAAATCATTATCTTTATTTTTGTTGATATCTCAACGATTCGGGTACAATATTAACTTTACGGATGTGTATTTTATTATTGTCAACACCGATAAGCTCTATTTCAACTCTTCGATTATATTTTCTTCCTTCAGGATTATCTGAGCCGTCTGCGTTTGAGTTCTTTGCAATAAAATTCTGCTCCCCTTTTCCTACCGTCTCAATTTTTTTCTCAGGAATTCCTTTTTCAACAATATATTTTTTTACAGCATCTGCACGTCTTTTTGAAAGCATAATATTGTAATTTTCCGGGCCAAGTGCATCTGTAAAACCAGAGATTTTCAAACTTACTTCAGAATCTTGTTTTAAAGCTTCCAGGTATTTAGAAATTTCATTTCTCGCTTCAGGAGTTAGTGAATAAGCATCAAATCCAAAAAGTATTGCTTTAGTTTCGATCTCGATAACTTCTTCTACTGTTTTCTCAGTTATTTCCTGAACAACCTGCTCCTCATCAACATCTTCAACAACCTGCTCTGTTAGAGCATCCTCAACCTCACCTTCGTCAAGTTCACCAGCAACATATATATCCCAACTACCTTTACCTTCATCCAAAATTTTATGTACAAATCCTAATTTACCATTATTCCATGGGTAGTAAAAAATATCTTCGTCAGTAGTGGATAAAGGATATCTTAAATTTTCAGGACCAGTCCAGCCCGAATCTGTTTTATGTGTGACGAAGAAGTCATATCCTCCCATATTTGTATGTCCTTGTGATGAAAAATATAATGAATTGCCATCTTCTGTAATAAAGGGGGTATCTTCACTTAACTCGCTATTAACAGCTGGTCCAAGGTTCTGTGGTGTACTCCAATCATTCCCCTCCAGATGAGATACATAAATATCAACCATGCCTATGCCCCCAGGTTTATTACTCGTAAAATAAATTGTTTTGCCATCTTTTGAAAGTGATGCGTGTGACTCCCAATAACGTGAATTAATAACTTTGCTAATAGGTTTTGATTTTGTCCATTGTCCATTCTCAAATATACTGATGTATATATCACTATTAAATTCATCTTCTTTGACAAGCAACAAAGTTGAAGCATTATAAGAAATATCACAAACAAACTGATCTCCATCTGACATTATCTGAGGCGTTATATTTATTGGTCGTCCCCAATTATTTCCGCGCTTTTTTGACATAAACACAGCTTCGTAAAAAGGTAATTTTGTCATGTAAATTAGGGTAGTGCTATCTCCGGATACTACGCAGTTATGATTTGAGCTAGCTGTGTTAATGACCGGGCTAACTGGGGTGAATTTGATTGCTGAAGGATCCTGTAAATATTCTTTTGCTATAAGGCAAGATTCCACTTGCTTTTTAGCGTATTTTTTCTCGTCAGCAGCTTGATCCGGAAGAACCTCAATATAGTTATTGTACCATTCTACAGCCTTATCTAGCTGGTTATTTGTCCGATAGGCGTTTCCCAGGTAAAGTAGTGCATCCAGTGGTGCAAATTCTTCTTTTAATGTGGAAGCCGAATATTTATCTGATGCAGATTCAGAAGCTTTCAATAAATAATCAATGGATTTATCTTTTTGTCCTGGAATATTTAAGTAGCAAACTCCAATCCGATAGTTGATATTTGCGTTATTTACGAATCCCTTATTTAATACCTCCATATAATCTTGCAATGCATCAATATATTCCTCAGCTGCAAAGAAATATTCCGCATCAGCAAAATAATCTTTCAAAGGGATTTCTATCTTTTGAGCAGAACCTGTTATATAAAAACCAATAAGCAGGCAAAGAAGTAGAGTTTGCTTCATCTTAATGAGTTTAAGCTTTTGACAATCTAATTTATACGTCTTAATTAATATCTAGAACTATCTGTAAAGATATTCCAAATTACAAAAAAAAAACAAATGTCTGTCAATTAAATAATTAAAGAGGTTCTCCTTTTGTACTATTTCAACTTTAGATCTTCTGGAACAATATTCAGATAAATGATTTTAATTTCACCAGAAGTTGATTTAAGTTTTAATACAACCCTCCGGTTAAATTTTCTCCCCTGAGGATAATCACTACCATCTTCCTGAATATTTTTTGCTACAGGATTTGATTCTCCGAGTGCTCTATTAATAAGCTGATTGGCTGAGACTCCTTTTGAAATAAAGTAGCTATATATAGCTTTTGCCCTTTGTTCAGATAGCCAGAGGTTATACTTTTCACTACCAATATTGTCAGTATATGCCTTGATTGTCAATTCCGCTTGCCTGTCATTAATTAAAACTTGGCTTAAACTATCAAGCATGGATATATAGGAGGCAGATAAATTGTACTTGTCGAAATCAAATAGTATATCCCGAATATATAACCTTAGATGCTCGCTTTCTACGGTTTCGCTTTTAATTTCTGAGGGATTTGTTGCCCAAAGAAGTTCCGACAGATAATATTCGGATAAAAGTGAATTTTCAACAACTGAAAACTCTTTCCTGGCTGTAACAGATTCATTATATTCAAATTCAATTTCATACACCCCTTTTTCAACCATAAATGCATAATCACCTTTATCTGAAGATACCGACTTAATAACTGTTGTACTTGTTGTCTTATCGACCACCTTAAAAGGAACAGGTTTTAGTGGTAGGGAGTCATTAAATTTCAACTGCCCTTTTACCATGACTTTAATTTTTCCAAGCTTTTCCAACAATTGTAATTTTACAATGCTACTCTGAGCTTCTTCTATACCAACAACCCTGGAAGTATAAAAATCATTTGGCGTATATATGCTAGTTAAATAAAGGTCGTCATCTACCGTTGAAAATGGGCTGCCCATATTTTTCGCCTGTGCAGTTACCCCTCTAGAATCTATTTGAGAATAGAAAAAATCATAGCCTCCCATGCCTAAATGACCTTGACTGCTAAAAATGAGGTAAATTTTATCACTCTCGTTCAAAATAAATGGTGCAGTTTCATTAAACCCCGTATTTACAGATTCCCCCAAATTTTCTGGTTCACTCCATTCACCATTTTCCAAAAGTGTTGATTTGTAAACATCAAGTCCTCCAACACCTCCCAATCGATTACTTGAAAAGTAAATAGTATTATCGTTCAATAAAAAAGCCGAGGTTTCATTAAACTTGCTATTAATCGGCTGAGGCATTTTCTTCAGCTTGCTGTACTCTCCAGCACTACCCTTCTCTGAATAATAAAGTTCATCACCATTATTAGGGTCATATCCTACAAAAAACAAGGTTTTTCCATTAGATGAACCACCACAAACAAGATAATCTCCATCAGATCCAATTTCAGGAGTTAAATTCTGTAGATTAAAAAGGCTGTCTCCCTGAAAATTAACTTGAACTACTGCATCGTAAAACTTCCTTTTTTCCATGAACAGCAAATTGCCATCACTTGCACCAATTACATTATAAACAGGGAAATTTGTAGGTGCAGATAGAGTTGTCAATTTAGAATCTGTCGGATAATCTGTCATAATGCTGGCATTATAGGACCTTGATTCATAAAAACCTGCAAGTTGCATTAACGATGAATCATTTGTGTTCTTCTGCAAGGTTTGAAAACTTTCGATAGCCTTGCTAAACATCCCCTGAATATGGTATGATCTACCTAAAAGCATGTAGGCCTCCATTGGTGCACTTTCCTCACTTAAACTGCTGGGATAGTCTTCAGAGATATTCTCAACAGCTCGTTCTAGATAAGGTAAAGCTTTTTCTTTCTGTCCAAGAATTTGAAGGTAACAACTGCCTATCTTATAATTAATGTTTGAGCTAGTATACCCCTTGCTTTCAAGCGTTAAATATAAGGGAAGAGCCTCTTCATATTCCTCACCTTCAAGGTATTCCTCAGCTTCATTGAATATAGCTTCATTATCTAAATAAATTTGCGAGTATAAAGTTGTAGTACAATAATTCAGTATGCTAAATATAAAGAGTAGTCTAATTGTAGTGCTCATAGTTGTTTTTACCGTTTCTTGTTTTTCCTTCTCCAGAATAATATGATTAATATAATAATTAGAACATTTGCAAGAACAACCGATGTTAACAGTCTGTTTTTACCCATTAGTTCCTTAGAGTATGACGACTCTTTTGTCAGACCATGCCCTTCCATCCCTTTCTCAAGAAGCATTCTGATAAGCAGACTATTTATATCAGAATCGGTAAAATCGAAATAGGGTGATTCAGATAACAAATACTGGATAATCTCAAGTGGCGTTGAAACATGGTTTTGTTCCACAACACTCAAAAGGGAGTCCATACTTCCTGATGAATACTTCCGCATCTCTTCGACAAACATTCCAACATCTTCAATTCCGATCATTTTAATCAATAAATCGTAAACTTCTGCTTTTGAATATCCCTTCGTATTAACATTGTTAAGTATATTTTCCAATATGCCTGCAATTTCCAGACTTCCTGACTTCTGCTCATACTCCATGATATCCAGCTTTAATTCGCCTGTTGCGGCATTGGCTAAGGCTTCTTTAAACAAGGTTAGATTTTGTTCCTCTTCTTGAAGTGATTTTTCTATTTGTGCTATCAAATCTATTGGAGATATTTCGCCAACTTTAGCCTTTTTAAATAAAAATTCCACCAAATCAATAGAATTATCAATACCTGTTGCCTCAAAATTAATCTCAGTCAGTATTTTTTTAAGCGCTGGAGAAGCACTAAGCAGAAGGTTAAAATAGTATTGTTCAAGCTCTCGTGTAGTTGCAGCTTTATCAATAATTACTTCAGCCTGTTTGATCCCAATCCCTTCAATAAGATTGCTGAATATATCCTCATTTTGTCTTTGTTCACTTTCAATATTAACATTTTTTTCGTCAGAGAACGATAATATATATTCAAACAGCTCTGAGCCTTTAAACTTTACTGGAGTTAAGAGAATGACCTTTTCCTCATAGCTGAACAAAGAATCCTGCCCTTCAGGTTTTGCTGCCTTAATAATTGATATGGGATAATTATATCCTATAATATCAGGATTGTTCCGATCAAGAATATCAACAATTAAACTTGACTGTTCCAGAAATTCATTTTTCTCACGCTGAGTCAAGATAATAGCAAATAAACTGTCGATATCTTGAGGCGTAAATTCATTTTCATCTGCAACTTCGAGAAGTTTGGCATACAATTCTGCCAATGAGTTGTATTTTAAGTCATCAGCCGTCATCAAATACTTACTCAATTCACTATCTGCAAGCATTGCAACCTCATTAACCGTTGCTGGATCAACTTCTGGTTCTGACACAACTATTGGTTCTGTTATTTCTACGGGTTCATAGTATACCTGAACCTCTTTGGTGGCAACATTACCCTGTTTGTCTCGGATTGTAAAAACTACCTTATTCATACCCGGTTCGGGAGTGAAACGATAACCAAAATCTTCTTTTTTTATGAGATATTCTTCTTTTGACCTTAGTTTTTCATCAACAAAAGTTTCTACAATAAGATCATTCCCCGGCTCAAGTCTTAAGTTGATAATAACTGGAACCGAATCTGTTTTTATGAAATCTTGACCAACAAGGTTTATTTCTGGCAATTTTGCAACAATGGCTTCGGCATCATACTTTTCCGTTAGATCTTCCTCGATTTGGATTTCCATTAGCTCAACATTATTGTTCTTTTGAGTCAGGATCAATTCAACAGGAACCGTAACAGGCTTTATCCCCTCTCCGTCAATAAGTAGCCGATATTGACCTTGTGGGGCTACCAAAGTAAAATTACCTGATGAATCAATAGGTGATTGATCTATAATCTTACCCTCCTTTGTGTCAACAATACTTGCAGTAAAATTATTGTTTCGTTTAATTTCCAAATCCTGCGAATTAACTTTTCCTATGACATTAAATTTCCTGGGAAGCACTGAATTAAAAACTTTAAGAAAGTATATGTCCTTCAAGCCCATGGTTGAATTTGCATCGTATAAAGAAATCATTCCTGTGTAGTCACCTACATTTACAGGGCAGAAGTATAAATCGTCGGCAGTGGTATTTACTGGATACCCCATATTGGCTGGCTTTGACCAGTTTTTAGGACCGATTAGCTCTGAAACAAAAATATCATATCCCCCCATACTGTTGTGACCCAATGAACTAAAAAACAATTTGTTGTCATTGGGTGAAATAAATGGACAGTCTTCGTTATACGGTGAGTTAACTATTGGTCCAAGATTAACTGGAGTACCCCAATCTCCATTTGATAATCTCATTGATCGGTAGATATCAAGTCCTCCATAACCGCCTTTTCTATTCGAAGTGAAATAGAGGTATTTACCATCAGGACTAGGTGAGGCATGTGATTCCCAGTACTTGGTGTTAATTAAAGCATTGAGTCTTTGAAGAGGTTGCCAACGTTCATTAATTAACCGTGTACTATAAATATTACCATCAAAATTGTCGCTTCTGTATATAAATATTTCATTCCCCTCGTAAGAAATCCCTGTGCAATAAGAGTTACCATCCAACTGAAAATCTGGAGTTAGGTTATAAGGAGGGCTCCAATTCCCATTTACATCCTTTTTAGAAATAAACACTGCATCGTAAAACTGAAGTTCACGGGTAAAAACAATCGTATTTCCATCTCCTGATAATACTGGATTTAACTCGGTAAACCTTGAGTTAATAACATTTCCGGCAGTAGCTTGTTCTTTATATACTGGATATAATAGCATTCTCTTAGCAACTTCACAAGAAGAAATTTCATCATCTATAACCTGAACGTCAAATATTTCAGGATCCATATTTTTCTTGAATAAGCTAAAATATTCAAGGGCCTTGTTCAAGTTTCCGGTCACTCTATAGGCCTGTCCTAAATAATAATAGACTTCTGGAGGCGCAAACCGCTCTTTAAAATTGTTTGGTTTATAATTCTTACTGATATTTTCCGAAGCCTCAAGCAGGAATTTCGAAGCTCTCTCCTTTTGATAGGGGTTATTCAGGTAACAAATACCTATTTTAAATTTTATATTACTGTTATCTGGATCTTCACTCAATAACCTTTGATATAAGGGCAGTGCATCTGAATACTCTTCAAATAAAAAATAGGATTCAGCTTCAACAAACCACTCCTTAAAATTAAACTCATCCTGTGCGCTGGAATTGTAAAATATAGATGCCAAAAGGAATAGAACAAGAGCCCTGAAGTTAGATGCTTTCATTTACTGATCATTGCTTGGTTTAAACAAAAATAAAAATAAATACTTACTGTACGCGAATTGTATGACCAGAATTGATAAAAAGCTTGACTATTATAGGTGAAATGTTAAAAAGACGGGGTTAATTCCTCTAGCAATTGACCAATCCTATATAAAAATGCTCCTCCTAATGCCCCATCAATTACTCTATGATCATAACTTAAAGCAAGTGTAACAATATCTCTTATGCCAACAGAATACTGCCCCTTGTTTTCTACTGCCCATGGTTTCTTTTTGATCGCTCCAACAGCAAGTATAGCAGATTCAGGTTGATTGATAATTGGTGTTCCGGTAATATTTCCAACCATACCAAGGTTTGTAATGGTAAAAGTTCCTCCATTCGTTTCACCAGGTTTTAATCTATTGTTTCTTGCCCTGTCTGTTAGTTCAGCAACATCTTTTGCTAACCTGGCGAGATTTTTTCTGTCTGCATCTTTTATTACTGGCACAACCAGATTATGGTCGGGCAAGGCTGTTGCAATTCCAATATTGATATACTTCTTAATAATTAATTTGTCCTGAATGAAGGAAACATTGATCCTTGGGAATTCTTTTATTGCTTTAACAACTACTTCTGTAATAATTGGAGTGTAGGTGAGCTTGATGTTGTTCTCTTCAAAAAAAATCTTTTTGTTTTTTTCTCTCCATTGGACAATATGAGAAATATCCACTTCAATTATTGATGTAACATGTGGAGCTTCGTGAACAGAACGGACCATATGCTCTGCAATAATTTTTCTTGTCTTATCAATTTCTACAATTTCCTCTCCTTCTTTCGGAACATATGCTTCTGCAGGTTTTGGTTCTGGAATAACAGTAGGCTTTTGGTGCTTAATTATTGATTCGGCTTTTAAATCAGGCTTCTTGAGCTTAAAGAAATTTAGAACATCCTCTTTAAGCACCTCGCCATCATCACCACTACCTTTTATCTGAATTAGATCGCTGTATTGAATGCCACGCTGACTTGCATAGTGGCGGATAAATGAAGATATTCTTAAGTCAGGGCCCTCTGATAGAACTTGATTCGGTTGCTGTGTCTTTTCTTCTAAAAAGATTTTTTCATCAACGCTACTGGAAATACTATCTGTTTCTGCTTCTCTATCCTGATCAGTATCTTGATTGCCATCATTTATAATAGCTATAACATCTCCAACCTTGGGAGTCTCTCCTTCATTAAAAAAAACTCTAATGACTTTACCTGAAGTTGGTGAAGGAATCTCAGAGTCTACCTTGTCCGTAGCAATTTCAACAATGGGCTCATCCAATTCAATTGTTGCATCTGGCTCAACTAACCAACGTGTTATTGTAGCTTCAATAACACCTTCCCCCATCAATGGTAATGTTACTTCAATATTTGCCATTTATCAGCTAATTTAATTTAGTTTTAACTTTTCTTCCTAGGTACTTAATTGACTTAGTGACAATGGCCAGGTCATTCAGAATTTTATAATCTTTAGCATACATAACATTCATTCTTTGGGCCAATTTGCTATCGTTTTTTCTATGTAAAACATCTGCCGGATTAAAAACCCCAGGCTTGTTAATATGATGATGCATTGCTGTGCCTTTCTCAAACTCAATACCTACCCAGGTATATTTCCCAAAAATCACCAAAATACAGTTAAGTAGAACAGTTAATGGTTTTTTTACAAACAGAAATAAAATTGGCGAAAATGATAGTAGTATCAATCCTGCCAGTATATCAAACATTCGTTTTTTCCTTTTGTTCACCCCCTTACTAAGCGAATTAATATCAACCACATACAAATCTCCTGCCGTATTAATTGAATTACTTCCAATAACCGATATACTTTCTGGTGGTGCAATTTTATAATCTGTTGAAGGATGTTTTAAGCTCAGCATGCATTCGATAATGGCACTCGCAGGAATATCTTGTGAACAAAATACAAGTTCGTCTATTTTGTTTATTTTAACTATTTCTTCTGCTTGTTCGATATCCCCAAGGCAGTTGGCTTTTACTTTTTCGTCTTTGTACAATATCCGTCCAATAAAATCATAGGTTATATTAGACTCGCCCAGAATAGAAATGACCCGGTTGGCTTCTTTTTCTGAGCCTACAACAGCTATTCTCTTTTTGGAGGTTGAAAACGAAAAATGCCTATATCCTTTGACAAGATAGGTGCCAATAATTCTAACAAGGAAGGTGCCAACTATAGACCACCCTGCCCCAAGCAACACCACAGCCCTTGAGAACCTCAACGATTCAGGCAATAAGGCATAAGCTAACAAAATAAATATGGTCCCTGAAGCAATCCCCCGTGCCAAAGCCAAAGGTTTAATTTTCTTCTCATAGCCTCCAAACAGATATGTGAAAAACATCCAACATATGGCATAAACAGGTAAGGCAAAATAATAAAACTCTTCAGGATAATACTTGTCGTTTCCAAATCGATATCGTTCCCAATAGGATGATATGGCATAGAATCCCGCATATATAAAAAGGAAGTCTAATACAGGCTCCAATAATGTTAATACTACCCTTCGAACGATCCCAATAGCAGCCCTCAAATAAATTGCCACATTAATCAGCAACTTATATAAGTTGGCATTCTTTGACGAGAAATGCTTATTCGCAAAAATGATCATGGCTTTATAAAAAACCATTACATAATTTATACTTCCTTTTTTTGTGCTTTCTCCTTTATAATGAATAATAGTTGTTTCCGGATAATAATAATTCTGATACCCTGCTTTAATAATTCTGTATGAGAGGTCTATATCCTCGCCATACATGAAAAACGTTTCGTCAAGTAATCCAATTTTATTAAGTACTTCTTTACGCAAGAACATAAATGCCCCAGCTAGAATCTCTACTGGGTGGGTTTGTTCTTTGTCGAGATAACCCAGGTGATACTTGCCAAAAATTTTTGATTTTGGGAATAAAGCAGATAGTCCAAAGATTTTATAAAAAGCAACTGAGGGTTTAGGCAAAGAGCGTTTTGATTCAGGCAGAAAATTACCTTTCCCATCAATCATCTTAACACCCAGTCCTCCGGCTGTAGGTTTACTCTCCATAAACCCGAAACATTTTACGAGTGTATCTTCAGGCAATATAGTGTCAGGATTTAACAGTAGAATATATTTACCTGTAGCTAACCTGATTGCCTGATTATTTGCCCTCGAGAAGCCTACATTTTCTTTGTTTTGAATCAGCTTTACCAATGGAAATTTTTCGGCTACCATCTGACAAGAACCGTCTACTGATTTATTGTCAACAACAAAAATTTCAGTTTCGAGATCTTTAACTGATTTCTGTACCGAGTGAAGGCATTGTTCAAGGAAATGCTTTACATTATAGTTAACAATGATGATAGAAATGTCCATATGGCACTTAAAGGATTACAGCCTGCAAAAATAAACTTATTTTGTACATTCAAGCCAATAAACCTTACAGGCATTTTTATAATTATAAGTAGAACATGCTTCCGCAAAATTATAACATGCATTTTTCATGTCGTCCATTCTCATATAGCACATGCCCAAGTTATAATACAATAGAGGATTTTGTGAATCGAACTTTAAAGCTTCTATAAAGAGATCTTTGGCATCGTCAAAGCGACGGAGTTCATATTTAAGCATCCCGTAACTATGGTATGTAGCAGCATTTCTAGGATTAAGTGCTATGGCCTCTTTAAAATCTAGTTCTGCTTTATCAAACTGCCCCAGATTATAATAAGCCACTCCTCGGTTCTGATAAATTTTAAACATGTATTTTTCGGGCATCTGATAATAGATCGCATCATCGAGGCTTTTAACTGCATCTTTTGGCTTTTCTCTATACAAATGAATTACAGCCATAAGATAGTGGTATTCTGGAGTTTGAGGCGACACTTTAATCTCGTCATCAATTTCTTTTTGAATATCCTTGGTTTTATTGGCATTAAGAAGTATTGATACTTTTTTCTCCAAAGCCTCAAGATGAAGTGGTTCTATTTCTAAAGCCATGTTAACATTCTCTACAGCCTGATCTATCTGTCCTTCTTTTGCAAGCCTGTCAGCTTCTGAAAGAAATGCCTTTATTTCTCTGTCTTGCGCATATTGGCTGGTAGGTAGGAGTATTGATAATATGAATAATATAAGTAGCCGTCGCATAAAATAATAATTTGAAAGCAAGATATAAAAAAATAAAATGCCTATATAAATAAGTTTTCCATATAAAAAAAGTGCCTTGATAAGGCACTACTTCCATATCTATTTTTTAGCCATTTTTTTAAAATCTTTTGAAAGTAATCCATCAGGATTTTTATCGTTAATCCTATGGTAATCGAAGTAATAGAAGTTAGCATTTCCTGCACCAATTATGACTTTATAACATCGGGCATCAAGCTTTGTGCCCTCTGGCCCAACTTTGTGAAGAAAAACAACTTGGTCATCACGGTTTTTAATTGCCTCAGTAATTTCATCCTTAGTTGCAATTTTAAATTTATACGGATATACCTTCTTTATACGTGCTGCTGAGTTTACGTCTTTTGCCAATTCTTCCTCTAAAACATATAATGTTTTGGATTTAATATCATCCATATTTTTATTATAATATTTAAAAACATTTGCAGAAATAATCTCCGGTTTTTCTTTAATCAGCTTGACGTGATTTTGGATAAACCTTACCAAAAGAGCTAACTTATAGATATAGTTGTCTTCTTCTACACTATAATATGAAAGAGGTACTGCAGCCAAATCGGGCATCTGGTTTAACCGGTAATAATCCCCTCCAAGGGATAAATGCAGAAACCTATATTGGGCATCTGTTTTATCATTATCAAACCTGACCATGCCCATATGCAAAAAAGAGTATTGTGGATCTTTTCTTAATTCTTCAAATTCTTTAAAGGATATAAATTCAAATTCGGTAACAGTCCATTCTTGCTCCATCACCTCCTTGATAACCAGGTTATATTCCAATAAGGGATTATCTTGGAGAACCACCATAGTTTTGGTATTAAAAAAAGCATTAACATCATCTCGTGAGGGTACATATTCCTGAGATTTTGCAAGATTTAATACAAGGACAACTCCTAAGGTCATAAATACCAATCGTTTCATATTTCTCAATTTTTAATTAAATAAAGTGGATTTCTCTCGTTAAATTTTCTTATATACATAAACTTCATTTGCTTCTTTTTCCTTTTTGAAAGCTGCACATACTCATCGTGCAGCTCCGGATCTGCCATTAAAAGAACTTCTACTCCCTCTGTATTGTTTGGCACAAGCTGACCTGTGTTAAAATCAAGAAGATATTGCCGCATTTCAGTATTTGAGGATGGAGAAGATGAATAATTTGGATAATTTGAATAATAGGGGTAATAATAAGGATTATTATAATTATAATTTTCGGTTGTATGAAAAGCAATAAAATGGCATATACTGCCTATCATTGTAATTCTATAAAATCCATCTTCAACATTAATGAATAAATACCCATTCCGTGAATACCCCCAAACTTTCTTACTCTCTATAGAAAGTTTATTTCCCAACTGATCGTAATAAAACAATTTCTTTTTTGAGAGCACTTGTTCAAAAAAGTCATTGTCATCGTAACTATACTCCGACACAATTCGACCTTTGGGTATTGGACTATTTCTTTTTACACTTTCAAAATTCGGATATACACCTTCAATAAACTCAAAATTATCATCATACAAAACAAGGGAATCTTTTTTTTCTCCCTGCTGCGCAAAAGTTGATAACGCCAGGAGAAACAGAAAGACAACTACCATCCTTTTGGGATTGATAAAGGAATTTAATCGTGCATATAATCCTAAAAGTTTACTGCTCATATAAATCAAATGTAAAACTGTACCTAGATTAACGGTCAAACAAGCTTCTTATTTCAAAAACCATACCTCTTTCTAATATTAAAAATAACAATAAAATCTTGGAATTTGAATAGGAAAGCAAAGGCTTATTTTAATCATCAGCTAATTTTATACAATTTTTAATTATATTTACTAGTAATAGAGTAATAATCGCTATATAATTTATGCAATTGTTGAATAAACTTATTGGCTATTTTAATCAGAAAGCAGAGAAAACCTTTTTAGATGATACAAGTAAAAGATTTTCTTTATTGGGGCTCTTCAATATGTTTTTTATTGTATTATTTATTGGTGCTGCCATAGTGAGCGTATTTTTTGAACTGTATTTGCAAGCAAGTATTTTGGGTGTTGCAAGCATGTTGGTGTTTTTCAATTTACAATTGCTAATAAATAACTTAAATATAAACCTAACTGCCCATTCCCTATTGATCATAATCATGTCGGTTTCTTTATACTTATTGGCAGTTCCAGGTGCCCATCAATCTGGTTATTTCTTGATTTTTGTATTTCCGATAATTGCGTTGAGCTTAAAAGGGAGCAAAACTGGTAATATTTTTTCTTTGTCATTCTTAGTGTTATGTATTATTTTGATGATTCTTGGCCAGTATTTTGATATTTTATCCAGTTATAGTCTCAAATTAAGTTTAAAAATCATTTCAATATTTGTTGCGATTCATATTCTCTTTTATCTATACGAATACGTGCGCAAAAGCAATTATTCTGATTACCAATCACATATTTCAAAACTTCAAAATGACATTAAACTCAAAGACGAATTTCTTTCAAAGCTTTCACATCAGATCAGAACCCCCCTCAATAATATAACCCTAATCTCAACATTAGTGAATCAGAATAAATTCGGCAAAGAGCAAAAAGAACTTTTTGAAACAATTACTGCAAGTACCAATAATCTAGTAAATGTAGTCAACAATATTGTTAAAATTTCAAGTGTTGATATTGACGAGGAACTGAAAACAAATATTGTTTTCAGTCTGCAACCTACAATTGAAAGCACACTTAAACATTTTGAAAACATACCTGACAACAAGAGTAATATTCAACTTACAACTAATATTGACGATGACTATCTGGGCGACCCTGTTTTACTAAAGCAGCTTTTCCTGACAATTATCGAAAATTTTATCAAGCCTGTTTTTCAAGATGAAAACCAGGATCTGGAGATCGAGATTGAAAAAGAAAAAGATGCTTCCAAGGAAGCTGTTATATCATTTAAACTAATCAGCCCTAAGTATAAAATAAAAAGGGGTGCTAATTCATTTTATTTAATAAATATATTGCAGGATGTTGATCTTACATCTACCATGGCTGCAGATTACATATATGATTTTTCAATTGCTGAAAAGATAATCAAGTTGCATAATGGGAGCCTGCAAGTTGACCTTCCGGGGTGCTTGTTTAAATTTACATTGGTTCTTAATAAGGCGACTAAAATTAAGAAAGACTCCCCTAAAACTGAAATTATTCAACCCAAAGGTGCAACAGAACTTTCGGATGCCAATATCCTGCTAGTAGAAGATAATTCCATCAATCAAAAAATTGTACTTTTAAGCCTTAAGGGAAAGGTTCGCAATATTGATCTTGCCAGCAACGGGAAAGAAGCCCTCGATAAATTTGGCACAACACGTTACGACATTATTTTAATGGATATTCAGATGCCAGTCATGAATGGTATAGTTGCCACAAAAAAAATCAGGGAACTTGAAATCAGCACCAATTTACAAACCCCCATCATAGCCATTACCGCAAACGCCCTTAGCGGGGACAAAGAAGCATGCCTGGCTGCAGGAATGAATGATTATATCAGCAAACCGTTTCAGGTAGAAATGCTGCTGAAAAAGATGGAGAATTTATTGAAGTGATTTTTCATCATTCAAAAAATCAGGCTATGGTATAGTCTTCATTAAACTCTCCTTTCAGAGTTTTAGTTTTATTTTTGGTGATGTATCCTTACTCCCATTACCAATATATCATCTACTTGGTCAAGTGAACCCTTCCATTCCAAAATGCTTTTCTTCAAGAATTCTTCTTGCTTCTCCATAGGCAATTGATGCAAAGCTAAAAGTAAATGCCTGAACCTTCTGTATTTGTACTTTTTCTCCTCAGGACCTCCAAATTGATCCGCAAATCCATCTGTAAAAATATAGATCAAGTCTTGGTCCTGAACCGGAATTACATGATTATTAAATGACCTTTCAATATCGTCTTCATGATAAACACCAACAGAATGCCTATCCCCTTTAACCTCAATTATGGAATTGTCCCTAATAATATACAGGGGATTAAAGGCTCCGGCATACTCAAGTACTTTATTGTCTTTGCTTAAGGCGCAGAATGCCAAGTCCATTCCATCTCTTAACTTCATTTCATCGACATCGCCAAAAACACGGTCAAAATTATTGCTTAAACTGTTTAAAATCTCAGCAGGCGTGTAAATCTTTTCTATTTCAGTAATCCGACGAAATAGCTCAACTCCTATTATTGACATAAATGCACCAGGAACACCATGACCCGTGCAATCTACTGCAGAAAAGAATGTCTTGTCATTGACCTTATTTACCCAATAAAAATCACCACTGACAATATCCTTCGGCATATGCAATATAAAAGAATCTGGAAATAATGCAGTAAAGTTTTTGGCAGATGGCATCATGGCTAATTGAATCCTTCTGGCATAGCTAATACTGTCAGTAATGTTTTTATTTTTAATAGTCAACTCTTCCTTTTGCTGTTCAATTTTTTTTGCAATCCTCTCCTTTTCTTTATACTCTCTGTTTATACGCATCAAGTTTCTTGTTCTAAACTTAATTAGCATAATAATGCCTAGAAATAATAATAATCCATATGCAAGAAACGCCAATCTTGATTGAAGAACCGGAGCTTTTACGGTGATATAAATATCTTCGCTCTCTTTACTGGTAATACCATGGCTATTTGTTGCTTTAATTTTTAAGGAATAATTTCCTGGCCTTAAGTTACCTAAAGAAAGAGTGTTTAAAGACAGTTCTTCCCACTCTTCCTCTTTACTGTAAGGTACCAGACTATATTCGAATTTTGTACGCTGCGGAGCAAAATAATTTAATGTTGAAAAAGACAATTGATAGAATCTTATATCTGGCTTTATTACAATGGTGTCTTCAATAAAAAAGAACTGACTATAGGTTCTTTTATTTTTAACATATTGTATCTTAGAAACAACAGTTTTTGGCAATGCCTGGTTTCTATATATTGAATCAGGATTTAAGCTGATAACCGCTCTCTCTCCAAGAAAGGTCAAGTCTCCATTTTGCCCTGACAAAGTGCCACCAGCAATGAATGATGTATTTCTTATACCATCTTCAAAGCCAAGCAACATTATTTTTTCATCTTGGTAGTTGATACAACCAATGCCCATATCTGAGGCAAACCAAACCTCTGGTTTATTTGGTGCTTCAATTATAGAAAACACTTTGCCCTTAAAAACTAAACTAAATATTTGTTCTTGACCACCATTAGCATTAGGATTAAACCGATATAAGCCATCATCAGTAGCAAGCCATATTTTTCCATCGAAAGATTGCTGCAAATCAAGGATTTTTAAGAATTCCTCACTATTGGATTCATTCAGCAATGGATTCATCAAACAAGATTCTGTATTTAAAATGCCAAAATCTTGTCTATGTGTATAGTATAATTCATTGCTTGAAATAATAAAATCAGTTATTTCAATGTCACATTGCAAAATGTATTTACCGTCTTCTTCATTCAGGTAAATGCCCTTATCTGTTGAAATCCATATTTTATCATCAAGCATTCGGATTGAGTGCACAATATGCCCTGAGAAGGGCTCAATTCTTTTTTTAGAATTACTCTTTAAATCAATTGAGTAAAGTCCCTTTTCACTTCCAACTAAAAGGTTTTCTTCATCCAACAGACAAACAGATGTATAGTCATCTATAGTAATATGGTGGAAAGTATTATGAATAGAATTATAAAATATTGTATTTCCTGCTTCATCATGATACAATATTCCTTTCTTCCCTGACTCAACCAATAGATCTTTATAACTAATATTTAAATCTATATAATCTTGATGGGCAATCCTTAGACTATAAGGATTGATCTTTACCATTCCTTGCTCAGTTGCTGCCCATATTAGACAATTTTGATCCTGAGTAAGCATATTTATTCTATAAGTACTATTTTCTAAATATCTATGCTTTTTTTTAATGGTGTAATTTTCCCCAAGAGATAAAACTGATATTTCATTTTCTGTAGAATAGGCTATTGAATTTCCACATTGTAAAGTCAAAGACTTAATGTTCCTGGTTTCGGACACAACCTTTTGTGGCTTAAGCAATGAAGAAGAATAGACATATAGATCATTGTTGATTGTAAAGTAATAGTTTTTAGAATTTGCTACCACATTACCTGTTTCAATGCTATTGAATGAGAAGTGACTAATAACCTTATTTCTATCAAGGTCAAAATGATAAATTCCTTTGTTTGTAAGCAAAACTGCCAAATCATTAAATAAGGCAGCATCAATAATTTTAAAATCAAGACTAAAAGATGGTTCTGAAATTTCTAAGGTCGAAATATTAACCTTATCTATGAAATTTTCACCAACGATATACATAAAGTTATTCTTATCAGATGGTAATAGGCTAACAATAGGAGAAGTATTTATATCAAGGTGTTTTATTTTACTTGTTTCACCAGAAAAAACATTTAAATGCTCAATCCCATAGGATGTATACAACCAAATATTATTCAACCTTCCCTGTTGGATTATCTGTACATTGTCATCGGCAAAGGTAGAACTGTCAAATGGTACAGACTGAAGCACGGTGAAAGTATATCCATCAAACAAGCACAATCCATTGGTTGTTCCAATCCACATGAGCCCACGATTTCCAAGGTAAATTGTGTTCACTTGTGGATTTGGAAGTCCTTGCGATACGGTAATTACCTCTGTTGAGAAATCTTCACCTACAAGATTATGCTGAGCAAAAAAGGTGAAGAGAAATATCAGATAAATTATTTTTCTCATGCAGAATATCAAGCAAATTCAACACTAAATCTAATCAACATCAAATTAGAAAGAAATACACAATGTTTAAACAAAGAATAAAGATTGCTACATTAAAGTTTTCTTCAAACTCACCTGTTTTTCTTCTAATATAGTGAAAAATAATAAAGCCTTGGCTATATTAGCAAGGCTTTAGAATGATTATTTTATATAAATTATTTTTCTACTTTTTCACTAAATCTTCTAACATTTTTGTTGTAAGCGACTTAGGTCGTTCAATAGGATACATCAAAGCTCTGTCCCAAATAATATTGGCCACAACCCCTAGGGCACGTCCAATTCCAAAAAGAACAGTATAGAATTCATATTCTTTCACGCCATAATGCCATTGTATCACACCTGACTGGGCATCAACATTTGGCCATGGATTTTTAGCTTTTCCATGTTCTTTTAAAATATCAGGAACCACCTTGTACAGCATATTTGTGTATTTAAACAACTTATCGTCAGGGAGATGCTTTAGACTAAAATCTCGTTGCAATGAATACCTAGGATCTGTTTTTCTAAGTACAGCATGACCGTAGCCAGGAATTACTTGTCCTGAATTTAGTGTGTCCCAAACGAATTTCTTCATTTTTTCTTCGCTTGGTTCATCATCATTCATCTCTTCGCTCAATTCTTGTAGCCACCTTAAAACTTCCTGGTTAGCAAGACCGTGTAATGGTCCGGCAAGTGCATTTATCATGGCTGAGGTTGAGAGGTATATATCTGATAGGGAACTAGCTACCAAATGACCTGCATGAGCACTTAAGTTTCCGCTTTCATGATCAGCGTGAATAATAAAATGTAACCTTGAAACATCGTCATAAGGTTTTTCGATGCCCATCATATGCGCAAAATTACCAGCCATATCCAATTCAGGATGAGAAGGGATATAATTACCGTTTCGATATAATTTCGCATAGATATATGCTGCTATTGTAGGCAACTTTGCTATTAGATTAAGTGCATCTTCATAAGTTGAATCCCAATAATCCTCTTTATGTGCTCCAGCTCTATACTTTTGAGAGAATAAGGATTCCCTTGAAAGGGTAAGTATAGCTGTTGAAAAAATAGTCATTGGGTGGCTGTTGGGAGGAAAAGCATCAATTACTTCATAAACATATTTAGGCAAAATTCTCCGTTTCTTAAACTCATCCTCTACATCTTGCACTTGCTTTTCCGTAGGAATATCACCTGTTAAGAATAAATAAAACAATGCTTCAACAGTAGGCATTTCACCACCTGCTGCCTTAGGCAGTTTTTCAAATACTTCATTTAAAGTGTAGCCTCTGTATCTTATACCTTCATTTGGATCTAAATATGAAATATCTGTAATTAGACTTTTTATTCCGCGCATTCCTCCAATGATCTGAGAAATTGTGACACTATCAACCACAAAATCACCATGCTCTTGTGCGAGCTTCTTTATCCTTGGGCGCCATTCATTAATTTTTTCTTCTAAATTTTGTTTTAAAGTTGCCATATAATATTCAATTTTATTTCGGATTTATTCCCCTGAGCTATAGTTAATTTAATTGTTGTTCTATAACAAGAAGGACAACTCTAAATATAACAATAAAATAGGTCTTATCAAATAATCTAAATCTGCATTACTCAAATATAAACAGCTATCAAGCTGTATGGTTTAATTCGAAACAAAAAAAAGGGTTGCCTTATTGACAACCCTTCCAAAGAATGTGTAATTTTTATTATTTCTTATACCCGTATATTGCAGAATCTCCAAGTTCTTCTTCAATTCTAAGCAATTGGTTATATTTTGCTATCCTGTCTGAACGTGACATTGATCCGGTTTTAATCTGACCAGAGTTGGTTGCTACCGCAATATCTGCTATTGTTGTATCTTCTGTTTCACCTGAACGATGAGAAGTAACAGAAGTATATCCAGCACGGTGAGCCATTTCAATAGCATTTAATGTCTCTGTTAGAGAACCTATTTGATTTACTTTAATAAGAATTGAATTAGCTGCTCCCATATCAATTCCTTTTTTCAGATACTCAACATTAGTAACAAAAAGGTCGTCTCCTACCAATTGGCATTTACTTCCAATTTTATCGGTAAGTATCTTCCATCCATCCCAGTCATTCTCATCACAACCATCTTCGATTGAATCAATTGGGTATTTTGACATTAATTCCGCAAGATAATCAGCTTGTTCTTCAGAATTACGTTTCGCTCCATTTGGGCCTTCAAATTTGGTGTAGTCATAAACACCATCACTAAAAAATTCTGAGGAAGCACAGTCCAGAGCAATTGTAACATCAGATCCAGGTTTGTATCCAGCTTTTTCGATTGCAGCCATAATACTGTCAAGAGCTTCCTCTGTTCCGCCAGAAAAGTTAGGAGCAAAACCACCTTCATCACCTACTGCGGTACTTAATCCTTTAGCTTTGATTATAGATTTAAGGCTATGGAAAACTTCAGCTCCCATTCTTAGACCTTCTTTGAAAGAAGCTGCACCAACAGGGCGAACCATAAACTCCTGAAATGCAATAGGTGCATCAGAGTGTGATCCACCATTAATGATATTCATCATTGGAACTGGCAATGTTTTTGCGTTTGTTCCTCCAATGTATCTATAAAGAGGCATTCCATGATATTCAGCAGCAGCTTTTGCAGTTGCAAGAGAAACTCCTAAAATAGCATTAGCTCCAATTTTGGATTTTGTTTTAGTTCCATCAATAGCCAACATTTTAGTGTCAACGGCTACCTGATCAAGTGCATTCATGCCTATTAGTTCCTTAGCAAGAATGGTGTTTACATTTTCAACAGCCTTAAGAACACCTTTTCCCAGGTATCTTGTCTTGTCACCATCGCGAAGTTCTAGAGCTTCATTTACACCTGTTGAGGCTCCCGAAGGAACTGCTGCCCTTCCAATAAAACCACTAGCTAGGGTAACCTCAACTTCAACTGTTGGATTACCTCGTGAATCAATAATTTCACGTGCATGTACATTAGCAATTTGTCCCATTATATAAAATTTTGAGGGTTAATTATAAATGATAATAAATAAAAAAAAAGGATTGAATATATAATTATACCAATCCCTCCCTTTCAAACTAATATTTTAAGAACATCTTAGTCTTTCTTTTCTTCTGTATCTTCTCCTTTTTCTGACGACTTCTCCTCAGAAGATTCTTCAGCTTTAACATCTGGAGTTTCTTCTGCAATATCTTCTTTAACTTCCTCAGTAACTTCCGAAACTTTTGTTTCTTCTTTTATAGGGGCCTCTTCAACAGTTGTGCTTTCAGCTGGGGCAACAGTTTTTTTAGTAGCCACATCTGCACCAGCAGTTGTAGTCTTTTTACCTCCACGTCTGCTTCTCCTGGTAGATTTTTTATTATCTTCTTTAGCTGAAAGTAGATTTTCGTTATAATCAACCAGTTCAATTATACACATGTCTGCATTGTCACCCAAACGTGTTCCAGTTTTAAGGATTCTGGTATATCCACCAGGCCTTGAGGCTACCTTTGGAGCAACTTCACCGAAAAGTTCCTTAACAGCATATTTATTTTGCAAATAGCCAAAAACAACCCTATGTGCGTTTGAGCTTTCTGCCTGAGTAGTTAAGTCCTTTGTTTTAGTAATAAGAGGTTCGACATACATACGCAAAGCTTTGGCTTTGGCAGTAGTAGTGGAGATCCTTTTATGCAGAATAAGCGAACTTGCCATATTAGCCAATAAGGCTTTTCTATGACCTGCTTTTCTTCCTAAATGATTGAATTTCTTTCTATGTCGCATCGTTTTTCAATATTTTGCTATATCTGCAGCAGATTAATCTTTATCTAGCTTGTATTTTGATATTTCCATACCGAAATTCAGTCCCATGTTCTCTAGCAACTCATCAAGCTCGGTAAGTGATTTCTTACCAAAGTTCCTGAATTTCAATAAGTCGTTTTTATTAAATTTAACCAGGTCACCCAAAGTTTCTACTTCAGCTGCTTTTAAACAATTAAGAGCTCTGACAGAAAGGTCTAGATCAACTAATTTTGTCTTCAACAGCTGACGCATATGCAGAACTTCCTCATCAAATTCTTCATTTGCAGATTCGCCTTCTGCATCAAGTGTAATCTTCTCATCAGAGAACAACATGAAATGATATATTAGAATCTTTGCTGCCTCTTTTAGGGCTTCTTTTGGATGAATGGACCCATCTGTTTGAATCTCCAGAACAAGCTTTTCGTAATCAGTCTTTTGTTCAACACGGTAATTCTCTACAGCAAATTTCACATTTTTTATTGGAGTGAAAATAGCATCAATTGGTACCAATCCAAATTCAGCATCAAGTGGTTTATTCTCTTCAGCAGGAACATATCCCCTTCCTTTCGATATATTGATTTCGATCTGAAGCTCAACACTAGGCTCCATATTACAAATCTCAATATCAGGATTCAATACTTCAAAACCACTCAAATAACGATTTAAATCACCTGATTTGAACACTTCCTGACCAGAAATATTAACCATGATTTTCTCATGGTCAACATCTTCAATAAGTTGTTTAAAACGTATTTGTTTTAGATTCAGAATGATTTCAGTCACATCTTGAATAACGCCAGTTATAGAACTAAACTCATGCTCAACACCTTCAATTTTGATAGTTGTAATTGCGTAACCTTCAAGAGAAGATAATAAAATGCGGCGAATTGTGTTACCGATGGTTATACCATATCCCGGTTCCAATGGACGAAATTCGAATTTGCCAAATTTTTCGTCCGATTCGAGCATTATGACTTTATCGGGTTTCTGAAACGCTAAAATTGCCATAATAAAGTTTATAAAAATTATTTAGAGTATAATTCAACTATAAGTTGTTCTTTAATATTCTCAGGTATTTCTTCACGAGTTGGTATACTGATCAACTTACCTGCCATAAGAGCTTGATCCCATTCTAGCCAAGATACATTTACATTTCTTGATTCTAATGAATTGGTAACAACCTCAAGAGATTTTGATTTTTCACGAACTCCAACAATATCACCAGGTTTTATATGTGCTGATGGAATGTTGACAACCTCATTGTTAACAGTAATATGGCAGTGAGAAACTAACTGACGGGCACCAGCCCTTGATGGTGAAATTCCAAGACGATAAACAACGTTATCTAATCTTGATTCCAACAATTGCAGTAATACTTCACCAGTTACACCTTTACTACTTGAAGCTTTGCTAAACAAGTTGGCAAATTGCTTTTCAAGAACACCATAAGTGTATTTGGCTTTTTGCTTTTCTTTTAACTGTAGACCATATTCAGAAGTTTTCCTTCTTTTTTTTGTTGCACCGTGAAATCCTGGAGGATAGTTTTTCCTTTCAAAACTTTTATCCGCACCATAGATAGGATCCCCAAATTTTCTGGCAATCTTAGTTTTTGGTCCTGTATATCTAGCCATTTATTTTTTTTTATTAATTTCTAAATTATACTCTTCTACGCTTTGGAGGGCGACATCCATTATGAGGCATAGGTGTTACATCAACTATTTCTGTAACTTCAATACCATTTGAATGAATAGTACGGATTGCAGATTCACGACCTGAACCTGGTCCTTTCACAAAGACTTTTACTTTTCTAAGACCACTATCATAAGCGACTTTAGCACAGTCTTGTGCGGCCATTTGCGCTGCATAAGGAGTGTTCTTTTTTGAACCTCTAAATCCCATTTTACCAGCTGACGACCATGATATAACCTGACCTTGAGCGTTGGTTAATGAAATGATGATATTGTTAAAAGAGGCATGAACATGTGCCTGTCCTAAAGGTTCTACTTTAACAACTTTCTTTTTACTTGTACCTGTCTTTTTAGCCATATCTAATATTATTTAACAGCTTTCTTCTTATTTGCTACAGTTTTTTTCCTTCCCTTACGGGTTCGAGCATTGTTTTTAGTACTTTGTCCTCTAACTGGAAGACCAATACGATGTCGAACTCCTCTATAGCAACCAATATCCATCAAGCGTTTGATGTTTAATTGCACTTGTGAACGCAATTCACCTTCTGTCTTAATTTCTTCATTTACAACCTTACGAATTGCCGCAATGTCTGAATCATTCCAGTCTTCAACTTTTTTGCTCCATTCAACACCGGCTTTAGTAAGGATTTCTTGTGCTGTGCTTCGTCCAATACCGTAGATATAGGTAAGACCTATTTCTCCTCTTTTGTTTTTCGGTAAATCGACACCAACTATTCTAGCCATATAATAGTATCATTAATTTGTTAAAATATCAACCCTGCCTAGTTTTGTGCTTAGGGTTCTTCTTATTAATTACATACAGACGACCTTTTCTTTTTACAATCTTGTCATCTGAACTTCGTTTTTTTAAAGATGCTCTAACTTTCATCGTTAATCTTTATTTATACCTATATGATATTCTTCCTTTAGTCAAATCGTATGGTGACATTTCAACCTTTACTTTATCTCCAGGTAATATTTTAATGTAATTCATCCTCATTTTTCCAGAGATATGGGCAGTTATAACATGTCCATTTTGCAGCTCCACACGGAACATTGCGTTGGATAATGCTTCCTTTATAGTTCCATCAATTTCAATAGAAGGTTGTTTCGCCATATTTTATTGTTTCTGTTCCTCAATAATATAATCAAATGTTGATAAAATATCAGGATCTTTATCACCAATTGCAATAGCAAGTTCAAAATGGGCTGAAGGCATATTATCCTTGGTCCTAATTGTCCATCCATCATCTTCCTGGATTATCTCCTTTTTTCCCATATTAATCATAGGTTCAATGCAGATAACCATTCCTTTATTCAGTTTTGGACCTCTACCTCGTCGTCCATAATTTGGAACTTCTGGAGCTTCATGCAATCCTGTTCCTAATCCGTGTCCAACTAATTCGCGTACAACAGAATAACCAGCGGATTCACAATATTGTTGAACAGCAAAACCTACATCTCCAGTTCTGGATCCATTTACTGCAGCTTTAACACCTTCGAACAATGACTCCTTAGTTGTCTTCAAAAGTTTAAGTGCTTCCTGAGACACCTCTCCGACAGTGAAAGTATATGCAGTATCTCCATAATACCCATTCATTCGCACTCCACAATCAACCGAAATTATATCCCCATCGATCAATTCAATATCTGAGGGTATACCATGAACTACCTGACTGTTGAGCGAGGTGCAAAGTGTTTTTGGAAAACCTTGATATCCTAAAAATCCAGGTTCTGCATTATGATCACGAATAAACTCCTCAGCTAATTTATCAAGTTGATTCGTAGATACTCCGGGTTTAACAACCTTACTTATTTCACCAAGTGTTTTTGACACCAGCAAATTGCATTCTCGAATCAGTTCAATTTCTTCAGCCGTACGAATATTTATCATCAAAGAACGTTAAATATATTATATCTTAAACTGATGCTACAGAACCTACACGACCTTTAACCTTTCCGGTTTTCATAAGACCGTCGTAATGACGCATCAGAAGATGACTTTCTATTTGTTGTAGTGTATCCATTATAACTCCAACCAAGATAAGTAATGAGGTGCCGCCATAAAATTGAGCAAAGCCACTATTTATTCCGGCCATTCTGGCAAATGCAGGTAAAATTGCAACAAATGCCAGAAACAACGAGCCAGGTAAAGTAATTTTAGACAATATATTGTCGAAATACTCTATTGTTTTCTTTCCAGGTTTAACTCCAGGAACAAATCCTCCATTCTTCCGGATGTCTTCAGCCATCCTTTGCGGATTAATAGTAATTGCGGTATAAAAATATGTAAATGCAATTATCATAATGGCAAAGATGAAATTATACCAGAAGCCAGTGAAATTAGTTATTGCAGCAATCCATCCTGGTATTTCACTATCACCCATTCTTACAAAAGTAAGAGGTAAAAACATGATAGCCTGAGCAAAGATTATGGGCATAACACCTGCAGCATTAACCTTTAAAGGAATGTACTGCCGCACTCCACCATATTGCTTGTTACCAACAATTCTTTTTGCATACTGTACAGGTATTTTTCTTGTACCCTGCACCAGTAGAATACTTATAACAAAAACAAGGAATAAGAAAACTAACTCTACAATCAGCATAACAAGACCGCCACCTTGTCGATTTAACCGAGCCATGAATTCACCAATGAATGCAAAAGGCATCCTTGCTATAATTCCTATCATAATGATCAACGAAATACCATTACCAATTCCTTTATCCGTTATGCGCTCTCCTAGCCACATGACAAACATAGTTCCAGTAGCTAGAATTAAAATAGAGCTAAATTTAAAGAAGAAAGGCTCCATCAATCTAGCTTCCATAGGGATTTGTGTTAAATAACTTGGAGCTTGAACAATCAATATACCAAGTGTAAGGTATCTTGTGATCTGGTTCATTTTTCTTCTACCACTTTCCCCTTCGCGTTGTAACCTTTGGAAATAAGGTACTGCAATAGATAATAACTGTATTACAATCGAGGCTGAAATATAAGGCATTATCCCTAGGGCAAAAATTGATGCCGATGAGAAAGCACCTCCTGAAAACATATTAATAAGACCAAGCAGTCCGCCTTCTGAACGGCTCTGTAATTGCTCCAGCATGTGAGGGTTCACACCTGGCAAAACAATTTTGGACCCTAATCGATATATAACTAAAATAAAAAGTGTATATATGATCCTGGACCTGAGATCTTCAATCTTATAGATATTCTTTAATGTTTCAATAAACCTCTTCATGCGATTAGATTTTTTCTGCAGTTCCTTGTAAAGCTTCTATTGCTTCCTGAGCAGTTTTTGAGAAAGCATGAGCTTTAACATTTAATTTAGTTTTAAGCTCACCGTTACCAAGAATTTTAATCAAGTCTGATTTTTGAGCAAGTCCGGAATCAATTAATGTTTGAATATCGATATCCGTAACTTTTTTCTTGTCAGCTAGTTCCTGGAGAGTTGAAATGTTAATTCCTTTGTATTCCTTTCTATTCAAATTGGTAAATCCAAATTTAGGAACACGTCTTTGCAATGGCATTTGTCCACCCTCAAAACCAATTTTCCTTGAGTAACCTGAACGAGATTTTTGACCTTTATGGCCACGTGTACTCGTGCCTCCACGACCTGAACCTTGGCCCCTGCCAACACGCTTATTATTTTTTATCGAGCCTTTAGCGGGTGTTAAATTACTTAAATCCATCTCGTTTAGCTATTTTATAATTCTTCAACTTTTACTAAATGTCTAACTTTTGTAACCATTCCTAAAATTTGAGGAGTGGCTTCGATCTCTATAGAGCTATTAATTTTCTTTAACCCTAGAGCCTCTAAAGTAGCTTTTTGTCTTTTGGGGCTACCTATCTTGCTTCGTACCTGAGTAACTTTTATTTTAGCCATTTTCCGGTTTATTATCCGTTAAAAACTTTATCAAGGTTCACACCACGATGTTGTGCTACTGTATAAGCATCTCTTAATTCGAGCAATGCTCCGAATGTAGCTTTAACAAGGTTATGTGGATTTGAAGATCCTTTTGATTTTGCAAGCACGTCGGTAATACCAACACTTTCTAATACCGCACGCATCGCACCACCAGCTTTTACACCAGTACCACTAGATGCAGGTTTGATGAATACACTTGCTCCACCGAACTTAGAATATTGTTCATGAGGTATAGTGCCTTTTAGCACCGGTACTTTTATAAGGTTCTTCTTAGCGTCTTCAACTCCTTTAGAGATAGCTGTGGTAACTTCATTAGCTTTACCTAGTCCATAACCAACAATTCCATTTTCATTACCAACCACTACAATGGCAGAAAAGCTGAATGTACGTCCTCCTTTTGTAACCTTGGTAACACGTTGTATGCTAACCAACCTATCTTTTAATTCTAAATCTGTAGTTTTTACAGTTCTTATTGTTGTTGCCATAATAGTTTAGAATTTTAGTCCTCCTTCTCTCGCAGCATCAGCAAAAGCTTTTACCCTGCCGTGATAAAGATAACCGTTTCTATCAAATACTACATTACTAACTCCAGCTTCTTTTGCTTTTTCTGCAGCAAGTTCACCAACTAATTTCGCTTGCTCAGTTTTATTGATCTTTTTTTCAGCAATTGTTTTATCAAGTGAACCAACAGAGAAAATGGTCTTGCCCGATAAATCATCAACTAGTTGAGCATAAAATTGCTTATTGCTACGGAACACACTCATGCGAGGCTGCTCGCCTGTCCCTGATATTTTTTTACGTATACGTCTTTTAATGCGAAGTCTACGTTGTACTTTTGTCAATGCCATTTTTACTCGATTTATCTATTATTTAGATGCTGCAGATTTACCTGCTTTTTTACGAAGTTGCTCGCCAACAAACTTAATACCTTTACCTTTATATGGTTCTGGTGGACGAAGTGAGCGAATTTTTGCTGCAACTTGACCAATCAGTTGTTTATCTGCACTTTTCAATGTAATTATTGGATTACTTCTTCTTTCAGTTTTGGCTTCAATCTTTACTTCTTTTGGAAGTTTAATATGAATATCATGTGAGTAACCAAGACTTAGTTCAAGAATTTGTCCTTTAGCTTCTGCTTTGTAACCTACACCAACTACTTCTTGTTCAATAGTATAACCACTAGATACTCCAACAACCATATTGTTTAGCAGTGACCTATAAAGACCATGCATAGCTTTATGTCTTTTTTGGTCTGTAGGCCTGGTAACTTCCATTACACCATCTTTAATTTCAACCTTAAGGTCTGCATCCACTTTCTGAGAAAGTTCGCCTTGTGGTCCTTTGACAGTAATGGTATTATCTTTGGCAACATCAATTGTTACACCACTCGGTACTTGTATTGGTAATTTACCTATTCGTGACATTATTCTGCCTCCTGATTAATAAACGTAACATAAAACTTCACCACCAATATTCTTTGCTCTGGCTTCTTTATCTGTCATTACTCCATGAGAAGTAGAGATAACAGCAATACCTAGCCCGTTAAGAACACGTGGAAGGGTTTCACTACCTGAATACTTTCTTAATCCAGGTTTACTTGCCCTTTCTATTCCTTTAATTGCAGGATGTTTTGTTTCAGGGTGATACTTCAAAGCTATTTTGATTTTTCCCTGTGGTCCTTCAGCAACAAACTTATAGTTTAAAATATATCCTTTATCTCTTAAGATACGGGTTATATCTTTTTTCAGGTTTGAAGCTGGAATCTCAACTATCTTATGACGCGCTTGAACGGCGTTCCTTATTCTGGTAAGATAGTCTGCTATTGGATCAGTAACCATAATTTTTAATTTTTCAAATCTTTTAATTATTACCAGCTTGCTTTTTTTACTCCTGGAATCAATCCTGCTGATGCCATTTCTCTAAATGAAATCCTGCTAATTCCAAACTGGCGCATATATCCCTTAGGCCTACCAGTAAGTTTACATCTGTTGTGCAAACGGATAGGATTAGAATTTCTTGGCAAACGGCTTAATGCTTGATAATCGCCTTCTGCTTTAAGCTGTTCTCTTTTTTCGGCATACTTAGCTACAAGTTTGGCTCGTTTCACTTCACGGGCCTTCATTGATTCTTTAGCCATATTCTAGTTCTTTTTTGTATTTTTAAATGGTAGTCCGAATTCCTTTAATAAGGCAAATGCTTCTTCATCGGTATTCGCTGAGGTAACAAAAGTTATTTCCAAACCTAAGATTTTGTTGATCTTGTCAATATCAATTTCAGGGAAAATAATATGTTCACTAATACCTAATGTGTAATTTCCACGGCCATCAAGCTTTGTTTCAATACCTTTAAAATCTCGGATTCGTGGTAAGGCAACACAAATAAGCCTTTCAAGAAATTCATACATGCGCTCACGACGTAAAGTGACTTTAACACCGATAGGCATTTTTCTCCTCAATTTAAAATTTGAGATATCCTTTTTCGAAAAAGTCTGTATTGCTTTTTGCCCTGTAATCAGTGATAATTCAGCTTGAGCAGTATCAATAAGTTTTTTGTCTGCTACAGCTTGACCAACTCCTTGGTTAACAACAATTTTTGTCAACTCAGGAACCTGCATAACTGAACTGTAAGAAAACTCCTTCTTCAGTGCAGGAACGATTTCATCGTTATATTTTTTCTTTAATGTTGCAACGTAAGCCATTACTTAATCTCCTCTCCAGATTTTTTTGAGTATCTTACTAATTTGCCATCAGCGCCAACCTTACGACCAATACGAACAGGTTCGCCTGTAGATGGATCAACAACCATAAGGTTAGATACATGTATTGGGGCCTCTTGTTCAATAATACCTCCGTCTGGGTTTTTAGCATTAGGTTTTGTATGCTTCTTCATCATATTAATACCTTCTACTATGGCCCTATCGGTACTTCTGTTTACTTCAAGAACACGTCCTTTTTGACCTTTGTACTCTCCTGAATTCACAAAAACAGTATCGCCCTTTTTAATATGTAATTTCTTTTGCATCTTACTAACAATTATTCAATTATAAAACTTCTGGTGCTAATGAAACAATTTTCATAAACTCTTCACGAAGTTCTTTGGCTACTGGTCCAAAGATCCTAGTTCCACGTATTTCACCAGTATTGTTAAGTAACACTACAGCATTATCGTCGAATCGGATGTAAGATCCATCAGCACGACGTACTTCTTTTTTAGTACGAACCACAACAGCTTTGCTAACAGTTCCTTTTTTTACCTCGCCGGATGGTATAGCACTTTTTACTGTAACTACTATTTTGTCGCCAATACTTGCATATTTTTTCCTGGTGCCACCGAGTACTCTGATACAAAGTACTTCTTTAGCGCCACTATTATCGGCAACTGCTAATCTACTCTCTTGCTGTATCATGATTATTTAGCTCTTTCAATAATTTCAACTAATCTCCAACATTTATTTTTGCTGAGAGGACGAGTTTCCATGATCTTTACAACATCTCCGACGTTGCATTCATTTTTCTCGTCGTGTGCGGTCAGCTTGGTAGTTTTATTCAAAAACTTGCCATAAATCGGGTGCTTAACTTTACGTTTTACAGCGATAACAACCGATTTTTCCATTTTATTGCTGACAACAACACCTATACGCTCTTTTCTAAGATTTCTCTTTTCCATCCTGTATGCTGTGCTTTACTTGTTATCTTCGTTTAGTTCCTTTTCGCGCAATATTGTCTTAAGACGAGCAACATTTCTGCGAGTTTCCTTCAGTTTCTGAGGGTTATCCAGAGGAGAAACAGCATGGTTTAAGCTCTGTTTTATAAGAAGATTTTGTTCTATTTCAATCTTCTCAACTATTTCATTTATTGTCAATTCGCGAACTTCAGAAGCCTTCATTTTTTTCTAATTTAATTTTCGACATAATCATGACGTACAATAAATTTTGTAGTCACAGGAAGTTTTTGGGCTCCAAGACGCAAAGCTTCTTTTGCAACCTCAAATGGAACACCTTCAGCTTCAATTATAATTCTTCCAGGTGTAACTGGAAAAACAAATCCTTCTGGAGCACCTTTACCTTTACCCATACGAACTTCTGCAGGCTTTTTGGTTATCGGTTTGTCAGGGAAAACTCTGATCCAAATCTGACCTTCCCTTTTCATGTAACGTGTAATAGCCTGACGGGCAGCTTCAATTTGTCGTCCGGTAAGCCAGTGACTTTGCAATGATTTGATTCCAAAAGAACCAAAAGCTAACTGGGTACCACGCTGAGCGTTTCCTTTCATCCGCCCTTTCTGCCTTCTTCTATATTTTACTTTTTTAGGCTGTAGCATTTTTTTTTTCGTATTAAGCTATATTCCTATTAATTATTTCTTGTTTCCTCGACGTTTTCCGCCTTTTGAGCGTCCACCTGAAGGACCACCTTTAGCAGAACTACCAATATTTGGAGAAAGATCAGGTTTTCCATAAATTTCACCCTTGCAAATCCAAACCTTGATACCTACTACACCAACTTTTGTATGTGCTTCTGCTAATGCATAATCAATATCCGCACGCAAAGTATGAAGTGGAGTACGACCTTCTTTATACATTTCAGACCTGGCCATTTCAGCTCCTCCAAGTCTACCAGAAATCTGAACCTTTATTCCTTCTGCTCCCATTCTCATGGTAGAAGCTATTGCCATTTTAATAGCACGTCGATAAGAGATACGTCCTTCTAACTGACGAGCCACATTGCTTGCAACTATTGTAGCATCCAATTCTGGTCTTTTAACTTCAAAAATATTAATTTGAACTTCCTTCGCAGTAATTTTCTTCAGTTCCTCTTTCAGTTTGTCAACTTCTTGTCCACCTTTACCAATGATGATACCAGGACGAGCAGTATTAACAGTAACAGTAATGAGTTTGAGAGTGCGTTCAATAATAATTTTTGAAACACTTGCTTTAGCAAGACGCGCTTTCAAATAATTACGGATTTTATCGTCTTCGGCTAATTTATCGGCATAATTTTTTCCGCCAAACCAGTTAGAATCCCATCCTTTGATGATTCCAAGCCTATTACTTATCGGATTAACTTTCTGTCCCATTAATCTTAGTTTGTTTGAGTGTTGCTAACTATTTCCTCAGGTTCAACAACTACATTATTTGATTCCGGACTGCCCAGTACTACAGTCACATGGTTTGAGCGTTTACGAACTCTGTATGCTCTTCCTTGCGGTGCAGGTTGTATGCGTTTAAGCATGCGAGCCGAATCCACCTGTATTTCTTTTATTATAAGGTTACTTTCCTCAATTCGGGCGCCTTCATTTTTATTCTGCCAATTTGAAACAGCAGATAAAACTAATTTTTCAAGGCGTTTTGATGCTTCTTTAGAGCTAAATTTAAGCATATCTAAGGCTTGATTTACTTCTTTGCCACGGATCATATCAGCTACTAAGCGCATTTTGCGTGGAGAAGTAGGGCAGTTACGCAGTACTGCCTGGCTTATATTTTTTCTTTCAGCCTTTAATTGTTCAGCTCTATTTCTTTTACGTGCTCCCATTTCTAAAAATCTTTTTCTGTTTTAGCAGCTATTATTTCTGTTTACCACCGTGACCTCTAAAAATACGAGTTGGTGCAAATTCTCCAAGTTTATGTCCAACCATGTTTTCTGTTACATAAACAGGGATAAATTTATTTCCGTTGTGAACTGCAATAGTATGACCCACAAAATCAGGGGAAATCATCGATCTTCTAGACCAAGTTTTAATAACTTGTTTTTTCTTTCCACCTTCATTCATACCAACAACTCGTTTTTCGAGCTTGTAATCAATAAATGGGCCTTTTTTAAGCGAACGACTCATATCCTATTTATTATTTTTTGTTTTTCTTCTTTCTACAATATACCTATCAGTGGTCTTGTTCTTTCTTGTCTTATAACCTTTGGCAGGAATACCATTGCGTGAACGTGGATGTCCACCTGATGCGCGACCTTCTCCTCCACCCATAGGATGATCAACAGGGTTCATAGCTACACCTCGTACTCTTGGTCTTCTTCCCATCCATCGGCTTCTACCAGCTTTACCAGATTTTTCTAGACCATGGTCTGAATTCGAAACTGTTCCAATAGTAGCACGACAAGTTGTAAGAACCATTCGTGATTCACCTGAAGGTAATTTTATTATTGCGTATTTTCCATCTCTTGAAGTTAACTGTCCATAAGAACCAGCACTTCTTGCAAGGATACCTCCTTGACCAGGACGTAACTCAATGTTATGAACTAAAGTTCCTAGTGGTATTTCATCTAAAGTTAAAGAGTTTCCAACTTCAGGAGCAACGCCTTTACCAGAACGGATATTTTGTCCTACTTTAATTCCATTAGGTGCAATAATATATTTCTTTTCTCCGTCTTCGTATACAACCAAAGCAATAAGAGCTGTACGGTTAGGATCATACTCAATAGTCTCTATTGTAGCACTCATCCCATCTTTGTTACGAAGAAAATCAATTACACGATATTTTCTTTTATGTCCACCGCCAATCTGACGCATGGTCATTTTACCTGTATTATTACGTCCACCTGATTTTTTGATAGGCTTCAATAATGACTTCTCTGGTGAGCTAGAAGTCACCTCGTCATAGGTACTTATTATTTTATGTCTCTGACCTGGTGTTACAGGTTTAAATTTTCTAACTGCCATAATTTCTTAGATATTGCTGTAGAAATCAATTGTGTCGCCATCTGCCAAAGTGACGATTGCTTTTTTATATGAATTTGTCCTACCATGGATTACTCCTGTACGTGTATACCTGCTTTTACTTTTACCAGGATATACCATTGTATTAACTGAATCAACAGTAACACCGTACATGTCTTCGACTGACTTTTTGATCTGTAGTTTATTTGCTCTTTTATCTACGACAAATGCAAATCTATTCAACCTTTCCCCAAGGTCAGTCATTTTCTCTGTTATTATGGGCTTCAGTAAGATGTCCATTGCTTTATTTTCTTATCGTCTGATTAATCTTCGTTCTGCAAAATAGTTAATGAACTTTCGTTGAAAACGATACTTGAAGAGTTCATTATATCGTATGTACTTAGTTCAGAAACCGTTACAACCTTAGTTCCCTTTAAATTTCGGGACGACAAATATATACTTTTATTTTGTTCATTCAGAACCAAAAGTGATTTTTTATCACTTATTTTCAAGTTATTAAGAATGTTCAAGTATTCTTTTGTCTTTGGAGCCTCAAAACTGAAGTCTTCAACAATTACTATTGCTTCAGCTTTTGCTTTGTAGGCAAGTGCAGAGGTTCTAGCTAATTGTTTAACTTTTTTGTTCAGTTTGAAATGGTAATTTCTAGGTCTAGGTCCAAAAGCTCTACCTCCTCCTCTAAACAAAGGAGACTTAATGCTTCCAGCACGAGCAGTTCCAGTACCCTTTTGCTTTTTAATCTTTTTGGTGCTACCAGTGATATCAGCACGCTCTTTAGATTTATGGGTACCTTGCCTTTTGTTTGCAAGATGTTGTTTAACATCCAGGTAAATCGCATGATCATTTGGCTCGATGCCAAACACCTTATCGCTAAGTTTAACTTTTTTACCGGTATCTTTTCCCGCAGTATTTAATACAGCTAGTTCCATTATTTCTCAATTATTACATAAGATCCATTGGCTCCAGGAACCGAACCTTTCAACAATAAAATGTTTTCTTCAGTTAAAATCCTAACAACACGAAGGTTAAGGATTTTTACAGTACTGTTTCCAGCTCTTCCTGCCATTCTCATTCCCTTGAAAACGCGAGATGGATATGATGAAGCACCAAGTGATCCAGGTGCACGGTTACGGTTGTGCTGACCATGTGTAGCATCGTTTACACCAGCAAAGCCATGTCTTTTTACAACACCTTGAAAACCCTTACCCTTTGAAGTGGCCTTAACATCTAGCCAGGTATCGTCTTTAAAGTAATCTACAGTAATAACATCACCTGCTTTCCAATCTTTAACGAAACCTTTAAGCTCGATTACTTTTCTTTTTGGCGTAGTACCAGCCTTCTTAAAGTGTCCTACCATAGCTTTGGTGGTAGCTTTCTCCTTTTTATCGTCGTAAGCTAACTGTACAGCGTTATATCCATCTGTATCTACAGTTTTTATTTGCGTAACTGTACAAGGTCCAACTTGAAGAACCGTGCAAGGCACATTGTTCCCGTTTTCATCAAAAACAGAAGTCATTCCTACTTTTTTTCCTATTAATCCAGGCATTTTATAAAGCTTTTACTTCGTTCACACTTTAATTTCAACTTCAACACCACTTGGCAACTCAAGTTTCATCAACGCATCAATTGTCTTTGGTGTTGAACTGTAAATATCTAGGAGCCTTTTATAAGACGATAATTGGAATTGCTCTCGAGATTTCTTGTTAACAAATGTTGAGCGCAATACAGTAAATACTCTCTTATGAGTAGGAAGTGGTATTGGACCACTAACTACAGCTCCTGTGCTTTTCACAGTTTTTACGATCTTCTCTGCTGATTTATCAACCAAGTTATGATCGTATGATTTCAATTTAATTCTAATTTTCTGGCTCATTATAAAACCTATAAATTATGATTCTTTTGTTCCTTTAATATCATCAATTACTACCTTAGCAATGTTCTCTGGCACTTCAGCATAGTGTGAAAATTCCATTGATGAAGTTGCACGTCCCGATGTTAATGTCCTAAGAACAGTAACGTATCCAAATTTCTCGGATAGTGGAACTTTTGCCTTAATAACACGAGCTCCGGCCTTGTTTTCCATACCTTCTACTTGTCCTCGCCGACGGTTAAAGTCAGCAATAACATCGCCCATATAATCTTCAGGTGTAACAACCTCCGCAGCCATAATTGGCTCAAGAAGAACATTTTTACCTTTTTTAAGTGCTGTCCTGAAGGCTTGTTTTGCACAAATCTCAAAAGAAAGCTGGTCGGAGTCAACTGCATGGAAAGATCCATCTTTTAAAACAACCTTTAGACTTTCGAGTGGATAACCAGCAAGGACACCATTTCTCATAGCTTCCTTAAATCCTTTTTCAACTGAAGGAATATATTCGCGCGGTATATTACCACCTTTGATTTGATCTATAAACTGTAAACCTTGAACGTCCTCATCTGCAGGTCCAATTTCAACCTGGATGTCGGCAAATTTACCGCGACCACCAGTTTGTTTCTTAAATACTTCACGGTGTGTTAATGTAGTTAAGAAAGCTTCTTTGTAAGCTACTTGAGGAGCACCTATATTACATTCTACTTTAAATTCTCGTTTAAGACGGTCAATTAAAACCTCAAGATGAAGTTCACCCATACCATGAATAACAGTCTGTCCTGAATCTTCGTCTGTTTTGACCTGGAATGTAGGATCTTCTTCAGCAAGTTTCCCTAATGCTGTTCCTAATTTATCAATATCTCCTTTTGTCTTAGGTTCAATGGCAATACCGATAACAGGATCAGGGAATGTCATTGATTCTAATGAAATAGGATGTTTTATATCGCAAAGAGTGTCACCGGTTACCAAATCTTTAAAACCAACACCAGCACAAATATCACCAGCTTCGATAAAATCTTTTGGATTTTGTTTGTTGGCATGCATTTGGTACAAACGGTTAATACGCTCACGTTTTCCTGTACGTGGATTATATACCTGATCTCCAGCGTTAAGCGTACCTGAATAAACACGTAAGAAAACCAAGCGACCTACAAAAGGATCAGTAGCAATTTTGAATGCAAGTGCAGAAAGCGGTTCATTTGGTTCAGGTTTTCTAATAATTTCGTTTTCTGTATTTGGATCTATACCAGTTACTTCGTCAACATCAAGTGGGCTAGGTAAAAGTGAACACACAGCATCCAAAAGACGCTGAACACCTTTATTTTTAAATGCAGAACCACAAAGTACTGGAACAAAAGAGCGATTAATGACAGCTTTACGGGCATATGCCATAAATTCCTCTACTGAGATTGAATCTCTATCTTCAAGAAACCTTTCCAATAAATCATCATCTGTTTCGCAAACTGCTTCTACAAGTTGTTCTCTCCACTCTTCGACAATATCAACCATATCTTCTGGAATATCTACGTATTCGTATTTCATTCCCGTATCTTTGTCTTCTAACCAGACAATAGCTTTACGTTCGATAAGGTCAATTAGTCCTTTGAAATTATCCTCACTCCCTATTGGAATCTGCATTGGAACAGGATTAGCTCCCAAACGTTCTTTCATTTGGTTTACAACACCATAAAAGTCTGCTCCAACCCTATCCATTTTATTTATGAAAGCCATGCGAGGAACGCCATATTTATCGGCTTGTCTCCAAACAGTTTCTGACTGTGGTTCAACACCTCCTACAGCGCAAAATACTGCTATAGCACCATCAAGCACACGTAATGAACGCTCAACTTCAACAGTAAAGTCAACGTGACCAGGGGTGTCAATAATATTTATCTTGTATTCGGAATTATCGTATTTCCAAAAGGTGGTGGTAGCTGCAGATGTGATTGTAATACCTCTCTCCTGCTCCTGGACCATCCAGTCCATTGTAGCAGCGCCATCATGCACTTCACCAATTCGGTGCGTAAGACCCGTATAGAATAAGATGCGCTCGGTAGTTGTGGTTTTACCGGCATCAATGTGGGCCATTATCCCAATATTTCTGGTATTTTTCAGATTAGAACTCATATACTAATTATCAGCTAGCAACTATATTTACTCAAACAATTTAAACCCTTAATGTCAAAAAACCTCTCGCTAGAAACGGAAGTGGGCAAACGCTTTGTTTGCTTCAGCCATTCTGTGAGTGTCTTCTTTCTTCTTATATGCTCCGCCTTCTTCGTTAAAGGCTGCTAGTATTTCATCAGCTAATTTGTCAGCCATCGATTTTCCGCTACGCTTACGTGCATAAAGAATCATATTCTTCATGCTAATAGAAACTTTGCGTTCTGGACGAATTTCCATTGGAACCTGGAAAGTTGCACCGCCAACCCTGCGGCTTTTTACTTCCACTTGAGGTGTAATATTCTCTAAAGCTTTTTTCCAAATTTCTAATGGCGTGACCTCTATATTTTTGCCTTTCTTTTCAACTATTTCCAATGCATCATAAAAGATTGCATAAGATGTACTTTTCTTCCCGTCAAGCATCAGATTATTCACAAATTGTGTTACCAACTGATCGGTGAACTTTGGATCTGGAAGCAATATTCGCTTTTTTGGTTTTGACTTTCTCATCCTCTGACTTTGCTTTAAAAATTATTTTTTAGGCCTTTTAGTACCATACTTTGAACGACGCTGTGTTCTTCCATCTACTCCTGCTGCATCAAGTGCACCACGAATTAGGTGATAACGAACACCGGGAAGATCTTTTACTCTACCTCCACGGATCAATACAATTGAATGCTCCTGCAGGTTATGTCCCTCACCTGGAATATATGCATTGACTTCTTTTCCATTTGTTAGACGAACCCTGGCAACTTTACGCATTGCTGAGTTTGGTTTTTTGGGAGTTGTTGTATATACACGTACACAAACCCCACGCCTTTGTGGACAAGAATCTAAAGCCGGAGCTTTACTCTTCTCCGTAATTCGCTTTCTTCCTTTTTTAACTAATTGTTGTATAGTTGGCATACTATATTATTATTATACTATTCTCGAAATTCGGGTTGCAAAGGTAGATTATTTTTTTTAAAAAACAATACCTGTGTAAATTAATTTCTTGATTTCTCTGTTTTTTTTCAGGCTCCTAAAATTGAGCGCGCAAACATACGCAAAGAATCTGATATAAAGTGACTTTTTAAAACATTTTTTGATTATTTGTTTTTGTCTACAGTGAAATTATACTGGATAGGGGAAAAACAGGCGGACTTAGCTCTTAGCATTGCTAAATAGATTTTACTGCTTTCTGTTTAAAGCTATCAAAACTTTAATTAAGGACAAGAATAAATAGTATATCATGACAAACAGAAGGCCTTGAATATGAAAGGCGACAAACAACATTACTGCCCCAAGAATTAAGGTGTACCTCCAGAAATTTAATTTAATTCCCGCGCCCTGAAATTTCAGCGAAAGCATGGGGATTTTGCTTACCATTAAAAAGGAAAGAAATAAATCAAGGCCAACAATAACATAGATACTTGAAAATGCTTGTTGCAACTCAGGTGTCCCAGCAGAATGTAAGACTAGCCAAAATGACACGACAAATAAGGTGGCGGCAGGTACTGGCATTCCTGTAAAATCTGTGCCTACAGATTTCAGAATATTAAACCTGGCAAGCCTAAGTGCTGCAAAAACCAAAAAAACAAAAGGAGCTATCAGTAACAGTGCATCTGTAAAAATAAATGTTTCCCAATCCTTCTCAATTCCAACAAAACCTCCAACCGAGAAAATGCTTTTGTATATTAGTGCCGAAGGTGCAAATCCAAAACTGATCAGATCGGCCAGTGAATCCATTTGCTTGCCAAATTCAGAGGTGGCATTAAGAGCTTTAGCAACAAAACCATCCAAAAAATCAAAAACCGAGGCTGCTAATAAAAGATATACTGGAGCAAGGACATGTCCTTCAAATACAAAAACAACTGCCAGAGCCCCTGACAATAAATTCAAACTTGTAATAAAATTTGGTGCAAAAAGCCTTAAAGATTTCATGTTATATTATGTGTTTTTCCAAAAATGGGTGAATATTGAATTAATCGGGTCTATCTTTATAATTATTAATGGTGCCAAAATATAAAATAAAACATTGAGTTTGTATATTTGAAGAAATTTCTAGCTAGTATTAATGTATAAAAAGTTTTCAAATGAAAATTGCAGTTGACTTTGACGGAACAATAGTTGAACACAGATATCCGGCAATTGGGGAGGAAAAACTCTTTGCTTTTGAGACATTAAAACAGTTACAAAAGCTTGGTCACCAATTAATATTGTGGACTTACAGACATGGTAAAGAGCTTGATGAAGCCATTAGCTTCTGCAAGAATAATGGCGTCGAATTTTATGCTGTAAATAAAAGCTATCCGGAAGAAGAATTTGATCCTGCCTCTGCCAGTAGAAAACTTGATGTCGACCTATTTATCGATGACAGAAATATTGGAGGTTTTCCGGGATGGAGCGAAATATGGCAACTTTTAAATCCTAATGTAATTGATTCGGAATATAGTGAACTCAGCAGCCTGCTGGATAAAGGCAATAAAACAGTAGGCAGCAGATTAAAAAATCTATTTAAATAATATGTACCTTATGTCATTTAATATTACAAAAGCAACTTTTAGATTGCTATTGTTAGGCTTTGTCCTTTTATCGTGTTGTACCACAAACAAAACTTCAGATACCAAGAAAAAGGATAAAAAATCCCAAAAACATGAGAAAATATTTGAAGTTATCCGTCCAACCAGAACTGAGACAATATATCTTGGAGAAACTTTGAATGTTAAATTTACGAGTAAAAAAGGTGTTGTTTTTGATTCTGCTCAAACCTTTATGAACAATACTCCCGTTGAATCCACTCTAGTTAGTGATTTGGAGATTAGTCTAAAACCTTTAACTGAAAAAGTAGGAAGAAACAATGTGTCAATTACTATTTTCTTTTCAGATTCTTTAGTGGAAAAACACAATGTTAAAATATTGCAATTGCCCAAAGAATCACCTGCTATTATTGACTATGACGTGATCAGGTCATTCCCTCACGATCCTGAAGCATATACACAAGGGCTGTTGTATTATGATGGATTTATCTATGAAAGTACTGGGCAGCAAAACAGGTCGACTGTACGTAAGATAAACCCAAAAAACGGCGAAGTACTTATGAAGAAAGCGTTGGAATCGCGTTATTTCGGTGAAGGCCTGAGCCGTAAGGGTGACGAGCTTTACATGCTTACTTATCATGCACAGGAAGTATTTGTTTTTGACATAAACAATTTTGACATAAAAAGAAAGTTAACCCTTCAGACAACCGAAGGATGGGGCTTAGAGTATGACGGAGAAAAAATGATTTCCAGTGATGGATCTCCCTATTTATATTTTATGGACCCTGAATATTTTACCTTACTGGGGCAAATGGAAGTTTGTAACAACCTGGGACTTGTACATTCTTTAAATGAAATGGAAATTACACCTTATGGACTTCTCGCCAACTTGTATACCAAAGATGATATAGTCCTGATTGACCCAAATACTGGAATTGTTATCGGAGTGTTAAACCTGATGGATATCAAACCTGATGTGCCGGCTCATCCTGATTATGTTTTAAATGGAATTGCCTACAATAAAAAAACGAATACTTTCTATGTGACTGGCAAACAATGGCCTGTAATGTATGAAATTAAGTTAAACCTTGATAACTAGCTTATTACACAAATTGTTAATAACGTTTTTCTGTTGAAAGTGACAATGGGCAAAGGATACTGGAAGAGCTGTTAATAAGTTGTTCATAAAGTCGCACGAAATTGTTTACAAACAAACCGCTTAAAAAAATTGATGCTCATATTTAAACAATTATTTTTGGCTTCGTAATAAATTAATTGATAATACCTGAAATAAATATCCTTGTAATGGGAAAAATAATCGCATTAGCTAATCAAAAAGGTGGAGTTGGTAAAACTACTACGGCAATTAATTTAGCCGCCAGCCTAGCAGTATTGGAAAAGAAAGTCCTGATAATTGATGCAGATCCTCAAGCAAATTCAACTTCTGGAGTTGGGCTTGATGTCAGGAATGTTGACAATAGTATTTATGAATGCCTGGTTGACCAAACTTCTGCCCAAGATGCCATATTGCAAACAGAAATTGACGGGTTACATATAATCCCTTCACATATTGACCTTGTTGGTGCTGAAATTGAAATGCTCAATATGGAAAACCGCGAACACATGTTAAAAAATATTATTTCAGCAATCGTTGATGATTATGACTATATTTTAATTGACTGTTCGCCATCATTAGGACTTATAACAGTAAATGCACTCACATCTGCACACTCTGTTATGATACCGGTTCAGTGTGAATATTTTGCATTGGAAGGATTGGGCAAATTGCTAAATACCATTAAAATTATTCAGGGAAGATTGAACCCTGACCTGGAAATTGAAGGATTCGTCCTTACCATGTACGATGCTAGATTGAGGCTGTCAAACCAAGTTGTAGACGAGGTGAAAAAGCATTTTCAGGAAATGGTGTTTGAGACAATTGTACAACGAAATATTAAACTCAGTGAAGCACCAAGTTTTGGTAAGCCAGTAGTTTTATATGATGCTGATTCAAAAGGGGCAGTTAACTATTTAAACCTGGCTAAAGAACTTATTGCAAATAACGAAGAGGTAGAAGCTTAATAAAGTATTAATTATAGAATGTCAAAAAAGAATTCATTAGGAAGAGGGTTAGGTGCCTTAATTGAAAGTCAGGAAACTGAACCAAGAAAGGTTGGCACTCCGGTAACTCAAGACAAAACAGGAGGTGTTGCTGAGATTAATGTTGAAGAAATCGATGCCAATCCTTACCAACCCAGGACTATTTTTGATGAAGAAACATTAAATGAACTTGCATCTTCATTAAAAGAAATCGGAATTATTCAACCTATTACACTTCGCGAGAAGACAAATGGCCGCTATACATTAATTTCAGGTGAAAGAAGATTACGTGCCTCAAAAATTGCTGGTCTGAAGAAAATACCTGCTTATATAAGAAAAGCGGATGACCAGAACATGCTGGAAATGGCACTAGTTGAAAATATTCAACGTGAAGATCTTGATGCCATTGAGGTAGCAATTAGTTATCAACGCTTGGTAGACGAGTGTAACCTGACCCAGGAGGATCTAAGTAAACGTGTTGGGAAGAAAAGAGCAACTGTAACGAATTACATGAGACTTTTAAAACTACCTGCCGATATCCAGTTAGGCATAAAGGAAAGGAAGTTGTCAATGGGACATGCTCGTGCACTGGTGAATATAGATAATACCATATCTCAGTTAAAAATCTATAACAAAATATTGGACCAGGAATTATCAGTAAGAAAGGTTGAGGAACTGGTACGTAATATTAATTTGTCTGAAGAGGAGACAAAACCAAAGGAAGAAATTAAAGTTAAAAGTGAATACGAAACACTAAAAAAGGACCTTTCAACATTTTTTAACACAAGTGTAGAGTTTAAAAGAAGCAATAAAGGAGATGGAAGAATCGTTATTCCATTTAAAACAGATGAAGATTTAGAAAGAATTATCGCTATCTTCGACAAGTTAAATATTAAATAGCTTCTTTTAATAGGATGACACCCATTGCAAAAAATACATTTAAAAAGTTAAGCATCCTTTGGGGTGCTTTCTTTGTTTTAGGATTATCCAGCTTTGCTCAGACCGACTCAACTGTATCTAAAATTAATCCCGAAGGCAAAGGAATTTTGCAGATCGACCAGCCAATTGAAAAAATTGATGATACTAGCACTGTAAAGCAAAAATTTGATTTTAGTACAAAAAATCCCAGAATTGCTACGATTTCTTCTGCAATAATTCCCGGCCTTGGACAAGCCTACAATGGCAAATACTATAAAATTCCAATTATTTATGGAGCTGGAGCCATTATTTATTACTTCTACGATTACAATAAATATGAATGGAACCGCATAAAAATTGCACGGAAAGAACTAAAAGAAACCGGAGCCATTTCTGACCTCCAATTGGCAAAATTTGATGACAAAACCCTTAATATTTATGAGAATAATTTCCGACGCGACAGAGATTATAACCTGTTGTTTTTAGTTTTACTCTATACGGCAAATATTGTTGATGCCATGGTTGACTCATATATGGTGGAGTTTGACATCAGCAATGATCTCTCTATGCAGGTAGTTCCTTCGATAATGCCAAATCCTAGTGCTACATCTTTTAATGCTACATCGGCAGGATTAAAACTTAGTTTTAGGTTTTAATCCTTCGAAAACTTCACAAATTGTCCTTTCCACTTTTAAATGCCAAGTTTATGGTTTTTTAACTTTTATAATCTGAGTAGTTGTAACCATGAAAACCATCATCGATTTTTTATGGCATTCTATTGATCGCACGAAATCCAAAGGCTCTAATAGTCCTAGCTAATAGATTACTTTTGAACTGATTAGTTTTTCAGAACCTTACCTTGCCTTCTATATTTGTTTATAGCAAAATAATTTTTGCCCAATATGTTAATATCCTATGATGTTCAAAGAACCATCCAAAATTAATTTAGACTATTTTTACACGTTCTAATAGCTCAGTAATTTCAAATTAGTGTCATTGCTCGTGTAAAAGTCATAAACCATTAAAACCACAAAACTGTGAGAAAAATAGCGCTACTACTAGCCCTTGGAGGAATAATCTCCTCAGCAAATGCCCAGATTGATTCATTAGCCCCTATGATTGACACAGTTGCTCTTGAGCAATACGATTCGCTTGATGCAGATACGGTAGAATTTATTTTTATCGAAGATGATACAACTGAATATGAGATAGCTCTTGATTCCAATGTTGATAGCTTACTCAATGGTTATTACATAAAAGAAAGCCTTAAAAACAATCCATTGGACTTAGCAAACCTTGAAGAATCTACAATACCTACTTTTTCTGACGATGTCTATAAAAAAAGACTGGAGAGTATTCCTTCTGTTGCAGGTCTTTCATACAATAATATTGTAAAAAGATACATCGAAGTGTATACCGTAAAACGCCGGAAACAGGTTGAAATAATGTTGGGCCTAGCCGAACACTATTTTCCAATTTTCGACGACATCTTTGACTATTATGGAGTACCCAATGAAATGAAATACATGTCCATAATTGAATCTGGACTTAATCCTAAAGCTTATTCGAGAGCTAGAGCTGTTGGTCTTTGGCAGTTTATGTATGGGACAGGCCGTGTTTATGGACTTGAAATTAATTCTTTGGTAGATGAAAGAAGAGATCCCATAAAATCGACACATGCTGCAGCAAAATACATAAGCGATTTACATAAAATGTATGGTGATTGGTTATTGGCACTTGCAGCATATAATTGTGGCCCGGGTAACGTGAATAAAGCCATCAGGCGTTCTGGCGGGAAGAAAAACTTTTGGGAAATCTATTACTACCTGCCACGAGAAACCAGAGGCCATGTTCCTGCATTTATAGCTGCAACCTATACGATGAATTTCTATAAAGAACATAAGATTATACCTGCAAAAATTGAATTGCCTCTAACTACAGATACACTAATGGTCAATAAAAAATTGCACCTTAAACAAGTATCTGAGGTTTTAGACATACCCATAAAGCAATTGGAAGACTTGAATCCACAATACAGATACGATATTATACCTGGTCATATTAAAAATTACGCATTACGATTACCAGAGAAAAAAGTACTGGCATTTATCGACCTTCAGGATTCTATATATGCCTATAAAGATTCCATTTATTTTAATGAGAATGTAGCTGCTAAACCAACATATACACGTAATGAACCACTTGCACCAAGTGCTGATTATATCAAACTTGTTTATACAGTGAAATCTGGTGACGCTGTTGGATTAATTGCAGATTGGTACGATGTCAGGTCATCTGATTTACGGTATTGGAACAATATTAACAGGAACTTGATCAGGTCGGGACAAAAGCTGGTTGTTTATAAGCATAAAAATGTTGCCTCAAAATACAAAGACATTAACGATATATCTTATGCTGAAAAACAAGCCAGGAATGGCAAAACGGTAAGTAGTTCTGCTCACAAAACTGCACCAATAAAATATGTTGAACTCAAAGAGGGGGAATATACGGTATATACTGTCCGTTCTGGTGATACGCTCTGGGAAATTGCCAAACAATACCCTGGTGTTACAGATACCGATATTATGAGATGGAACAATATTTCGGATGCTGGAAATATCCGCCCTGGGCAAAAGCTAAAAATTAAGAAGTTGTAGAATCTTATATCGATGGGAATTAAACCACATATAACCCTGCTGTTTCTTGCTTCAGTATTTACGGTACTGTTTTTCACATCCTTCCTGTTTTATGCTTTCCTTCCTGAGGATCAAGAAAGCACTAAAATATTAGGTATTGAATTATCATTTCCAAAACCAAATAAACTATTCAACCAGCATGAACAATATGCCGACATCTCAAAAATAATTGAAGCTAATGCTGTACCTGGCGACACCTTATTTGAAGATGTTCTCATAGATACAGTTATAGAAGTTGAGGAAATTGATACTATCAGGGCAAATGCAGACAGTTTAAAGCAAAGCATAACTAAACTGGAATTTCCTAAAGGCAACAGAAATTTGTTGTTTCCTGTTTTTAAAGCAATTGATAATGCCCAGAAAAAACAAGAAGTTGTCAGAATTATTCACTACGGGGATTCTCAAATTGAAGGTGACCGAATAACATCTTTTCTACGAAACAGGTTGCAGAAAAAATTTGGAGGTATGGGTATAGGGCTTGCCCCAGCTAGACAAGTCTATGATTTTAAATACTCAATGATCCATGAGGCCTCAGAAAACTGGAACCGCTATACAATATATGGGAAACGCGATACCCTTATTAAGCATAACAGGTACGGATTGCTGGCTAGCTTTAACTCCTTCACAAAACAGCCAATGGATAGTTCCAATTATGATTCTACAATAAAAAAAGCATGGGTTGAATTGAATAAATCGCCATATTCTTACGCCAACACAAAAACATTTCAACAATGCAGGTTGTTTTACGGTCACAATACCACACCGTTTAACTTAAAAATGATTGTGAACGAAGAGGTTGTTGATAGTGGCACCTACCAGCCCGCGAATAGACTTAAAGAAATAAAGTGGAAATTTAAAGAGCCTGCAGACAACGTGCGATTTGAATTTGAAAGTATTCAAAGTCCTGAGGTATATGCCATTGCATTAGATGGTGACAGTGGTGTTGCTGTAGATAATGTAGCAATGCGAGGGTGTGCCGGACTTGTGTTTACAAAGATGGATCCAGAGCTTTTCAAGACGCTCATTGATCAATTGGATGTAAAATTGATGATCCTTGAATTTGGGGGCAATATTGTTCCTAATATCCGGAAGAACTACAACTATTACGAGCGATGGTTTTACTCTCAACTCAACTTTATTAAAACCCATGCTCCTGATGTGCAAATAATTGTAATCGGTGTGGCCGACATGTCCATGAAAAAAGGAACCAGGTACGAGTCATACCCAAATATTGAATTGGTGCGTGACGCCATGAAAAAAGCAACATTCAGGGCTGGGGCAGCATATTGGGATATGTATGAAGCCATGGGCGGAAAAAACTCAATGCCCAGTTGGGTGTTTGCTCAACCTCCATTGGCTGGCTCTGACTTTGTCCATTTTAATCCAAAAGGGGCTCGCATTATCGCAAATATGTTTTATAATGCTTTTATGGGCGAGTATAACAGATATAAAAGAATGCAATAATGAGATTTAGGGTATATATTTTAACATTTTTGCTGTTTCTAGCCGTTCCAGGCATAAAGGCTCAAAAAGGAGACTATTTTTTGGGTGCCGTAAGCTACCCCTTTATCCAATATTCGAAAAATACAATTACTTTCCCCGGAGATAGTTCCTCGTATACTTCTTTTTACCAAAAACTTGATAGCCTGGTAGTATTTGGTACCGGCAAAATAAATATTGTCCATATAGGTGGATCGCATATACAGGCAGATATATACACCCACCAGATCAGGAAACAACTACAGCAAATCCAGTATGATATGAATGGTGGAAGGGGACTTATTTTCCCCTACCGCATTGCAAAATCCAACAATCCCTCTAATTATCGCATTAACTACTCCGGAACCTGGGAATTCTGTAAAAATACCCAACGTAACCGAACTTGTCCATTGGGATTAAACGGGTATGCTATAACCACTAATAGTAAAATTGCATCCATCTTTATAAATCCTAACGGCGACGAAGAAATAAGTTATAAATTAAACAGCCTGAGGTTATTTCACAATCCAACCCACTATCAAATATTATTACAACCAAGTGATAGCCTGTATGAAGGTAAATACGACTCCATTGGGGGTTATTCTCAATTTACATTTCCAGAAACCAAGCAGGTAAAACTCATGTTTATAAAGAATGATAGTATTGATGAAAAGTTAACTATCTATGGAATCTCTCTTGATTCAGATAGCCCTGGACTTGTATATAATGCAATCGGCGTAAATGGTGCAAGAATCTCCAGCTACCTAGAATCTGAACTATATGCACAACACCTTTCTGTGATTAAACCAGACTTAATCATCTTTTCGATAGGCACAAATGACGCCAATACAAAATATTTCAATAATGATAAATATCGATTGGAATATGCCCGTTTAATAGAATTGTCAAGAATAGTTTCTCCGGAATCTGCAATTCTGGTTACAGTACCCAATGATTGTTATTATTACAAAAGATATGTAAATAAGAATACTCCCATCATGCATGATGAAATCCTGAAAATGGCAAAGAATTACAATTATGGAGTCTGGGATCTTTATTCAGTAATGGGTGGTTTGAATTCTTCCCAGACCTGGTATAACTATGGGTTGATGCGTTACGATAGAATTCATTTCAACAGAAAAGGATATATAATAAAAGGCAACCTCTTACTAAGTGCTATATTGAAAGGATGGGAGGAAGAATTGCCCTTAAGGGCTGCTCATTATTTTGAGGAACCTATAATGGCTGAAGACAATAAACCGAAACCATAACCGAATGACTGAAGCTCTCAAAAATATTTTCCTTTTCAATGAGAATAACCCGCTCATTTTCACAAGATTTTTCTTTTGGGGATTTTTTGCTGTCGTTCTGGTTTTCTATTCTTTTATCTATAAAAACAAGTCGCTCCGCAATGCCTATTTATTTTTTATTAGTTTGTTCTTTTACTATAAAACCGGAGGGCTTTTCTTTTTTATATTGATATTTAGCACCCTTACTGATTATGGCATTGGGCATGCAATCTTTAACTCAAAAACCCAGCTTCAAAAAAAACTATGGGTGGCACTTAGTGTTTTTCTTAACCTGGGGGTATTGGCATTCTTCAAGTATGACTATTTCATAACAGAAACAATAAATTCTATTTTCAACACTAACCTTGAGGTCGTAACCCATTCAGCTAAATGGTCGAACCGGTTATTTGGCACCCATTTCGACCTGAGTGTAATTCTGCCTCCTGTCGGTATTTCATTTTTTACTTTTCAGACCATTAGCTACTCTATTGATGTCTACAGGGGACTGGTAAAACCAGTAAGAAGTGTACTCGATTTTGGTTTTTATGTTTCTTTCTTTCCTCAATTGGTTGCCGGACCAATTGTTCGTGCAGCAGATTTTATCCCACAACTCTACCGGAATTATGTTTTATCTCAAAGGGAATTTGGCCTTGCTTTATATCTAATATTGAAGGGACTGACAAAAAAAATGTTTATTGGCGACTTTCTGGCGGTCAACCTCATCGATAGGGTATTTTCAAATCCTGCCTCATATTCCGGATTTGAAAACCTGGCAGCATTATACAGTTATTCTATGCAGGTATATTGCGATTTTTCGGGTTATACCGATATTGCTATTGGGGTTGCTTTGCTGATGGGATTTTATTTGCCCAAAAACTTCAATTCGCCCTATAAGGCCAAAAATGTTGGAGAGTTCTGGAAACGCTGGCATATTTCTCTCTCTTCCTGGCTAAAAGATTACTTGTACATCCCAATGGGTGGAAACAGGGGCGCCTCCAGGTTCACTTATATTAGCCTTTTTATTATCCTTTTGTTTTTAGTACTATTATCACAAAAACTTATTCTCATCCCAATTATTATTTCCAGTATTTTTCTAATCTGGGCTCTTACACGCTTTTTCCCATCAATTAAACTTTCTGTATCAACAAATATCAACTTAATGATGACCATGATCCTGGGCGGACTTTGGCATGGGTCAAGCTGGATGTTTGTAATATGGGGTGGTTTGAATGGCCTGGGACTTATTGTGTTTAAGTTTTGGAAGAAAATTAGTCCTTATGAGAATATTGACAAATGGTATGTAAATGCATGGAAAATATTTTTCACGTTTACCTTTATCACGTTTACGCGCATCTGGTTCAGGGGAGAATCTGTGCAGGGCACATCTGAACTTTTATCCCAGATAACCGGCAATTTTGGCTGGGGAGCTATTTCTGAAATGATTATCAGCTATTGGAAACCCCTGGCTATGTTAGTCTTTGGGCTGGTTATGCACTGGTTGCCTGACACCTTTAAATGTGCCTATAGAGATTGGTTTATTGAACGTCCAATGTACCAAAAAATTGCACTTGCATCTGGGCTTATCTTTATTATTTACCAATCGATGTCTTCTGAACTGACCCCATTTATCTATTTTCAATTTTAGGGGTGTCATATCATGTGTTATTTGCCTGAGCTTATTCCTTGGATTTCTATGGAATAGTTTTCTTGGTTTTTGGAGCGCGGGTTGAACAAATACACACCCTCAACCAACTATTCTCTCGAGTCATGAGCTCTTCGACTAAAGTCCTTGAAACCAAGAATTCAAAAAACGGTTAAAACCACTTAAACCCTAAATATGCATTAGAAAATCTATTACATATTAAAATTACTTCAATATAAGTCGTTTCACTTACTTGTTTCGAATCACCATAGCGGTGCTATGATTTATCTCACCAAGTCCTTCTATTTTTGCACTTTCAACCTTCATAACGAAGTTCTAATACATAATCCGGGTTAAATAAACTTTTCTTCTTTATTTAATATCATCTGATTTTAACCATTTAAGGACAACTAGAAATCTATATGAGTTGTGCAACCACATGTGAGCAGGGAATGCAAGCAACACTTCACTGAAGGTTAAGTGTTAGCTCACTTTAATTATTTTCAGGTTCTTGTTTTTCTATTTTTATATCAATCATTTTTAAATCACCCAACTCTTTTGAAATCTGATAAATAATCTGGCTCGATTCAATTAGTTTAGTAATTTCTTTATTAACTCGATATTTATATTCAACGAAAACTAATCCATTATCAATCTTGCTAATAAATGAGGATGATGGCGAATAATTGTCAAGAGAAAATACTCCTTTTAAAATCCAAATACTAATTTACTCTATTGTGTCAGGAATTATCAATCTCGAATTCCATTTATCCAAATCTCTTTTCCCAATAAAAATCATATCTCCATCGAAGGAACATCTAGTTTTTAATATCAATAAATCATTGAACTTTATCAATTGCTCATTTGTATTCCACCCTCTACTTGAGAAATTTGTTCGACCAATCTCTATAGTATCTGATACGTTAAAATATTTATAATCTATTGAGTGATGTCATATATGAATATCAAAATATTGATGTTGTGAAAATATTACATCAATATTTTGATATTCATTATCTAGAAAACTTTGTTTAAGTTGAAACTCCACGATTGCTTAAAACAGTCGGGGGGCTGCCATTAATAACCTGCTGCTTTGTTATATGAAAAGTATAATAACACCTCTCCGAACAAAAAGCCATCGTTTCCATAGTAAACAGCCTTATGGCTCTATGCAATAAGTTGGAACAGGAACACCAAACCGGTGGAGGATTTAATGAAGAGTTGTTTGAGGGAGATTTTTGAGAGCGCCTAGAGGCAAGAAATATCTTTTAGCAAGCTGAAAAAATGAAATAAAACACATCGAATAACTGTTATTAGCAGCAAATAGAAAACCTTAAAAACAAAATAGAATTCAGAATAGAAGCAAGTAAAAGGCAGACTGTTCCTTACAGAATAATAAATTCTACTACATCAAATCAATCAGACGTTGATCTGGTACATTTCTTTTAATCTTTCAATTACTTTTTCTGCTGCTGTTTTCTCATCAATATTATTACTTACCCTCATTTTATATAAAAACTCTTTTGCAGCTATTTTATATTGATTGTCTGTGTCAACCTCACTTACAAGAATTGCTTGACATGCATAAGCATTAATCCGGGGAGCTTTAAAACTGCCCAGTTTACTTGCTATCTTGTTAATGGCCAGCAAATCGTCAGTTTCTCTAGCGACAAAGTATGTTAACGATCGTTCAGCATATTCAGGTACATCTAACTCAAGAATTCTTCTTGTTTTAGTATCTGACTGAATAAGATTCTGAAATTGATTGTCATAATCTTCAGGATTTAATCCCATTTCATTGAGTTTGGTTTTAATTTTCATTTTAAAGTCTTCAATTATGTTATGTTGTTCAGTTTCAGCTTCAGCAATTGCTTTACGTTTTACTTTATTGAGCATTTTCTGGTACCCTACAAACCCCCCTACTACGGTAAAAAGAAAAAAAGCGAGTAAGGTCAGCACTGCATAAGACATTTTTTCGAGCGTCTTAAAATTTCGCTCATAAATATCGTAAACGTTTTTTTTCGATTCGCTTAAGCTTTCCTTTAGTGCTTCAATCCGTACAAGTTCTTTAGCAATTGAATCATTGTAGGCTTTAAGTTTATCAACTTCCTGTTTAAGTTCAACTACTTTCTTATCATCAATAACAGGTGTTTTTGGCAAGCAATGAGCCTGATTAGCTATGGATAAGAATAGGAATAAGCAAATGGTTTTAATAGCACGCAAAGTAATAGCTTTCATTATTTAAAATTTTCTATATGCTCCTCAATTTGGTCAAAAAATCTTTTTGCTGGCTTTTTCTTTCTTATCAATAAATCTACAACTAAACAATACTTCTTCGCAAGTCTCTTTGATAGATTTGTGTATATAATTAGCGGTTTACTGATATTAAGTTGTCTAAATCTTTCTAAAACAGCAATCCCATTATCCAAAGCATCATGGTCACTTCCCACTAAAAACAGATCTATTATATAAGCATCATAGGATTCATTCTCAATTTTTCGAATTGCTTCGTTGTGATCCTGTTCAATATCAAATTCATATTCTTGTCCATTTTTGTATTTAACAAGATCTTCTATATCATCATATGCGTCTTCTATCCACAAAATTCTTTTCATTGAGTTATCTTCAATTTAATGGTAAATATATAGAGAATACATTCTCTGCAACTTGATCACTATTTCTTATAAATTTAGTGCTATTTGCATAAACACGTCCGTTTATTTGATTAACCAATGTTGCAACGTGATGAAGACCATGACCATTACTATTATTAATTTTCTTCTTTGGTTTTAGTTGAATACCATCCTGAAAAATTATTTCCCTTTCTTCATCATCCAAGTATTTTCCAAAACTTATAATATCAATTCTATAAAATAATTTTTCAGTCTCAGGGTGGTGTATTATAAATCCTATCACTGATGGTTTAAATATTTCTCTTTTAGGACTACTAAGATCCTTTATTACGGTGTATTTAATGGCATTATCGATAAGGTTATTTAATATGGACCTGATGATTGTTTCATTAAACTTAAATGAAACTTTGGTTTCTTTTCCATTACCAACATTGATCTTGTTTGTTTTTTTACATGCTTCAAAAAGTTTAAAATCTATATAATACCTATCATCACCTTGATAATCATTGATTATTTCCCATAAAGGTTGTTTATTCTCTAATTCATTAAAAGTATCTTCTGTTGCATTGACAAGATCATCTATTTGAGCCTCATATTTAGAAACAAGCTTCTCTAAATCCTTAGACCATTCACTTAATTTTGCTGCATTTTGATTAGGCCTTGAAATTCTATTAATATCCTTCGCAATATCTTTTAGCTTGGTAAATTTTACATTATGTGACAATACAGTTAAAACATGTATTTTTTTTTGTTTTAGCTGTAATCTGTTTATGGCTAACCCTATTTGCTGGGCTAATAAATTAAAAATCTTTAAGTCAAAATCATCAAAGAATTTTTCGCCAAAACGGTTAATGTTTTGTTGGTTCGTTCCTCTTATTACACCTATTTTCTGTCCATCAACAATAAGTGGGACAAAAATGCTAGTTTCAATTTTTTTTCCTAATAATTTTTGATATGTATCTATAATTTCACAGTTTAAAACCCTTCTGTTTTTTAATGCTTTTTGATATAACACTTGTATCGAGTTATATTTTTGAGGTTTATTACCCTCAAAACTTTTTCCCGTTAAGCAATCACCTACTTGATAAGTTTCATTTGAGAAATCTTCATTTTGAATTGTTTTGAACTTTCCATCTTTAAAAATATGTCCATAACTCATTCTACGCTCCAGAAGTTCAGTTTTTGGATCATAAATAAAGATTGAGCACATATCAATCTGCATAAGCCTTGTAATGATTTTAGTGGAAAACTTCATTAAATCATCTAGATCTTCAAACTTTTGCAATTTCTTGTTTAACAGAATGATTTTATCATCAACCTTTTGTAAACGCTCAATTTCACCAAGATTTCTGGCATTTTGAATTATTTGCCCCAACATTTTCCCGTACCAACCCAAAACATACATATCATAACTATCTGGTTCATTCCTTCGCAACTTCCATCTATCAATTATTATTTTTCCTATTAATTTTTCTCCAGAAAATAAGGGTAAATCAATCCAAGTATATTTTTTTAATTCATCGCACCGGTCCACATTATTCTTTCCAACCCGATAGATATAATCAGAAATTTTATCGGGTTTAAAAGGCAAGTCTGGATTTGGATTAAAAACTTTAAAAAGTATAGGTTTCTTTGCCTCCAATATAGTTTTAGTAGGTAAATCTTGATTTTTATAAAAAAATTGATCTGGTTTAGTTCCACTAACTTGATGTTCATCGGCAAAACGATATAAATCTTTTTTATGATTATCTTGAAGATAAAGTCTGAATCTGTCGAACCCCATTTCTCTTAAACCTCTAAATATAAGTTTTTTCCTCAAATCCCAGCTCATTTTTTTGTCAAGCAGTGATATATATATCTCGGCAATTTTCTGCAAGGTGATATTCCGGTTTACTTCAATAATAGCAATGTTTTTACCTGTCTTGTTTTGGAGGGCTATTGCCCCCAAATCTAATACTTGTTTTTTTATAGGAACTCGATAGGCTGATTCTTTACCTCTCGATTTAAAGTCCCAATGTGTACGGACAGGCCTTCCTTTTAAATCATAAAACGCTTGTAGACTTGGACAATTATTGCATAACTTATTTACAGGATCCCGTTCCTCTAATCTCAAGTAACACTTGTCACCTACCAAATCATCTCCAAATATTTTTTTCTTTTCAGATGAATCAAGAAGAATTGTACCTTCCTTATCCATCACCATAAATTCTTCAGGTGCAGTATCAATTATTTTTCTATACCAAACCTCTTTCCCTATTTGACTAATTATTGAGATTAAATAATAATGGTTTATTGGTTTATCTAGGCAAAAAACAACACCTGGAGTTTTGCTGATTGCTTTACGATAATCATCTGTAATTTGTTCATCAGATACTAGAATTAGCCGACATCCCTGAATAAGACTAATATTATCAATAATCCATTCAAATCTACTATTGAAAATTTTTTCTGTAAATTTTCTATTGATAATTAGCACTTCAGATTTAGTAATAAGTTCTATAATATTATCATCACTCTGGACATATTCAACTTCTCCAAATTTCTGTCTAAGTTTACTAATTTTATACTCTTCAAATGGGTTATCATCAACAATACTAATAGAAAGATGTTTGTTGAGACTCTCGAATGTATGTTTGATTGGTAAGTTTTTCATTTAATCATCGAATAAACTACATAACGCAATAGTATAAAAATACAAAATGTTTAATTTTCAACCAAATCATTCAAAACTGTTTAATCAATTACTAAAGTTTCCCATGTCTCTAAGCAGCCTCAGAAAGTTGCATTTCTATTAGCCTAAAAAATTTATTGTCTTCAGGTTTATTTTTTATGAGACTAGTAACCTGCTAGTTAAAATCACTATCCAGCAAACCTGAAATTATGGATAATAGCTCAAGAACATATCCCAAAATCCGCTTAGATACCGTTAACTCATTTGCCTTCAATTTCGTGTAACCGAACAACTCGCCGAAGGTATATCATACGCTTCAACACGCTTGGCAAGATTGAATACGTTGTATTCGATCATGTCCATAGTAATGTCTGTTATCTGTGCATCAAAGTCTTGCGATTGGTATTTGCCTAATGCAACATACTGCTTACCTCTTAAAAAAAACTTTGATGCCTCAGCGAATGCTATATATTTCATACGCTTTGCGTACACCGAGCTTTGTATTTGTATCCCCCAACAGGTGTCATTTGCCATGTTTGCTGGTTTTGCGGAAGTACAATTTCAACGGAAAACCTTTGTATTCAACTTCAATTTCGGCACAATACAATTTTAGTTGCCATACCCAGGTTACTCATTTACGATGATTCACCAACTGGGGTAGTTCTTTGACCGTATAACTTTGGTCTTCTAAGGTTTATCTTGCTTTGGTCATTTTTATCATGCAAACAATTTCAATTTTTTGCTATAAACAAGCGCACATGTTCAAGAATGCTTCGCAGAAAACCAACTGTCCATAAGCAGGTAATTGACTTCTAAATTTTTTTTTAAGGCAGATTACGCCATTTAATGGCCAAGGTGATTTTATCTTTTGTGAGTTCTTTTTCCCTTTTGTGCCCCGGACTGGTTTTGCCCCTTGTTTTCGAATACTGCCTTGTGTGTTGTTTGCGTGTAAGCTCGTAAGGTTTCTTTTTGTTCTTGCCCTATTCTTTGTGTAGGTTACCGTCTCATATCCCTAAGAAGAGTCCTTTGAAGCCCCGCAGGCATCCTAGCTTGACATGTGACCATATTTTGCTGACATGCTCGGTCTTGTAGGTTGTTTTTCAAAATCGGCGTCGTCCAAGATCAGGTATTTGGGATCGTTTGACAGGCTTTCCCATTCTCTTGTTGTTTCGCTCAGTTTGCGGTTGATGGTGCTTAAAAGTAAAGCCAATTGATGTTGGGGTTGTTCTTGAACCGGTAAAAGGTGTTCTTACAGGCTTCGAGTAGTTAACACACAAACTGAAAGCAATAGGAGCCTAAGTTTTTGAATGAATAAACCGGCAACAGCATCAGGCAAAGCAGAATTTCTGATTTACCGTAAATGGATTGTGGCAAATCGGTCTGTCCAAATTTGATGTTGTTCAGGTTTAATGCGCGGTAGAGTTCCATTATTATGAAAATTCCTTTTTCACATGAGGTAAAAAAGACGCTTGTCTCCGAGAAAACTTTTGTATTTATATTGCAGAGCATGTTTTTTGTGTTGATGCTGCACCTTTAACACACTTAATACCAATGACTTAATCAAAATCAACATACTTTCTTTTTGTTGATAATCAAAGTTTTATGTGACGTGGGAAACGTCAGTAATAACATTCCAAAGCTTTTTTTTATAGCTAACATAACAAAGAATTTTAGTACTTTCGTTATATCTTTAAATACATAACGGAATGTTGGAAACAACAATCGAAAACAGATTTTGGATCGAGAAGGAAGGTAAACCTTTTTTGGGACAAGGGCGTGTAAGGCTTCTGGAAGAAATAAAAACCTCAGGCTCTATTTCAAAGGCAGCCAATAAACTTAACATGTCATACAAAAAAGCCTGGCACCTGATTGAATCAATGAACCAGCTTTCAACCAAACCTCTGGTTGTTAAAGAAACCGGAGGTAAAAACGGTGGAGGAACCAAGCTTACAATGGAAGGCAATAAGGCCATTGACCAGTTTAGGAAACTTGAAAAAAAGAGCAGGGATTTCTTTTCAAACGAACAAACAAGTCTTGAAGTCTAACCTTATTAGAAGAAGCATATGGACATAAAAGTGAGATATTTTGGAAAATTGACTGAAATTTCAGGTACAGAACGGGAAACAATTGTTGCCAAGGAAGGCTTAAGCGTTGGTGAATTAGAACAGCTCCTTCTTAGAAAGTACAAAGTTCTTTCGAGTGAAACCTATATGCTTTTTAAGAACAATAAAAAAGTGGATGATGTAACCAACCCGATACAACATAATGACAAACTGAGTTTAATGCCTCCTTTTTCAGGAGGTTAAGTACAAATTATGGAGCTTATCTTTAAATTCTTCCAGGGTAAAATACCCGAAAAAATTATAAATGATCCTGTGAGCAACCAAAATTTGCAAACGGGAGCTAAAGCAGCATTTAAAGGCTGTGTAAGAAATGATGTTATTCACGGTAATACAGTCAATAGTATTGAATTTACTGCTCATGAAACAATTGCAGAAACCAGCTGCAAAGAACTCATGAAAAAGACTTCGGAAAAATATGGTTTGCACCGAATTATAATTTATCATAGTTTAGGTTTGGTCAATGCCGGAGAAACTTGTTTTTATGTGGAGGTTCATTCTGGACACAGAAAAGAATCGTTTTTGGCATTACCGGAATTGGTAGATCTTTTTAAGTCACAAATTCCAATTTTTGGAAAGGAGCTAATTAAGAATGGAAAATCGTATTGGAAAGAAAATAAATACTGATCCGGCACTTGTCGACCGCTTTGGGAGAATCCATGATTATTTAAGGTTCTCAATTACTGATGATTGCAATTTCAGTTGTAGCTATTGCCGTCCCAATGCACCAGCCTGTAATCTGGCAAACAGCCAAATGACCGTTACCGAAATTAAAACCGTCGTCGATGCATTTATAAAGCTTGGCATTAAGAAAGTCCGTCTAACAGGAGGGGAACCCCTTGCCCGGAAGGATTTTGCTGATGTAGCAAACCTTTTTACAAACTATACTATAGAGAAAGCCATTACGACCAATGCCCTACTCCTAGACAGGTATTTTGCCACTATCTTATCTGCTGGTTTTAAAACTATCAACATTAGCCTGGATACATTAAACCCTGACCGATTTAAAACAATTACGGGATCTTCAGGTTTTAACCGGGTATACTCCAACCTTATAAAGGCATTGGACCTGGGATTCAAGGTTAAGCTAAATGTTGTGGTTATTAAGGGAGTAAACGATGGTGAATTGGTTGATTTTGCAAGACTGACCCAGAAATATCCTCTTTCAGTCCGCTTTATTGAATTCATGCCTTTTGCAAACAACCAGTGGGATCCTGAAAAACTTGTCTCCCATAATGAGATTATCAACAATATATGCAAAGAAATACCTTTGGCATCATTAAACAGGGATAATCCTCATCTACCTGCCAAATACTACAAAGCTAGTGGTGGCATGGGAAAAATAGGCATTATAAGCACTGTTACACAGCCATTTTGCTCTGAATGCAACAGAATTCGTATTACATCTGATGGAAAAATAAAAAATTGCCTGTTTGGCCACAAAGAGATTGATTTGATTAATGTCCTTAAATCTGGAGAAGATATTATCAAAGTCATTCAGGAATCGCTTTTGAAAAAAACTGCTCAACATGGTGGCAAAAAACTAACTATAAATCAGATTAAAGAGTTTGAAAAGAACAGGGGAATGTATGCCATTGGAGGTTAAAAAGTGTTAAATAACAATCCATACTAATTTGTTTGATAAATTTGATCCATACACATAATCCGTTCCCGATGAAAAATCCGGTATGCCCTTTTTGCTCACCACATGCCGACAAAGCTAGTTTTGCAGAGTCAGATCATTTTAAGGCTATCTATAACATTGCCCCAATACTCCCCGGACATGTGCTGGTTGTCCCTAAACAACATGTAACTGGCTTTCTTGACGTTGATGATGCTCAAATGACAGAATTGATGATGTTTTCCAGAAAACTTATTCTGTTTCTAAAAAAAGAATTTAAAGCCGATGGCGTAGATTTTACCATACAGGATGGCAAATCGGCAGGACAAACAATTGATCATTTGCATGTTCATATTGTTCCAAGGTATAAGGGTGATCTTGCGGATCCCGGAGATTGGTATCCATCCATTCAGTCAAAGAACTCGGAAATGCTTGACAGTTTACAACGAAAACAACTCAGCAATGCTCAAATGAAACGTGTAATTGCCCACCTCAAAACTTCATATCAAACATTTTAAAACACCTCTCAATAGAAGCTTTATAAATAATCTGATACACTGTCAGATTTTATCTGTCACATTTTGACACTATTAAAATTTTATTACATTTGTTACCCTTCTAAAAAATAAGAACGAATTATTCTATTTAAATAGAAAGATATAAGTGTAATTCTAACTAAATTTAAAATGAAGACATATAACACAGAGGAAATTAAAAACATTGTTCTGGTAGGTAATACCGGAGCTGGGAAAACCACCCTTGCTGAGTCTATGCTTTTCGAAGGAAAAGTAATCGACCGTAGGGGTGATGTAACAAGTAAAAATACAGTATCGGATTATAAAGATATTGAGCACAACAACGAAAACTCAGTATTTTCATCCATTCTATATACAGAATACAACAACAAAAAAATAAATATTATAGACGCCCCTGGCTTGGATGATTTTGTGGGCGGCGTAATTTCATCGATGTATGCTGCAGATACTGCCGTACTAGTTTTGAATGCACAAAATGGTGTTGAAGTAGGTGCCGAAGTTCACAGCAGGCATCTTGCCAACTATGGCAAACCCATGATCATTACTGTCAACCACCTTGATCACGAAAAAGCCAATTTTGAAAAAACCATTGAAACAGCAAAAGACCGTTTAGGTAAAAATGTAACTGTTGTACAATACCCTGTCTCTACCGGCCCCGACTTCAATGCAGTAATCGATGTTCTGCTCATGAAAATGTATGTATTGCAAGAAGGCGGTGGACGCAAAGCTGTTGACATACCTGCTGAAGAAGCTGAGAGAGCTGCAGAATTGCACAACGAGCTTGTTGAAAAATGTGCAGAAAATGACGAAGGATTAATGGAAATCTTCTTTGATAAAGGAGCCCTTAGCGAAGACGAAATGCGCTCAGGCATTACTATAGGACTTCTTGAAAGAGACATCTTTCCTGTATTCTGTTGTTCTGCAAAGAAAGATATGGGCGTTGGACGCTTGCTTGAATTTATAAGTAATGTAGCTCCTTCTCCTAACCAGGTAAAACCACGCGAAGATGTTGACGGTAACGAGATAGCAGTAGATTCTTCCGGCAAGACTTCTTTGTTCGTTTTCAAAACCAGTATGGAACAACATATTGGTGAGGTAAATTACTTTAAAGTTATGTCAGGTAAATTATCTGAAGGTATGGACCTGACAAATTCAAAATCACAAAATAAGGAGAGAATCTCCCAGATTTTCGCCAATGCCGGCAAAAACAGGGCTAAAGTGCCATCTATGGCAGCTGGCGACATTGGCGCCACTGTTAAATTAAAAGCTACTAAATTCAATCAGACACTGACAGACGGTGGGGCAGTTTTTGGGCCAATGATATTTCCAGAACCCAAACACCGTGCAGCTATCCGTCCTTTAGCAGAAGGTGATGAAGAAAAACTAGGTGAAGCTTTAAGCCGTATGCACGATGAAGATCCAACAATTCAAGTAGAATATTCTAAAGAACTTAAACAAATCATCCTTTCGGGCCAGGGAGAATACCATTTCAATATTTTAAAATGGCACCTAGACCACCAATACAAAATTGAAACTGAGTTCGTCAAGCCTAAGATTCCATATCGCGAAACAATAACGAAACCTGCTCAAGCTGACTACAGGCATAAGAAACAATCCGGTGGTTCTGGTCAGTTTGGTGAAGTCCATTTAATTATTGAGCCTTACCTGGAAGGTGCAGAAGGAAAAACCATGTTCAAGATCAATGGTAAAGAACAAAAACTTTCTCTTCGTGACAAGGAAGAACATCCTCTGCCTTGGGGAGGAAAATTGATTTTCTACAACTGTATTGTTGGCGGATCAATCGATGCAAGGTTCTTACCTGCCATTCTAAAGGGTGTTATGGAAAAAATGGACGAAGGCCCACTTACAGGTTCTTACGCCCGTGATATCTGTATTTACGTTTATGATGGTAAAATGCACCCGGTTGATTCAAACGAAATTTCGTTTAAACTTGCTGGCCGTAACGCATTCAGTATGGCATTTAAAAATGCAGGGCCAAAAATCCTTGAACCAATTTACGATCTTGAGGTATATGTTCCTGCAGACCGTATGGGAGATGTTATGAGTGATCTTCAGGGACGCCGTGCAATTGTTCAGGGCATGAGCAGCGAAAATGGATTTGAGAAAATCTCTGCAAAAGTACCTTTGGCTGAAATGGATAAATACCAGACCTCATTAAGCTCAAATACTGGTGGACGTGCATATTACAGCATGAAATTCGCCGAATATGCCGCTGTTCCAGGCGATGTTCAGGATGTTCTGCTTAAAGCTTACGAAGCTGAACAAGAAGAAGAATAAAATAATTCCCTATAAAATATCTAAATGGCTACCGAAAACCGGTAGCCATTTTTTTTTACTGTTTTTATTCCCATAGTAAAAGAATTCCCGAACGAAATGAAAAATAGTATCTTTTTCATATTTATTATTAACCTGAGTTCGATATAAAATTAGCGAGCTCAAATTTCAGTAAATGATTGATTTGCAATATAAATTTTTGAGGCATAGCGAGCTATGGTGATAAAATTTAGAGCCGTAAATCGATTATTTAATGAAAAGCTATGAATTTCACTTATAAATACCGATTTTCTGCGTCATATTTGCTTACCATAGCCCGCTATGATTTCGCAAACATTCCTTGAAACTCAATATTTATAAGCGATTTGAGCCATTAATTTTATATCGAACTCAGGTTGATAAATATTTGTTGCTTTACTTTGATATACCCTTGAAACCAATTGAGCATTGCTCTTTAATGTAATAATCTGAATGCTAAAAAAATCAATTGAACTGAAGCTGATACAATTACCATCTTACTTGTCTGCCAGGTAGTTCACTTCATCTCTGATAAAAAAGTACGGCGAAAAGTCTTTGTTTTTATATACGATTAATTCCTGACCAGGATGTAGATTTTTTGATTTAAGGTGATTCCATTCCACGATTTCCTCAACAGTGCAGTTGTATATGATGGCAATTTTATGAAAATATTCTCCTTTTTCTACAACATGAACCACCTTTTCCATCTCGGTATTATCAGGAGGGGCAGGGGATTTATGTCCGTAAAGTTGAGGCTCATTTTTTACGAAGGATTCAATGTACTGTTTAGGTAAAAAGATTCTTACCGGAGTATCATTTACAGGTATTGTTTCTTTGGTGAAAATGGGGTTTAAAAAAGAAAGATCATCGGTGCTAATGCCAGTTACATCTGAAATTTGAAGAAAAGAAATAGGTTGTTGCACAAACACGGTATCTAATTGACTAAATGAAAACCTGCCAGGTTTCTCAATGATATCATAGTTGCTGAAGTAATTCATTACATAAGTGGCTGCAATAAAGGCTGGTACGTAACCTTTTACCTCATCCGGAAGATACGGACGCAGTTCCCAGTAATTTGTGATGCCACCTGATCGTTCAATTGCATTTTTAACTACTCCAACACCTCCATTGTATGCTGCTAAAGCCAGATGCCAGTCATTAAAGTTTCTATAGAGGTATTGCAGGTATTTACAAGCTGCTTCTGTGGCTAAAACCGGATCACTTCTTTCATCGATATAGGTAGTTACCTCCAAATCGAACATTTTACCTGCATGATATAGGAATTGCCAAAGTCCCTTTGCACCTGATTTTGATTTGGCCCTGGGATCCAGAGCAGACTCAATAACAGCCAGGTACTTGAGTTCAAGAGGTAAGTCATATTTATCAAGGTATTCCTCAAAAATTGGGAAATACAATTTAGAGCGGCTGATAATATTGGATAGATGTTCTCTTCTTTTAACGGTGTAAACATCAATATAAGCCTGAACATTATTATTGTAATCCAGTTGAATGGGAGTCTGATAATTTAGGGCATCCATTCGTTTTTTTACCATCCATTCCGGAAATTGCGGCAAGTCGTTATCTTGTGCATATAAAGATGCGATATGGCTGTTAAAGGCAAAAATAATAATTACAACAAATGTCAGAAATGAATATCGCATGGAAAAATATTAATAGTTCGTTACATCATTAAGAAATACATCATCAATTGTCCGGGTTATAATCCAACGAACCATACACTGCTTACTTAGTGCCTGTCCATAAAGTCGGGTGTTTTGAGTATAAAGTTTAAATACAAGGCGTGTGAAAAATTCAAACCGCAGTATACTAGCGTATATGAGGATTTGTATTTTGATCAACAACGCAGTAGTTGGACTTTATAGACGAACACTACTTAAGTTCAAATGTCATGTTACCAATGTGGTAACCATCAGCAAAAATATCAGCAGTATACTTGCCGATTGATAATTCGCCAGCATCAACATTATAATATACACAAACATCTAATTCGTCGCCACCATATTCAATGGTTCTGTTCGAAGAAAAGTTAATTTCCTTGTTTTCATACTTAAAAAGATCCTCTTTTGAATGGTACAGCAAGGCTCCATCAGGACGCATTAATCTTAGATAAATAATTTTTTGGCCAACTTCAGCTGTAATGTTTTTTTGGATGGAAAAACATATTCTAATTTTGGATATACGCGAAGCCTTCGTTGTTGTTCTATCTCTGGAATTTAGTCCGGAGGCTTCCATATTAAAAGTTTCGAGTTTTGAGGCTATTTCAACCTTCTCCTGCAGTGTTTCCTTGACCGCCTCCAGCTCTTTGAAATTGGATTTCATGCTGGTCACCTTCTGTCGGAATGACTTATTCTCCTCCTGTAAGGCTTTGTTGGATTGGTTTAGCGAGTCAATTTGGAGGACATAACTTTTTAAAACCTTTCGTAAACCAGATAGTTCTTTTTTGTATTCTCTTATTTTTGATGCGTTAGTAGCTTTAATCGTTTGAATTTCTTCAATCAGTTGTGTGATTTTTTCACGCTCTTTATCCAACATTAAATTTAAGGTGTCGCTATTGGTTTTTAAGGAGTCATAATCCAAAGCCAGAATTTCAAATTCCTGAGTTAACATTTCCTTTTCCTGCACCATTTCATCCACCATCATTTGCATTTCACTACGGTTTTGGAAATATAAATATCCTAATATGAGTAAAAGAACAAATGAAATTGAACCAACAATAATGGCTGTTTTATGTGATTTGTGTGGTTTAATATCTTGTGAATCGGACATAGTATCTTTTTCTTTTATGTATTAATCGTCGACAAATTTAAAATTTTGAGATTGATTATGTAGTATTATTAACGCTTCTTTTTAATTTTTAATCTGCGATTAGGAGGTAAAATGTATATTTGGGTTAAATTTGCCCGTGTTATTCAAATATTAAATTGGTTAAATGCGTAAATATATAATTGGACTGACAGTACTTATTTCAATAGTTTATTCTTGTGCAAATCCCGGCTATCCTACAGGAGGACTCAAAGATGAAACACCACCTAAAGTAAGTAAATCGGAACCGGTTAATGGTGCCATGAATTTTAAAAAGGATGAAGTCATTATTGAGTTCGATGAGATTATCAAACTCAATGAAGTAAATCAGAAATTGGTTGTTTCTCCACCACTTAAAAACAGGCCTATTGTAGCTGTCCGTGCGCAGAAGTTAAGTATTAAGTTTGATGAGGAATTACAAGAAAATACAACCTATACATTGGATTTTGCTGATGCAGTGGAAGATAACAATGAAGGCAATCCATTACCATCATTTGTTTTTTCATTTTCGACAGGTGAAGTTGTTGATTCGTTTGCTTTAATGGGAAATTTGTGGGATGCCACTGATCTTGCCCCAATAGAAGGAGCCCTGGTGATGGCCCATGAAAACCTGAACGATACGGCTTTTACGCATGATGTGCCTGTTCGCCTGGCTAAATCGGATAAAGAAGGATTTTTTGCCATAAGAAATTTAAGCCCAGGTGAATATCGTATTTATGCCATTGAAGATGCCAATAGAAATTATATGTTTGACCAGCCGGGTGAAAGAATTGCCTGGTTTGATACAATTGTTTCCCCATCAATGGAATACGTTCCTAT
>JBNKPU010000015.1:0-11048 GCA_050295515.1 Bacteroidales bacterium | reverse complement strand
TGCCATCTTTAGGGTCTATCTCCCCTTCCCAATCCAATGGCATCCATTGCCCGCCCGAAATTTTCTGCATCTTTTTTAGGCCCTGTTTGCCTTGGAGGAATTCATTGTATGCCCCTTCGAGACCTACTCCCAGTCCGATGCTCTCATTGTCCTCATCGGTACGGATATACCCTACGGTTCTTCTGGCCAGTTCATCGTAAGGCCTTACCCTTTGGTTTTTGGATACATAGATAACCCCGCCTTTGTATTGTCCTCTCCTGAATATTGGAAATTCTTTTACCTGTTTAAGCTGCAGGTAGTTTATATTGTCCTTTATCAAATAATATCTTTGTTTTCTGCGCCTGGCATTGCGAAACTCCCGCTCATACATTTCAGCAGGTTTATCGCGAAAAAGGTTTGACATGGACCTTGCCAGATCATCCACCTCGTCCTCAAAAACTGACTTGGGCAGGCCATCGGCAGCAAAATCCATACGTATCTGGTAATAGGGTACCGAGCTGGCCAGAAGTTTTCCGTCTGAAGCATAGACATCGCCGCGGTGAGAAGGAATCTTGATATTCCTGATCCTTTCTTCGCTGGCTACTTTCTTCCACTGGTCGTCGTTGATAAATTGCAGCACAACAAGCTTAGATGCAACAAGCACTGCAAAAATCAGGACTACCGAGTAGACGAGGCCTACCCTCCATATTATGTCTTTCTTAATGGACATTCTTTTTCTTTACCACTATTTTATAAGGGGGTGTTGAGGGTTGCTTTAAACCCAGGCCCCTGCTTTCAACCATATTTTCAAGTTTCGAAGGCTTGCTGCTGTTCATTAGCTCCGAAGCTGTAGTAATCTGCTCTGCTCGCAGATTCTTCACATCTTCCCTGGCAGTTACCAACCTTCTAACCAATTTTTCGGCATGCATCCGGTTTCCGATATACACAATGGCCAGAAAAACGAGAAAGGCAATAAAAGGAAGCTGCTTAACCAGCTTCTTGCCTGTAAGCAAACTGCCATCCAGCACCCCTTTGGCCGAAAAGCCTTTTATTTCGTCCCTTTCGACGTCTGAATCAACAAATTCTATTTTAGCCTTCTTCTTCCCTAGCATGTTTTATTTTTTTTCAGCTATTCTCAATTTTGCACTCCTCGACCTGTTGTTCTGCTCCATCTCCTCGGCACCTGGCAGTATAGGCTTTCTTGAAACCTGTTTAAAAACTGCTGGCTTGTTGCCATACAGATCGATGCTTTCATCTTTTTCAAAAGTGCCTTCTTTGATGAAGGTTTTGACCACTCGGTCTTCTAGCGAGTGATAACTTATAATTGACAACCTGGAACCCGTCTTTAAGAATTCCAGGGACTGGGTCAGCATGTCTTTCAGGTAATCGATTTCGTGGTTTACCTCGATACGGATTGCCTGGTACAGCTTTGCCAAAAATTGGTTTTCGTTATGGCGGGGCAATGCCGGAGCTATGGCTTCGACAAGGTCGCGTGTATTGTCGATGGCTTCTTTCTCGCGATAATTGACGATACTGTAGGCTACCTTCCGGGCATTTTTCAGTTCGCCGTATTCCCTGAATATGCGTGTTAAACCGTCCAACGAATATTGGTTCAATAGGTCGATTGCTGAAAAATCGGTTTGCTGGTTCATACGCATGTCCAGATTGGCTTCGAAACGAAAGGAAAAACCACGTTTGGCAACATCGAAATGGTGCGATGAAACACCAAGATCGGCCAGCAACCCGTCAATGGTATCGATCCCGTAATATTTCAGAAAATTTTTAAGGAACCTGAAATTGTGCTGAACAAAGATCAAGCGGTCGTCCTTGGGAAGGTTCTCTAACACATCAATATCCTGATCGAATGCAATAAGCTTACCGGTTGTCAACCGGCTTAGGATTTCTCGTGAATGTCCGCCCCCTCCAAAAGTAACATCGACATAAATCCCGTCCGGCCTGATATTCAACCCATCAACACTTTCTTTCAACAATACCGGTTGGTGATACTCCGTCATTCGTCCGCTTCGTCTATTAATCCATCCATTAGTTTTTCGGCCATATTGGCAAATTCATCATCGCTAAGTTCAATGGTATCGTATTTTGACTTAGCCCAAAGCTCAATTTTTCCTGGCTGCCCTGCCAATACAATTTCTTTTTCAGCACCGACCTCGTCCAGCAGACGCTTTGGTACCAACAAGCGGTTGTTGGAATCCAGAGGCAGCTCTGCCACTCCTTTGAAGAACACACGCATAAAAGTGTTGTGCTCCCTTTTGTATGGATTCAGCTTTTTCTTTAAAAGTTTAACCTGGCGCTCCCACTCATCTTCGGGGTAAAAGACCAGGCAATTTTCAAAGACATCTTTTTTGGCAATGAACTTCGAAGGCATACCACTAGCCATCTGCTTCACAAAGGCTGACGGCAAGGCCACCCTTCCTTTAGCATCGAGCTTACATGTATAGTCTCCAACGAATGTTTTCATTTTACCAAAAAATATATTAAGGCAAAAATAGGAAATAATTCCCACTTTGATCCATTTCACCCCACTTTTTCCCACTTTTGTTAATAACTTTGTTTTTAATGTGAATATTGTGTTTGTACAGGGATTGATTTCTGGGGATGGATTTTGGACAGGAAAAGGGGGAAGTAAAAAGGAATAAAGAGAGTTGGGGTTTTGTGAAAAAGGAATTGCAACTGAGCTATTACAACAGATAATTTCAGGATAAAATTAGGCAGAACATATCACCAAGGGTGTGTAATCTGTGAATTTTTTGCAGAACAGATCACGCGCCCTAGGCGCTTAACTGTTTGATCCGTTTTTTAGGGGGGGGGATAAAATGACCGGGTTACTGATTTGTGCACATTTGGTGCTTGTTTAGGTCGGGATTAACAGCTGCACGAACAAGAGGAAAAAGTGGAGGACGAAAAAAAGGCAATAATGACAAAAAGAAAGCGACTATAGCTGCCGTGCTCTACAAAGAAGGTAAATATTCAATAGCTGAAATCATGAATATTGCCGGCATTAAGAGCAAACCAACCCGTTATCGGTTTTTGAGGTATGAGGGGGTGATTGCTTATTTTAGATTTAATCAAAAAAACATTTATATGCTTGACTTTACATTTTTGCTACAATAATTTTATAGTTCTTTTCAGTTTTATTTTTTGTTTTTACACTAATATAAATTGAAATGAAAAACAGAAATAATCTTTTAAAATTTCCTTTTATAATAATTGGTATATTAATGTTCCTGGCAACCAGCTGTGAAAAGGAAGAAAATAATGAAAAGGAAGAAAACAATGCTTTGAATGTGCCAGAAATAATAACACGTCTGGTAACTGAAGTAACAAAAACTACAGCTATATGTGGTGGTGATATTATTTCTAATGGAGGATCGAAAATAACTGCAAGAGGATTGTGTTGGAGTGAAGACAGTTTGCCGACAACAGAAGACTATATGAATATAGAGGGTTTAGGGACTGGCAGCTTTACCAGTAATTTAACTGATTTAAGTGCCAGTACTCTTTATTATGTTAGGGCATATGCAACAAATGATATCGGGACAGCCTATGGAAGACTGGTAAGTTTCACAACACTACCAGAAATCATTTATGGTTCTGTTTCGGACATTGATGGAAATGTTTACAAAACAGTTCAGATTGGAAATCAGATTTGGATGGCTGAGAACCTTAAAACAACCCATTTTAACAATGGAACTCCAATTCAACCTAATTGGAGTGATACAACAGCATCTTATTGTTGGTATGACAATGACTCCACGACCAATAAGGATGAATATGGAGCATTATATAATTACCTCGTATTTGATGAAGCAAAGAATGGAGGTGAAAATATATGCCCTAAGGGTTGGCATATTTCGAGTGCTAACGATTGGATGGTACTAAGCGCCTATCTTGGAGGTTCGGAAGTTGCTGGTGATAAGCTTAAAGAGAGTGGAAATTCACATTGGTCTTGTTCCGTTGAAAACTCCGCTACAAACTCATCAGGATTTACAGCACTTCCTGGGGGGTACTGTATTAGCAATGGATTTATGGAACTTGGGGAATTTGGTAACTGGTGGTCATATAATTATAATCTGGAAGAATTTGATTTTAACGGACTTACTATATGGAGTTTGTCTTGTTATGATTCAAAATTGGGGTCAAGTAATATATCTCCTATGTCAAGGGGAATCCAATGGTCAGGCTTTTGTATTCGTTGTTTGAAGAATTAGTTTGTTTTAACCCGAAATATGCATTAGAAAAACTATTACATATTGAAATTGCTTCAATAAAAGTCGTTTCACTTACCTGTTTCTAATCACCATAGCGGTGCTATGAACCATCTCACCAAGTCCTTCTATTTTTACACTTTCAACCTTCATAACGAAGTTCTAACACATAATCCGGGTTAAACATTTATTCCAAAGAGGTAACCCACAAGCGCTGAAAGTCCCATAGCGATTGTACCCCAAACTGTAATTCTGACGATTCCTCTTAATACACTTGAACCACCGGTTTTTGCAGCTGTTGCTCCTAAAATGATTAAGAAAACAGTAGTAAATCCGTATAGACAATATTCAATTCCTTTTATTGGGACAAAAAGAACCACTAACAGGGGCAAAAAACCTCCAAGCAAAAATGCAGCACCTGAGGCCAATGCTGCCTGAATGGGGTTAGCCCTACTTATTTCATTGATTCCCAACTCATCTCGCACGTGTGCTCCCAGGGCATCCACTTCGGTTAGTTCTTTTGCAACTTGCATTGCCGTATCACTTTTTAGCCCCCTTTTTTCATAAATTTGAGCTAATATGTTTAGCTCTGCTTCAGGCATTTCGGCCAGTTCTTGTTTCTCTCTTTCGATATCAGCATTTTCTGTGTCGGTTTGTGAACTTACAGACACATATTCTCCTGCGGCCATAGATAATGCCCCAGCCACCAGTCCAGCAACCGTTGCTAAAACAAGAGGTTCTCGTGTTGAACTTGCAGCCGCAACACCAATGGCAAGACTTGAGATGGAAATAATACCATCATTTGCTCCCAAAACTGCAGCCCTCAACCAATTGCTCCTATGGATGTAATGGTTGTCCAGATAGTTGTCAATTGTTATATTTCTATTCATTCCTGTTTTTAAGTTTTTTTAAATTATGTCCAACTGTAGCGGCATGAAACCTTGAGCGCTTTTTTAGATATTTGAATATTATTACAGGTTTTTCAATCACAAAACAAACGCTTTTTTGTTGTTATTCAATGCCTTCCAGGAACAATAATGATAAAACCATTAAATCAAATCCTGTTTTCTAACATTCCATCCTTGCCGTATTCTCATACAAATGGAAAATACTTAGAAAAATGTTGCCAAAAATAATAGTTTGTAATTAACCTTTCATTATGGAAAACAAAAAAAATTGATGAATTATTACCGTTGCAAACTCCAAGTTGGAATTCTTATTAGAGCGTTTTACCCCACAGATATTTGAATTGTTCCAGTTCGAAACAATCTCCCCCCTTCGACTTGTCTTCAATTGAAAATGCACCAGCCAAGCACTTAAACGCTTTCTATTGCATAGACCGGGTTAAAAACAACTGAAAGGTACACCCACTTTGCTGGCATCAACAACAAAAGGCTAATGAACCCCTTGGATATAATGATGATGGGTATTACATTTGGCGAAAACGATATCTGTACAAATGGAAAATGTCAGAACAGGATTAGAAAAGATTGATGGATGAACAAGATGAGGAATGAAGATGAAATAAATAAACTTACGCACCCAATTATTACGAAGCCTATAATAATACAGATGGTATGCTGGTAAATTTTGGGGCAACCAGCCTCGATTTCAAAGGAATGTATAATAAAAAGCTAATCAATAAGAATCCTGGAAATCCTAAAATCAAATAAATCCTGTTAAAGACAATGATGCATAGTTCTATAATTATACTATATACCACACCAGACGGTAATGTTAAAGCACAAGTGATTTTGCATGACGAGACAGTTTTACATACCAAAAAAACAATGGGCGAATTGTTTGGTGTTGCAAAATCCACAATAAGTGAGCATCTTTCAAACATTTACAAAAGTGGTGAATTAGAGAAAACATGCGTAACTCTGGGGAAGGAGTTCGGAATATACAGATGTTGCACCTCATTTTGATAAGCCGATTGTAACAAGTACATTTTAATAATCGTAAGCATTGTATCACTCTAAATACCTTAATAAAAAAGAACATGAGCAAGTTTAACAAAAGTCTGGTTAGTTTAATTATTTGCTTATCTATATTTTGGGTCACTGCAAGTGCTCAATATTTAATACAAGATAGCGATGTTGTAGTTATAAATGGTATAATTACCGAATGTGTAACAGATACATCTGATTGGGGAACAAGCAACATTACTATCCCAAGTTCCTTGGATGGGCAAACGGTTACAAGTATCGGGATAAAAGCTTTTTCAGCAAAGGGTATTACCAATCTAATACTGCTTAATGGTATTGAGGAAGTAAGTGCTTGGGCATTTTATTCAAATCCCATCATAAGTGTTAATCTTCCCAATAGTGTTGTTAAAATAAAAAATGGAGCCTTTGAGCATTGTTCATTAACAAAAATCGCACTTCCAAATAGTATCGAATATATTGGCTCTAGCGTGTTTGGGTATAATTCTATTGATAGTATTAAAATCCCCAAAAGCATAACTTTTTTGGGAAAAAGCATATTTCAGCATAACAGTCTTAAGCATGTTGAATTTGAAGAAGGAAGTAATATTAGATTGATAGATGAAAGATGCTTCTATGATGGTGGTTACTCAAGCCTGAGTTCAATTATTTTACCAGTTAATTCAAATCTGGATATCAATGGGTATAAAGATTTACAAGGTAATAACTACAGCGAAGGAGATGCTATTTCAGATTTCACTGGCATATATTATGCCGACCTTCCACCCCACATTCTTACATCTGAAGATGTTGAATTTGATGATAATATTATTATTGACTATTCCGCTAGTTATACAAACATCATTATTCCTTCAGAAATAGGAGCAATTGCAATTGAAACGATACATCAGACTTCCTTTGACTATAAAATGCTTATTGAAGTTACCATTGAAGAAGGAATAACATTAATTGATTACAACGCTTTTGCAAATAGTCATATAAAAAAATTGAGTTTACCCAATACACTTTCTGAAATCCGTTCTGGGGCATTTATGAACAATTCAATTGATACACTTCTAATGCCTAATAGCGTTAGTACTGTGGGGGGCAGTGCATTTTCAAACAACGCACTTAAGTACGTAGAAATATCTGAAAAACTTGATTATATAGGAGCAAACCTTTTTGAAAATAATCTGCTTGATAGTATCATTATCCCTGATAATATAACTTCAATCAGAGAGGATGCTTTTCGCTCTAATTCCCTGGTCAAATTAGAAATCCCGGAAACTGTCACTTCCATCGGAAGTGGAGCATTTGCTAATAATTTGCTATCTGAAGTGTTTATGCATAATAATATTACATCTGTTGGAGATTTTGCATTTGCCAATAATAATATCGATACCATTGCACTTTCAAACAGGCTAACTGAAATTAGCGAAGGGTTATTCGAGAATAACGCAATTGATACGTTAATTATCCCACATAATACCCAAGCAATAGGTGATAGTGCATTTTACGGCAACTCCCTACTTGACATTAGCATCCCAAACCGAGTGAATTATGTAGGCAAAAAAGCTTTTGCAGATAATTCAGGTTTAACAGTTATAGAACTTCCCGATACAGTTATTAAAGAGGGATTTACTTTTAACAATTGGCAGAATAATGGTGATTCCAGTATGGTGTCAAGTATATTGGATTTCGATGTTTCATACGAAGCTCTTTTTACCATTAATATTTACAACGTAATTTTTACATCGGGTGTTAACGGTAAATTGCAAGGTGATTCCGTTCAGACTGTTGAACATGCAAAAGAAGCAACTGAAATAAAAGCGGTACCAAATTCAGGCTATCATTTTGCTAAATGGCAAAATCCTGCAACAGGAGATTCAGTGACCAATAGAAATCCCATCACGTTGAGTAACATCGGTAGTGATACTGCCCTGGCAGCTGTTTTTGTAAAAAATATTACCAACTCAGTTATTGAGAGAAATAATGTTGAGGTATGTATGTATCCAAACCCGGTTATTGATTTTCTGGAAATAAAATCTCCAACGGCGATTAATTCGATTGAAATTATCAATATCGCTGGTCTAAGAAAATATTATAATGATAGGGTTAATAAAACCAGTATAATAATTGATATGAAAAATTTAACTTCAGGAGTTTATTTTATTGTAGTCAAGGGTGAAAATATATACAATATCAATAAAATACTAGTAAATAATTAAATGCAGCTCTATTCTTTTCTTTGATATGAATAAAACGAGATACAATAAATAGGACTATGAGCGGTCTTTAAGACCTCGCAATGGGTCCATGTTGAACTACATCCTGGCCAAGTTAGCAGGATGTTTTTCTATGCACTAATCGACGCTTTTATGTGTTTTTCACTGGATTTAAGGAGGTAATAGAGAAAACGATATCTGTACAAATGGAAAATGTCAGAACAGGATTAGAAAAGATTGATGGATGAACAAGATGAGAAATGAAGATGAAATAAATAAACTCACTCACGCAATTATTGGTTGTGCGCTGACTGTTCATAATTCATAGGGTAATGGATTTCAAGAAGTAATCTATCAACGCACATTGTCAATAGAGTTGAATATAAATGGAATTGAACATCAGCGGGAAATGGAACTACCATTTTTTTATAGAGATGCGCAAATTGGAACCAGGAGAGTCGGCTTTTTTGTTGCAGGATTGGTAATGGTGGAGATTAAAGCAATTGAAAAACTGGAGAATGTGCACAAAGCACAAGCTATTAATTATTGCGAAGCCTATAAATATTGCAAATGGTTTTTAAGAATAATACAGGAGAAATAAAACTAATAAAAACAGGTGGTAACACAATATATAGTGCATAACTACCTGCAGGATAGCTACGACACCATATACTAACCGTCAGAGTGCCTAATAACCTAGAAAGTGTGTATTTATATTCGGATACCTATTTGTAATTTTATACAAATATTGAATTCTCAGCGGCTTTAAAATAGTTATTAGACAGACTGCTGTTAGCAACAAGTAAAAGAAAGATTTGCAAATGAATAATAACTATTTTAACGAATTGTCATTCTATACTTTATCACACCCTGATAACGTTTATTTTATTCATCAGTTAATTGTTGATGCATATACTGCACAAACAGCAAATGAAAGTACTAAAAGAATCAGTTTAGTTTTTTCCTTGGTAGGATTATACCTATTAATTGAAAAGAATTATACAGGGCGACAAATACAACAAGCACATACAATATTATCTAATCACAAAGAATATCTTCCCGATATTGTACTTCCACCCGAAAGAGGGGAAATTACAATCGTAGATGTTTTAGCGAACGAATCTAATCGTGATGAAATGATAAAAAAATGGTGTAAATCAGTATGGCAGTCCTATGAATCAAGCCATGACCAGATAAAACAATATTGTGTTAATTTTTTATTTAAATCAAATTAAGAATTCAAGACTATAAAGATTTTTCAAAGAAGAATGATATAAAACTTCTAGACAAAGGCAAATGTCAATTTTGTGGTGCAAACATAGATGGTGCAATAGTGGAATGCGTTGACATGTTAAATCCCGAAATATGCATTAGAAAATCTATTACATATTGAAATTGCTTCAATATAAGTCGTTTCACTTACTTGTTTCGATTATTCATACTCATTTATTTTTATTGCATTCATGAACTCCCTATGGTCGGTTCACCATAGCGGTGCTATGATTCATCTCACCAAGTCCTTCTATTTTTGCACTTTCAACCTTCATAACGAAGTTCTAATATATAATCCGGGTTAAAAGGAGATTGACTTCAAAATATATGCTGCTATGCAGGTGGATTATTGAGGCACAGAGCAATGTCCTTAGTAAAAAGCACCAAATATTACCAGACGCATCTGCCTTTGTAGAGAAGAGAAAAGTTGATGTATGCAGCAATTTTTCAACATTTATCTCATCCGGTCCGGCAAGCTGAATCACCTTCTCCAAGCTGGAGAAGGATTGGTGGCTCTGGGTTTGCTTTTTGCTCACTTTTGCTATCTGAGAAGGAACTTGTGATGACGGTTCATTGTTTCGTAGGGATACAACAAAACATCTTTGCGAATCTCATTCAAAAAGCTTTAAGTTGGAGCATTGTGTTTTATCGGAACTATACAGTTTTTATATTAATTCGGCAAGAAACGTAGCGATCTGTCACAGCTCTTCCCCCTTCACTACTGCTCTCGCGTCTTATTTATAATTGATTGGAAGCAACCCATAAACTGTATAGCCAATGGAATAGAAAATAAGCTTATGATGAAAATTAGGGAAAAACACCTATATAAGATAGTAATTATCCCTATGGACTCATGCCCCTTTTCAGTCGTAATTTTATATAAAAGCAAAGGCATGAAGAATCTTAACATAATAATCGTTAGTACATTTTTAATATTTAAATAAAAAATTAATTATGGAAAAAGTAGAAAAGGCAATTAAAAATGTAAAGTTATTAGAAAATACAACTTTACAACAGTTGTTAAGCTCTCTGGTTGAAGAAGCGGCAATTATTACAGACAGTACAATTAGCTATTTTGCAGTAATGAATTCAACCGAAGATACTTTGGTGATGCTTGGCTGGTCAAATTCAGCAATGGCAAATTGTGCCATGATTGATAAACCCATTGTTTATCCTCTGGAAAAGACAGGATTGTGGGGTGATGCTGTAAGAGAGAGAAAACCTGTTGTAACAAATGATTATGCAGGTTTAGTAAAATCTACTAAAAAGGGATATCCATCTGGACATGTTAATGTGGTTCGCCATTTTAATATTCCAATTACTGAGGGTAATCATATTACAGGTGTACTTGGAGTTGGAAATAAGGTGACTGATTACACTCAAATAGATGTAGATAATTTAACAGAATTTGCTCAGGAATT
>JBNKPU010000014.1:0-21401 GCA_050295515.1 Bacteroidales bacterium | reverse complement strand
AGTTGGTAAAAAGTTTTAATGGGAATTATCTGGAAATTCTTCCTGCAGGTTCTCATTCATTGAAAACTTCTGGCATTTATGTCTTAAAAGAATTCAATTATAAGGATAGAACATATTGCCATATGGATCAGAAATTTGGAGGTTTTAAGGGTTAATATAAGAACCTCATTAATAGAATCCTCCAATGAAAAATATATCAATCCTGAAAAAAACTTCGAAAGCTATTTTATCACACATGACACAGGTAGCAGCCTTGAACTTATGAGAAGGCCTGATATTATTGAACATAAAGACCCCGAAAACCAATACCTGGGCTTAACTCACCTGGCATATGAAGTTGACAGAAGAGAAATGGTTGACCTTAAAGCAAAGGAGCTGCAAGGTGCAGGCTTTCCTATCCTGAATGGTCCGCGTATTACCGGAGATGGGTATTATGAATTTGAAACACTTGATCCAGACAACAATAGAATTGAAGTCACTTGTAGCACATAGATTCTCACCTGCCCGAAAACGCACACCCATTGTCTCGATTGTAAACATTTCAGACACATACAGTTTTTTGCAACAACTTGATTATACGTAAGTTAAGTTTATTTGGCTTGATTCATGCGAATGAAGGGGATAAATCTCAACAATTGAATCATGTATAAGTATTGTAAATTGTTTTTTGTTGTATTTATCCTGTTGACTACAGTTAGCCTGTCTGCCAATGATAAAAATAAACCAATTGAAAAACGAACATATAAGACACAAAAGATAGTTCAATCACCTCCACGAATAGATGGCTACCTGAATGATCCGGTTTGGGAATCTGTTGAATGGACAGGTGATTTTAAACAAATCATCCCCTTCGAGAACACCACTCCATCAGAAGAAACTTCATTCAAGATCCTGTATGATGACAACAACCTGTATATTGCAATTAGGGCATGGGATTCTTCTCCTGATAGTATCGTCAGACGTATGTCGCGCCGTGATGAATTTGATGGGGATTTTGTAGAAATAAACATTGATTCATACCATGACTTGCGTACCGGATTTTCATTTACAATAAATGCTTCTGGGGTTAAGGGTGATGAAGCAATCACCAATGATAACAATTGGGATTCCAGCTGGGATCCTATTTGGTACGGTAAAACTTCTATCGACGATAAAGGTTGGATAGCCGAAATGCAAATCCCACTTTCACAATTGCGGTTTTCTAAAAAAGAAAAGTATATTTGGGGTTTACAGGTCAGCCGGCAACTGTTCAGACACGAAGAAAAATCCTGCTGGCAGTTCATTTCCCCAACAGCTTCGGGATGGGTCCACAATTTTGGGGAGATATATGGCATAAACAACATTGTACCTAAAAAACAAAAAGACCTTACACCCTATGCTGTCACAAAATATGAAAACTACGAAAGAGAAGTTGGAAATCCATATGCAGACGGAAGAGATATTGGCGCTAGTATAGGATTGGATGGAAAAGTGGGCATTACCAATGATCTGACGCTTGATTTTACAATCAACCCCGACTTTGGCCAAGTTGAGGCTGATCCATCCGAGGTAAACCTGACAACATTTGAAACATTCTTTCCTGAAAAAAGGACCTTTTTTATTGAAGGCAGGAATATTTTGAGCCACAAGGTACTTGGTGGAGGAAGTCCCATGTCACAGGATAACCTGTTTTACTCGCGCCGAATTGGAAGGCATCCAAGCATAGACCCAGATATCGATTCTGATAATGGTGAATACGCTGATGTTCCGGAAAACACTTCTATATTGGGAGCTTTCAAACTAACCGGAAAAACTCAGCAGGGACTCTCCATTGGAGTACTTGAGAGCATTACTCAGGAAGAAAAAGCCACCATATACCATGAAGGCAATACCCGAAAGAAAGTTGTAGAACCACTGACCAATTATTTTGCTGCACGTGCAGAACAGGATTTCAACAACTCAAACACACGTTTTGGTGTCATGATTACAAGTACTAATCGAAAGCTTGGTACACCTGATACAGAAAACAGCATGGTCCGGGATGCTTATACAGGAGGCCTAAACTTTAACCACCAGTGGAAAAACAAAACCTATTACCTGGATATAAATACTGTCTTCAGTAAAGTGGAGGGAACAGAAAAAGCAATATATGATCTGCAAACCAATGCTCCCCATTACTTTCAACGACCTGATGCTGACTATCTCAAGGCCGACTCGACCAGAAAATCGATAGAAGGATTTGGCGGCACAATCCAAGCTGGAAAATCGGGAAATGGAAAGCTCCAGTACCTGATGTGGCTAACCTGGCGTTCGCCTGGGCTAAACCTGAACGATATGGGCTATATGAAACGCAACGATGAAATTATGGAAGTAATTTGGGTTGGATTCCACCAAAATGAACCTTTCTCCATATTTCGGAATGCAAATATCAATGTCAACCAATGGATTGGTCTTACCTGGGATCTAGGGCACCGTTACCATGGCGCAAATATCAATGGACATGTTCAATACAAAAACTACTGGTGTACAGGCCTAGGCATATCAAGAGATCAAAAATCTATTTCAACAGAAACTTTAAGGGGTGGACCCGCCCTTGTATATGATGGTTATACTGACTATTGGGGCCATATTGGAACTGATCTCAAGAAAAAAGTAAGGTTTGTATTTCAATACTCAGGTGGGCTCCGGGATGGAAAAACATCCAGAAGCAACAACTACTACCTGGGTATCAATTTACAGTTATCTGATGCATTTAAAATGTCCTTTAACCCAAGTTTCTCTACAAACAAAGATGATATAGCTTATGTAAGCACTATTGATGACAGGACTCCTGAAAGATATATCAGGGGAACCATTGATCAAAAAACAACTGCATTAACCTTCAGGTTTACCTACAATATCAGTCCCGATTTCACCATTCAGTATTATGCCATGCCCTTTGTTTCGGCAGGAAAATATGATGCCTTTAAATACATCTCCGACCCTGCCGCAGAAAATTATACAAACCGCTATATTGCCTATACCCCAAGTCAGATTAGAAACAAAGCAGATGAAGATGGCAACATCACCTACTTTGTGGATGAAGACAGTAACGGTGAAGATGATTATGACTTTGAAAACCCAGACTTCAATGTCAGGGACTTTAATTCAAACCTTGTACTAAGGTGGGAATATAAACCTGGCTCAATATTATATGTAGTCTGGACCCAACATAGGAGCAACTATAGCAATACCGGCAGATATTCCTTCGCCGATGATTCCAGGGACCTGTTTATGGAAACCTATCCACATGATGTTTTTCTTGTCAAGCTCTCCTATAGATTTGGTTTGTAAGGATGCTTTTCGCTACCTCATCCCCCAATCATTGGCAACGCTCAGGTATCGTATGCCTTCTCCTCAATGAGAAGGAAGAGGGTTAGCAGATGGGTTTGTGTGAAGTCGATATTACCTGATATATGCCGAAGAATATTTGAAACTCAAATAAAAACAAAACTCAAAAACTGATTAATTGCTCCAGAATCCTCTCCTCGAGGAGAGGGCAGGGTGAGGTGAAGTGTAGTAAGGTGGGGTTATGAAAGCAATAAGCTGCTCCATCATTTTACTATTTGACGTTAGGGTTACATTGATAAAAACAGAAAACAAATCATGCCCACCAACGGAAAATAAATAAAACTATTAACCGTTATATTTTTTCAAACCTGCATTTATGCTTGATTTACAAAACCTTTCAACAATCATAACGTAAAAGAATAATATTTTTTTTTAAATTTATACTACACTAAACCTATATTAACTACATGAAAAGCACTACCGAAGCCTCATCTGGCAATGAAAACACAAAAGTAATCCATGCTGTCGACTATGTGAACTTACAGGATTTTGGTTACGAAAAAGCTGGTAATGTAAAAGGTGATCCGGAGATATATGCCGCTTATTTGGAACGTATCATTAACGGCGACCTAGTAGAAGAAAGCTACAAGGGCTTAACCGACGATCAAAAGAAAGACAAGCGTGCCCGTCTTAATGAACTCGAAAAAGAACTCGACGAAATCAAGAAAAACAACGAGAAGATTGAAGTCGATATCAAAGAGAAAGTAGATAAAGTAGACAAAAAAAGAGAAGAGCTGCTTACCCTTCACGAGAAGCATGAGAAAGATCCAGAAAGCTTGCTGGCGGACACTTTTAGCCCTATGAAGTTCGCGATCAGCTCGTTTATCTTGATTATGCTTACAGGTTATTTATTTTTCTTTTATGTATCAGCATCTTTTAAGGCCCTTTATACCGATCTGGAAAAAATCGCCAGCAACCTTGCTGAAGGACTGAGTGCAGGAAGCATCATGCCCCAGCCCTATGAATTAGCTGAAGCTATGCGATTTAACTTCCTGTTAATTTTAGTGCCCTTTGTGTTTTACGCTTTTGGTTGGGCATTCCATGTTTTTTTGGAAATGAAAAACAAATATAAGGGTATCTACTTAGGCCTTTTAATCGCAGTTACTTTTTCAGTCGATTTTCTATTGGCATTGATCATTCACAACAATACCGAACAGGCCAAAGAATTGATGGGACTGACTACAAAACACTGGTCGGGAAGTTCAACATTCTATATCATCCTCTTCCTCGGATTTTTAGTATACATCGTATGGAGTATACTGCTGGATTATATGTTACGCGAATGGGGAAAAAGAAAGATTACCCTGAACATCAAAAAAATCATCAAGCATTTACGCAACGATATTAAAACACTTGAGTCTAAACTGGTAGCCACTGAAAACCTTCAAACAGAAGTGGATTACATCCGCGAAGAAATAGACACACTCGTACAAGGGAATTTAAAAGGTTATATCGACCAGTTCACCACAGGTTGGATTTCCTATCTCTCTCCTCAGAACCTAAAAGAAGTAAAGGTAAAATGCCAGAACATTAAGAAGGATTTCGAAGATAAGCATCAAATAAAATCAGGAATTGTAAAAGTTGTTAAACGCCGTAAATAATCAACCCTCAATATGAAGAATCTAATCATAGGACTTGTTGCCATAATAATGGCTTCAGGATGTATGGCTCCACCGCCTAAGAAAAAAACCATTGCAGAAAAGTACAACTATATTGTTCTTTTAGACCTTTCGGACCGGTTGATCGTACAAAAAGATCAGCCCAAGCGTGACAAGGAACTGTTGAAATATATTTATGCACAGTTTGAAGAAAAGGTGAAAAAGAACCTGTATATCCGCTCCAGGGATGAGATAAAAATTGTTATTGCTCACCAAAAAGGCTCTGGGCTTTACAGTGCCGATTTTGAGGACAAACTGTATGTTAATATGGAAAATATTCCATCTGTTATGAAACGTTCGAAAGAAGAAGAACGTCGGGTTAATTTTACCGGTACCATTGACACCCTTTACCAAAAGGCTGTGTTTAGCAAAAACCCAAAAGACTACTATGGTGCGGACATTTGGAAATATTTCTATGAAGATTTAAAACTGGACTATTCTACAGATACACTTTCAAAAAATATATTGTTTATCCTTACCGATGGGTACCCCATTGTTGGTAAAGATCTGGCAAAACTACAACCCATTAAAAACTCTTATCCCGACCTGAAAGTTGTTCTGTTCGAAGCTGCTCCCAGGGACAAAGACCTGGAGTGGGACAGGATACAGGAACTCTGGCAGGCGTGGTTTGATGAAATCGGGATTACCGATTATGAATTCATCAAAAGAACGGCTATTTCGAAAGAAAAAGACCAAATAAAAGCTCTTATGGGTAATATTTAAATCTAATCAACTCAAAACTATAGCCTTCTGTATTTCTACAGGAGGCTTTTTATGCAAAAATCAATATCCTGTATTTTAAATTTGTTAAGTAAAAATATCAGTAATCTCATATACAACACTCTCAATGCTTATTAATATTTCTAATAAATAATGCATTGATTTATCTTTCCCCATTTTTATAAGTTCCTTACGTGGAACAACTCCTGTTTTCTTTGCCTATTTATTATAAGCTTTGCTCAGGCTATCTACTAAATCAGGATGTGATGTTGCATGATCAAACATTTCTCTTCTGTCATCTTTAACAGAATAAAGTTTCTAAACATTCTCCGAAATTTTGGAGACTATCTTCCAATCACCTGACAATACTGTCCTATTCCCCTGGAGCTCCCCCAAAAAGAGTTCTTTGTTTTTAAACTCTTCGGGATGGTCTGCACTTGACAGGCCTACAATAGTTGCCATATCCGTAGTACTAGAAAACAGAATATCTGGCATTATTATGCATCCAATTTTTGAGGGATTCAGAAATGCTCTTATCTTTGTTTAGATTAAATAAATATAACATGAGCTGTTCAACATGTCCTGCAAAGGATATTATAAATACAAATACCCAAACCTATGATTCGTCCTGTGGAAAACTAAATACCTATGATTGGATGAAGGATATTCCTGATGTCGAAAATGATCCCGGATACATTGAAGTCAGGTTCAAGAATACCCACAAAGATTTTTACATCAATAAGAATAAAATATTGTTAAAACCTGGGGATTATGTTGCAGTTGAGTCTGACCGTGGACATGATATTGGGCAGGTGACACTTTCTGGAAAACTAGCTGTTATGCAGTTAAAAAGAAAAAAACTGCGTGAAGCCCCTGGCAAAGTTGTTTACAGAAGGGCAAACAAAAACGATCTTGAAAAATGGCAAATATCAAGATTGAAAGAAAAACCAACCATGCTTAAAGCTCGGAAAATAGTAACCGAACTAAATTTAGGCATGAAAATCAGCGATGTAGAGTACCAGGGCGATGGTACCAAAGCTATTTTTTACTACATAGCTGATGGAAGAGTTGATTTTAGGGAGCTGATTAAAAAATATGCTAAGGAGTTCTCTATCCGGGTTGAAATGAAACAAATTGGGGCAAGGCAAGAGGCTGCCATGGTTGGCGGTATTGGATCCTGTGGCAAAGAACTGTGTTGTTCCAGTTGGCGTACCAATTTGTCAACCGTATTGACAAATGCTGCAAGGATTCAGGAATTGCCACATAATGCACAAAAACTTACAGGACAGTGCGGAAAGCTAAAATGTTGCCTGATGTATGAGCTCGATCATTACCTTGAAGCCCAAAATGAATTCCCGGATATGTTGTTGGAACTCGAAACACAAAAAGGAGTTGCTTACCCAAAGAAGAAAGATGTTTTAAATAAAATCATCTACTACAGCTATTCAGAACAAGATGCCAGCAAAGCCGTTCCTGTTGCCCTTGACAGGGTAAAGGAAATTATTAACCTTAATAAAAGGGATATTAAACCTGAGGGCTTAGAAGAGATTGAATCTACTGTCAATAAAAACCTGGGCTTCGTATCCGCCCAAAGCGATCCCGACATTTTAAATAAGAAGGAGAAGAAAAAAAATCACAACAAAAAACAAGGCAAGAAAAGGTATTATAAGAAGAAAAAAACTGGACCGAATTCATAGCGACACACTTGATTTAGGCTATAAAATTTCGTAATTTTCTTGTTTGGTAGAACTAATTTAAAAACTTCTACCTGTATTCCGTCCTTGAGAAAAATGCTATGTTTGGTATAGTACTCAATATAATATTGCTATTCACCTTAGTTCAGCAAACTCAAGATTACACTTCTGAGCGAGAAAAGATGATTCAGGATCAAATTATAGCCAGAGGCATCAATGACCCGGCCACCATCAAGGCTATGAAGATAGTACCAAGGCACAAATTTGTACCTCTTGAATTGGAACCATATGCTTATTCTGATGGTCCCCTGTCTATTGGTTTCGGTCAAACCATTTCTCAACCCTATATTGTTGCTTATATGACATCTTCGCTTGACTTGAATGAAACTGACACCGTACTGGAAATAGGTACTGGATCGGGTTACCAGGCAGCCGTGCTTGCCCAAATTGTTTCACAGGTGTATACTGTTGAAATTGTTGAACCTCTTGGTAAATCAGCCATTCAAAAATTTAAAAAACTAGGCTACAAAAACATTGACACAAAAATTGGCGATGGGTACCATGGATGGAAAGAGCATGCTCCCTATAATGCCATTATAGTAACTGCCAATGCTGAAAAAATCCCACCTGAACTTATGGAGCAGCTGGCTGAAGGTGGCAAACTCATTATCCCTGTAGGACCACAAAACTATACACAACAACTGGTCTTGGTTGAAAAGACAAATGGAAAAATAAAAAAAAGAAATTTGCTGCCTGTTAGGTTTGTTCCTTTCATACGAGACAAAGAAATCAAGGATTGATCAAATTTATGGTTGTATCGAACTCCTATATGCAGCAATCAAACAAATAGTAGTGACAAATTGGTTTATGCAGTACAAGACTGCACATAAAAAATTGATTTCCAATATGTAAACATCAACACCATATATATACTCCTATATTAAATTAAAGCTAAATACGTGTGGCACACAACATTCTTGTCCTATATATGAAACCATGAGAAAGCTTTCGTTCAGGATCATCTGCTGGTGCAGAAATTAATTCAAGCTTGGGTACTTACTTTGTTGGTACCAATGCTCTAAATAGAACTAAAAAAAAGAATAATATGAAACGTATATTAGCCACTTCACTGATCACATTCATTACCGTAATTAGCCTTTTGGCCTCCAACAAGGAAAAACCGGTACAAACCAATATGGATACCATAAGGTATACAGAAATAAACGGTAAGGTTGTTGACAGTCAAACCAAAGCTCCTGTTGTATTTGCCTCAGTCTATGTAACTGGCACCAATATAGCTACTGTTACAAACAATGATGGAGCATTTGTACTTAAAGTTCCCCTCGGAAAAGAGGGAGGCACAATTAGCATGACTCACTTAGGTTACGAAAACAAAACCTTTGAAATCAAATCGCTTGTTGAGAGCAAAGGAGAAATTAGGTTAAATCCTATCTCCATGCCCATAGACGAAATTGTGGTCAGGTCTATTGATCCCATCCGCCTGTTACTAAGTGCTCTTGAAAAGGTAAATACGAACTACACTATAGAGCCCGAGATGCAAACCGCATTTTACCGTGAAACAATCAAGCTAAAAAACAAATATGTATCTGTTTCAGAAGCTGTTCTTGACATTTACAAATCGCCTTATAAAACCTCATTCGATTATGACAGAATGAAAATTTTCAAGGGTAGGAAAAGTCGCGATGTTAAAAAGATGGACACAATTATCGTTAAATTGCAGGGTGGTCCACGAACAAGTCTTTTGCTTGATGTGGTTAAGAACCCAGGAGACATTCTTGACCGGGAATCATTTGAATATTACGACTATGAATTAACTGGTATTACAACGATAGATAACCGCGAAACCTACATAATTAAATTTGATCAAAAATCGAATGTGAAATATCCCCTTTACAAAGGTAACATATACATAGATGTAGAAAGCAATGCATTTGCCGGATTGGATTTTAGCCTAAGCGACAAAGGCCTTCCTTATGCATCAAAGTACCTGGTAAAAAAGAAACCAGCGAATATGAAGATTGACGTTTTAAATGGCCATTATCTTGTCAGGTATAGAAAAATAGGTGAACATTGGTACCTTAATCATGTACGTTCTGAACTTGATTTTGACAGCAAATGGAAGAAAAAACTTTTCAAAACTGATATCCACATTATGCTTGAAATGGCTGTAACTGATCGAGGAACAGATAACATTGTCAAGTTTACAGGCAAGGAAATGGCAAGGCTAAGCGACATATTTGTTGATCAGGCTGCCACTTTTGAAGATCATAATTTCTGGGGCGATTACAACACCATTAAGCCTGACGAATCAATAGAAGTTGCCATTGAGAAACTCAACAAAAAATTAAAACGCCGGCAATAGGCAAAAACTGCAAGAAACCTTCCCGCTCATATTGATTAGTATAACATCGCCTGACCACCTGTTGGTTGGGCGATGTTTTTCATTTGTCCTGGACTTAACCTCCTGGCACAATAAATAATGATAAAATCAGAATCTCCGCAAATCCCCTTTTTCAAACCTCCACTCAGGGGTAATAATATCATTGCCTTTAGGTACCCTATACCATGGGCTCAATGAAGCATCATTTAAATTCTTTAACACATGAATATCCTGGGCAGGCATATAGCTTTGTGCCAACAAGAAAATTTTTTCGCCGGTTTTATCATGAGTTGCCATATCAACAACAATTACTGCATGTCCATATGGATTTCCTTGTTGAATTAGCACATCTCCAATGTTAATGTCAGCAAAAGATGCAACTGGATGCAACTGACTTTTAAGCGACCGGGTGTTAGCATAGCTAAAAACATAATTAAGATATTTTTTGTAGCAAACACTATCTAAAGTCTCATTGCAATAATCGGTCAAATACCGGGGGTTTCCATCAGAAACAAAATTAAACGCGATATCCTCATACCGTTTTTGCCCATACAAATAATCAGCTCTTAAACGCATAACTGCATCAGCGCACTGTTGAAGATCCCGTGTTCCTATTTCAAGATTTATTACCGCAAAGTGTACTTGCTGATTTGATTTTTTCACTCCATTGTATAAAAAAACAGGGCTACCTTGAGCTTTTAGTGGCAGATTCTGGAAATAAAATCCAAAACTGCTTGAATCGGTGAGAATACGCTTATAGCCTATAGGCACATTAATTCTACCCTTAATAGTATTCACAATTACATCTTCATGAACATTAAGGGGGTGTTGCTGGGCATTTTGCCCACAAGTAATAAAACATAGCGAAACTGCTAAAACCAAAAACTTATGCATCTAATGATATATTTTGCTTGAGTTGCCCTTGAATTCTACCACTGTTCCAGATATTAATTTTATGCAATCAGGTACAGCGTCAAAAATGGCATCGAGGCATTGCCTGATTGCCTTGGGGCTTCCTGGCAGGTTTATGACCAGAGATTTGCCTCTAATCCCTGCTGTTTGCCGTGAAAGTATCGCCGTGTTTACATATTTAAGGCTTTCTGTCCGCATGATCTCACCAAACCCGGGAAGTTCGCGACTAATCACCAATCGTGTAACATCTGGAGTAATATCCCGTGGTGCCGGACCAGTTCCGCCACTGGTGAGTACCAGGTGACAATTTAGTTTATCACACATCTCAATTAAAGCTTGCTTAATTAAGCTATGATCGTCTGGAACAACCACATATTCCACAATTGTAGTATTCTTAATCCTCTCCTTGACATACACTTCAACTTCAGGACCTGATTTATCCTTATATTCTTGTTTGCTGGCCCTGTCAGAAACCACTACAATACCAACTTTTACTTCATCCATAATATTTAAAAAATTTACAGCAAAAAGGTGATTTAAATCACCAAAAATACACTTCTAATATCAACAATTCTTACTATCTTAATTTATATTTTACTTAATTATCTATAAAATAACACTTTGTAAGAAACAATATATATCCTATTATGTTTTTAGGGATTTTTTATTCTTAATTACTTAAGTATTAAACAAAACGAATTTAAATATTCTAAAACTACGCTGAAACAAAATGACTGCTAAAAAGAAAAAAACTGTTGTAGTTGATCCTGGCCCACAGATTACCATTGACAATATATTACAGATAAAAAATGTTTTTTTGGAGGCGACAAAGAAGAATAATGATATTTCAATAAAAACAAAATCTTTGGAAAACATTGATCTGGCCGGCATTCAATTTATCATTTTTGCGAAAAAATATGCTCAAAAGTCAAACATCTCCCTTACTATTGACCTAAAGATTAGCGATACTGTAGAGGAGTTACTTAATAGTTGTGGTTTCAATAATTTATTATCTGCATAACATGAAGAACAAACGCATTGTTGTTTTCGAGGAATTTGAAGCTATCAACAATATTATTACCAAAGCACTTATAAGCAAGGATTATGAAGTAGTTAAACTCAACAACCTTGACGAAGCGGATACAATATTTAATGGACTGTCATACACACTACTCATCGCTGACAATGACAACAAAAACAATGTCACAAATCAATTGATCAATAAAATCAGGGGCATCTCTAATTATTTGTTTCTACCAGTCGTATTAATGATTACAGGTGATAAAGAAACATATACCGAAAAATATGCCGAACAAAATATAGCATGTTATTTAACTAAACCTTTTGATATGGGGCATTTTTATTCAGTAGTCGAACGATTGGCTTAATATAACTTTCTAAAGATTAAACCTATGACCAGTTCAAAGGAAAACAAGTACCAAAAAGAAATTAAAGATCTAATACTATCTGCCGAGGATTTTCTAACGGATAAAGATGTAATTAGTTCGCAAGATGATCTAAACCAAATATACTCTTCGATCCATAAGATTGACGACACCGCTAATCAGTTTGGGATAAATACCATATCGAACCTGTTTTCTCCTATAGAGAAATATATATCCAATATTATTGAATCTGAATCGAGACTAGACAGCAAAATTATCGCTTCGATTTTAAGCGCCCTAAATATCACTACTGCTATTCTTGATGACCCATCCTTATCCAGTCCGGGAATAAAGAACAGTTATGACAGTTTAAAAAAACAGATAGCTGAAACCTTTGTTGAGGAAGATGCCGATATGGAGGAAGGGAGTTTCTCAAGCAATCGGTTTCAGGAGATTTTTATCGAAGAGGCTAATGACCTGATCAATCAGTTAGAAGAAAAACTGCTTCAGCTTGAAAGCGAACCAGAAGATGATAAATTAATAGACAATGTTTTCCGCATTATGCATACCCTAAAAGGGAATAGCAATATGTTTGGTTTTGACAACATGGGAGACATAACACATCACCTTGAAAATATCTATGAAGAGATCCGTTCTGGCAACTTAAAAATTAACCGTGAAATCCTTGACATTACATTGCAATGCATTGACCATTTCAGGAATCTTATTGAGGATCCAGGGCTCTCAGATCCTGCAAACAAGGATGTACAGGAAACAATGCTTCAGAATTTCGAGGATATCTTAACTATTGAAAAAACTGAAGTAACAGCTAGTATTGAAGAATCAGAAAATCAAGACAGTACAAGCGGTGTCAACACCTATTATTTATTTTTCAAACCACATCCTGATGTGTTTAATGATGGCTCTAATCCATTGTTCTACGTAAGTGACCTAAGCGATTATGGAGAATGCCTGATTCAACCGGTAAAAACAGACATCCCTGATGATGACACCTTTAATCCAGAGAAATCCTACATTTCATGGCATATCCTTTTGGCAACAACAGATTCAAAAGAAAACATCCTCGACAACTTTATGTTTTTAAGTGCTGAAAGTCAGCCAAATATTTCCAAAATTGCCCGAAATAATAAAACCAAGGATCAAAAATACATTGACATCCTCCGAAGTGGGGCAGAAATTAACGAGTCCATTGCCGGTTCATTTGGTATCAGCATTAGACCAGATAAAAAGGAAAGAAAAACTATTGCTGAAAAACAACGACAAGTTAAATCACAGTCCACATCTGATGCAGCAGTTGCCAGTATCAGGGTTGCTTCTGCAAAAATTGACCAGATGATGAACCTGATCAGTGAACTGGTTACCAAGCAAGCTGAGCTAACAATGATATCTGGCGAAAATGAAATTCCTCAGCTCAAAGAGCTGGCTGAAAGTATAGAATCAATATCACGTGATTTGAGAGATAATGCTTTTAGTATTTCATTAATCCCCCTTGAGAAATCTGTTTTGAGGTTTCAACGTTTGGTGCGCGATGTTTCGAGCAAGTTTAACAAAAAGGTGAATTTTGTAGTTGACGGCAAGGAAACCGAGCTTGATAAGACTGTTATAGAAAAGATAGTAGATCCTATCATGCACATTTTAAGAAACAGCATCGACCACGGAATTGAAACACCTGAAGAACGTTTAAAATCGGGCAAACCAGAGCAGGGAACTATTCGGTTAAAAGCCTACCCTTCAGGCGCTCATGTTGTCATAGAAATATCTGACGACGGTGAAGGCATTAACCTTGATAAGGTTAAAAAAACAGCAGTCAAGAAAGGATATATTGGTCCCAAAGACGACCTGAACAAAGATGAAATGCTGAAATTAATTCTCTCGCCCGGTTTTTCAACTACCGAAAATATAAGTGAAGTTTCGGGTCGTGGTGTAGGAATGGATGTTGTCTCCCAAAAAATCATGGAAATAAGGGGAGAACTCCAAATTGATACACAGAAAGGCATCGGGACTACTATTACTATAAAATTGCCATTGACAATTTCAATAATCGACTCACTGCTTGTAATGCTGGGTTCCACTTACTATTTAATCCCCTTATCTGTAGTTGAGCGCTGCCATGAGGTGCCAACAGCAACCATTACTGAATCAAAAACTGAATACCTCAACCTTGATGGCAGATACATTCCTTTTATTGACCTGTACAAGGAATTCTCTGTAGAAGAAGAAAGAGACTCTTTCCAACGCTTGATTCTGGTTAACCATAGAGATCTTACAGTTGCTATAGTCGTTGATCAGATAGTCGGCAACCATCAGGCTGTGCTGAAGACTTTAGGATACATGTTTAAAAAACAGGAAACAATTTCCGGAGCCAGCATTTTGGGGAATGGAGAGGTTGCCCTTGTCCTCGACACCAATCGTTTGGTTATTGATTTTATGAGCAATAAAGCGGACCAGATAGAAAGGATCAACAAGTTAAACATGACGGTATAGGAGAAATAGTAAAACGGTGATTCTGAGATTGAGTGTTTAAGTATATTCTTATAAAATTATATTTTCCTTTTTAATCTTCGTTAAACAAGGTATTTTTGTAAAAAAAAGCGATGGCGCAAGACTGGAAAGAAAGATTGGGAGTAGTATATTCTACAAACAAGGACTTCGACTACCAAAAAGAAGGCGAGGAACAAAGTGAGACACTACCTCCCACTCAACAAGACTTGAGGGTGATGCTTGACCGCAAACAACGCAAGGGCAAACAAGTCACCCTTATAACTGGATTTGTTGGAACAGACAATGACCTAAAAGACCTCGCAAAAATGTTAAAATCTAAATGTGGTGTAGGTGGATCTGCCAAAGAAGGTGAAATAATTATCCAAGGTGATTTTCGCGATAAAGTTATGGACCTTCTTCAAAAAGCAGGTTATAAAGCAAAAAAATCTGGTGGATAATCGCTTCAACAACAAATTTATTTTTACTTTATTGATTGGCGTTTCGGTTGTGTTGAATTCAACCAGAATTTATAAAATGATCATATTTGCTTGTATCATTCTTATGTAGAGCCTGTTGAAAAACACACTTTTAGCACATTACCTGTATGTTATATGGATAGAATGAGTTTTACGTGCAAGAAATTCTTCAATATTGCTTAAACCCGAAGTATGCATTAGAAAATCTATTACATATTGAAATTGCTTTAATAAAAGTCGCTTCACTTACTTGTTTCGGTTATTCATACTTACTTTATTTTTATTGCATTCATGAACTCCCTATGGTCGGTTCACCATAGCGGTGCTATGATTCATCTCACCAAGTCCTTCTATTTTTGCATTTTCAACCTTCATAACGAAGTTCCAATACATAATCCGGGTTTAAGTACTCATTCTTTAGACAATAACTCTCGAACTGTTTTCTTATAAGTCCTGCCAATGTTTAGCCTAGCATCCCCTACTTCGACTTCATTATAGGTAAAGCATTTTACTTTCTCCTTATTGATGATAAATGACCGGTGTATGCGAAGAAACTTTTCGGGCAATCGTTCAGCTAAATTGCTTATCTTCTCCTTGCTTACAATTGTACCGTTTAAAGTGTTCACCTGAATATAATCTGCCAGACTTTCTATATATAGTATTTCATTAAAAGGTATTTTGGCTATTTTCCTATTGGACATAAGCTCCAGAAATGGCGTTTTCATCTTTTCCTGTTCTTCAATCAATCTGGCAATTATTTGCTGTTTCTCTTTAATTTGTCTTGCCATTAAAATTAATGAGCCTAGAAACACCAAAAGGTACAATACAACTCCAAATAAAATCGTATCTGATGAATTTGGCCCAAGGTTTCCAAAATTAAAGTTGGCCAGGTAGATAAAGGCAAACATTAAAACAATCATTTCCAGGTACAAGGAAACAATTACTGTATAAAATGAAAAAAGCCCAAACCTGAAATATTGTTTTTTAAGATAAAACCGGGGGACCAATACATAATTAAAAAAGTAAGATGTACCTAAAACGATTGGCAAAAGCATACTAACAAAGAAAAATGCAGCTGTAGTATTGCCCCATGACCGCCCAAAGATCAGGGTTAATACTACTATTATAAGAAACCAATAGATAATATGGTAATATGGATTTGATGATCTAAGTTTCATTAGAATAAAATTATGTTGAACAGTTAGAATTTGTGAGTAACCTTTAGCTCACGAACACAAATTAAGTAAAAGCATTTGTGAGTAATTATTTAAATGGAATTTTTTCATTTTCTCTCATATATTATCCTCGAATTTCGCTAAAAAAATAAAGATTCCTAAATTGTGTCGACAAACAACATGTTTAAAACCGTAAATGACCTTGATTAATCAGTGCTTCTAATACTAAATTGGCAACAATATTAATCACAAAAATTAAAAAAAATGAAAGATTTATTTTTAATGGGAAGCCCTCTGTTTATGGGTATACTAACCCTACTATTTTTAAGCATGTTGGCTTGGACAACCTATCACCTCATCGGATTTTATAGTTCAGGGCAGGATAACAGTAAGGCTTTCTTGCGTAAACTTAGCTATGGAAAGTCTATTGGGTTGTTTGCTATGATTACCGGAATCTTGGGGCAGTTGATTGGATTGAACTTGGCACTTTCTGCCATTGAAAAAGCTGGCGATATTTCTCCGGGATTGGTTGTTTCCGGTATAAAAGTATCGATGATTTCCACTATTTATGGTATATGCATATACCTCTTGTCTCTTTTGTTGTGGTTTGTAGTAAGTAATGTACTGGTAAAAAAAGAAACCAAATAACCTATTGATCCTAATAGACAATTGTACAAATAGAATTCCCTGTATTTACATGTTTATCTGGGAATTCTATTTACTTTGATAATAAGCCATGGTTATTAGAACCAGATTAATCGCCTAAATTCAACTGATCTGATTTCATAAAATAGACTGTAAGGACAATTGTTAGAACGGTCATCGTCCCTCCCATTCCCAAGTTAATAGATAAATTGACCAGAACGATTCTTTGAAGCATAAAACCGATTCCCCCCAGCAAGCAAAAAACACCATTCAACAAAAACAGTATACGGATGGTCTTCGCCCTTCGCTTGCCTCCCAATAAGGGCACCGCAAATAACGAAGACAAACCAAGCATAACTGTCCACCCCAACATGGCAATGGAAAGGGTTATTGAGTTGGGATTAAACATGATCCAGTTTGAAATTCCGTCTGTTATTCCTTGTTGAAGGTTAAATTTTACGGCTGTTAATTGTAAAAAATAGTTAATTCCAATAAGCAGGGTAAACATAATCCCAAAAGACTGGCTAATTTTTGCAAACACACTATTCATTGGTTTGGCAAACTCACCAATACTGATTAAAATAACTGGCCAGCAAATCCCTAGTATCAGGGAACAAAATTGTGCAATGTGTTTAAAAAGCTGTGTATTGTCCTGAATGCCATTTATATATGACCCAATATCGCTCCAGGCAGAGACCTCCTGAGTCAATGCTATAGCAATAAAGCAACAGGTAAAGCTAATTAGTGAAACAGCTGCTATCAAAGAAGCCCAGAATCCGGTTTTTTGAGCATTGTTTATAGTTTTCGCGAATTGTTATACAAGGTATGAAAAAAACAAACAATACAACCTCAGTAAGACACATGATCTCCTTGTTAAATCCAGGGTTTTCAAATCGAATTGAAAAATGAAACCATAAACATTACTATTCTTTGTTTGGTTGATTAAGTGATATTTCACTTTCAAACAGCTAACGGATTCCCTTTACATTTCAAGTAGTTATACAATTGTTTTATTGATCGTGTTTGTAATTCAAATTGCTAATCTTATTCTATTTGTAATGATACATATACTAACTATCAATCAAAACATAACAAGTTCAATGTATATTTCTGTACATTGGGTAAGTACAAAAGGATTTATAGAAAGAGCCGGAATAGAAATGATGGCTTACAGTAAATCTAACCTAATCAGAAGAAGCATGGCTTAAGTATTTAAACGCAGACCTTTTCATCTTTTGTTCTATAAATTGGCCCAAGTCGTAATGCTCTTCATCATCCTCGTCGTAATGCCAAATTATCTCAATACATTTAAATGATTTGTTGGCCTCGATTCGGTGCATGAGTTCAACGATGTGAAAAGCACCTGTTGTATTAAGATATTCCAAGGCAATGTCAAATTGAATATGTTCACATCTAGCCTTGTCTATCCACAAATATACAGGATGGAAATAATCATATAAATGATCATTGATCAACCTCCCAATTAGCTTCAAATGCCCATTGGGACTTAAGGTGATTTGAGGGAATTGCTTTGTAGCTTCAATGTGTAATGTATCCATTGAATGATATTTAATTGGTTTGGTAGAATAGGGATTTGATTAATCCACGATAAAGTAAATATATTATTTATAAAAAATGGGAAATTAATGACGAACGACCAAAATATGTTGATAAACATAAAATATCAGTTAAAAGAACAAATATTTCTTCATCAACAGCGAATTACTTCAATACGTTAACAGCATTTTCAGGAGTGGTTTTAAAGGTAAGAGTGAAAGCTTCAAAAGTCTATTTCATTGCGGATTACACCTTACCATTGGCTCAATATTTCGATTAACCTATTTGCTGCAAGGAGATTAAAGCGGCAATTTTTTGCTTTTTAAAAGTGCTGAATGTAGTTTTAACCCTTTTATGAATCTGTTAGAAATATTATATTGTTGTTTTGATTCATTATCAAATGTGCTATGCCAAGTCTCAGACAGATTGGTTAACCTTCAATTCAAAAAGCTATTGGAATTGAATATGACTCATTTCTAATCTGCTGTATTCTGCATAAAATCAGGGAACCCGCTTTTTGTCCATTGTACAAGCCGGGCACGCGTAGCACGGTTAGGATCAGATAATTCATGTCCTTGAATTTCTTTATAGTCGCGTGCATGGTATATCATAATTACTGTTTCTCCATCCTCGGCCAGAGTAAACGAATTGTGTCCAGGTCCATATCTTTGTAAATCTTCATTGGTATAAAACACAGGACCCGGTGATTTGTGCCAGTTAGAGGGATTCAACAAGTCCGCTTCTTCATCAATCCATAATAAACCAACACAATAATTGTGGTTGGTAGCACTTGCTGAATAGGTCACAAATATTTTTCCATTTCTTTTTATTACTGCTGCTCCTTCATTTACATTATATTTCATCCTCTCCCAATTAAATTCAGGTTCTGTTAGAACTACTTCGGGACCTTGCAATGTAATCGGGTCTTTCATCTCAGACAATACCAAAGCAGTACCATGATCTCCTCCCCTAACATTTTGTGCCCATATCAAGTATCTCTTGTCTTTGTGCTCAAATGTTGTGGCATCCAACGAAAAAGACTCCTTTTCAGTAATTATCCGTCCTTCTTCTTTCCATTCTCCTTCTATTGGATTCTCTGATGAATTGGACAACACCCATATTCTAATATTCCAAATATTTTCTGCCTCACCTGCAGCAAAATAAATATACCATGTACCATCGATCCTATGTAATTCAGGCGCCCAAATATGACACCCCATTACACCCTTCTCATGTTTATGCCATATCTCATCTTCTTTGGCATCTTTAAGGCCATTAATGCTATTGGCTTTTCGTATTACTATCCGGTCATATTCAGGTACGGTAGCAATCAGGTAATATATATTATCGCTGGTTTTATACACCCATGGATCTGCACGTTTTTCTGCAATTGGGTTATTAAATTGAATGGATTGTGAGAAGCTTTGGTTATGAAAACAAAGCGCTAAAATACTTACAATAAGAATCTTGTTAAAGTCCATAGTCAAATATTATTTCTTAAATATAATTAAGTTTTTTCCCTTTTCTAAATAAATTATTTGTAGGCCATTCATAATTTCTGGTCTAACTAATTTTCTGTTTAATTTAATTGAAGTAGCATTGAGATAAACCGATGGCACAACAAAATGTGCCGGCATATCATTTTTTATTTGTATCTGAAGTTTATCACTTTCGGTTTTTTGAAATTCTATTTCAATACTTCCGTTTATCGTCGGATGTTTTATAGAACCTGATGTTAGTCCATTTATCTTTGGTTCAATTAAAGCGGTTTTAAAACCACTTGTAAGTGGACGGATACCAAAAACCCTTCGGACAATAATATTACCTGGTGCTGCACCCCAAGCATGGTTCCAATCTAAATTAGGTTTTACTTCTTCATTCCATGCTTCCCATGTTATTGTTGTGCCTTGCTCAATCATGTTTATCCAGCTCCTATCACTACTGGCAGTAAGCAGTTTAAAAGCATAATCATCCCTGTTTAGGGTATACAACAAATCTAGCAGGTATTGTGCCCCATAAACACTTGTTGCCATTCCTTTGCTTTCAATAAAAGGCAATATCTCATCAATTTGGTTTTGATCTGCCAGTCCAAATAAAACAGGGAATATATTGGCATGAATAGAACTATGTAGCTTATCAACTGCGTCTATATATAAGCCGGTGCTTTCGTTCCAAAACGCACGATTAAAAGTAGTTTTTAATATCGTGGCTTTATCTGAAAAATCCTTTGCTTCACTATCGTGTCCAAGTACTTCAGCCATATTTGAAAGTATGATCAGGCTGTTGTAGTAAAATGCATTCGGAACGTTGTTTATATTTCCCAACTGGTAGCCATCTCTTTCGCTCTTGGGCCAATCAATAATGTCGTTGTTTTTGTGATTTACAACCAATCCATTGCTGTCTTTAGGCAGCTCTAAAATTAATCCCGCATAATGTTTATAATATTTTTGCAGGTAATCTGTTTTTCCTGTGTACATGTAATCTTCCCACAACATCATTGGCATATGAAATAACCATTCTGAAGGCCATGTTGGAAATGATGCCAAATGGTCAATGGTTTTTCTTGCCAAGGCATATTCTTCATCAACCACGTAATGGCTTAATTGATTGATGTATGCATCAGCCTCATAGGGGCGTCGTTCTCTATCCCCATCTACATATACTCCGCAAAAACTGGTGGCTTTTATAGTATGCTTGCACAGATCCCAAATTTTATTAATCTCATCAGATGATGTTTGGCAAACAGAAGCACTTTCATTGAATGGATAGAAATAGCCAATTTGTTGAATATTCTTCGGCTCAATTACACCTTTATACCCAGCAATATCTACATACCTAAATGGAATGATATTACCAACTGAAGAAGGCAGTGGAATATGGTTATTACTGTTCTTTGCCCAAGCTGGT
>JBNKPU010000013.1:0-7099 GCA_050295515.1 Bacteroidales bacterium | reverse complement strand
TAATATCCAACTAATATAAACATTCCAGTTGTTACTTTTAAACATATATAGTCACATACTTTTGTCATCAAATTTAATAGTATCGCTAGTGAGTGGTTGCACCGCTCACTTTTATAAGCAGCCAATATTATTTTTAATGTTGTTTTTACAAAACAATAGCAGGTACAACCTGCTGGTTTGTCTTGCTATTAAACAAAATGCCAAACTATTGAAGTCTGGCACTTTGTTTTATTCTTTAGCGTGAAGGCTGCAAGCCCTCACGAGCGGGGGTACATCAGTTAAGGTTTATAACAATTACATTTTTCTAATAATTTTACCATTTTAATATTTGATGAAATATCATAAGATTTATTTTTCTTCAGCAAAATTGTTGAATAACTATTATTTCTTTTAATTATTGAATCACCAATCTCTATATCAATAGTATAATTTACCTCATTGCCTAAATAATACCATTCATTATTATTTAATTCTACTGAAATATATTGTTCTGTCGAATACTTTATTTTGGTAATTTCTCCAGAAAATTGTTTACAGTAATATTTGCATCTATATTTAAATAGGTTTGTACTCACTAGTAAAAAGACAAATACTATAACCAACGTTAATAAAATAACTAAAAATGTTTTCTTTTTCATATGTCAATATTCAAAATAACGGATGTGATTGAAAATTCATTCTTGTATCAGCAATACCATACGAAACTCCTACTGTCAATCCAGCTCCAGCACCAGCACCAATCCATTTTACTTTTCCTGATTCACTATCAAGTCCCCAAATTATGCTACCCCCAAACACAAGTCCACCATCAATATCTCTAGTTGGACCTAAAACACTAGCTCTTGTGATCTCATTAGCTGGTCCTAAATATCTATAAATGTTTCCCTGTATTCCAGCATCTCCTTCAAATCCCCATCTTCTTTTAGTTGAATTCGTTAAAAAAATTCCAGGATCCTCTCCTCTTGTTAATAAATTAATTTCAATATCTTGCCCTGCACCTGCTAAAACAGCAATATTTCCTTGCAATGAAATGGATATTCTATCTGGAATATATGCTCTAGCAATCTCACTATTCCATGCATCGCTCAACCAATTACCCCCGCTATTTGCGGCAACATTTGTTCTTCTGGTACCAATACAATTTACCGGTGCAGCATGCACTAATAAACCATTCTTAGTGCTGATATGCCCCCCACCTGTAGATTGAAATATCATTTGCATTTCAGTGGACATAATATTTTTTCCTTCATACCCAACAAAGGCTCCAGGGTCAGCCATATACCCTGCAACATCTAAACCTGAAGTATTTCCTGTAAGATAGTTATACAAATCTTTATTATCATTAATGAGGTATATGTTATGGTCATCATCATTTCTAGCACCAACTATTTTACCAGAAGGTGTTACTGCTGCTGATGCTACATATTGGCTTCCAGATTCAGTTGATGCCATATAATCAAATCCTGTCTCCCACATTAGTTCATAGTCAGATCCATAGGACGCCCCCCCACCAAGAGGTTGGTCAAAATCAAAATCGTCATATCCCAAGTTGTTCCAATCGAAGTTATCCCAGTTATACCCACTCGGATCAGTATACTTTAGCGGATTGTTCAATACATACGAATACCTGTTGTAGTTAAGTGCGTTGTTGGGGCTCTGGATAACCGGGTCGGGGCTTAGAAACAAAGCAACAGACGGGTCGTATACCCTGCCGTTCATGTTAACCAGGTTTACTTCGGCAATTTGTTCGTGCGAGGTATAGCCCCTTTTTAACAGCGACGGCATCGCAGCGACGGCATAGCCAAGGTCGGTGGCATTGCGCAAACGCCCCCAGGCATCGTAACTGGCTTCCTCAATAACAGAACTGCCATCGGCACTGACAATGGCAAGTACAGAACCCAAATAGTCCTTGAGTGTATAGTAAACTGTACTTGTGTTGTTGTAGACCCTGTCGAAACCAAAAATGCCCGATGCATTGCTGAAGTAATAGATTGCTTCAGTGCTGTTGTCTGCATATACAGTTTCCTCATAAGAACCAAAATAGTATCTGGTGTATTGTAATGCACCGTCTTTTTTCACTTCCATCATACATCGTTCATTGTTAGGACCATAGGTAAAAGTTATCAAATATCCGTTTTCACTAATAGTTTTGACTTTATTAAACGAGGTATAGGTAATGTTCTGGTCTTTGCTGGCAAGCAGTTCATCTGCAGGCTTGTCGATGGAATTTAACTGGTAGTTTTTTAAGGCATCATATACATATTCCCCAACATCGCTTTTGCTATCAATTGCCTCCTTGTTTAAGGAGCCGTATTTGGTTAAAGTTGAGCTGTTCCCAGGACCGGTTACCCTGGTCAACCTGTCAAGTGCATCGTAAGTGAAGCTTTCTGTATGTGAGGTCAACAAGGTGCCCGAACTGTTATACCTTTTTCTTGTCCTGCTGGTCAGGTTGGATTTAACAGGATCAAAACTGAAGGACATGTCGAACAGATTGCCCGATTTGATAGCAGTTGGGAAGCCAAACTGATCATAACTATAGGTTACGGAAACAGCCTGCCCGAGGGTTTCCCGAACTTCAGTAAGATCAGCACTGGTAAGGGTCCAGATGGCATTGCCCAAATAATCCATCCCTTCCAATATCCCCCTTGAAGTATATGAAAACTCATAATATTTACCTTTTGAGTTATCCATCCTGATAAGTTGACCGGAACCATTGTATGTATTTGTCAAGGTAATACTCTTTGAACCAATCGTCTTTGTCTGGGTCAGGATTCGCCCATAACTGTCATAGGTATACTCATAACTGCTGATAGTAGTACCATCGTTGTATTCATTCTTTTGGATCTGCCCCTTTCCATTTCCGCTTTTCACATAGGTGATACTGTAAGTTTCGCTGCCAGTGGTACTTGTTTTGGCAGACAATCTGTTCAGGTCATCATAGGTATAGTCCCATTCATCACCGGTACCATCTTTTTCATGGGTAACCTGTCCCAACGAATTGTAATCAAATTCAGTGATGCCCATATAGGGATCTGTCACTTCCTGAACAAGACCTTCACTATCGATTGTAGATGTATAAACACCACCGGGAGATGTGGTTGTTTTTACCGCACCTGCAGATGAATAGGTATGTTGAATAACCGAATTCAAAGGATTGGTTGAGCTCTTTACCTGTCCCAAAGCATTATAGGTGTTGGTATAAGACTGTCCGTTTACAGTTGTAACAATCTGGTTGACAGAATAGGTAAAAGAGCTGACACTGCCAGTTGCCAGGTTTATTCTCTCGATCCTACCGTCAGAAGGCCTGTATTCATAACCGTCCCAAAGCTTATTGGCTTCCGTGGTATAAGCCCGGGATTTTTTGGTTACCTGCCCAAGTTGGTTATACTCCATCTCAGCAAAGTATTTTGTGCCACCGAAGCCTTCTGTCCACCCTTGGACCTCCTGACCTTTGGAATTGTAATAGGTCCTGCTAGTGGGTGAATTTGTAGCTTGAACCTCTTTATAGAAAACAGCCCCGGAAGGAGCACTGGCATCAGCCCAGTTTGTTGTTGTTGTGGCAACATTGCCAAAAACATCGGTAACCTGCTTGCCCTCTCCCCAATTGCTGTAGGAATAACTCGATGTATTCCCATACATATCGGTGGATGAAAGCTTTCTTCCATAATACTTGTCATAAGTGTAGCTGGTTGTGCCCAAGGGTCCTGTTTCTGATTGTACAAACCGCCCCGTATTGTCGGTTATATAGCTAACTGATATTCCAGTTTCTCCCAAAGGGGTTGTGGTTACTGTAAGTGGTATGCCAAAAGTATTAAAATTACTGTAAACAGTTGTAGATTGTATGCTTTTACCAAAATTGCCGGTTTTTGAGCTTACCTGTCCATTACTGCTATAAGCAACTTTGGTTACGGTGCTGAAAACCGTATAATCATCGGCATGTTTTGTTTTGCTAGTAATTGTCTGGGGATTATATGAATTCACCCCCAGGTAATTGGCAAACAATTTTTCACTATAAGACCCATCCTGTGCCTCAGTTCTTGAGGAAACCAGGTTACAGTTACCGTCATAGCTATTGGTTGTAGTACTAGTGTTATTATTTAATTTGTCGGTATTTGTTTGGGTGGATGAATATGTGAAATATGTTGTGCCTCCGGGAAGTGTAAAACTTTTATGCGACATCGCCCTGGTTGACTCCGACAGTGGGGTGCCGTTATAGTATTGTTTAACCAATGATGTATAAGATATGCCCAAAGGGGCATATAGGGTCTTATAAGTTTCGCTTGAATTTCCATCATTTCTGGTAGTAGTCAGTTTCTCAAAGCCAAGGAACCCATTTCCCTGTGCATGATAGGTAGCGCCCTGGTATTGCAGGCTTACCTCCGAGAGCAGTTCGTTGCTGTTAAGGGTGGCAATATTTCTGAAGCTACTTACAACATCCATAGCATAGTCTTCAAAGTAAGGAAAGGTCGGAGTTGTGCTTCTCTTTGTATATAGACCGCCAGAAGCATCTTTGGTCAGGTTTCCATATTCTATTTCAGTACGTAAACCTATACCATTAGTTATAGCACTTACATAGTTGAGTGAAAAAGAAGGTACGCTCTCTATAAAAAATCCAGAAGTAGGGACAAGGTCTTCTTTACCATCCCCATTACAATCTAAAACCTTTACATTTGTTATAAAATGAGAATTTAAGGGCCCTGGTGTTATTGTTACAGACGATTTTGATCCTCCCCTTCCATTACTTAACCTCCAATAAATTAAATAAAAGTATTCATATTCAGGGTCAAAACCCGTTTTTGGAACACCTGGAGCACCATTCCATAGTCTATGGTGGGTATCAAAAAAAATAATGTGGGCTACATCTATCATACCATCCCCATCGTAATCACCTAAAGCTATATGTTCAAGAAAAGGCATCTGGTCAGGGAGATAGAATTCAGCCAAATCAGGATATGCTGTATTGTAATGATTTGGTTGGGAATCAAACCCCATTCCAGTACCTATATATAGGTTGTCATATGTATATATATCTTTTTTTCCATCACCGTTACAATCAATAAATGATATATCACTAGAAGCTACTCCAATACTTGCATCAAATATTTTCTGGAAACTGGAACCAACCAATCTATAAACATGTATATAATTCGAAGCATCATATGCAACTAAATTGGTTATGCTAGCATCAACAATATTTTCCGCAAAATAATCTCCGCTTAAACTAGGTGTTGAAATATTCATTTCTGTGATATTTGACATCCCAGGCGTGCCCTTCAATAATTTATTTACATTTCCTTTAATTAAAATATCATCCAAAGCATCTGCATCAAAATCACCACTAAATAAAATGTTATCAATATCGATCCATCTGTTTTGATGGAAATCTTCACTACAATATTCAACAGTATAGGTGTCTTTTAATGCTAAATTTACTTCGTTTCCACAATAGAAGTCAATAGTATAGTATAATCCAAGACCAGAATAGCAACCAGGAGTGCCTGGAGGACAATCTGGATCAGCAACACAATTTTTGGTTTGTTCAGTTACAAAAACAACATCAGAAATGCCATCTCCATTATAATCGCTAATTAAAAGTTTTTTATGGGTACCATTGATACTAATGCTTTGATTTTTTATAAAGGTGCCCGTCCCATTATCATTGATGTAAATTTCATATTTATTGGGAGAAACAGCATCATTTAATAAAACGTAGTCGTTAAAACCATCGCCATTAAAATCACCCCAATTATGTACATCATTAATACCGATATTAGACGTTTGTTTATTGGCGACTACAACATTATCATTAAATTGACTAACTGGCCATTCTATTATGGTTGAGTTGAGCTGTTCACCATTTTCATTTGAGAAAACAACCTCCGATAAAAATTCATTACCGTATTGCCCTCTATATTTAAATTCGTACGCCCTGAGTTTTTTATCAAAAGCATACACCTGAATTTTACGTATTATCAGTTTTTGTTCATCTTTATATCCTGCAACGTATGAAATATCAGATCCAGATGACTCTGAATACAGGATTTTTATTTCGTTATAAGGCTCAAGTCCGGCAGTGTTATTACCTGTATATTTAATCGATTCCAGATAAGTCTCACCCCAATCGGTAGTTTTGTAAATATATTTGATATAGTTTCCGTTTACATCGGTAACCTTAGAAATAAACCAATTGCTAACACTGCTTTGCCCTGATATAACCTTTTGGGGCTTATTTTCAGGGGCAATGTGCCCATATTCAATTACAGTCCCATCTTGGCTCTTTACTTCAAACCAGGCAGGTCCATTGCCGGATGTACCCTTGGCCTCGATACTCAGAAAGTTTCTGTATTCGGTTTCATAGGTAGAACCGGTCAGTCCATACCTGCCCGACTTCAATATTAGCCTGTTTCCATCTAGGGCAAATTTGTCGGCTGTGGTTAATTTTACATCCTGGGTTGTACCATCGTGTTGGTAATCCAGTCCGGTCCTGTGTATAGAAGAAAGCCCGGATAAATACCACCCCATCCCCAACAAACCTATAAACTTTTCACTGGTATAAGTGACCGAGAGGTTGGGTGAGAGTCCATTGGTACCCGGTGGTGTGTAAATAGGTATTGAATAGCTGGCCTTACCGGAAGAATTAACCGAAAAACTACCTGGAATCGAACCATAGTCAAGGTTTTTATCAATTTGGTGATTGGCAATTTCATCCGAAGTGACCAATTCATCGATGGAATACTTATAGATTTGTGTTTCATCGACAGCAGCACTGAATGTAGCCCCTGTAGTGCTGGCATTATATTCAAACCCAGCATTCAGGGTAACATAGTCACGCGCAATGTATTCGTATGTTTGGGACCCGGAGTGGACCTGGACCAGGTCAAAGATTTTTGCTTTGTTGAGCCCGGATTTCTGGGCCAAAATAGAGCTTGAAATAATAATATATAGGAATAATAGTTGTATCCGTCTCATAGCTTACTGTTTAATAATGGTAAAATGCTGTTTCTTGCCGTTAACTTCCAGATCGAGCAGGTAGGTTCCGTTTACCTGTTCAGAAATATCCACTGTGAAATTTGTCGACTTGTATTCATCCTCCATTATA
>JBNKPU010000012.1:0-108539 GCA_050295515.1 Bacteroidales bacterium | reverse complement strand
GGTAGTGGCGATGTTTATTATAAGGGAAATCCTCTTGTAAATGCAAATGCTGTTGGCTCAGGCTCAACAAAAGCATTATAGGAAGAGCTCGCCATTTCGGAATTTTTAGTGTCTAAACTCAAAAGGGAAAATATCAAAGATATCTTCCTTTTTGAGTTTTTTTGTTGTATTTTAATGATATACTTTCTCTTTATGAACCTAATAAATATTACTAAAGGATCAGGTTCTAACTTCATTTTTATTTATATTAGTAAGCCAATCAAACAATAGAGCTTCATTATATTGCAAGTTAACCTATGCGGCATTATGCATATAGTATTGTTTTTGTGATTGGTGCATTTTTCTGTCAAACAGCCAACGCATCCAAAGTAGATTCACTTCTTCATTTGATAGAATCCACGCATGACACCACGGTTTATGGGCTCTATGTTAACCTGATCACCGAATTATTGGAAGATCCTGATAGTGGGCTATATTACTCCAACTTAGCCCTTGATCTTAGTTTAAAAACAAATGACCGGTACAATGAGGGTAGAATCCGGATGGGCAAAGGAGTAGTCCTTGGACGTCTTGGCAAGCTGGAACAAGGTATTCAGGAATCTCAAAATGCCCATGATATTTTCATTGAATATAATGATGAATATTATGCTGAAAATGCTAATCTTAATATTGGGGCGTTGTTGGTTGATTTAGGGAAATATGATGAAGCCAGTCAGATATTTTTTAAATCATTAGAGATTTTAGAAAAGAATCATTTTGAGAAATTGCTGAGCAGTTGTTACAATAATTTGGGCTTGCTATTCTTCAAACAAAACGATTATAAACAATCTATATTTTATTACCAGAAGACCATACCCATTAAAAAGAAGTTGAACATGTCAGGATCGTTGGCTCTAACCTATAACAACATTGGCATTTCTTATTATTACCTGGGATTATTCGATTCGGTCCTGATTAATTTTGAACGGTCCTTGCAGATATATGAAAAAATCGGTGAAAAATTTGGCCAGGCAAGACCACTAAGCAATATTGGTGAAATATATTATTTAAAGGGTGATTATGATAAAGCATTGGATTATTATCATAGGGCACTCACAATTGAAATGGATCTGGACTACAAGATGGGGTATTCTATTACATTAATGGAAATTGGTAAAGTTTATGCCCAACAAGACAATTTTAAGAAGGCTCTTGAGTATCAAAGAAGGGCTTTTGAGGTTATAAAAGAATTAAAGAACCTTACCAAGACTATGGATGCATATGAATATTTGTACGAAACCTTTGACCTGATGCATTTACCCGATAGTGCCTTAAAATATTACAAGAGTTATGTATCCCTCAAAGATTCGCTATATAACTTGAAGAAAAGCAAGCAGATTGCAGAACTGGAAAAAATATATGAAACCGAAAAAAAGGATAATGAAATATTAAAACTTGAACGTGAAAGGGATCAAAAAAGGACACAAACTGCTATTTTAATAACATTAATAATCTTGTCTACACTCATCTCAATAATTATTGTTTTCTACTATAAGGCAAAAAATAAAACCTTAGTAATGAATACAATAACAGCAGAGCAAAAGAAACAGTTTAGTGCTGTGCTTAAAGCCCAGGAAGATGAGCGAAAAAGAATTGCCGGCGACTTGCACGACAGTGTTGGCCCTTTGCTTTCGGTGTCACAGCTATATATTGGCGATGTGGCTGGTTTTAAAGGATTGGATATAGAAACATCACAGACCATCGAGAAAGCAATTAAAGTTTTAAACGATGCTACAAATGAAGTCAGGGACATATCTCATAACCTAATGCCCGGAGTACTTGTCAGAAGTGGATTGGCTCCTGCGTGTCGTGATTTACTAAGACGTGTTTTAGAAACCAAATGTGCTGAAATAACCTTTAATACGGGTGAATTAGTTGAAAAAGATAAAAGATATCACGACTCCATTGAGATTGGCTTTTACCGAATTTTACAGGAACTCATCAATAATATTCTGAAACATGCCAAGGCTACTAAAATCCATATTGAATTAGAACAATTGGATGATCAACTTGTGCTTATAGTTATTGATAATGGTATCGGATTTAGCCCACATAATCTTGAAAAAGCAAACGGCATTGGGCTACAAAATATAAACTCAAGGCTTTCCCTTATCAATGGGCAAATCCACATACGATCATCTAAAAATGAGGGTACAGAGATTCAAGTCACTGCACCCATCGAATATGCTTAATTGTTTTCAAGGATATCAAAGATTTCATCCAGATTTGGAGTCAGGATTATTTCTGTCCTTCTGTTTTTTTGTCTGGCTTCTGCTGTCTTTGAAGGATCGACTGGTAAAAATTCGCCGCGCCCACTGGCTGTTAACCTTTTGGGATTAATCGTTGAATTGTCCAATAAAATCCGAATAATCGCAGTAGCCCTTTTAACACTAAGGTCCCAGTTATCTTTTAATGCAGAACCAGAAACTACAGGAACATCATCTGTATGTCCTTCGATGGTTATATTAATATCTTTGTTTTGTTCTAGAACAGCCGCCAATTTTTTTAGTGCTGAAACACCCCTTGCATCTACATTTGTACTGCCACTTTTAAATAATAATTTCTCATCTAAAGATACATATACCTTACCGTTTTTCTTGGTAATTGTTAGCCCCTGCCCTTCAAAACCTAACAAGGCATCGCTAACCTTCCTGCGCAATGCATTGACAGCTTCATCTTTTTGTGCCAGCATCCTTTCCAGTTCAGACAATCGCTTGTTCCTGGATTCTAGTTCAGATGACAGTTTTTCAAGCTCTCTTCGCTCTGCATCCAATTTTTGGGAAAGCATATTCAACTGGTCCTCTTTGGCATACAGCTCCTGCTGTGTCTTGTCCAGCTGCCCCATCATCTTCCTGGCTTCAGTATCACTGCCACTTACCAAAGCCTGATGCGTTGCCTGAAGTTCATTATATCTTTTGTTGAGGGTGTTGTATTCAGATTTTAACCGGGTCATCTCCTCTGCCTCATCGGCATGGTTTTTTTGTATCCGCTCAATTTCCTTTTCAGATACCCCAACCTTGGCTCCCAATTCCGTATTAGAAACCTTTAACTGTTCGTTCTCTTTTAAAAGTTCATCCCTTTCCCGGGCACAACCTTCTTTTTGTGTAACAGTTTCATCATATATTTTTGGAGCTGCACAAGATGCAAAAAATATACCTGATACAACTAATAGTCTCGTAATTCCTGGTTTCATTATCTTCTTTTTAAAATTGTTATCCAATTATGTTGTTTTTTTCGTATAATTAACGAGTATAGGCAATCTAAGGTGTTAAAGAAACTTAAATCGTGCCAGTCTAAATAATATATCGTTCATTTCTTAGTATTTATTGTATGACGAAATTACAACAAGTGTTAAATGTGCTCAATAGTTCTAAAGATTAATTATTAACTTTGCAGCTATAATGCGATGTTTGTTCCATCAAAATATTGGATATTAAGGTTTAGGGAGATGTAATGCCTGTATCGTTTGAATTATTAAATAGTATCAATTCGCCAGAAGATCTTAAAAAGCTTAAGATTGAAGAACTAGTGGATGTAAGCAAACAACTGCGGCAATTTATTGTTGACATTGTTTCATGTAATCCAGGTCACTTTGGCGCAAGCTTAGGTGTGGTTGAACTTACTGTTGCCTTGCATTATGTCTACAACACTCCATTTGACAAAATAATCTGGGACGTAGGCCATCAGGCCTATGGACATAAAATTCTTACCGGACGACGGGATATTTTTCATACCAATAGAAAGTATGGAGGTATAAGCGGTTTCCCAAGTATGTCGGAAAGTGAGTATGATGCCTTTGGAGTTGGGCATTCTTCGACTTCAATCTCTGCCGCATTGGGTATTGCTGAAGCCGATAAACAAAATGGTATCAAAAGAAATGTTGCGGCGGTTATTGGAGATGGATCACTTACCGGAGGAATGGCCCTTGAAGGACTGAACAATGCCGGATCGGCAAATACCGACCTGCTGGTTATCCTCAACGATAACAATATGGCCATAGATCCCAATGTTGGTGCACTTAAAGAATATCTTGTTGATATAACTACATCCAGAACCTATAATAAGGTTAAAGACGATTTATGGAAAATATTGGGCAAGATCAATAAAATAACCCCTCATGCCAGGGAATATGCCCAAAAATTAGAAAACGGTATAAAATCTGCCATGCTTAGGCAAAGCAACCTGTTTGAATCTTTAAACTTCAGGTATTTTGGACCAATAGACGGGCATGATGTATTGCATGTTGTCAGACTTCTGGAAGACTTAAAAGACATACCTGGTCCGAAACTTCTGCATGTATTGACCAAAAAAGGCAAAGGATTCCTACAGGCAGAACAGAACCAGACCAAGTTCCATGCACCAGGAAAATTTGACAAGGAAACCGGTGAAATTTTAAAGGTTGAATATGATAAAGAACAGCCACCACTTTATCAGGACATATTTGGCAATACTATATTGGAACTTGCAAAAAAGAATGAAAAGATTGTAGGTATAACTCCAGCCATGCCAACAGGCTGCTCTCTCAAAATAATGATGGACGAAATGCCCGAGAGGACCTTTGATGTTGGCATTGCTGAACAACATGCCGTTACTTTTTCCGCTGGACTCGCATCTCAAGGTATTATTCCGTTCTGCAATATATATTCCTCATTTGCCCAAAGGGCCTATGACCAAATCATTCACGATGTAGCTCTTCAAAGGCTGAATGTTGTTTTCTGTTTCGACAGGGGTGGATTGGTCGGCGCCGACGGTCCTACACACCATGGGGTGTTTGACCTGGCTTTTATGCGCTCAATACCCAACATGACTGTTTCTGCCCCTATGGATGAGGCCGAACTTAGAAACCTGATGTATACAGCTCAGCTAGGCAAATATGGTGCGTTTTCAATCCGGTATCCACGTGGACGGGGTGTGCTTGAAAACTGGCAAACGCCTATGGAAGAAATTGTCCCAGGAACATCCAGACAAATATCCGAAGGAGGCGATTTGGCTATTTTATCTATTGGCACCATTGGTCAACAAGCCAAAGAAGCTGCCAAAGAGCTTAAGAAAGAAAATATTGATGTAGCCCATTACGACATGCGCTTTGTTAAACCTCTTGACGAAGAGCAATTGCATAAGATCTTTAAAAAACACCACCATATCATTACAATTGAAGACGGAACAGTTGTGGGAGGTTTTGGAAGTGCCATATTGGAGTTTATGTGCAGCAATGACTACCTGTCTCGTGTTAAAATACTCGGTGTCCCCGACAAGTTTATTGAACACGGTACCCAAGCAGAATTATGGCGTGATTGTGGTATCGATGCTGCTGGCATTGTAAAATCTGCCAAGGTTTTTCTTAAGAAATCCGTTTTATCCAAAGTTATTTAAGTAATTCTCTTTCTATTCAAAGTTTCAGCATGAAATTAATCGTTTTTGATTTAGACTTCACTTTATGGAATGCCGGAGGTACTTGGTGCGATCATACTTATCCTCCCTACAGAAAAGATGGTGGGCATGTTGTAGACTCAAATGGCAGCATTATTTTTCTTTTTCCAGAGGTTCGTGAAATCATTGAAATTTTACATAAGAGAGGCTATAAGATAGCCATCGCCTCCAGGACCCATGAGCCCGCGTGGGCCAATGAATTATTGAATTTGTTTGGGATCAACCACTTTTTTAACCATAAAGAAATATATCCGGGCAGTAAAATAGAACACTTTCAGCAGCTACAGCACACTACAGGTATTGATTTCGAAAATATGGTGTTTTTTGATGATGAAATGCGCAACATCGATGATGTGACAAACCTGGGGGTAAATGCAGTTCTTGTACACCAGGGATTGACCTGGGACCTGGTCCATGAAGTTGTACCCTTGAATTAATTGTGTTACCAATAAGTAAGGTGGTATTGGTTCAATTGTTTGTCCAGTTTTTTTGCACCGGGCAGCAAAGTTTCCAAATAATCCCAAAAAGGCTTTCCATGTTGTTTTACCTTAACATGAGCCAACTCATGATAAATCACATAATCACATAATTCATCAGGGAGCCTCATCAATTGTATATTAAGGCTTATATTGTTTTTGCCGGAACAACTGCCCCACCTCGACTTATTGTTCCGAACAGATATTTTTCCTATACGAAGCCCATGAGCATCTGCGAGTTCCTGGGTGCGCTTGGGCAAGTATTTTTTAGCTTCATAGCGCATTGCCTCAATCAATGCATGCCTGATAAAAGCCTGCACTCTTTCATTTTTTACATCAACACCCTCGGGATAAAAAACCTTTAGTAGACCACCTTTCGAATCATATTTTAATGTCTGTTTTTTATGCTCTTGCAAACTTAATGTATGGTATCGGGTTCTGAAATTTGTTTCAGAACCAAAATGTGTATACCTATTGGTGATTTTTTGGGTTTTCGCCAGGCTTTTTTTAATCCAGTCCTGTTTACGAATTACAAAATCAATAGCATCTTTTTCGCTCAAATTCCAAGGCATGCACACAACTACACCCTTTTCAGGATGTACCTTCAAGCGCAGGTATTTTGAGCGCTTGTTGCGCTGCAATTTTACCTGTCCGAAATCAAACTCAACCACATGTTCCGCAGCCATTTAATATAATTTATAAGCTGCAAATTTCGTCAATTGAAAAAGAATAATTAACACCCACGGCCTGGAGTTATGAATAATCTATCAACAGTTATTTTCGAAAATCGATTTTCTACACTCAGCAAGTGCTCATTCCCCTGGGCTATTTTACTATTAACATTCCAAAGTATTATTGAATCATTAATACATTGGGCAATTACTGAATAAAAAAGAAATAGAAACTATTAAACACATGTGATTCTAGGATTTTGCAAAGGGAAGGAAATCTCTGATTGTAATGAGGAATTGGAAAAATGGGATAAAACCGTAGCCAATGCCACAAAACTAAAAAAGCAAGAAAAATATTAACCCAGAGCCGCTTATAAAAATTCCATCAACACTTTTTCCCGAAAAAATTACATTCTTGTTTTCTTTCAAATTAAATTTGCACCCGATATGAGTAAAATATTATGCATTGATACGGCTACAGATGTTTGCACTGTAGCTATTATGGAAGGTGAAAAGATTGTTGCCCTAAAGGAATCGGGCAACGAACGCTCGCACGCTGTGCAGTTGGCTCCTTTTATTGAAGAGGTAATGTCAAAAGCCTCCCTAACCGTTAATGATCTCGATGCCATAGCAATAAGCAGGGGACCTGGTTCGTATACTGGTTTGAGGATCGGTGTATCTACAGCTAAAGGAATGTGTTATGGAAGTGGAAAGCCGTTAATTTCGGTATCTACATTACAAAGTATGTGTTCGGGAGTTCCTCATGAATTCTTGGATAAGCAAAAGCTCAATGACTATTATTTTGCCCCAATGCTGGATGCCCGACGTATGGAAGTCTATTCAGCTTTATACCATTCTGATTTTACCCTTAAACAAGATATAAAAGCCATAGTGGTTGATGAACAGTCATTTGTTGAATATCTAGATGAAAAACCGGTAGTCTTTTTTGGCGAAGGAGCGACTAAAACAAAAGAAATAATCACCCATCGCAACGCAATTTATTTTGATGGTTTTAAACACACCGCTCAAAATATGGGTTTGATGGCCACTCAAAAATTAAGGGAGAAAAAATTTGAAGATGTGGCTTACTTTGAACCTTTCTACCTGAAAGATTTTATTACCACTACTTCAAAGAAGAATATATTGTTTCCTGAGAAAAAATAATGATATCTCCTTTATTTTGACGGATTAATAAATACCATTTGGCAGAAAAATATACTTTTTACTCTCTAACTTTATAACTTAGTCTTTTTACAAGATATACAGGATTACTTCATTTATAATTAATTTGGCTCAATTCTTGTCATACACTTTAAAAAGAATCAGACATGAGAAGGAAGATAGTCGTCTTAGCAGGACTGATAGTATTAGTTCACATTGTATTTAGCAGCCCGCCTCAACAACCAGCACGGAAATCCTCAACTCATTTTAGAAGTGGAGAAGAACTAGTCTACCTGTTGCACTATGGATTTATAAATGGTGGAAATGCAACTATTTCGTTGCAAGAAAGAATGCTGGATGAAACGCCTACTTTTCATGCCCGGGTTTTTGCTACCACTACCGGACTAACAAAAAGTCTGTTCCCTGTAGAGGACTCTTACGAAAGTTATTTTGACCCGGAAAGTGGACTACCATACAAAGCTATCAGGGACATTAGCGAGGGAGGATATAAATATTACAATGAGGTTAATTTCTTGCCCAATGACACCTGTGTATATAGTCAAAAATCGGGAAAACAAGTAGTTCCGAAAGGTACCCTGGACATGGTTTCTTCATTATACTTTCTAAGGAGTATAAATATTGACACGCTCAAAAAAGGAGATGTTGTGAATTTTATCACTTATTTTTCAGATGAAATTTTCCCTTTTCACTTGAGGTACAAAGGAGAAGAAACTGTTAAAACAGAATTCGGCAAGGTGCGCTGCCACCGTTTTGACCCTGTTGTTGAGCCAGGCAGGATCTTCAAATCAGAAGACGACATGTCTTTTTGGTTGACTGCCGATGAAAACAGGATTCCGGTATTAATCGAGTTTGACCTTATTGTTGGATCGGTCAAATGCGAACTGGTCCAGTATAAAAATGTTAAAAAATCCATCCGCTGGGAATAAGCCTTTTTTGAGTATATTCCATCATCAAAAAGGAGTATGCATTTTGAAAACTCTTCGCCTGGCATATAAATTTCTAAAATATACTGTATTCTCATGCATAGGGCTTGTTTTGCTCTATTTTCTTATTGCTGTGGTTTTCTCCCTGATCCCGGTAAACCGTAAACATTCCACTGAAACAACAAATTACCCGGTATACCTGGCAACCAATGGTGTACATATGGATATTGTCCTGCCCTATTCCGACTCCCTTGCCAATTGGAACAAATTCCTAAAATTTGATGACCAGATTTCTCCATTTGTCCAGTTTATTGGCATAGGTTGGGGCGATAAGGATTTTTATATCAACACGCCTACCTGGGGCGACTTGACTTTTAGCACTGCTTTCGCAGCTGCATTTTTAAAAGGACAATCTGCCATGCACGTAAGCCCATATTTGAGTGTTTCAGAAAATGAACGTGTTGTAAAAGTGTATCTTACAAAGGAACAATACATTACCCTGACAAGATATGTTCGGGAAAGTTTCAAAAAGAATCCTGATAATGGATTTGCCGAAATTAAAGGGGTAAGCTATGCGCACAACGATAAATTCTATCTGGCACATAAAAGTTACCATCTTTTTTATACCTGTAATTCCTGGGTAAACCAGGGGCTTAAAAAAACAGGGATTCGAACTAGCTTGTGGACTCCCTTCGATAAAGCAATCCTTTTTCAAATAAAGCAATCAAAATAAAAGAAATTCATGTGAAATATTCGCCTATGGATTCCTTTCAGTTAATAAAAATCTGTAGGTTTGTGCTTGTTAGGAATTTACTTGTATTTTTGTATTCGAAATTTTAAAATTAATTATGGCAACTACTGCAGATATAAGAAATGGATTGGTAATCATGTTTAACAACGACTTGTATGCTGTCGTTGATTTTCAACATGTTAAGCCAGGCAAAGGCCCAGCCTTTGTGCGCACAAAACTTAAAAATGTTAAAACCGGTAAAGTAGTGGACAATACTTTTTCTTCCGGTCATAAGATTGAAGTTCAACGTGTTGAAAGACGTCCTTATCAGTTCCTTTACAGCGATGATATGGGATACAACTTTATGCACAACGAAACTTTTGAACAAATACCCGTACAGAAAGATCTCATTAATGCTCCTCAACTTTTAAAAGAGGGTGAAAACGTTGAAATAGTGTTTCATGCTGATACTGAAACACCTCTTCTTTGCGAATTACCTACCCATGTTGTTTTAGAGGTTACTTATACTGAACCTGGAGTAAAAGGGGACACAGCTTCTTCGACATCACTGAAGCCTGCAACTGTTGAAACAGGAGCTACTGTAAACGTTCCTCTTTTTGTAGAGCAAGGTGAAAAAATAAAAGTAGACACCCGCGACAATTCATATGTTGAACGTGTAAAGGAATAAAGATTTGATATGTATAGCCATATTTTTTTGGCTATACATGCTTTTAATCTTAACTTTAGGTTATCTCGTAATCCAATTTAAGAAGTGTATGGCCAAGAATACTGCAATAAAACGGTTAGAGCAAACAAATTTTAAGCTTAAGGCTCTGCTCAATATTACCTTGGCCATAAACGAAAATCTTTCTCAGAAAGACTTGTTGAAACGTTATGTTGAGCTGCTGCATAACGACTTGCTTATTGGCAAACTTATCCTTTTTAAGCTTGAGGATAACTGGAAATGCATCCTGAACAAAGGATATGACGAATCCTTTGTGGAACGCATTGATGTAGAGCACGACTTACTACGATATGAAGAAATCTCATTTGACTGGAACAATACTGATGAGTCTCCGTTAGGAACTTATGATATTGTAGTGCCAGTTCAGCATAAAGGCACACCCATTGCTTTTGTAATTATTGGTGATGTTGATGAAGATACAGAAGGGGTAAGCCCAATCATTAAACACCTGAATTTTATCCAGACACTTTCCAATATTATTATTGTAGCAATTGAGAATATCAGGCTATTTAACGAAAGCCTGCGACAAGAAGCTATGCGTAAGGAGTTGGAACTGGCATCAAAAATGCAAAGTATGCTCATACCTGACCAAAGCTCATTGCCACGGACCAGGCAGGTACATATGACTGCATTTTATCACCCTCACCTTGAGGTTGGAGGTGATTATTATGACTACCTCGAATTGCGGAAAGATGAAATTGGTTTTTGTATCTCTGATGTAAGTGGAAAAGGTATCTCAGCAGCTTTGCTCATGTCTAATTTTCAGGCTAATTTGCGCGCTTTGTTCTCACACGAGATTTCGCTTCCGGCACTGGTTGAAAAACTAAATGAACGAGTGATTAAGTCTGCCAAAGGTGAGAAATTTATTACCCTCTTTATTGCCAAGTATAATTTCAAAACCCGTGAGCTTGAATATATCAATGCTGGCCATAACCAGCCTATATTATATAGAAAAGACATCAACGAACTTATCTATCTGGATAAGGGATGTGTCGGTATTGGTATGTTGGAAGAAATCCCTACGATCAGAAAAGGTTCGATTACTATTGAAGGACCTGCAAAAATCCTCTGCTATACCGATGGACTGGTTGAATTAATGGATGGGAAAGGCATCTCTTTTGGAACAGGTGAAATTGAAGAAAATATATTTAATGATGATTCCATCGAAAAGAATATTAATTCAATAATTTCTAAGCAAGGAATCCTTATGGGCAGCACAAAAATTTTTGATGATATCAGTATTTTGGGAGTTGAACTTTTCTAATTAAAATAGGCATCCCAAAGAATGAAATGCCCTTATTTTTTATCCTTTTAAAATAGTTTTATTTCTTAACCGCAGTTAATACGCTTGAATTGGTCAACTTACCTTTTCTGTAAGATTCGCTTTTCACGGTACCAACCCCAAGACTGTACCAGTTTATTGTATGAATCTCATAACTTAAGCCGAAAGTTGTTTTTACATCTTCAACAATTTTAACACAGTTAAAAGTTCCGGCTGGAGTGGCAACATCTTCAATAGCTTCAATTTGACGGTTTACAATGTCAACAGTCATTGTTATAGGTATTGGTCCCAGGATTTTGATAGTAACATTACCGTCATCAAGTGTTTGTCCTGCCTGTGGTTTTTCTGGAAAGCCCATTTCGGTTGTCTCTACCTTCATTTCCATATCTTCATAGGCTTTCATTTGTTCCTGGTTGATATAAGCATCCATATCGACATAGAAAACCCCTCCACTGCATTCAAATTTAAGATCTGCTTCCATAGGGTCTTTGCCCTTTTCGTCGGTATATAACTGGTGAACATGATATTCGATACCGCCCTCAACTTCATTTATTTCCTTTACAGTTTGCGTTGAAATGCCTGTAACTTTCCCTTTTTTGTCGTAATGTGTTAGTTCTAGTTCGGTACCCACTTCATTGGGTATATAAACATCACAGTCCTGAGAAATAGCAAAAGTTGACAAAAAAAGTGCTGATAATAGAATATGGATCCGTTTCATGGTATTTAATTGAATTTGGTGAATAAAGTATCGAATTTATTGAAATTGAACGAATTCCACACAAACTTATTTACATTAATTAGAATATTCTGTAATAATTCCACCAGTAAGCCGAAGCAATTCTGTATACGTCTGGACCAGATCGAAATTGGCCTGGAGCATTTCCCGCGCAGCATTCAGGTAAACAATCTGTATATCCCTAAAATTGAAAGAAGTAATTGCACCTGAACGATATTTTTCATCAGCAATCTGAAGATTAAGTTTCGCACTTTCCTCCCCTTTAATCGAGACATTTTTAAGTTGTTTACGCACATTATATTCCGAATAGGTAGAAAATATTTGGTTATATAAGGTCTGCTTCATCTGATCAATCTGTAACTCACCAATCTGTTCGTTGAGTTTAGCATTCTTTATAGCCCTTTTTACATTTCCTCCATCAGAGAGTGTCCATGACAGCACCAACATGGCATTGTAGCTGTATCTGTCGCCCCATGAGCCATCGCTGTAATCATAGTAGTTGCCTTCCATTCCCTGGTTAATACCAGCCGAAAAGTTGATGAAAGGGTACAACTGGCTTTGGTTGAGTTTGACATTCTTCTTAAGAATTTCCTGATAGATGTACTGGTTCTTCAGTGTTTTATTGTCGCTTTCGAGTTTTGCCAAAAGGTCTGCAAGAATAAACTCCTGATCAGCCATGGTAAAACTTGAACTGAGAAAATAAACATTTTCAACTGGAGCAGCCAAAACCAGGTTTAAATTACGAATAGAGTTTTGCAGGTTTATCTGTTGCTTTAACACATTTGCAGAATCTGTCAGATAACTACTCTCTGCCTGCAAAACATCAAAAGTTACTGCACTGCCAAATTGTTTTTTATCCAGAATATATTGATATCGGTCCCTGGATAGTTTCAGCACTTCTTTCAATACATCAAGTGATTCCTGCTGAAGCAAAGCCAGGTTATAGGCAAGCAAAATACCCTGAAGTGTATTCTCAACAATTATGGCAGCATTTCCTTCGCTTTGCTCCTGGATATCGGCCAACTGCGCTCTGGTAGTACGGACCCTGAAACCATTAAAAACAACCCAGCTTAAAGCAACCTCTCCACCAACAATAAACGATTGTGCTTCTGATACCTCTGCTGTTGTTGGGGCTCCCGGGATTGAAGATCCAAGATATTCTGAAGATGTTCCCTTACCCTGGACATTCAGGTTAATTGTAGGAAAAGCACCAGCTTTGCCCCATGAATTATTATTTGCAGCAATATCTTCTTCAAGTTTACTTATCTGTATCTGGTAATTATTTTGTAATCCCAGAACAATAGCATCTTCAATACTTAGAGAATCCTGAGCCCAATTCAATACAGGAATCCCAAGTAATAATATATAAAGTGTAAATCTCATCTTAATCCAGTTTTTCCTGTTCGCGTTTCATATAAAGTACTGCCTTCTCTACCGATTCCCTGGTTGGTTTTTGCCCAGTCCAGATATATTTGATAAAAATCCTGATATCATTTAAAAACATGATAAGGGCAGGAAAGAAAATCAGGATAAAGCTGGTGCCAAATAGTACTCCATAAGCCAATGCTATGGCCATTGGTTTAAGAAACTGTGCCTGAAAGCTTTTCTCAAATATAATAGGATACAGCCCAACTGTTGTAGTTAGTGTTGTTAATATAATCGGCCTGAACCTTGTCAAACCAGATGTAATAATTGCGTCTTTGACTTTCATCCCTTCCCGTAAACACAAATTATATTTCGAAAGAAAGACCACTGCATCGTTAATGATAACACCAGACAGGGCAATCATGCCCCAAAGGCTAAGTATCGAAACCGGATTGTTATGTAGTCCATGTCCCCAGCTTGCCCCAAACCACGATAATGGTATCATCAAGAGGATGATTATGGCTTGTGAAAATGACTTGAAATGGATCATGATAATTATGGCAATAACAATAATGGACATAATAAAATAGAATACCAATTCTGCCATAGACTCCCTACTGCTACGCTGTTGCCCTTGGGCCTCGATTTTTACTCCAGGGTACAATTGTTGCATTTCAGAAATGATTTTTTTATCTATTTTTTCCAAAATAGGTGGAACCGGGTCATACGGATCGGTCAGGTCAGATTCAATCCGGATCTCTCGTGACATGTTATAACGTTTAATATTTACGGGTCCACGTTCAATTCTATAATCAGCCAATTCACTCAGCGGAAATTCGCCATATGCGGTTTTTATTTTCATGTTCTCAACCTGCCCAAGGCTAAGTCTGTCACTTTTAGGATACCGGACCCAAACACGCAGTTCATCTTTGCCTTCCTGAAGCCTTTGTGCCTGTCCTCCAAAAAATCCTTGCCGAACCTGCTGGCTAATACTTGCATGGTCCATCCCCAGCATATAAGCTTTAGGTTTGAGTTCTAGTAAAACCTCACGCTTTCCGGCAGCATTAGTCTGGATAACATTGCTCAATTGGTTCATGTCTTTCATTTGCTCCAGTACAAAAATCCCAGCCTGTTCGAGTTCATTTAAATCCTTGCCCAACAAACTAATTGATACAGGTTTTCCCCACCTGTTGCTTCCGCCAACCAAGTATTTTTGCGCCTCTGGAACAGGTCCTATTTTTTCTTTTACTCTTCTGGCAACATCTGAGGCACTTATACCAGTTTTATCCATATCCCTTAGCATCACACCAACGTTACCGGCATGAGCTCCATTTTCAACACCGTTGAATGCACTTCCCAGCGAAAGAAAAGTATATTGAATGATATTTGATGTATCTTTCTTTTTTACCAGATGTTCCCATTGTTCTTCCATTAAATCATCATTGACTTCCCAAACAGCTTCTTCAAAATGCTTAAGGTACTCCATGGTCTGTTTTTCTCCAGATCCAGGTGTGAATGCAACTTCGACATTAAAAAAATCGAATTGTACAACAGGGAAAAATGTTTGTTGAATTATTCCACCCCGCAACAATCCAATAGATATTGCCCAAATACCAAAGACAACAGGCAATGCCATTACTATTCGCCATGTAACAACAAAATTTAATAATTTACCATAGATATTATCGCGAATAATGGCTATCCCTTTATCAAGGATCCTTCTTATATCCATGCTCAAGCCTTTGGCATCTTTAGAACGCAATATATAATCATGACCGATATGACTGGGCAAGACCAAAAAAGCTTCGACAAGCGAGAAACTCAAACTTGCTATGACCACAAATGCCATTTGGTGCATTCGCTCCATTCCTCCCTCGGTTACAAGTAGTAATGGTACAAATGCCACTATTGTAGTTGTTACAGAAGTCAGTATAGCAGGTAGCACTTCAAGAGCACCATCTACAGCAGCTTTACGTGGAGTTTTGCCCATTTCAAAATGGGCATAGATATTCTCTGCAATAACAATTCCGTCGTCAACCAGTATACCAACTACCAGGATCATACCAAACAAGGAGATCATGTTTATGGTTATACCAAACATTGGAGCAATTAAGAACATGCCCAGAAAAGATGCCGGAATACCAAAGGCTACCCAAAATGAAAGACGAATGCTCAGAAATAAACCCAATACAAGGACTACAAGGAATAAACCAAACACTCCATTATTGATTAAAAGGCTTAACCTTGCCTTTAACATAGTGAGAAAATCAAAGGTGATACGTAATTTTAACTTCTCATGTGTGTCGTTAAATTCTTGTACATACTTCCGGGTGTATTTTGATATTTCTTTAAGGTCCTCATCCACCAGTTTTGAAATAAAAAAACCAACACTCTGTTGACCATTTAATGACATATAATTGGAAACATCGGCAAATTTTGTTTTAACAATGCCAACATCTCTGATTCGAAGAAGGCTCCCATCCTCATTGGCCCGGATAACGATATCAGCTATTTCGTTTGGATTTACGGATCTTTTTCGACTTCTGATAAGGATTTCTTCGTCCTCAGACTTGATTTGACCAGCTGAAATATCCGTATTGTTTTGGGCAATTGCTCTTTGAATTTGAGTAAAAGTAAGATTGTACCTTAATAGATCCTCTTCACTCACTTCAACAGAAATCTCCAATGCCGGGTATCCAAAAATGTTTATCTGAGACATAACTCCTGATGCCCTGAAGTCATCTTCTATCTGTTGACCATATTCTTTTATGGTGATAAGGTCAACATCCTTACCAACAAGTCCAAGCCGCATTACAGGTGTGGTTGTTCTCTGCTTATAAACTATTGGACGCTCTGCAGCGCTTGGCATTGAACTTATGCCATCCACTGCATTCTTTACATCCTGTAAAACAACATCGATATCATACTCGCCAGTAGAGGTTATCTCCACCCTGGCAAAGTTTTCAGATGATGTAGAATTAATTTCTTTAATCCCAACAAGTCCTCGAACAGCTTCCTCTATCCTGGCAGTAATACCTTCTTCCATCTCTTTAGGCGAAGCTCCCGGATACGCCACAGAAACATAGATATTCCTGCTGCGCATTTCAGGAAAAAAGGACTGCTTCATTCGGCTGGCACCTAATATCCCGCCTAATACCAGAACGAAAATGATCAGGTTGCCATAGAAGGGGAATTGTATAAATGTGGTAACTAATTTTCTCATTCGATTACATTTGTTTTGCAGGTAATTCTAATTTGCAATCTGACTGGTTGCTTGGGTAGAATCATTTTTCGTTCGTGGTGGTTTGGAAAATTCCGTTTGTACAGCCATACTAGCATTAACCCCTGTCAAAGGTTGTGTGACAATTTCAGTCCCTTCTTCTAATCCTCTGAAAAAGAGGGTTTGTTGATCGACTTTAAGAATTTCCACTTCACGTTTTACCAAATAACCACTGTCAACTACATAGACGATATTATTGTTGAAAACTGCATTTCTTGGTATTTCCATAGCATGCTGTAAAACCATACCATCAAACTGTACCTTCATGTATTGTCCTGAATAAACCTGAGATGAACCGGGCAGCACCTTGACATAAACATTAATAGACTGATTATTTGGATCAACAAAGGCAGATTTGCGCACCAATTGACCTAAGCCAATTTCCTTGCCACTATCATTGAAAATTTTTGCTTTGTGCCCAATATTTACCCATTCTGCTTCATCAATTTCAAGGGGGACTTCAATTTCGAGCTGGTTTGTTCTGATAATGCTTGCAATCCGGCTGCCCGGATTAGCCACTGATCCAGGTTCAAGGTTCACTTGTTGAACCGAGCCATCAAAAGGGGCGTAAATAGTATATTTCTTGAGTCTAACCTCATCAGATCTAATCGAATAATAATCTCTCAAAATACCTTTACTTGATAAGAATATTTTCTCCTGACTTGATTCTGTGTTGGGAATTTTGGGTAGGTCTTCGGTAATTTTTACCGATTCAAAAAAGTCCACCCAACTAGTATAACTGTTTGGATAGTCAATTCTAAGATCAGGTAAAACACCTGCTAAAGAATTTAGAAAAGAACTCTTTTTTGCATTAAGTGCATATTCAGCATCAGATCTATAAATCCTGACTAAAATATCACCTTTTCTAAAGGTACTGCCTTTGCGTAAAGAAATCTCCCCAGGTAAAATTTTTCCCTGCACCTCTGAAATAACATCTATAGACTGCTGACTTACTACTCGCCCATTTGAGGTTATCTTTGCTTTTGAATCTTGGTATTCAACGATTGAAGATTGCACTTTTCGCAGCATAACAGGAGGGCGTTTCTGTTTTACTTCTTCTTTCATTCCTGCAAAAAAGGTGTGCAACCCTACAGACACTAAAATGATAAGCAAGGAGGCAATTGCTGCTACCAAATACTGGCGTTTTGTCATAATAAATGTTTTAATTAAGTACCTATAAAACCAAGTTTTAATTCAAATTTTTACCTCTACAATATTTTAATTGGGTAAACAAATATATTTTATATAAGTTCTTTAACCATTTAGTAATTAAAAGTATACCTGATAAAAGGTTCAAAGAAAAATAAAAACATACCTATAGACAGAATAAGATCCAAGGTTAGAATTTCTTTAACGGTATAAAAATTCTTCGGTATAAAGCTATATAAAAACAAGCGCATACACAATTGCAAAAAGAAAAACAAAAAAATCGCGGGTCCTTGTGGATTGTAATACCTTGCTAATTTAAAATCAAACCGCATAATAGCCATAAAACTTCTGGTCAATCCTGTGCTTAAAGATGATTCTCCGGTTAAAAGTTTATGAAATGAAGGAATAAATGGTTGCTGGGGAATATATGCGAAAATGCCGGAATAGATGAATATGCATATCATAATCCCGGCAAAAATCAGGTTAATCTTCCGATAAATAATTTGTTCTCGATTCAATTAGTTTCTATCGTAATATTAATTTCAGTTGAATCGACAAGTTCATCCACAAATCCTTTTAAAGCCCTTCCAGCTGCACGTCCTAACTTCCTTGCTTTTTCTTCATCTGTCAAACTGTCAAGACTATCTTCCAAACTGTCAAACTCATCATCAAGGTCATCTTCAAGGTCTCTGAGCACATCTTCCAAACTTCCTCCCAATTCCTTTTCAAATTCTTCTTCGAAAGCTTTTCCAAAATCCTCAGCATTTTCATCGATTTTTCTCTCAATATCCTTTCCAACCTGCTCCCATGGAACTTTTCCAACCTTGATTATTGAGGTAGTCAAATTATACATGGCCAATCCTGTTCCTAAAATCGAAAGCACGATGGCCGCTAAAATCAGATTCTGTTCTGCACCTACTTTTTTAGCTTGTGTATAACCAACAGTACTTAATGCCACGCCTAAAATTCCCAGAACTAACCCAAGCATCGATAAGCAGGCAAAAATAGAAGCTATAACTGCTGTGATACCAAGAACTAGTCCGGCAATTCCCAATCCTAAACCGTTGTTTGGCTTAATCTGATTGTTTTCCATAAAATGCAATATATCCTTTTACAAATTTAAAAATAAAAGGCAATTTCTATGCCACACAGAGGATTAATGTAGATATTAGAATATTGAATTGGTATGTTGCTAAATAGGTGGATGTCTGGATACCTGAAGGAAAAGTGCTTTGGACCTACCCTTTAGGGGCTTGAGGAACAGCCTAGGGTAGGTATAAAGTAGAATTGAACCAAAGGTACACATTAAAGAGAAGGGGAATTGGGCGCTTTGAATATTGAATGTGGTTTTGTCCTATATTGGACATGCTGTGTTCGGTTTTGGATATTAAACATTTTTAATCCGGAATATGCATTAGAAAATCTATTACATATTGAAATTGCTTCAATATAAGTCGTTTCACTTACTTCTTTCGAAGCACCATAACGGTGCTATGATTCATCTCACCAAGTCCTTCTATTTTTGCACTTTCAACCTTCATAACGAAGTTCTAATACATAATCCGGGTTTAAATCCGATAAACTTTCTACATGGATTTTATTTACCCACTTTAAAAGCTCAAAATATCAACTTCCGGTTTTGAACTTGTATTCCTCTGCACCTCTATGTTTCTATGGGGATTTATTGAGTAGTATATGTTTCGCACCACAATTTATACTGCTAATTTCCAGCCTTGTGCTTCCTGCTTAGTTCTTTTGGATTTTTTTTCTTTACATTATATAATATATTTGTAATATATAAGTTATTTATATATATGGAAAATAAAATATCGGCAGAATTGCTAAAAGGATCACTTAAGCCCATTGTGATGAAACTTTTAAAAGAAAATGGGCGAATGTACGGCTACGAAATCACCCAAAAGGTTGAAGAAGTCAGCCAGGGGAAAATCGCCTTGACATTCGGGGCACTTTATCCCATCTTGCACAAACTTGAAAAAGATGGGACTGTAATAACCGAGCAAGAGGTTGTGAACAATCGCAATCGGATTTACTATAAACTCACACCAAAAGGTTCAAAAAAGACTTCCGAGAAACTATCGGAGATGAATGAGTTTATCAATACCCTCAGCCTGTTGTTCAGGCCTAATGCATCTTTAGGTTTATGTACACCTTAGACCAAGAACAGATATTGCAGATTGAGCAAGAAATTAAAGGCCAGGAAATTCACTATTCACATTTGGCTGATGATTTGTTGGATCATATTTGCTGCGAAATTGAATACAAGATCGATTGTGGTCTTGATTATAAACATGCATATAAAGAAGTATTTAGTAAGATAGGATTTAACGGATTAAAAGATATTCAGGAAGCAACAATCTTTTATGTTAAACTTAATCTTAAAGTGATGAAAAAATTTATGAATGTAATGGCCATTATTGGCAGCATACTTTTAGCTGTCGGTTTGGTAATGAAGATGTGGCACCTTGCCGGAGCTAGTCTAATTTTATTTTTTGGTTTTATAGTTTTGATCCTGGGATTTTTCCCTACAGCTTTGCTAAATCTGCGAAAGGATTTAGGTCTGAAAGTGTCTTCCATCAGTTTTCTGATTTATTTAATTGGCTTTATAACCTTTGTTGTAACCAGTGCTGCCATGCTGTTTAAACTTATGCACTGGCCAGGTGCCGGAGAATTTGTAAGGTTAAGCATGATATTGATTTTCCTGGTCTTTTATCCATTTTTGTTTTTTAAAATAATAAGATCAGAACAAAACAGGATTGTTAACCTTGCCTTGGCAATCTTCAGTCTGTTTTTTATTGGCTTTATAACGGTTACAAACATTAATAGTTCCAGGAGAATAAGCAATGTCTATGCCTATGAAGATTTGGTGCAAGAAGCTGATTATTATACAAAAAGTATTCAGACACTTTTAATGGATAGCACCCTGACAAGAAGTAACATCTCTGAAGTTCATCAATTGAATAATGAATTGAACGAAAAGATCGAATCTTACAAGTCTTTAATACTTAACGGTAAGAAAGACATTTATGATCTAAATTCAGATATACACCATAGATCAATGATCGAAGGTGCCTATGATCCCCGATTTATAAAGCTGCAGGAACAAGTCGAAAACTATCGTCAGGAGGTTTTATTACTAGTCGGAGCGAACAAAATATTAACTGATTTTGTAAATAGCCTTTTCTACACTGGAGAATATCAAATAGGGAATTTTAAAAGAACCTGGTTAGAAAGAAAATTTCAAAGAAGCAATGTCGAAATATATACCAGTCTTCAAGAATTACAAAAAAACATTGATCTGGTTGAATATGAAGTGCTTCGATATCAACTTGCCAATAAAGATGCTCCTGAATATTAATCCTTTTTAGCCTCAGGGTTTATTCCTGATGTATAATTTGGAGTAATTCATTATTCTACAAACAAAAGGGTGCATGGATTCCAGCATTATTAATGCTGTGCTGTCCATCACCCTATTTTTATTGCTCTATCTCTATATTAGCTTAAACCAATTATTATGATTTTTCAACATGTTTTTAAAATTTTTTGCGGTTTTTCTTGACTTTTATATTTTCAGGTTTTATCTTTGAACAAACGTTCAATCAAAAACAAAGAAGCGGCAGGCCGCTTTTTATAAGACTTATTCATTGACTGAACGTTCAGTCTTAATAAATAAACGGTATGGCACCACGAACAGAACAACAATTCGAAGTTATCAGGGAAGAGCGAAAAGAGCAAATCAGAAAAGTTGCCCTTGAACTTATAGCCCAGCAGGGATTTTCTAACATTACAATTTCAAAAATTGCTTCAAGTGCAAAAATCTCAAAAGGTCTAATGTATAACTATTTCGATAGTAAAGAAGAACTTATTCTTGAGATCATGATGGATGGATTCAAAGAATTCGCCAAAGCTTTCGATCCAAATAAAGATGGAGTATTGACAGATGATGAGCTTCATTTCCTGATTGATGAAACTTTCCGAATCATCAAATCAGATTTTAAATTTTGGCGCCTATATTTCATGATCATGTTCCAGCCCGAAGTTTACAAACTTATCGAAAAAGACCTAATGAAGCTGCTTCAACCTTTTATGGCCATTACATACAACTATTTTAAAAAGAAAGGCTTTAAAGATCCGGAAACTGAAGTAACATTCTTTGGGGCCATGCTTGACGGTATTTGCCTGAACTTTGTAATGAACCCCAAAGGATTCCCATTAGATGGCATAAAAGCCAAATTGCACAACATGTATAAATAATCCGTCATGAAAACAATAACAGTCAACCGTTTTGATAAATTTTTTGGTCCTGTAGGATCGTTGGTAGGACTCTTTCTGTTGCTTGCTGGTATTGGCTTGACATTTATTGAACTTTCAGCCCTGCTGCTGATACCTTTAGGGCTTTTTATTGGATACACCCATAGTTCAACCACAATAGATTTCCAAAATAAAAAGGTGCGGTTCTCGAATAACCTTGCAGGAATTTTTAAGTTTGGTAAATGGCTGGATGTTAATCAGGATATGTACATTGACATACTTAGAAATAACAAAGTTTTCCGAACGTACAGCAGGGGCAACAGGGCCCTGGATATCAAAACGCATCAGTATGAAATTGTACTCTACAACGATAAAAACGTAAAGCTAATGCCGCTGATGTACATTAAAAATCTGGACGATGCAAAAAACGCAACCCAAGAAATTGCCTCACGGTTAGACCTTGATATAAAGCACTAAAATAGTTAACAGTATTAAACTTAGTTACAAATGAAAACACTACAAAAACAATCATTTACCGTACTGCTGTTATTGGGCGCTTTTTTAATACCTATTAAAGCACAGGATGCAACAGAAATCGTCAAACGCGCTGACGATAAAATGCGTGGTGAAAAATCGAGTTACAGTGTAATGGATATGAAAATTGTCCGCCCAAGTTGGGAACGAACCATCACCTTTAAAAGCTGGAGCAAGGGTACTGAAAACTCCCTGGTTTATATTCTTTCTCCTGCAAAAGAAAAGGGACAAAGCTTTCTAAAGCTCGACAGGGATATGTGGAGTTGGAACCCTCAGATAAGCAGGATTATTAAACTTCCTACCTCCATGCTTTCGCAGGGATGGATGAGCTCAGACTTTACCAATGACGATTTACTAAACCAAAGGTCTATTGTCGTAGACTATACCCACAAAACTATTGGTGAAGAAGTTATTTCCGGCGAGAACAGTTATAAGATTGAACTGCTGCCAAAACCTGATGCTCCAGTTGTGTGGGGCAAGATAATCATGTGGATTTCAAAAGAACATGAGATAGGTACAAAAACAGAATATTACGATGAGGATGGCTATCTTGTTAAAACTGAAATCGGCATGGATTTCAAAGATATGGATGGTAGGTACATCCCTTCCAAATTTGAATTGATCCCTGCCGATGAAGAAGGCAATAAAACAGTAGTTGTCATGAAAGAAATTAAATTCAACATTCCGATTGAAGACTCCTTCTTCTCACAACAGAATATGAAAAGGATAAGATGATCCAATACAGAATACCTTCCAGACGAAGCTTAAGCTGGTGCTGGTAGAATGTAGAATTAGAAAATTAGTTCTATATAAAATAGTACACCTATAAATTTAATACAATGAACTTATTCAAAATAGCCTGGCGTAATTTGTGGAGAAACAGACGAAGGACTGTCATTACTGGCGCATCCATATTTTTCGCCGTATTCTTCGCAATTATTATGCGGGCCTACCAGTTAGGTTTTTACAACCACATGATAGAGAATGCTATTGAGTCGTACTCTGGTTTTCTTCAAATTCAAAACCTCAACTACCAGGACGACCCATCCCTCGATAATACCTTCTTTTTGAGCGATTCAACCTTGAAAGTCATTGAAAAAACTGAAGGCATTAAGGCTGTCGTGCCCAGGGTACAAACTTTTGCGCTGGCATCAAGTGGAAACCATACCAAAGGCAGCCTTATTTTAGGGATCGATCCGGAGAAAGAAAAAGAACTCTCGGATCCTGAAAACATGTTGATCCACTACAAAATAACTAAAGATGCTGTTGAAGCTCTATTAAAAAACGACAAATTAAGCGCAGAGCTAAAGATCAAGATAAAAGACATCGAAAACAAGTCTTATACAAACACCGGAACCATTGCAATGGACCTTGAACTGGACGAACAGGATGATCAAGTCACCCTGGACGAAATTGCAAAAATCAGTTCATTTGAAGGGCGATATTTAGTAGAGGGTGATGATGGAGCGCTATTGTCAGAAAAACTGGCCCAATATCTGCGCATTGGAGTTGGGGATACCTTAATCCTTTTTGGACAAGGATACCATGGAGCAACGGCTGCAGGGTTGTTCCCCGTGCGCGGACTTATAAAGATGGCCAATCCCGAGTTGAACAATAAACTGGTTTTTGCCGACTTGTCAAACATCCAATATTTTTCCGGACTTGGAGGTAACCTAACAAGTGTATCCATAAACCTTGACAACAACTCAGATAAGGGAATGGCGCTGGCAAAAAACACGTTGAACGAAATTCTTGACAAAAATGACCTAACAATTCGAGACTGGAAAGAATTTAACAAAGTGTTGTGGCAACAAATCGATAGCGACAATAAGAGTGGCATGATCTTTCTCGGGCTACTCTATTTCATAATATTCTTTGGGATTTTTGGAACAGTGCTAATGATGATTCATGAACGTTACCGGGAGTTTGGTGTCTTGGTATCGATTGGAATGCAAAAAACAAGGCTGGCAATAATCATGGTCTATGAAATGATTCTTATGGGACTGCTTGGAGTTCTGGCCGGTTCTGTAATTAGCCTGCCCCTTATCTTTTACTATTACTATAATCCTATCCGCCTAACTGGTGACATGGCCCAGATCATGGAAGATATGGGATTTGAAGCTGTAATGCCTCTTGCTTTCCCAGATACATATATGCTATGGCAAAGTGTAATTGTAGCCTTAATGGTAATTTTCTCTTGTACTTACCCATTGTATAAAATTTCCAAACTAAAGGAAATAGAGGCATTGCATGCTTAATTTTTAACCAGAAACAAATACAACAATGATACTATCTATAGGTTGGAAAAACATATGGCGAAATAAAATCAGAAGCCTGGTTGTAATTATCGCAGTAATGCTTGGAATATTTAGTGGGCTTATGGCCACAGGAATAATGAAAGGCTGGCTTGAACAAAGAATTCACTCAAGCATATATAATGAAACCGCTCATGTTCAAATCCATAACCCAGAATTCTTGCTCAATGAAGATATTGAGAAGACAATAGGTGGATTTGAAAAATTAATACTTACCCTGGATACTATGCCAGAAGTTGTTGCCTATAGTCCTAGGATAAAAGTATTCGCAATGGCGCAAACAGACTGGGCATCATCTGGCTTGATGCTTAAAGGTATTGATCCGGAAAAAGAAAAGCAAGTTAGTGAACTATATCAAAACCTTGTCACAGGCAAATTTCTTAATGGAAATTACCGCCTACCATCTATTGTTATAGGTAGCAAAGCCGCTGAAGATTTAAAATTGTTAAACTACCAAATTACAACTGAGAAACTAGATACCATAGATCAAGAACTTTTTTCTCCGGATGTTGTAGCTGTTTTAAAAGAAATAGGTGACAAGAGGTTTAGGAAAGAGAAAGACTTTAGATCGGCTTTGAAGGATAAATTAACAAAAGAAGCATATAAAACCAGTGGTGATAAGCTGGTGAAATATTTCTCCTTTTATCGATTGGGTGCCAGTATCCGATGTACAGTTGTCAATAAGAATGGTGAAATGACCAATCCTGTTTTTAAAGTAAGGGGGATTTTCAAAACCAGTAACACCATGTTCGATGGCATGAATGCATTTGTTAAGACCGACCGTCTAAATAAATACACTCAATTAAACGAGAATGAAGTGCATGAGATAGCTATCCGTTCAACAGATAATGAAACGGGTGATTTGTTAAGTGAAAATCTTAAAGGCTTTTTCCCCTCTGATGATGTAATGGGATGGCGGAAAATCTCGCCAGAAATTGCTATGTATGCTGATTTTACAGGACTAATGGGGCTGGTATATGTTGGAATTATCATGTTTGCCCTCGCCTTTGGAATTATTAATACAATGCTGATGTCCGTACTTGAACGTGTTAAAGAACTTGGAATGCTTATGGCTATAGGAATGAACAAGAAGAAGGTTTTCTTTATGATCATGACCGAATCTGTTTTCCTTACAATTACCGGAGCTATAGCAGGACTGGTTTTCAGTAGCATAATCCTGGCAATAACCAGTCATACTGGAATTAACCTCAGTATGTATGCTGAAGGATTTGAAGCTCTTGGATACTCATCGATCGTATACCCTAAGGTTTCTGTCTTTGAATATATTTCCATAATTATCCTAGTAGTAATTACAGGTATAGTTTCTTCCATCTGGCCTGCCAGAAAAGCACTTAAGCTTAATCCTGTAGAAGCACTCAGGACTGATTAACATAAATTAGTAGGATTTAATAAGAATTAAGAATATGAAAAATACAGCTAAAACTTTCAAAGATCTAATAGCAAACCATGATGCAATAAATAATAATTTAAGTTAACACTACTGAATTCTGATTTATGAATTCTTCATTCAAAATAAAAAGTCATGAAAGTAATAGAATTAAAAAAAGTAGAAAAAATATACAACGATTCCGAAGTAAAGGTACATGCAGTACGTGGAGTCGACCTCGAATTTGAAGAAGGTGAATTTGCTGCAATTGTTGGTCCATCAGGTTCTGGCAAGACAACCCTGCTGAACATGCTGGGTGGACTTGATAAACCTACAGTTGGTGATATCTATATTGGTGGAACCCACATCAATACATTGAAAGGTTCAAAATTGATTGATTTCAGATTGCACAATATTGGCTTTGTATTCCAATCATACAACCTGATTCCTGTACTCACTGCTAAGGAAAATGTTGAATTTATCATGCAGATGCAAGGAGTTTCACAGCAAGAAAGGTTCGAAAGAACCAAAGCCTTGTTGGAAGAAGTGGGATTAGGCGATCGTCTGGACAGCCGGCCAAAAAGACTATCAGGAGGGCAGCAACAACGTGTTGCAGTTGCGCGTGCATTGGCATCAAAACCTAAATTCATCCTAGCTGATGAACCTACGGCAAACCTCGATTCTAAATCGACAGAAAACCTGCTCGATATTATGGAGAAACTGAATAAGGAAGAGAAAATCACATTCATTTTCTCGACCCATGACCAGCGCGTGGTTAAAAAAGCCAGACGTGTAATTACCATTGAAGATGGCAAGGTGCTAAGCGATGAGAAAAAATAATTGCCGTATTATCGAATCAAACTCAACAGGATTAACCGGATCCAATCTGGTTGGTCCTTGGATAATTTTGACTTTTGTCTCAACAGTTTTTTCATGTAACAGTATAAACGAAATAAGATGAAACGCTTTCTCATCATACTATCAATTTTTGTCTTGTTCATTCAAACTGGAAGGACCCAGTCGAAGATTGATATATATGGATACCTGTCCGGAATGCCCCAATACATGCATGCAGATTCGCTGAATTACTATCAGGGATTACTTCACAACCGGACAAATATCTATTATTATCCAAATGATAACCTCACCTTTTCGGCACAAATGCGCAACCAAGTGATGTATGGAGATTTTGTTGAATTGTCTTCATATGAGGATGGGCTTGTAAGCGAAAGCTATTTCCTGCCGTTGACCCTTCAGCAAACAATAGGTGACAAAGGTTTGTTAAGCCTGTCTGTTGATCGTCTGTATGGACAATACACAAAGGGAAACCTAGACATAAAAGTTGGACGCCAGAGAATAAACTGGGGGCAGACTTTTGTTTGGAACCCCAACGATATTTTTAACACCTATAACTTTTTTGATTTTGATTATGCAGAAAGGCCAGGAGCTGATGCCATAAGGGTACAATATTATACAGGTGCTACATCTCAATTGGATTTGGCTACAAAAGTAGACAGCGCCAATAATATAACTGCAGCTGCCTTGTACCGGTTTAATAAATTTGGAAGTGATATCCAGTTAATCGGGGGATATTACAGCAAACCCTATGTTGATCCGGTCAATTTTGCTTCTGATACCGAGTCTGATTATATATTTGGACTAAGCTTTACAAGCGATTTGAAAGGAATAAGCTTAAGAACAGAAAGTTCATATATGATTCCCACCTCAAACTCACCCTATCAGGAAAATATATGGTTGTTGAGTGTTGGGCTTGACTATACATTGCCTTTCAATCTATCGCTCATGGCAGAATATTTCTATATCAACAAGCTGGAAACCGGGCAGTTTGAATTGTTAAACACGTACAACCGACCTATGTCGATCAAAAACATGGCATTTAGTCAAAACAATTTCTTTTTACAAGCCTCTTATCCTTTAACTCCTTTATTGAATGCATCGTTTGGGGGCATCGTGTTTTCTGATAAAAACCTTGAGGGATTCTATCTGGGCCCAAACCTTAGTTACTCACTAAAGGACAATATTGAAATAGCTGCTTATGGCCAAATTTTTGGATTTAGAACTGAGTTTATGGGAGCAGAAACTGAAACATTGATTTCAATGGCTTTTCTGAGACTTAAATGGAATTTTTAATGGTATAGGTATTTTAACAAAACAGCCTGCTTGAAAGCTTCACGTATGGAGGTAAATTAGCAACATTCAAATGCAAGATAGTCCTCAAGTGATATAACCATATAAAATTAAAACAACAGTCAACACATCGTTAAAGTAAAAGCCTATGAGCTCTGCAGGACATGTTATGGATGCAATTAACCGGCTAAACAATAACCGGAAAATGAAACAGGAAAGGCTTGCAAAATTTGAAAAAGTCAAAGAAGCTTATCAAACTGTTAAGGTGAAATACCCTAAGTTTACAGATAAGAACAAGCTAAATCCAACCGAACTTAAGGAGTTAAAAATTAAAATTCGTTTAGAAATCCTGCAACAGGAAAAACGGGCTATTATTATCTCCCTGTCTGTAGCCATTTTTATTGTACTGGCTTCCATACCCTTTATCGTTAAGCTTTTTAAACCTTAAACCTTTCAGCCATGATTCGTTTAATACCATATAGTGGCAGTGTTCTGGGAATGATCATTTCTTTAAAGAACAATGCCCACTGAAAACGAAAACCCTTCGAAGCCCAGAAAGAAAATTCATTGGTAAGACGCAAAAAGAAGATTAAAAAAGAACTACACAATGAAACCGTCACACCAGAAAAACTCAAAAAAGTAAAAGAGACTATCCGAAAAAATATGCTTCATGAAGAATGTAATAGGTACATTATACTTACATTAATTACATTGTTTGTTTGCGGGCTGCTTGTTGACCTGGTATATTCCAATTACCAAAGAAATACTCAAATACAACAAAGGAATATTGAGATCCGCAAACAGAACAAATTGTTACTCCGGAAACTGGAAGAGTCCTTAAGTCAGTCAGGTTTTGAGGCACACACTATAGACGGTATTCGCTTTCTGAGAAAAGGAATGTACTTCAATATTCACGAAAATTTTCCTCTGCCTGTACTTACCAACCAGAGAATTGCTGCGCCAATAAGGGTTTAGCGACATCTAAAGTATCTATTTGCTTACAAACCAGAGATAGTTGTCAGGCAGCAGAAGATTCTCTTGTTAGCACTAATGTAAAATTTGGAGGAAGGAAAAACCTATTAAAATTAAAAGAGAAGTTCTACAGTGAAATTGGCAAGTAATATTTTGTAAATTTATCCTAAATGAATAAATCAATAGCTTTTAATTCGTAAGTAATCTTTATGCCATAATTACTAATTAATGCCGAACCGTAATTGTTAGGACAATACTGCTATTATTACAGGTTAAACCATACTTGTTTGTTATAATTTATAACAAAACTAAATAAGTATTATTTTAATCTGTATTTATCTCTTTTCCTGTTAATTATATAACTTATGTAAGCGAGAAAAATACACGAACTAAAACACGGAATTTCGTGCACTAGTCACATGGAAATTCCGATCCATCAAAATGACTATATTTGTTTTTCTCTCGAATAAATATTTAAATAATAAAGGAGTTGAAGATTCAATTATTAACAAAAACCTTATATTATGAGTAATATTTCCGTGGTCATTCCACTTTTAGCTGCTGCCGGGTCTATTCTGGCACTTATTTTTGCCTATTACTTCTTCAAATCTATGATGAAGAATTCTGAAGGTACTCCAAGAATGATTGAAATTGCCCAACATGTTCGTGATGGGGCAATGGCTTACCTCTCACGTCAATATGGTGTTGTAATCAAAGTGTTTATTGTACTTGTGATTTTATTACTGATATTGGCTTTCATGGGGGTTCAAAACCCTTTCGTTCCTGTCGCATTTTTAACTGGCGGTTTCTTTTCTGGTCTATGTGGTTTTTTAGGCATGAAAACAGCGACATTTGCTTCTGCGCGTACTGCACATGGTGCTTCACAATCGTTGAACAAAGGCTTGCAAATTGCCTTCCGTAGTGGCGCTGTTATGGGGCTGGTAGTTGTCGGTTTCGGTCTTTTAGATGTTGCTGCATGGTTCCTGCTGTTGGATAATGCTATTTTTACCCCGGAACACATGGCACACGGCCTGCATTTCTTAGGACTTAATTTTGTTCATGCAGGTACAACTGATCACCAAAAATATGTTGAGATTACTGCTACCATGCTTACTTTCGGTATGGGTGCATCAACCCAGGCTTTATTTGCCCGTGTTGGTGGAGGTATTTATACTAAAGCTGCCGATGTAGGAGCTGACCTGGTTGGAAAAGTTGAAGCTGGTATCCCTGAAGATGATCCTCGTAACCCTGCAACTATTGCTGATAACGTAGGCGATAACGTAGGTGATGTTGCAGGTATGGGTGCTGACCTCTATGAATCTTATGCAGGATCTATTCTTGCTACTGCTGCTCTGGGTGCTGCCTTGGTGGTTCCATCTCTACAGGAAACAGTTAAGGCTGTTACTGCCCCAATGCTTGTTGCTGCTATTGGTATCATACTTTCAATTGTTGGTGTTTTTATGGTACGTACCAAAGAATCTGCCACACAAAAAACATTACTGCGTGCTTTGTTTATAGGTACATTTGGCAGTTCAATATTAATTCTGGGGGCTGTAGCTATTCTTGCCGGAATAGGCTGGATTTCTTGGGGAATTTTTGGCGCTGTTGTTTCTGGTCTTCTTGCCGGTGTAATTATTGGGCAGGGCACTGAATATTATACTTCTGATGAATATGAACCTACACAAGGTATTGCCAGGCAAGCACAACAAGGCCCTGCAACTACTATTATTGATGGTATTGCTGTTGGTATGTACTCAACCTGGATTCCTGTTGTAACCATCGTTGCCGGTATTATTGCAGCTTATGGTTTTGCTGGTGGATTTGCTGATTTCTCAAAAGGTGTATATGGTATTGGATTTGCTGCTGTTGGTATGCTTTCAACCTTGGGTATTACATTAGCAACCGATGCTTTTGGTCCTATTGCCGACAACGCCGGTGGTAACGCTGAAATGAGTGAACTCCCAAAAGAGGTTAGGGAAAGAACTGATGCCCTTGATATGCTTGGTAATACAACTGCTGCTACCGGAAAAGGATTCGCAATCGGGTCTGCTGCACTTACTGCAATGGCCCTATTAGCTGCTTACATGGAAGAAATAAAGCTTTGGTTAAGCAAAGTGCCGGAAAAAGGTGCCGATTTCCTTGCTGTTACAGGCCTGGATGATTTCTCAAGTGCAACTATAACCGACTTTGTATCTTATTATAATCTTTCAATATTTAACCCAATGCTTCTTGGTGGTTTATTCCTGGGTGCTATGATGGCCTTTGTATTCTGCGCCATGACAATGAAAGCCGTAGGCCGTGCTGCCGGGGCCATGGTTGATGAAGTCCGTCGCCAGTTTAAAGAAATACCTGGAATCATGGAAGGTACAGGAACCCCTGAATATGCAAAATGTGTTGAGATTTCAACCAAAGGTGCACAAAAGGAAATGCTTGTTCCTTCACTTCTTGCTATTGCTGTTCCTGTTGCTGTTGGAGTAGTATTAGGTGTTGCTGGTGTTGTTGGTTTGCTAGCTGGTGGATTAACCGCAGGTTTTACCCTTGCTTCAATGTTGAACAACTCAGGTGGAGCTTGGGACAACGCTAAAAAATATATTGAAAAAGGAAACTATGGTGGAAAAGGTAGTGAGACCCACAAAGCTGGTGTTGTGGGTGACACTGTTGGTGATCCCTTCAAAGATACTTCTGGTCCATCGTTGAACATCCTGATCAAACTGATGACAATGGTTTCTGTTGTAATGGCAGGTTTAACTGTTGGGTTCAGCATCTTCGGATAAACAAAATATCACATACAATTAAATCTCTAAGAAGCCGGTTGCATTAACAGTAACCGGCTTTTTTTCCTGTAAACCGTAAAAACAACTTTATATTAATAGACTAATTGTTACTGCTGAGAAATGAAAAAAATAAAAACCAGTTACTTTATTGTGAAAAGAGTTAATTTCAATCAATTCACTACATCAGGTTCAAAAAACACCCATTGAATTGAAGTATTATGCTCCTTTAAAGCCTTTTCGCATTGATTGATGTTAGCTATCATTTTGCTTACTGATTCAGCATCAGACATCTTAGCCTTTACTGCTAACATTATTTGCGCACCCAATTGTACTGTGATCAAATTTAAAACTTGATCAATCCCTTCCTGATTTTCAATGAATTCTTTAATATCCTCTTCAACTTTTTCTTCTACACTTTGTCCGATTAATAAGCCTTGCACCTTTGCTGCAAGAAATATGGAAATTATTACCAAAAGCACACCTATGCCAATACTGCCTATGGCATCAAATACTGGGTTGCCCGTTACAACTGCCAGCACAATAAACAAAAGGGCAAAAAGCAAACCGGCAAGTGCAGCAGTGTCTTCTCCCAAAACAACAACCAGTTCACTTTGCCTACTGTTCTTGGCCCATTTCCACAAACTTTCATTTTCTCTATCTTTATTGATTTGCCTAATGCAGCCAATCAATGATAATGATTCCATTACAATTGCAAAACCAAGAACAAGGATTGCTACTAATGGTGAGTTAATGGGTTCATGGGCATGCAACTTATGGTACCCTTCATAAATTGAAAACAATCCCCCCATGCTAAATAAGATCAGGGCAACAACAAATGACCAAAAGAATATAGCCTTACCATGGCCTAAGGGATAAACTTTAGAAGGTGCTTTTTTTGAACGGCTTAATCCTAAAAATAAAAGACCCTGATTTCCACAATCTGCATAAGAATGGATCGCCTCAGCCAACATTGCTCCTGAACCGGTATAAATGGCTGCTGCTGTTTTGGCCAGTGCTATTCCCAGGTTGGCTAACAATGCATAAATTATTGATTTGATGGATCCCTGAGTAGACATAAATTAAACTCGTTACGGTTCTTTTATATTGATAGGTATTTTAATTCTGTTGGAAACATCATAAAATAATTCCTATGATTGGTAGTATGAAGTTAGAATCTCGTAGCACACATCCTGAAGAGTACTTAGAACCTCCCGCTTTAAGATTCTACCCATAAATATGAATTGATTTTACATTTCATAGATGTAAACCTTTTTCCAAATCAGCTTGCCGTTGTGGTCATATTTTTCTTTGGTTTTACGGAGTTCGCTTTCGTAGGTGTATTTATAAGTTTTGTCTAGTTTATCATTATTGTCATAATAAAGCTCCTCGGCGATTTCATTGTCTTCGTTATACTTAAAAACAATCCTTTTTTTCTGTTTGCTGTTTTTGTCAAAATCAATGGATTCAATCACATCGCCCCTACTGTTAAATTTTTCAACCGACTCAACCTTTTTTTGCTCTTTTCCGGTTGAGTAATCATATTCCCAAATTGTGGTGGATTTAATATCCAGTTCTTTAATTTGTTTTTTAGTCTGGGCACTAACAGCTAGACCAGTAGCTGCAACAAGTAAAAAAGTGAAAAACGCTCTCATGTCTCGATGTGTATTTTCGGCAAACTTACTTTAAAAATGCCAGAAAAGAGTAAGAAGCCGACGAAATTAAACTGACAAGATACTAACAATCTTTTGCGAAGCATTTCCATCTCCATAAAGTAGAGGTACGTTCAAAAACTGCTTGTCGACACAGGTATTAAAAGCACCAACAATTGCATCTTTATCAGCTCCCACCAACTCATTAACCTTATTCTCAACAAGCTCGACCCATTCTGTTTCGTCCCTCATGGTCAGGCAATATTTTTTAAAAAAGAAAGCCTCCTTTTGCATGCCTCCGCTATCTGTCATAACCAACGAGGCATTCTTCATTAAATGTATAATGTCAAAATAGCCTACAGGATCAATGACCTTAAAATCGGGCACAATACCTAATTCCGCCACTATTTTTCGGGTCCTGGGATGAAGTGGAAGTATAATCCTTTTCTTTTGATTGATTTGGTTAAGTGCATCAAAGATTGATCTGATCCTTTCTGCATCATCTGTATTCTCCTGACGATGCACAGTACAAAGTACATAAGTGTTTGGCTCAAGTCCAAGAGATTTTGCAATTTCTGCTTTCTCATCTGCTCTTTGGCTGTAAAACATGGATGCATCAAACATCACATCACCTACATTTTCAATTTGGCAATCGATGTTTTCAAAGCCTTCTTTAAAAAGGTTTTTTACAGCTGTATCAGTAGGGCAGAACAGATAATCAGAAATTCGGTCGGTCAAAATACGATTGACCTCTTCAGGCATTGCCATATTGAAAGATCTCAGTCCAGCTTCAACATGGGCAATTTTAATATGCAGTTTTTTAGCAGCTAATGCACCGGCAATTGTTGAATTCGTGTCACCGTAAACTATTAAAACGTCAGGATTCTCTTTCAGAACAACCTTTTCAATCTCTTCAATCATCCTTCCTGTCATAGCGCCATGGCTCAAACTGTTAATATTGAGATTATAATCAGGTAGCGGTATATTCATTTCAGAGAAAAATATATCCGACATGTTCTTATCAAAATGTTGCCCTGTATGTACAATAACTTCCTTGATATCAGATTTCCGGATTGCACGGCTTACAGCAGCAGCTTTAATAAATTGTGGTCGGGCACCAATTATGGTAAGTACCTTCATAGACAATCTTTACTATTCTTTATTTTTATACGATTTTGTTAATCCCGTTGTAAATTGATCCTTCAATGCAAAAGCTAAAGCCAATAAGAAAGCTATCAGCAAAATAAGAGAAGATACCAGGGATATTTTCTCTCCAGTATAATATGAATGCGGCTTAAAAGAAAATTCTATCACATGTTCTCCGGCCGGAATGACCATTGCACGAAGAATATAATCCGCCCTAAAGTGATTGGCATCTTTACCGTCAATTTTAACATTCCACCCTTTTGGATAATATATTTCAGAAAAAACAGCCAACTGCTCACTTGAAGCATCAGACTTGTATTTCAGATAATTGGGCTTATACTCAAGAAGGTTTATTGTACCAGTTGAATCATATTTTAAAGAACTTCCTTCAACAAAGCCTTCAAAACGTTGGTCAATAACTGCCCTATTCATTGGATTAATTTCACCGATATGCTTAATTTCTTCATCGGCATTTGCTACAATATCATAATCCTGAACAAACCAGGCATTTCCGTATGCATCAGGATTTAATATGGGTGCAACATCTTTATTGTGTATTATATACTTGGTGTTAAGCATATTAAGCACTCCGGTATTCTTAAAGGCAGCATCAGGTCCAAGAGTATTAATCTGTTGAAACAATTGCTGGATTTCTGGAGTAATTTGTCTTTCATAGATTTCCTGAAACCTTCTCATTTTGGCCCCATGATATCCCCCAATTGACTTATGAAAATAGGAGGTTGTTGCATCCATCAACGGGCTTACTGCTACATTCAAAACCCTGTAATTAGGATCATTGTCCTGTAATATTAATTTATCGGCTGTAGATTCGGTAATTGGATTATCATATTTTTTTTGCCTCACAAAATTGTCATTGTTCAGGTATCTTTTGTCAACAGACCATAAGTCTACAAGAACAAATAAACCAAAAGCCGCTATAGCATATATAACTTTAATCTTCTCAGTAATAAGCAAAAAAACAATTGATGCCCCTATTGTAACAAAGATCAATGACCTAAAAGCATCTTTTCTTAATAGCATTGCCCTATCTGACTGTAAAGCATCGACAAAATCGGTATAACCTTTGGCAAGATATTGTTCATCTTGTAAAGCTTCAAAATCGAAAAGGCTTTTAGAAAACGCGAGAAAAATCAATAATACCCCACCAACTATCCCGAATGAATATTTCAAGGCTTTCATCGCGGTTTTCCTATCTATCTCTTTTTGAATTATCTTATTAAATGCCAAAACAGCCATTAAAGGCATTGTTACACCTGCAATAACCAATGTCATAGAAACAGCACGGAACTTATTATAGCCTGGAAGATGGTCGAGCAGAAAGTTTGTAATCCCTGGTACATGCCTGCCCCAAGCGAGTATAAAGGATACTATTGTAGCAGATAACAACCACCAGCGTAGTTTTTTATCAAGAATAAACAAACCAAAAATAAACAAAAAACAGATTATTGCACCAACATAAACGGGACCTGAAGTGAAAATAACATCTCCCCAATAGGTGGGCATCTGCTTAATCGCCTTTCTGGCGTTAGCTTTTCCCTGAACACGGCTCAAAAATTCAAAAGTCTCAGAATCTTCAGGTAATTCTTCTCCAGAAGATCCACCCATGAAATTAGGGACCAGAAGGGTAAATGTTTCATCTATTCCATAACTCCATTGTGTTGCATAATCCTTATCCAGTCCTGAAGTTTTATTGCCTTCATCTGCATAAGTCAATTCTGAAGGTCCCCTGATTGAGAATTGACCATATTCATAAGTTGTCCATAAGTTGGCTATATTACTGCCAACAGCGAGGATAACAGCAACACTTAAAAACAAAACACTTTTTATAAGGTTGGCATATGTTTTATCTTTAATAGCATATATAAGTTCGAACAATCCATAAATCAGTATAATGATCATGGTGTAATAAGTCATCTGAATATGTACCACGTAAAGTTGCAGCCCCAAGGCAAGACCTGTAAGCAAACTTCCCCAAAGGTACTTCCCCCGAAAAGCAAGGTGCACACCTCCGATTATGGCTGGCATATAACCAAGCGCCAGAACCTTAGATATATGCCCAACTTCTATAATGATAAACAAATAGGATGAGAAAGCATAGGCCATAGCCCCGGCAATACTCAACCATCTGTTGACACCAAAGGCAAGTAAGGTGATATAAAAACCTAATAAATAAAGAAATACGAAAGAAACAGGACGCCAATCGTTAATAATAAACAGTTTATGCAGATAACTAAGTTTGTTTCCTAAATACCTGGTAGAGATAAGATATCCGGGCATACCTCCGTACATACTGTTGGTCCACAGGCCTTCCTCACCTGTTTCTTTTCTAAAGTCAGTTAATTCCTTAGACATCCCACGATATTGCATGACATCAGATTGAAAAATATTTTTCCCTTCTAAAACAGGGCTCATGTATAATACTGACAGTACTAAGAAAAGTACAATGGCAAGGAGTACATTTAGTGCATTTTCCTTTAGGGTAGAATTCAATTGCATCAATTTATTAATTAGATTTTAAGCTTTTAAAATTATCGATAATTTTGGTCAAATCCTTCCATTTCAACCAGAATTGATGGATTCTCTCCAGTTCAATTGCTTCGTAAAAACCGATCAAATATAGTATAAGTGGAAAAGATAATAATAAAAATGGCTTTAAAAGCAACCTGGTCCACAAACTGAAATCTGAAAACATTGTTGACACAAAAAATAAAATTGCCGCCAATGCAATAATTTTTATGATTTTTCCAAGTTCATAAGGTATAAAATATTCTTTCTGGGCAAACCGATATGCCAAAACGAAAAATATAAATTGTGATGTTGCTGCAGCCACTGCAGCACCATAGGATCCTATTAGACTGACCAGAGAAATACATAAGACAATATTTAAAATCACACTTATTGTTATAACCCTGGCTGTAATAAATGTCTTCTTTGTTATATTTATTCCAGTTAGGGCTACATCCCGAAGCATTGTAAAAAACATTCCCAAAGACAATATCGGGATAATTGTATTGGATGGCCAATAAGCAGTATTATCAGATAATACCTTGATGATTTCTGAACTAAACATGGCCAATGCCAACACAAAAAACATTAAACCCAATGAATAGTAAGTCATTACTTTCGAATAGAACCGCTTATTGTTTGGAGCACCGATCATTCTGTAAATTACTGGTTGTAAAGCCATATTAACAGATGTAATAATAAAAACCCGGATCGTATTACTAATTTTAAAAGCCAAAGAATACTTTCCTACTTCATCCATATCCGATAGAAATTTCAAGGTATATCGGTCAGTAATATTAAGTACTATTCCTGTTATTGCCACAATTAATAAGGGTGAACTAAACCTGAGCATATCCATCAGGACTTTCCTCTGGAATTTGACTTGAACTTCCTTTAAAACAAAAGCCAATGACATTAGTATGTATGCAGCTCCACCAATTATTAAGGAATAGTAAATACCTTCAACTGACTTGCCCCTGTACACAATAAAATAAATGTTAAGGGTTAATGTGATAACCAGCTTAGATAACATTAAAATGGAAAACAAGACTGCTTTGTCTTTTATCCGGATTAATGTTGCAATGATTACATTGATCGCTTCTAATGCAGAAACAAAGAAAAGAAGAATTATCAGATTGGTATATTGCTCATTCTCCAGGAGATTTCTGGCCAGGAAAGTCCTTCCAAAATATACTGGAACGAATAGGGCTATACAAATAAAAATAACAACTGTTATTATTGTGAAAAATAATGATTTTTGTTGTCCTTCGTACTGTTTATCCCAATACCATCTAAAAAAGGCAGTATACAAACCTAATCCCAATAAGGCTATTAAAATTTGTGAACTTATCTCCAATAATCCAAGTACGCCATATTCAGAAAGGCTCAGATGTGACGTATATATCGGTATAAGAATAAATCCGGCCAACCTGCTTGACAAGTTTCCAAAACTATAAATTATTGTACTCTTAGCTGTTGATTTTAATATATCTAACATACAGAAGATTTAGTCCTTGTAATACAGAAATGTTGACAAAGCTTTAAGCATCCAGGCTTGCCCCCATCTTATGTAGGCTATTTTTGATTTAAATGGTATATGGGTGATACGACTTTTAAGTATTGCATAATAGAAGTACCCTTTTTTGTCTTGCATATGTTTTATGGTCCACAGCAATACTTTCTCTGCCAAATGTAAAGATTCAGGATATACTGAGGATAATTGGCTCAGGCAATTTATGGCTTCAGCAGATGAGTGAATATCAACACGGTACTTTCTGCTTGGCATTAATTTAGGCAAACCATCAGCCTGGAAAAAATTATCTTTATAATGCACATAACATTTATCAAGTGCTGTTTTAACATCAGTCCTACCTGTTAACTGATGTATAGAATTCAACATTCTCAGCACAAAACCAGTATGATAGTTGTCTACAAAATTTTGAGGTTTTTCTGGCGGCCCGTTATAATCAAATGAACCATCTTCTCTTTGATCAAGCAAGGTATAAGTTGTAGCAAGATTTCCCCTTTCAATCCAGTTATTGTTACCCGTTTCCATACCTACTTTTATTAAAAATTCAGCAACAAAAAGATTTAAATTGTGAACATGGTTTTTATAAAGTGGAGTATATGAAAAGCATATACCTTCCTTATATTTATCACAAGGCAGACTGTTTAAAAAAGTGGCTATTTGAGTGCACAATTCCAGAAAGGTTTTATCCTTCGAAAACTGATAATATTCCCAATAAGCTTCTCCTACAGCTGTAGTGACTATCCCGTTAGGGGTTTTAGCAGGGATAAATGAGGCTGACTGCCACCCGAATGGATATCCCCACCCTATACCTCCATTTGATTCAACTTTCTCGAGATCTAACCAGTTAAAACATTCCTGTGCTTTCCCAAGATAATGGCTTTCCTTTGTTTGTTTATATAAGGTAAGGTAGGAACTGGCAAATAACCCCATTGCTTTGGCATTTATTTCGGGTTTCACTGCCAATATTCTTCGAGAAAATTTTGGGAAAGTATATAATATTTCAAATACTATTTCTCTAATAATAGCAAAAGCCTTGTTTCTATTTCCTAGTCTGGTAATTTTAATAATACCTTTATTGGCTTTAATATCGTAAGGATCAAAACCTGACCAACCGTTTTTATTAAGCCAGAGTATTATTGATTCTAGCGATTTATATATTTTGGGAATAAGCATGTGATTTATTCTACGTCAATTCAGATTATCTCGATTAGTGTAAAATTGTAAAGCCTTTTCTATATTGTCTTGAAAACAATATCTTTCCTTCATGATTTTTGCCCTCCTATCCAATTCGAAATTATCTACACTTCTATTCTTTATAAAATTGCGCAATCTTTCAGCCAGTATGTCAATATCCAACTCTACTAAATTTAAACTAATGTCAAATTCTTTTTCAAAAATGATATAGGGCTCTATTTTAGATGCAATTAAATCCTTTCTTAACGCAAGAGGCTCAGTAAAGGTTGAAGACAATTGGTCATGTTCTGCAATCTGCAAACCACAATCCATATAGTCCCATATGGCCATATAGTCAGAAAACTCAATAAAAGGATGTTTTACAATGCTTATCTCCCTTTCAAGATCCATATCCTGAATCATTACTCTTATTTTATCATATACTTCATCATCCTGAATATTACCTGGCCAAAAAATTACATGATAATTTGTCAATCCTTCTTTTTTAAGTTTCCATAATGCCTGGATTAATAGATCATGCCTACTTCCCTTGGTAAATGATTTTGGATAGAAAAAAAATAACTTCCCAGTAGGAAGACCTGAAATGAAATTCTCAATAAAGGGATGGAGATTTCTTTTTATTCCTTGTCTTTTTTCAAAAGTTTGTCTATCCAATCCCCACAATAATACAATGCCATTTTCAAATTTAAGTTCCTTTAATATATTATATGTTCCATACCAATTGCATTGAAGGTAGTCAAACCTTTTTAATATAAACATATATAAAAAAGACCTGATGTTTTTTATCATTAGGCTATGCAATAAAGCTTCACCCCAAATATTTAAAGTAATTGTCGTATTTCTTTTTTTAAGAATTTTAAAAGCCAAAAGGATGTAAGGATTATTGCCTCCATGAACCCATATAATACTAATTCCAGAGCTAAACAATTTCCTTAACCTCATTATATTAATAGGATGCCATGTAAATTTAAAAAAACTGACATTCTCAAATTTAGTGTTAAATTTTAGCTCTCCCCGATATATGAAAACAAGCTGATATTTTGAACTAGAATTAAAAAATTCCAGAAATGGCACTATATTATGACCAAAAGATGGTCCGTACATTACTACCTTTTGTTTCTCCATGTCTTTATTTACCAATCAAAGCCTTCTAGAGTTTTTTTATATTCTTGCCATTCTCCAATATCCGACCATGATTTTTCGCTGACAGGAAATACGCCAACTCGCTTACCAGATTTAACGGCATCATCGATCAATTCAGTAATATGATAAAATGAATTCTCAGGAATTAGTGACAAAACATTAGGATTGAGTATGTACATTCCTGAATTAATCATATGGGTAAACTCTGGTTTCTCCGAAAGTGCAATCAATCTGCCATCTATACCAGTTTCAATTGTTCCATAGGGTATTGTATAATGTTTTAACGCAGCCACTATTGTTATATCATTTTTATTTTGGACATGATAGTCATAGATCTCACCGTAATCTTGGTGGATGATAATATCACAATTCGAGACAAAAAAATCATTTTCCAGTTTATCTTTAAGTAATGATAAACTTCCTGCAGTACCCAATGGCTCATTTTCTTGCACATAATTAATTTCAATGGATAGTTTTAGATTATCCTTTAAATATTGTTTAATCATATCAGCCTTGTGATTGATACTAATGAAATAGACAGGTATACTGTAATTATGGAAATTTTCTATGATTTTTTCAATAATAGTTCCTTCACCTAGAGGGAACAAAGGTTTGGGAATGATATTACTAAAAGGTTTTAATCGCGTACCTTTCCCACCGGCCATAATTACTAAAGGGGTATTAAGTTTTTTGGATTTTTTACTGATTTTTTCGTTAAATAATTCCTCCCAAAAGAAAACATCAACAAGTTGGCGGTCATCATTAAGTACTGGAATGCATTCTGTTCTGAATTGCATCATTATATGTTTAATTGCATCAATACTATCATTAACATGTGCAACCTTAATATTCTTTCTAAGTATTTTTTGAATCGGGGTTTCAAGATCAATATTATTAATAATAGCCCTCTGAATATCTCCAATACTAAGCAACCCCATAAAACTTTCATTGCCCTGAACTATCAGCAATTTCTTGTCGATTTTATCCATGAGCTTAAGGGTATCCAACATGGATATATCAGGTGCAATAGTTATCAGGTTTATCTTATCTTGCTTTTTCATATTATGTTCCTTTAAAAACTGAGGCTGCTTTTATAAAGGACTTTTCCGGAATTTCCTTATACTCAATACAGACTGCATTACTTCCTACAAATGAATAATTGTTAACCTTACCCCCGCCATTAATAATAGCATGAGTAGAAATATGACAATGGTCCCCTATAATGGCATCATGTTCTATTAGTGAACCTGTATTTAAAATGCAGTTATTGCCTACCAATGCGTTGGCATTTACAATAACATTATGCATTACAATTGTTCCTTCGCCAATAAATGAATGTTTTGAGACATGAGCTTTAGAACTTACAATCACAGGAAATTCACCACCGAGCATTTTAATTTGATTAAAAATTTCAAGGCGTCTTGATGAAAAACCTATTTGACCTAAAGAAATTAAGAAATAATTATACTTTTTTAAGAGTACGGGTATCTGATCATCGGATCCAATTACCTTATATCCAAGGATTTCATTACCTATATTTTCTGGCATGTCAATAATACCATCAATTTTATACAAACCTGTTGATTCAATTACATCAATACAGGACCTGCAATGTCCTCCACCTCCAATGAGAATAAGCTTTTTCATGATCCAATGATTACGCTACTGGGCAAATTTAACAATCTTTTAGCATAATACTCTGCTGTATCAAGTGCCTGTTTACTATAATCGTGATTCATGCTCAAATCATTCAACAACCGCCAGGCAGGCCTAACAAATATCTTGTTTTTATTTAAAAAGCCCAATATATCATCTCTTTCTTTTTCACTATCAAGTACTATTGCATTTAGCCAATAATTTGAAACTGCATTGTTTGGTTCATTAACAAACCGAATTCCATCCTTTTTAAAGAATTCTTGATATTTCATAGCAAGCTCCCTTTTTTTAGAAATAAAAAACTCCAGGTTCTCTAATTGGGCTACTCCCAATGCTGCATTGATGTTTGGCAAGCGATAGTTAAAACCTAGCCTGTCATGATCAAACTCCCATTGATGCGGGATCTTTGCTGTTGTTGTAAGGTGTTTGGCGAGTCGGGCGGTATCATCATCATCAGTAAGTATCATTCCTCCTCCACCAGAAGTTATTATTTTATTTCCATTAAAACTTAATATCCCTAATTTACCAAAAGTACCAGTATGCCTATCCTTATAAAAACTTCCAAGGCTCTCTGCTGCATCTTCAACTACCGGTAAATTATAGGCATCACAGATTTCAACAATTTCATCTATTTTAGATGGATGTCCAAATGTATGCATGGGGACACATGCAGAAATCCTTCGGCCACTAACCTTATTGTAGGTTTCTGTTCCTTTTTTTACTGCATATCCTTCTAAGAATTCTCTAAGAGAATCTGGAGATAAACTTAAAGTTTCCGAATCAATATCAATCAAGTGTGGAATAGCACGTAAATAATGGATAGCATTTGAAGTAGCCACAAAGGTTAAAGGTTGGGTTATAACTTCTTCGTTTGATTTTACTCCTGCCAATAATAATGCAATATGCAATGCAGCTGTACCATTTACTGTTGCAATGGCATACTTAGCCCCTGTAAATTCAGCAATATTTAATTCAAACTGATTAACATATTTTCCAATACTGGATACAAAAGTTGATTGAATACAATCATCCACATACTTTTTTTCCTTTCCAATAAAACAAGGCTCATGTAATGGAATTACCTGAACCTTGTTATGGAAATTATCAAGAATAAATTCTTTTAGTTTATTTTTAAATTCAATATCCATTTTACCTGTTAAAACTTCTAACGATTATAGATTCCGGTTTTAAACTTTGAAAGGTTAACTGGATTTTTATACCAGTCAATACTTTCCAGCAAACCTTGTTTTAGAGAGTAGGAAGGTTCAAAACCAGTCAACTCTTTAATCAGGGCATTGTCGCAATTGAGCCTAAAAACTTCAGAATTTTCTGGTCTTATCCGCACCTCATCAACTACTATCTTGGTCTTGCTATCGGTCAATTCCTTTAATAGAAAAAACAGATCAAGTATAGAAATTTCCTTTCCTGAACCAATATTGATTGTCCTACCTAAAGTATTATTTGATTCAGCAAGCATAATCATTCCCTTACAGGTATCTTTCACAAAATTAAAATCCCTGGTGGGTCTAGTATCCCCAAGTTTGATTTCCTCCTTGCCTTCCACCATTTGACAGATAATATTTGGTATAACAGCTCTTAATGATTGCCTCGGACCATAGGTATTAAATGGCCGGACTATGGTGAGTGGCAGATTAAATGCATTATAGTAGCTCAAAGCAATAGAGTCGGCACCTATTTTACTGGCACTATAAGGAGATTGTGGTTGAAGAGGATGCTTTTCATCAATAGGAACATATTGAGCTGTACCATAAACCTCACTCGTTGATGTACATAGAATTCGCTCACACTTATTATCAAGGGCTGCCTGACACATATTTAAGGTGCCAACAACATTTGTTTCTATATAATTTTGAGGGGCAACATACGAATAGGGAATTGCTATTAAAGCTGCCAAGTGAAAAATAATATCAATATCTTTAGAAATCTCCTTACAATAAAAAGGGTCCCTGATATCCCCTGATACAATTTCAATTTCTTTCTGGCAATTTAATGATTCAAGCCAACCCCAGTAATTAAATGAATTGTAATAACTTAATGCTCTTATTTTAGCACCTTTTTTGTGGAGTGCCTCAACCAGGTGAGAACCAATAAAACCATCAGCTCCTGTTATTAATACACGTTTGTTTTTCCAATCCATATTAAGATATATAGTTGTTTTTTACTTATTTTAATTTTTAAATTCTTTTAAGCAATATAATTTATTTATGTGGATGAAACCGATCAATAGCATAGTTTATTTTTATTTTATAAACATGTTCACAAATGAATTTTCTAAAAGTGCTTCTATATTAGTAGGTGGATTTTGAGATTTTCCGGATAAAAAGTTATATAATTCCCCAAGCTCCTCCAAATGCCCCTTATTACTTAACTTTGAATTAAATGGTTTGATTTTTACCCCATATCCATCAAGTGTTTTATAATCATCCATAACAATACTTTTCCCATCGAAATGGATTTCCATATATTCTTTTGATAATTTACTGTTACCATTTGAAAAATAATCAATTGAGGCAATCGATCCATCCTCAAATTTCAATGTAAACGATTTATTGTCACCTGATGAATAATAATCAGTCTTCGGTGTAAGTTCAGAAACAGCAACTTCAGAAATTGATGATTCAACAAGATATTGCATCAAATCAATTATATGACAAGCCTCTCCAACAATCCTTCCCCCTTCATTGAAAACCCAGTGGTCTTTTTTCAAATAGCCTGCATTCATCCTGTACCTGATAAACAAAGGGTTTACTCTTTCATTAACTGCTTTCTTTATTTCCTTGCTAATAGGGCTGAACCGCCTGTTATATCCTACCATCAGCAAGGGAGGGTATTCTGTTGATAGATAAAACTCTTGGATTTGCTTCAGTTCCTCGGCACGAATAGCAAGAGGTTTTTCAACAAAAACATGCTTGCCAGCTCTTAATGCTTTTAATGTTAAAGAACCGTGGCTTTCATGCCGTGTACTGATAAATACTAAATTAACATTGGGATCTGATATAATTTTATCAAAGTCAGTAGTGGAATATTCAGCCCTGTTTTGTTCGGCAATAATTTTAGCATCATAACCTTTTCGGCTCATCACCGCATAGATGTTGTACTTAGCCTCTAATTCCTGCAAATTGGGCAAGTGGACGCTTTTGAAAAAATTGCCTGTGCCAACAATAGCTACATTTATCTGTCCCTTTATGTTCTTATTCTCATTTTTAATCTGGATAGCAGAAGCAGCTTGGTTCTTGATATCCTCTTCCAGCTTATAATCTAACAACACAATAAGTGGCTTAACAGTACCAGAGGATAAAGAAGCAAAAGCTTTTTCAGATTCCTCAATGGGGAAAGTTTCATCGATCATTGATTGAATATCTACTGATTTATTCCCAACTAAAGCCAGAAACTCTTTTATATTTCTTTGTTCTGTCCACCTTACATAAGCATAGGGGTAATCATTTCCCCCTTCTTCATAGTTTTTATCATAACGTCCGGGACCGTATGAAGTAGAAATTAAAAAATCAATTTCATCGGTATAGATATCCTGCCTATCAATCTCAATAGGTGTAGTACCTACTAAAACAACCCGCCCCTTTCTCCTGCACATCTTAAAAGATTGTGATAAAGGATCTTTTTCCTTAACTGCGGCAGTGAAAATTACAGCATCAGCACCCATTCCCTCGCTCCATTGCCTGACTATATTCACAGGATCATGGTCTGCCGGGCAAATAGTCAATTGAGCCCCAAATTTTTTGGCCAATTCCAACCTTTTTTTATCCAGGTCAATGGCGGCAACTTTAACTCCACTGGCAATCAAAATCTGAGTAGTAAACAATCCAATTATACCACAACCCACAACAACTGCAAATTCACCAATAGCAAGTCCTGCTCTTCTAACTCCATGCAAAGCTATTGCCCCAATAGTGGCAGAAGCAGCTTCCTCGTAAGCGACATTATCCGGGATTTTAACTACCAGATTTTGGGGTACTAATACAAATTCAGCATGTATAGCATAACCACCTCCTGCTGCAGCGACCCTGTCTCCGGGTTTTATATCAGTAATATCCTGTCCGGTTTCAATAACTTTTCCACTTACCGAATATCCCGAGAACATTCCTGTCCCACTTATATCTTTTATTTGCCTCAGGGTTTTTAAAAGACCTCTCTGCTTAAGCATTTGGAGCACCATGCTAATTTTTTCAGGCTTTTCCATGGCCCTATTGATCATGCTTTTTTTTGTGCTATTAACACTAGCTATTTCAGTACCTGCAGAAATACAGCTATTAGCTACCTGAATCAATAAAAATCCAGGTTCAACTATCGGAGGGGCTACCTCCTCATTAAAAACTTTTCCTTTCTTAACAATAACCTGTTTCATCTGCTGTATATATTTTGAAGCTTTACTTTCTCATTTTCCCAATTGTAATTCTTTTCAATAACACCTTTTAATTGTTCAGCCTGAAAATACCTGTAGTTTTTAACTATCCAATCCAGTTTCTTAGCTGCATCATCAGGATTGTTCCACTCATAAACTTTTCCAGCGTTCGACTCGTTCAAAATACGCTCAATGGGGTCACAATTTGAGGCAAGAACTGGTTTGCCCGCGAAGATATATTGAAACAATTTGTGTGGAATTGTGCTGTCCGTATGGTCATTTTTCGAATGGGGTATCAGGGTAATATCAGCCTTGGACAATTCCTCTAAAACAATTTTGTAAGGAACCTGTCCATAAAATATCACATGGTCAGACACATGAAGATCAGCGCTCAATCCTTTTAGGTACTCAACATAGTTACCTTGCCCAAAAATTCTGAGCTCAATATTCGGATAGGTGTTGATTACCTGTGGCAATGACTGAATAATAAACTGCAACCCTCTGTGCTCAGCAATACCTCCTGCATAAAACAGCACAAGTTTATCTACTTCTTTAGGGGCTGTTGATAGCCCCTCAAAATCTGAAAGTTCAGGGTAATTGGAAACAACATCGATTTTTTTTGGATCTATTCCAAGCTTCATTAACCTTTCTTTCGCCTCATCAACAACCACTATAACATGATCTGCACAAAAGCAGTTTTTCTTTTCATATGCTTCCCATTGGTTATTTGAAGATATTAATTTACCTATTAGTGTATTGGCATGCTTTGATACCCTTAAATAGGCTGGCCAGTTTTCATGCAGATCTAGTGTAAACTTTATATTATGCTTTTTCTTTATCTCACAACCAAGCTGTGCTAATGGTAAATCATGAATGTGAATAGCATTTATACTTTCTTTTTCTAGTATATGGGTTAAAAGTTTTTTCCAGAAACGAAAATATCCTGGAAACTTCAAGACTCCAATACTACTTTTATAAGTCAGTTTTGAAATTTTATTTTTGTAAACCTTGCAGCCATTCCAGTCAGAAACAACCAGATTTTCTTCCTGTTTCTGAGAATAACAGGCTAGAACTACCTGATGATTTTGTTCAATGAGTCCTTTTATCTCATTTTCAACTCTTAGGTCCGGTGGAAAGTCCCTTTCCAAAACCATTAATATATTCATATATGGACTGTTTAGCACTTGAAGGTGCTAAAATACAAGAATTCTCTTATAGATGAGGAGTTTTTTCATTAAGAATCTATACTGCCCTGAACAAGATATTGAATAATTCGTGAGCACGCTTTTCCATCACCATATGGATTATGGGCCGTCGACATTTTTTGATATTCCTTACTATTATTAAGTAACATATTGACATTGTTTACAATAGTATCCCTATCTGTTCCTACAAGCCTTACCGTGCCCGCATCCAAAGCTTCGGGGCGCTCTGTTGTATCACGCATGACCAGAACTGGCTTGCCCAGTCCGGGGGCCTCTTCCTGGATACCGCCACTGTCTGTTAAAATAACATGGGACTTGCTCATCAGGTATACAAATGGCAAGTATTCTAAGGGATCAATCAACGATACATTATCAATACTCTGAAGCAATTCATATACTGGCTTTTGAACATTTGGATTCAGATGTACCGGATATATAATTTGAACATCTGGATTTTGTTCTGCTATATTTTTTAATGATTCGCAGATATTCAAAAAACCTTGTCCAAAATTTTCGCGGCGATGACCTGTCACCAGTACTATTCGGGAATTTCCAATATCAAAATTGCTTCCTAATTTTTCCTCAAGTTCTCCTTTTATCCGAACAGATATTTGCGGATCGTTTTTTATCCTGTCCAAAACAAGATATAGAGCATCTATAACTGTATTTCCTGTAACAACAATATTTTCTTCAGAAACATTTTCTTTCAGAAGGTTTTCTTTTGCCAATTTGGTTGGGGCAAAATTGTATTTAGTAATCCTACTGGTAACCTGTCTGTTAAGCTCTTCAGGCCATGGCGAATAAATATTATTTGTCCTCAGTCCTGCCTCAATGTGGGCAACAGGTACTTGTTTGTAAAAGGCAGCCAGGGCAGCAATTGTTGAAGTCGAGGTGTCCCCATGTACAAATAGGATATCTGGAGTAAACGTATTCAGAACATCACGCATGCCCAGAATTACCTTACTGGTAACATCATACAAATCTTGACCAGATTTCATAATATTGAGATCGAAATCAGGTTTTATCTCAAATAAATCAAGAACCTGATCAAGCATTTCCCTATGTTGTCCGGTAACACATACTTTTGTTTCAAAATTAATGTTATCAGCTAAAAATGTTTTTACCAAAGGTGCCATTTTAATGGCTTCGGGACGTGTGCCAAAAACAATCAATATTTTTTTCTTCATCAAAGTTCTCTCTTTTGTATGATTGACTAATTACTTCTTAAAAACACCGCAAAAATCTAAAATTATCTTATCTGACTTGTATTCAAGAGTTTTAAATTCTTTATGTGCAACTAAAAAGGCAACAATATCTGCCTTATCATAGGCTTCTTGAAAAGAAGTCAATTTGAACACTGAATGCTCATTGATATTTGGTTCAACAAAAAAAACTGTTGAGTTATTGTCAGACTGCAGAACCTTTTGTGCAATATATTTGGCCGGAGATTCCCTTAAATCGTCAATGTTAGGCTTAAATGCCAGTCCCATGCAAGCAATTGTCGGAATCCTGCCATGTTTTAGTTCAAACTCTTTACGGGAGCTCTCAATTTTTTCTGCACACCAAAATGACTTGTAATTGTTCACCTCGCGTGCACTTCCAATTATCTTAGATTCTAAAGGATATTCTGAAACAATAAACCATGGATCTACAGCAATACAATGCCCTCCAACCCCGCTTCCAGGTTGCAGTATATTTACCCTTGGATGTTTGTTTGCCAATTCAATTAGCTCCCAAACATTTATTCCCGCCTTATCACAAATTAAAGAAAGCTCATTCGCAAAAGCTATCTGCACATCGCGTGATGAATTTTCAGTCAGCTTACACATTTCTGCTGTCCTGGCATTTGTTCTATGCAGTTCAGACTTAACAAAAACACTATAGAAATTGCATGCTCTATTGGTCGATTCTTCATCCACGCCTCCTATCACACGGTCGTTGTTTTCTAATTCAAACATGATGTTGCCAGGTAAAACACGTTCTGGACAGTAGGCCAGATAAAGGTTTTCCTTAAGTTCAGGCCTTTCAGAATAAATTAGGGCGGCCATTTTTTCAGTTGTGCCAATCGGACTGGTAGATTCAATAATTACCAGATCTTCAGGTTTCAATAATGGAATAATAGATTTGGTGGCTGATTCAACAAAAGATATATCCGGTTCGTGGTCTCCTTTAAATGGAGTAGGTACAACTATGATATAAATGTCTGCAACAACCGGGCTTTTAAAAGCTTTGAGGTAGCCGCTCGAAACAGCATCGCTAATGTATTCATCCAAATCAGGTTCTACAATATGAATTTCACCCCTGTTAATGGTATCAACAACCTTTGAGTTAATATCTACTCCATTAACTTTGATTTTGTTCTTAGCAATTAAAGCTGCTGTAGGTAAGCCAATATAGCCCATCCCTAATACTGTTACTGATTCAACTACCTTTCCCATATTATTGCTTTTGTATAAATATAATTCCTTTATAAATATTTAGGTGGCAGTTCTAGAAAAAGCTTAAACAATCCACCATGCTTACTTAATCTTTTATGATGTTCTCGAGCAAATTGACCAGTTCTATTGTAAGCCCTTTCCTGGAATAGCGATTTGTGTTTTTTGTCGTGTTTTTAAAATCCGAATTTAAAAATTGCTTGTAATATTTGGAAACCTTTTCCTCCAAGATTTCAACCTCAGCATAATCTACAACATCTCCTGCTTCGGTATCTTTCATTATCTCTGCCACATCTCCATCTTCCGGTCCAATGCAAAGAATTGGCCTGCCTACTGAAAGGTACTCGAAAAATTTATTGGTCAATATCCCTTTTGAATTGTGGGTGTTGTTTACTATCAACAATAAGATCGATGCTTTAAACATTTCTCTAAGAGCTTCCTTATTGGGAATATTGTCAATCCTTACAAGATAAGGTTCAAGTTTGTTCTCTTTAATTGCCTGCATAATACTTGAATCGACCTTTCCTATAAGTTTAATTTCAAGTTTTGAAGCAAAGTCTTGATTTCCTGAACAAAGTTGGTTCAATACTGGCCAAAGGTTTTTGGGATTTCTACTTGACGGCATAGAGCCAATATGGAGTATACTGAACTTATCAGATTGAGTAAGCCCTTTAAATATTTCGGGATTAGTGTCGTGACCGTTTGTAATTGTATGAACATGTTCACATCCCATTTCAGTGAACTCCTCTGTCATTGTCGGACCAACAGTCACAACTGTGTCAGAGTACAGCAACACCTTTTTTTCAAGTTTGTGGTGAATACGGTCTGCCAACTTGCCTAATTTAAGGTCTTGGTAGTAGTCAATTTTTGTCCATGGATCCCTGAAATCAGCCAACCAAGGTATTCCCAGCCTGCGTTTAACCCTATAAGCAATCATGTGTGTACTATGTGGTGGACCGGTTGAAATAATTGCATCGACAGGATTATCCTTAATGATTTTGACTATGTGTCGGGCTGCAGGACGGATCCAAAACAGCCTTGCGTCGGGTATAAAAAAATTCCCCCTTATCCAGATGACAAGCTCTTGTACCAGGGATTTTTTTTTCTTTTCGTTAATAAGTCCTGCAGGTTGAATTTTTGCCGATTTTTTAATACCCAAAAAATTGGCTGGTTCCCTCACAATTCCTTTGAATACCTGAACATGCTCCGGAACCTCATTAAGCAAATCTTCATCTATAGCCTGTGGCACAGGGTTTTTTGGTGTGAAAATAATTGGCTGCCAACCATGTTCCGGTAAATATTTTGCAAAATTTAACCATCGCAATACTGGCGATCCCCCACTAGGTGGCCAATAATATGTAATGATCAGGACTTTCTTCATTTACAGTTGCTTTAACAACTTTTTCATGCTTACTTTTTCGTCCATAATAGCTTCCAATTTGTCTACCGGAACCCTTTCCTGCTCCATGGTATCGCGGTGACGGATTGTAACAGTATTATCTTCTAACGTCTGATGGTCAATAGTTATACAGAATGGCGTGCCAATAGCATCCTGGCGACGATAGCGTTTTCCAATGGAATCTTTTTCCTCGTACTGGCAATTGAAATCAAATTTTAAGGTATCCATGATTTCCCTGGCTTTCTCCGGTAGACCATCCTTTTTTGTCAACGGTAATACAGCTAGTTTTACTGGAGCCAAAACTGGAGGAAGTTTCATAACTATCCTTTGCTCGCCGGTACTTTCAACAGTTTCTTCGGTATAGGCATTTGAAATAATAGATAAGAACATTCTATCTAGTCCAATAGAAGTTTCAACTACATAGGGTACATAGTTCTTGTTTAATTCTGTATCGAAATATTGAATCTTTTTACCAGAAAATTTTTCATGGTTCCCCAGGTCAAAGTCTGTCCTTGAATGAATTCCTTCAATTTCGCGGAATCCCATAGGTAGTTCAAACTCAATATCCGCAGCTGCATTGGCATAGTGAGCCAATTTATCATGATCGTGGAAACGGTACTTTTCTTCTCCCATTCCTAACGCCTTGTGCCATTTTAGCCTGGTCTCTTTCCAGTGCTTGTACCATTCCATTTCTGTGCCAGGGCGCACAAAGAACTGCATTTCCATTTGTTCAAATTCGCGCATTCTGAAAATAAACTGACGGGCAACAATTTCATTCCTGAAGGCTTTTCCAATTTGTGCAATTCCAAAAGGAATCTTCATTCTACCTGTTTTTTGAACATTAAGGTAATTCACGAAAATACCCTGTGCAGTTTCCGGACGCAAATATATTGTGCTCGCATCTTCGCTTACAGAACCCAATTGGGTACTGAACATCAGGTTAAATTGTCTTACATCAGTCCAGTTCTTAGAACCCGAAACCGGACAGTTAATCTCAGCATCTATAATTATTTGTTTGATCTCGTCCAGATCATTTTTCTCAAGAGCTTTTACAAACCTTGATTTGGTATCATCAATCTTTTTCTGGTTGTCTAACACCCTTTGATTGGTTTCCCTGAATTGCTTTTCATCAAACGAATCTCCAAACCTCTTGGCCGCCTTTACAACCTCCTTGGTTATTTTGCCTTCAATTTTTTCAAGGTATTCTTCGATGAGAACATCTGCCCTATATCTCTTTTTTGAATCTTTATTATCTATAAGCGGATCGTTAAATGCTCCAACATGTCCAGACGCTTCCCATATTCTTGGATGCATAAATATGGCTGAATCGATACCCACAATGTTTTCGTTCAACTTGGTCATCGCATCCCACCAATACTTTTTTATATTATTCTTAAGTTCAGAACCATTTTGACCATAGTCATATACTGCACTTAAACCATCATATATTTCACTCGATTGAAAAACAAACCCATACTCTTTGCAATGGGCTATTATTTTCTTGAAAATGTCTTCGTTACTTGCCATTAGAATTACTTTTACTTGAATAAGAGCTGGCAAAAGTACATGAAAATGAAGTCAATTCCAAGCCCACTAAAATGGATAAAATAGAATGCATAAAAAATACCTGTTATCAAGAAATAAATGAGTTCAACCAAATGAACAGCCTGTTCATCAAAAAAACATAGTCATTCATATGGAACTGTTCTAGTTTTGTTAGTATTAAGTACCATCCCAAAAGAATTTAATCATTTTAGTTATGAAATATTTAACCACATTTCTACTAGTAGCATTTGCTATCTGTCTAAAATCCAATGCTCAGAGTGTTGGTATTTCAAATGAAGAAATTACACCCCACCCATCTGCAGCTTTGGAGATCAGAACTTCAGAGAAGGGATTGTTAATTCCAAGATTATCTGCAGCTGAGAAAGCATCCATACAAGATCCTGCAGTCGGATTATTGGTTTACCAATCAGATTTAACAAATGGATTTTATTATTTCGATGGAACAGATTGGGTCCTTATTGGCGAAGCTGAGGAGTACATTGACAATGACCCTGATCCAACCAACGAAATTCAAAGTTTATCATTAGTTGGGGATACGCTCTACTTAAGTGATGCAAACTTTATTCTGCTGCCTGATGGAGGCGGATTTACCGACCATGACGAACAAACACTCTCTCTAAATGGCGATACATTAACGATTAGCAATGGCAATTTTGTTGTTTTAGAAACTGCTTCTAATGTTGGCTGGAACCATAATGCCACACAAAACATTCAACTGAATTCTTTCTATTTAACAGCAGATGGTGATAATGAGGGTCTACGTTTAAGCACTAGTGGCAATGCAGAATTCTCAAATAACCTAAGTGTTGATGGAGAAACAACAGTAAATAATCTTGTTGTTGATGGAAATGCTGACCTGGGTACCGGAGCAATACAATCTGATGAACTAGATGCAGCTTCTGTTACCACAACAAAAATTGCTGACAATACAATTACTACAGCAAAGATTCAGGATGCCCAAATTACGGCCTCCAAACTTCATCCCATGGGTGCAAGTACCGACCAGTTTTTAAAATACAACGGATCAACATGGACACCCGCCACTATTTCAACAGGATTAATTTATTTAGGAACCTGGGATGCCTCTACAAATACTCCTGTAATTTCTGATGCTACTGGACAAAATGGTAATTTTTATATTGTTTCTACGGCTGGATCACAAAACCTGGGATCTGGGGCAATATCTTTTGAGGAGGGCGATTGGGCCATTCATAATGGAAGTAATTATGAAAAAGTGAACAACTCAAACGATGTTAATTCTGTCTTTGGCAGAACAGGTATTGTTACTGCCCAGTATGGCGATTATGCCTGGTCGCAAATAAACCTTACAAACTCGAGTATTGATGATATTACTGATATAAATTCGACAACCATGCCAGCAGGCAACCTTCTTATCTCAGATGGTTCGCAATGGGTAAGTTCTGCAATTTCAGGAGATGCAAGTTTAACCTCAGGTGGATCTTTACAAATTAGTAACGGGGCAATTGGCTATGACAATATTCAAGACGCAACAGGTGCAAGTAACACAATAATTAGTTGGGATGGAACGCAATGGGAAGAGGTGTTGTTTTCATCTTTGGAAGGAGATGCTAGTGCAAGTAACGAAATCCAATCTTTATCCCTTGTTGGAACTAATTTATCTATTTCAAGCGGGAATACAGTCAACCTGAGCACCCTCTCTGGTGTTGACACTGATGATCAAACATTGGATTTGACCAGCAATATTTTATCAATTGTTGATGGAAACTCAGTAGATCTTTCTGGTTATCTTGACAATACAGATGCTCAGCAACTATCCTTTGTGGGTACCGAACTATCCATAGGAAATGGAAACACTGTTGACCTGGCAAGTTTATCAACAACTGATACAGATGATCAAACACTTACGCTAAGTACCAATACGCTATCCATTTCAGAAGGAAACTCAGTAGATCTTTCCGGATATTTGGACAATACAGATGCCCAATCACTTTCATTGGTGGGAACTGATCTAAGTATAAGTAATGGAAATACAGTTGATTTAAGCCCTATCGATACGGATGAACAAACCTTAGGGCTGGTTGGTGCCACACTTTCTATTACGAATGGAAATAGTGTTGATTTAAGTGCCCTAGGTGGTGGTACCGGAACTGATGATCAAACCTTAAATATTTCGAATGACACACTCTATATTGAGGATGGTAATGCTGTCTTTCTAGGTCCTTACTTGGACAATACGGATGATCAAACCTTAAGTATAAATCCATCTGACATGCTTATTATTTCTGATGGCAACAATGTAAGCCTAGGACCCTATTTGGACAATACGGATGAACAAACACTTTCTCTGGTAGGAACAGATTTAAGTATAAGCGGTGGCAATACTGTTGATATTAGTTCAATTAATACGGATGCACAAAATCTCGCTTATAATGGAACTACACATGTTTTAAGTTTAACTGGAGGTGCGACAACAGTTGATTTATCTGGCTTGCAAGATAACCTGGGTAATCATATACTTGGCACTAATCTCAGTACCGATGGGAATTTTATCTCTGGTGCAGGTGGCGATACTGGAATATTTGTGAATAACCTTGGTCATGTATCAATAGGAGAAGACAAGCCTGATTATAAACTGCATTTAACAAAAGCAACTGATGCAATTCTTAGAATCGATAATAACGATCCTGCAGTGGATGGAATAATTCAACTTGCTATGAATGCCCTAGTCTCTCCAACAGGAAATGATTTTATACAGTTTATTGATGGAAATGGAAGTATAATTGGAAGTATTGACGGTAATGGAAGTACTGTAAATTATAATACTACCTCTGATATCAGGCTAAAAGACAATCTGATCAAAACCAATCATGGATTAAATACCATTTTAAATGTCAAGGTCTATGATTATAATTATAAGGGCTCTGAATTGCCACAAACTGGCTTCTCTGCTCAACAACTTTATACCGTTTTTCCACCAGCAGTATCTGTTGGAGGAGAAAACCCAAAAACTGATCCTTGGTCTATTGATTATTCTAAACTCACTCCTGTTCTTACTCAAGCCATACAAGATTTAAATGATAAGGTTACAGATCTTGAAAAAGAAAATGAAGCTCTTAAGAAGAAGGTCAAAGAATTAGAGGCACTCGCAAAGCGGATTGAGAAAATCGAAAAGTTATTGGCTGAATAAGCATCCTAATCAACAACCTTATGAAACGAAATATAGTAAAACATGCAATTTTTTTAGTAGGGTTAATTCTTAGTTGGCTTAACTCTATCGGACAGGTCATGACTATTTCTGAAGGTGCTTTGTCAACACAAGGAAATTCTGTATTAAGCCTTTCTGAAACTAAATTGCATTGCGAGGGGAAACTGATTAGTTTGGATGAATCTTTATATGCTTTTAACTCTGCCAATACATTAGCAATAGAAGGCAATGGTGAATTTACATTTCAGAACTTAATCTTTCAGGGCAACCTTGAGTTAAACTCAAATGTGCTTGTAAATAATATCAACTTTATCAATGGTAATTTAGATCTCACCAACAGCTTCTTAAGTTTGCATGGCATGTTAATCAACGAAACAAACAGTGCCAGAGCTCTTGCTGATGGTTTGGGAGAAATTACTAAAGTGGTTGACCTTGAGTATGGTGTGCCCAATGAATTGGGCAATTTAGGACTTACCGTTACAGCCCAGGCTGAACTTTCCTCATTGGAATTCAGAAGAGGACATATCATTCAGGAATCGAATGGTGATTATAGCATCAGCCGTTATTATAAGATTCCTTCACTTGATCAAACCCTCGATATTGAAATTGAATACCTGGAACCTGAGCTTGAAGGATTAAATTCGGAATATCTGGAAATTAGATCCTTAACTAACGATGAGTGGCATGTAATCTATACCATCGAACATGAAACTGATCCTAACAAATTCCTGGCAACATTGTCTCCCGGCACTACGATTATATCACTTTTCAAAGGTACAACAGTTGAAGGAGTAGTCGTATCTGGTGGTATATCGCCAAACAATGACTCCTTCAACGATAAATTCATAATTACAGGTATCGAGGATTACCCCAATAATAAACTCATCATTATGAACCGGTGGGGAGATATCTTGTTAGAAAAGGCCCAATACAACAATGATTGGGGCGGTGAGAATGTTGATGGAGTTGGCATAGCCAATAAAACCATCTTGCCTGATGGAACCTACTTCTACATCTTTTTTAAGGATGCAAATGATAAAAATAGTGTATTAAGGGGCTCTTTCGAAATCAGATCGGGAAATTAAAACTAAATGCCATGCAACCAAAAATTAAATATATACTACTAAAAATTTTTCTTTTAAGTACCCTATGCCTTACTAACCTAGGCGTGTTTGGGCAGAACTTTAATGACCAATCTAATTATATGGCATTTAAGCCCCTGATAAACACAGGAGCCAATAGTGAATTTGAAAACCTTGCAGTTATCTTAATTGGACGGCAGCAATGGGCTGGTATTGAAGGAGCTCCGGCAAGTCTTGGTTTGCAAATGGTAAAGCCTTTCTACAATTATACTGTTGGAGGAGCGGTTTTCCAGGAAACCATAGGTGTTCATAGCCTACAACGTTTTACCGTAAATTATTCTTATTCAATATCATTGGCTTCAAGTAATAAGTTGTCTTTTGGATTAGGTGCTGGTGGAGTTGTTTTAACAAGCAACTACAATCTGGTAAACCCTAATGATTGGAACGATGACCAATTTGCTGGTATCAAGACAATTATAAGACCTGACTTTAATTTTGGTATTTTCTTGTCGAGCAAGCAGTATTTTGCGGGTCTATCAGTACCCCGTTTGATTGAAAGCAGTATCATAAATAACGATGGAAATTTAGAAGGTAACACAAATTATGATCCACTTTTATGGACCTATTTGTTGACCGGCGGATACCATTTCAAATTGAATTCTGAGTTGACATTAACAAGTGCAACTTTAGTAAAGATTAACCTTAACGCCCCAGTTGATGCAGATTTAAATCTCAGTTTGAACGCAGATAAATACAGTTTTGGCCTATCGTACCGTACAAAAAGGGAGTTTCTAGTATTTGGAGACTTGGCTTTAACAAAGTCCATCCGCTTTGGCTATAGCTTCCACAATTATTTCAATATTCAAAGTTATTATCTTACTGGACACGAAATTTATATTATTTATCAATTTGTGCCAAAAAAAGAATTTAGAAACCAAAGTCCTCGTTTTTAATATTTTTCACACCAACTTGGTTAAAAGATCATAAATCACCCTATTGAGCCTCCATTATACTTGGAAAATGTTTATTTTCACACCGATGAAATGGAATTTGGTTTTTATATTAATCACTCAGGTTTATCTTCTTCAGGCTCAAAATAAAAAGCTTGAAAAAGCAGATGGGTATTTCGCTCAATCTGACTATTTTTCAGCTTTGGAATTGTTTCTTGAGAATGAAAACAAGCTTACCGATCCCTATCAGATAGGCGAACTTAAATTAAAAATTGCTCACTGCTATTTCGAATTGCATCAACCTGAAAAAGCTGTCGAGAATTATGAAAAGGCCATGCTTTTTGAAGTTGAACTATCTGCAGAACAATATATTGATTATTCTAGCTGCCTGATTGAAACAGGAAAATATGAACTTGCCAAAAAAACACTGAATGAAATTAGTACCGGCATGTACGCCGAACAAATTCTAATTGACAAATGTAATTATGCACTTGAGAATCCGAGTGTTGATGAATCTTACAAATTATATGAATTAAATGAGCTTGCTGCCAATCCAGCTTATGGAATTTCACTATATCGAAATAGACTTTTATATGTTTTCAACAACGAGCAGCAGTATTCAAAATCAAATCCCGGAAAATTTGGTTACCTAGGCAGGTACGATGAAGTATTAACTGACCTGACCAGTCTTGAATTTCCAGGAAACGCAAATTCCCCGGTTCTTTTTGGTAAAGAAAAAGTACTATATTTTTGTGCTACCTCAAGCTATCAAAAGGAACTCTATGGTGGGAAAGTTGAAAATTATATCGGACTGGGAGGAATAGACAACCTTTTTCTCTATTCTGCCAAAATACAATCTGATAATGATGCCATTACAACTAAACTTCCATTTAATAATGTTGACTTTAGCTGCACACACCCCTGTTTAAGCAAGGATGGCTCTACCATGTATTTTGCTTCGAATATGTTGGGAGGCTATGGTGATTTTGATATCTATGTAGTTAAAAGGACAAAAAATGGTTGGGGTTCCCCACAAAACATGGGTCCCAAAATAAATTCTTTCCTGAATGAAGGCTATCCCTTTGTTGAAGGTGAATATCTTTATTTTTCCTCCGAAGGTTTACCCGGTTATGGTGGATTAGATATTTTCAGATATAATTTAGTAACCGAAGAAATTGAGAATCTGGGTAAACCCATCAACTCATCCTATGATGATTTTTATTTTATAAAAAATAACGCCGAAGGATACTTTGTTTCTAATAGAGCGGAAGATTTTATTGGAGACCTCATTTATAAATTCGTTGAAGAATAAGGACTATCCCCACGGCAAACATTCTACAGGGTTCTAAATTTTCTCAAGGTCATTTTGAAACCTGACAATCAAATCTGAGGTAAATTTGTTGATTACAGCCCTTTCCTTTATGTCAACACCTTTATGCGCTGCAGCAACGCTTTCAAGAATTTTCAGCAATTTTTCATAATCGGGGTCAGGACCGTTTTGATAGCAAATATCTAGAACCTTGCCATACAAAAAATCAATGTCAGTATGATGGCTTCTTTCGTAGTTGAATGACCATTCAACTTCTTTGGCCCAGGGGTGATCTTTTAAGATATTGTGCAGAGCATCTGTTTCCTCTTGCTGTATAATGCCATCTGCCATAGCAACAACATAAACTAGCTCACCAAATGCGTCATAGAGTTTCTCTTTAGGTATCATTATGGTATTAATTATTAATTAATGGCTTAACAACTTTTAAAACCTGGTCAAAATTTATTCGCTCCATACAAGCAAAGTCATTCCTCCTGCAAAATCCTTTTCCATAAATTGTGCAAGGCCTGCAGGGGAGTTCCTCAACAGTAACCTGTATTGAGTTTTCATCTGGTTGAGCCCAGGCACTAAATCCCATGCCTGGATGTGTAGCTCCCCAAACCGAAACTACCGGTATACCAGAAAGAGCAGCAATATGCATATTTGCAGAGTCCATACTGATCATGCATTCCATCCTGCTTATTAATGCCAGCTCAGCAGCCAAATCTAAATGAACTGTACTACAATGTTCATAGCGTCCTGCCAAAAGTTGAAGCTGTTCTGATTCTTCTTTTCCTCCACCAAACAATAATATATGTGTGTTTTCAAGTTTTGAGGCAGCATCTATAAAATTCCTTACTTTTTTTATTGGCCAAATCTTTAATTTATGTTTTGCAAAGGGGGCAATACCAATCAAATTCATCTTCATTAATCCTTTGTTCTCAATAAATTTTTCAGCCATTGCTTTGCTTTCACCAGATAATCGAAAAAATGGAGCATGATTAATTGTAGCTCGCAGTCCAAATGCCTCAAAAACCTCTTGATAACGCTGGATTGTGTGCATTAGATTTGGAGCTGCCTTAAGTTTCAAGTGTTGCTCTTTTTGCTGCCTGTCCTTAATTATCCTGTATGTTTTTATCTTTTTGGCTTTAAACAATGAACTCAGAATATGCGTCCGTAAGACACTGTGCAAATCAATTACGCCTGTTATTTCACCTATTTGCATAATCTCTTTGAACAATCTGATTAGTCCTGGAAAACCTTTATGCCTTCCTGAAAAATCAGCAGTAATAATCTTTAATCGATCAATATTCTCAAAAAAAGGAGAAAAAAATTTACGCGTAACAATGGTAATACTAATTTCCGGATGATCCTTTAATGCTCCTTGAATTACAGGAAGGGTAAGGGCAACATCGCCCATTGCTGAAAACCTGAGTACTACAAAGTGCATAGTTAAAGGATTAATATTCTTCGTACGATTTTTCTTCTACAAGTGAACTGCCTGTTTTTAAATTGATTTTTTTCTTTATCTCAGCCCTTTTATCATTACTAAAATATACAGATCGAGCTGTTTCAACAAACTCAGGACCAAAGTCTCTTTTTCTTTCCAACTCCCGAATTTTATCTTCAATATCCCATAATTTGCAGTTTATATTATATAAGGCTTTATACAACTCATCTTCTTTTGAGATCAATTTGGAAACGGCCTCTTCCAATACCTTAAACTCATTTTCAAGGTTTGTCAGTTTAGATCTATCCTTTATTCGTTCCAGCTTAATTTCAATAATTGTAAGCTTATCAACAATCTCACCATTTGAAACTTCAATCTTCATTTCATTTATTAATTTAGAATTATCGAATAAAGCAAAAAATTTCTAGTCTTCCAATTTGCCAAAAAAATATGTAAGCTGAAACCAACATTCCTTACTGCCCGGACTATCTTCCCATAAAGCTTTTGCTCCATGTACTCCATTTATACCATTCGGCTTATAAAAAGTTTTATTTCTATCAGGTATTTCTGAAACCATATCTTTCATGTAATTATGCTCCAATTCTGTAGATGCAAGAAAGATAGGCATATCCAGGTTGCTTATAGCCTTTTTAATTTCCAACCCAGGTTTAAAATACTCTCCAGGACTAAACGCTACAATAGCTTTAATATTGTTTTCTTCTGTTGCCAGCTTGAGTACTAAAGATGCCGAATAGCTGCTGCCAAAAAGGATAACAGACTTGCTGTTAAATTTTTTTATATACTGTAAGGCAGCAATAATATCCTTTTCGGTGTCGATATACTTAGTTGAAAACCCTTCCTTTTTTGCTCTTTCTGCCGTTAGATTTTTAACATAGTTTGATTTTCTTCCTGATCTTAAATCTACAGCCAGGCAATTATATCCAAGGTTTTTTAATTTTGGTGCAATTGAGCGGTATTCACCTCTACTGGATCCAGCCTGGTGAAACAACAAAATAAAAGGACTGTTTAACTCATTCAGATATAAGTCAGCTGTAACTCTCAGGCTATCGGTAGAATAGAATGAAACTTCCTCTTGCGAAGATGCAATGACACAAAGTAAAGCAATAAAACATGCAAAAAAAACTTTCATTCCGATAGTTGAAATTACTTATACATCAGCCAATACAATAATATTATTTCTATTGGCTTCAATTACTCCACCCAAAACATTAATATTTTCTTCCTTGTAATCCTTTGTCAGCACAGTAATTGTACCCTTTGCCAAGGTTGAAACAATTGGTGCATGATTATCTAATATCATGAAAGATCCCTTTTTGCCCGGAAGGGAAACAGATCTGACCTCTCCCTTAAACAACTTTTTTTCTGGTGTAAGTATTTCTAGCTTCACTATAATCCTATTTTATTTTTTTGCTTCAGCAAGAAGACGTTCTCCTTTTTCTATAGCATCCTCTATTGTACCAACCAAATGGAATGCTGCTTCATGATATTTATCTACTTCACCATCAATAATCATATTGAAACCCTTGATCGTATCTTCGATGGATACAAGTACACCTGGCATACCGGTAAATTGTTCTGCAACATGGAATGGTTGCGATAAGAATCTCTGTACCCTTCTTGCCCTTTGAACAACAAGTTTATCTTGTTCCGAAAGCTCGTCCATACCGAGAATTGCAATAATATCCTGCAATTCGTTGTAGCGCTGGAGCATCTCCTTAACTCTTTGAGCTGTCTCGTAGTGAGCCTTCCCTACAATTTCCTCAGATAATATCCTTGAAGTGGAATCGAGTGGATCCACTGCAGGGTATATACCCAGAGAAGCAATTTTACGGCTAAGAACTGTTGTAGCATCGAGGTGAGAGAACGTAGTTGCAGGAGCAGGGTCAGTCAAGTCATCTGCCGGCACGTATATTGCCTGTACAGAAGTAATTGATCCCCCTGTTGTGGAGGTAATCCTTTCCTGCATTAAGCCCATTTCAGTAGCCAAAGTTGGTTGATATCCCACAGCCGATGGCATACGTCCAAGCAATGCAGACACCTCAGAACCAGCTTGTGTAAAACGGAAAATATTATCCACAAAGAACAGTATATCACGCCCCTCCTGTCCGCCTTGGGTATCCATGTCACGGAAAGATTCAGCCACAGATAATCCTGTAAGGGCCACATTTGCACGAGCTCCAGGAGGTTCATTCATCTGTCCAAACACAAGGGTTGCTTGCGATTCAGCAAGAGCTTTTTGATCTACCTTTGATAAATCCCAACCTCCGGCTTCCATACTTTTCTCGAATTCCTTTCCGTATTTTATTACACCAGACTCAATCATCTCTCGCAAAAGGTCATTGCCTTCACGTGTCCTTTCTCCAACACCAGCAAACACAGATAGCCCTGAATACCTTTTTGCAATGTTGTTGATCAGCTCCATGATGATAACTGTCTTGCCAACACCAGCACCACCAAACAAACCAATTTTTCCACCTTTAGAATATGGTTCTAATAAATCAATAACCTTTATCCCAGTGAACAATACTTCTGTCTCTGTTGATAAATCTTCAAACTTTGGTGGCACTGCATGTATGCTGTATCCATTTGATTTATCAATTTTTGGCAATCCATCAATAGCATCACCAGTTACATTTAAAAGTCTCCCACGAATCTGATCACCTGTAGGAACTTGTATGGACTTCCCTGTCGAAACAGCTTTCATTCCACGTTGTAATCCGTCTGTTGATTCCATGGAAATTGTCCGGATAGTATGTTCGCCAATATGCTGTTGACACTCAACAATTAACTTTTCCGTTTTACTTCTTTCTATCTCTAGTGCGTCGTGGATTTGTGGTAATTCAGAACCCCCTTTTTCAAAACTTATGTCTACTACAGGCCCAATAACCTGAGTAATAAATCCGGTAACTTCTGCCATTTGCTTAATCTTCTTTAATTTTCGGACAAAATTATCACTTTACATTAAAGTTATTTCTTTTTCTACAAATAAAAAATCAAAAAAAAATTAGCACGATCAAATTATAGCTACATAAAGTCTAATAAATAATGTCTTACAGAAATAAATAGGAAGATATTTTTATTGACTTAAAGAACAAAAAAAGTATCTTTATAAAAGATGGTTCAGATATAAACTAAAAAACTTGGAATACAATGCGAAGATTTTAACTTTGCATTCCGCAATTTTGAAAGAGCAAAATTGCTTACGAACAATTTAACATGAGCAAACTGATTTTCTTTGTTGATGATGACAAAATGATGCTTAACCTCATGGAGTACACCTTTAAATGTAGGGAGGGATTTGAGGTAAAATCATACTTTTCAGGTGAGGATTGCATTTCCAATTTAAACCTTGATCCAGACATTATTGTCCTTGATTACTATATGGGCAGCCATGAAGACAATTCTCTGTCAGGACTTGACACCTTAAAGAAGATTCGTGAGTCAGGCAAAAAGACTCCGGTTGTTATTTTAAGCCGTGAAAAAAGCAAAGACACTATTGCTGAGTTTCTGAAATACGGAGCTAAAAAATATGTGGTAAAAGATGATTATTTTATAGATACACTTATAGATGTTATTGAAGGTCACTTTTCTGAAAAATAGATATAGCTGATAGTCAATGTATTACAATCTCCATTTCGAAAAACATTTTTTTCTTTTTTATATTCATAAATATTTCTACTTTTGCACGACCTAAATAAGCACAAAATTGAAAGTTGGAAATCGGTATAGTATCCCATTTAAAGGGCTTAAGCAAGGACAACACAATTTTGAATTTGATTTAGATAAGGAGTTCTTTGAAGAGAATGAAGCATTGGAGATTCCATCCGGAAAAATTTCAATCAACGTTGTTGTTCAAAAAAAAAGTAATTTTTTAGAATTGGATGTTGAATTGACTGGGAAAGTGGAGTTGCAATGCGATAGGTGTTTGGAGTATTTTCACTTTCCGATTAAATACAATGGAAGGCTATTTGTTAAATTTAAAGAGGAATTTGACGAGCCTGATGACGAAGTAATATTTTTGTCCCCAAATGCAGATATACTTGATCTACAGCAATATTTTTATGATTGCATCGGGTTAAGCGTACCTATTCAAAAATTTCATCCTCAGGATGAATCTGGAACACCTACTTGCAATCCGGAAATATTAAATATTTTGCAGACTTATTCTTATTCAAAGAAAAATGAAGAAATCGATCCTAGATGGTCGAAATTGAATGATTTATTGAAAGACAGAAATAAAAGCGAATAAAAATGGCACATCCGAAGAGAAAAATTTCGAAAACCAGAAGAGACAAAAGAAGAACTCACTACAAAGCAACTTCACCAACATTGGCAACTTGCCAAAACTGTAACGCTACAATACAGTTCCACCGCGTATGTCCTGAATGTGGCCACTATAAAGGAAAATTAGCAATCGAGAAAGAATCAGCACTTTAATCAATCAGATTAAGTGATGAGAATTGGTGTTGATATTCTTGGAGGGGACTTTGCCCCAGAAGCTACTGTAAAAGGAGCTATTCTGGCATATAATGAGTTAAAGGACAAAGCAAGATTAGTACTTTTTGGTGATCAAGGTAAGATTGAGGCTATTTGTACCGAATCTGGTTTTGACCCAAAAGTCTTTGAAATTGTTCATACCACTGAAAGTATTGGTATGGACGAATATCCTGCTAAAGCATTTAAAGATAAGCCGAACGCAAGTATTGTGTTGGGCTTTAAATATTTACATGCAGGTAAGATTGATGGCTTTGGAAGCGCTGGAAATACAGGTGCAATGCTTGTTGGAGCAATGCATATTGTAAAATCTGTCCCCGGGGTTATTCGACCTTGTATAGCTGCCCCAATTCCAAAAGATTCTGACAAACCAACTCTAGTTCTTGATGCCGGAATAAATCCTGATTGCAAGCCTGATGTACTTTATCAGTACGCCATTTTAGGTTCTATGTATGCCGAACTGGTATATAATATCGAAAAACCTCGTGTTGGACTTTTCAATATTGGTGCTGAAGAAGAAAAAGGCAACCTGTTGACAAAAACAACTTACCAGGCTATGAAGGGCACCAAAGATTTCAATTTCGTTGGTAATGTTGAAGGCACAGATTTGTTTAGTGATGATATAGATGTCATTGTGTGCGATGGCTTTGTTGGGAACACGATATTAAAAGAAGCTGAAGCATTCTATAAACTCATCAAGAAAAGAAAAATTCAGGATGAATTTTTTGATAAATGGGATTTCACCAACTATGGTGGAACTCCTGTTTTGGGTATAAATGCCCCTGCGATTATTGCTCATGGAATTTCCAACGATAAGGCCATTAAAAATATGATCCAGCTTACAGCAAACGTTGTTGAAGCAAAACTTACTGAAAATATCAAACAAGCATTTGAATAATGGGTAAAATAAGAGCTGCCATTACAGGTGTGGGAGGATATGTCCCTGATTACAAATTAGACAATGATGAATTAAGTCAATTGGTCGACACATCCGATGAATGGATAATGCAGCGTATTGGTATAAAAGAAAGAAGGATCCTTAAAGAAAAAGGGAAAGCTACTTCAGATTTGGCTGTTCGGGCAATCAATGAACTGTTGGAAAAAACAAACACATCGCCTGAAGAGATAGACCTTTTAATTTGTTCAACCATTACCGGAGACATGCCTTTTCCGTCGACGTCAAACATTATTGGGACAAAAGTCGGGTTGACAAATGCGTTTAACTTTGATCTAAATGCTGCATGCAGCGGATTTATTTTTGGGCTTGAAACAGCCAGTAGAATGATTGAAAGTGGTGCCTATAAAAAATGTATCTTGGTTGGTGCCGATATGATGTCATCTATTGTTAATTACAAGGATCGGGCAACTTGTCCATTATTTGGTGATGGTTCAGGTGCAGTACTTATTGAACCAACAGAAGAAGACTTGGGTGTTATTGACAGAATTTTAGGCTATGATGGTTCGGGTATTCCAAACCTACATATGAAAGCAGGAGGTTCTCTCCGTCCCCCTTCATATGAAACAATCGATAACGAAGAGCATTTTGTATATCAGGAGGGACAAGTAGTTTTTAAAGCTGCCGTGTCAAAAATGTCTGATCTTTCTGTTGAAATTATGGAAAGAAACAATGTCGCTCCTGAGAACCTTTCATACCTGATTCCCCATCAGGCCAATAAAAGAATTATTGAAGCTGTAGGGAGAAGAATGGGTATAGAAAGCAGCCAGGTCATGGTAAATATAGAAAGATACGGCAATACAACAGCAGCAACCATACCACTATGTTTGTGGGATTTTGAGAAGAAATTAAAGAAAGGGGATACCCTTATATTTACAGCTTTTGGCGCAGGATTTACTTTTGGATGTATTTACCTGAAGTGGGCATATGATCCCATTTAAATTCAATCATAATATCTTTGCATTATAATCGTTGATATCTATAGTAGAGAGTAAATCATTATTTTCTATCTTTGCTTTTTAACATAACATACTAACAAAAAAAATTTCTGATGGCAAAGTATAACGAACCAGAAGCCAGCAATGCAGTAAATATGATCGTTGCAGGCACAAGAATAAAAGGAAATATTGAATCATCCAATGATATCCGTTTCGAGGGTACTCTCGAAGGAAACCTGAAAACCAGTGGTAAACTGATAATTGGGACAAGCGGTACCGTCAATGGCGAGATTTATTGTAAAAATTCCGACATCGAAGGCAAAGTTGAAGGCCGTATTCATGTTCAGGAATTGCTGACCTTAAAAAGCACTTCTTTTATCAAAGGCGATATATTGGCAAAAAGGCTTGCTATTGATCCAGGAGCTAAATTTACAGGTTCATGTAATATGACTAGTGATGCCGGAGCAACCAAAGAACCTGAGTTCTCTAAAAAAGAAACAGCAGAAACAAAAAAATAATTTAAATACTGCTGCCAGGTATTCAGGATTGGCATTTGAAATGCTGTTTTTGATCCTTGCTGGTGTATTTGGAGGAATAAAACTTGATGAAAAGTTCAAGTTAGAACCATTGTTTACTGTGTTGGGTGCCCTAATTGGGGTAGGATTAGCTTTGTACTTTGCTCTACGAGGCCTTTTTAAAAAAAACCTGAAGTGAAAAAAAGTTTTTTTAAATTATTTCTTGCCAAAAATCTCATAATCACACTAGTAAGTTGCATTTTGGCTTATATTTTCAATGTATATGTAGATTCAAAACAATACTTGTTCATATATATAGTCCCCTTTTTTGCTTTTCTGATCAATTTTATTGCTTTTGCCATTGCTATAAGTCCAAATTCCAGACGGAATATCAACACAATGATTTCTGCCTTGTTCGGAATCAAATTCTTCTCATATATCATTTTGGCTATTATTTTTTTCGTGCTTGAAAGTCAAAAATCTGTCCGATTGTACTTTACTCTATTCCTGTTTGCAATTTATATTAGTCATACTGTATTTCTGCTCCTAAATACCCTGAAATATTTAAAAGATTAGGTGATCTAAATTGAATTTTTCATTAGTTTTGCTAACTTAATTATGAATTGACAATAAATAGCGAAATGATTAAAGGAAAAGGATTGAAGATACTTGCCTTTTTATTCTGTATTACATTAACCATAAGTCCATTAAGCGCTTCCGGGCAGGAACAAACCCCACAGCATCTTGAAGAACTAGATTCACATCAAGCGGATGAACAATATAATCACCATTCGGAAGAATCTTCCCAGCACGAAAAATTTAATCCGGGTGAATATATGTTTGAACATATTCAAGATTCCTATGATTGGCATATCATAGACTGGGGTGAAAAACAATTCAGCATACCGCTACCTGTTATCATTTACAGCAAAAGAACTGGCTTGAATATATTTTGGTCATCCAACTTTGAACATGGACATTCATCATACAAAGGTTTCCATATTGGTCAAAAAGGAGAGTTGTTAGGAGAAAAAGATGTAAAAGGAAAGATCATTGAAACCCTGCCAGACGGGACAAAAACACTCCCTTTCGATATTTCTTTAACCAAAAACATAGTTTCCCTTTTTGTGAGTATCTTTATATTATTATGGATATTCCTTTCTATTGCAAAATCTTATAAAAAGACGCCAAATGCAGCTCCAAAAGGATTGCAATCCTGGATTGAACCCATTATCCTATTTGTACGTGATGATATTGCAAAACCATCCATAGGGAAAAAATATGAAAAATTTATGCCTTATCTGCTGACTGTATTCTTTTTCATCTGGATAAATAACATGCTAGGGTTGGTTCCATTTTTCCCAGGAGGTGCAAATGTCACAGGAAACATTGCAGTTACCATGATTTTGGCATTGATTACCTTCATTATTACTACAATAAATGGCACCAAGGTATATTGGAGCCACATTGTAAATACACCAGGAGTGCCTATTTGGTTAAAAGTCCCGCCACTCCCTATATTACCTATAGTTGAAATAGTCGGTGTATTTACAAAACCTTTTATTTTGATGGTTCGATTGTTTGCCAATATAACTGCAGGACATATTATAGGTTTAGGTTTTTTGTCGTTGATATTCCTGTTTGGTGAAATGGGAACCATTCAAGGATTTAGCATTACTCCAGTTTCAGTAGGATTTATCATATTCATGACTTTCCTTGAACTATTGGTGGCATTTATTCAAGCATATGTATTTACTTTCCTATCAGCTTTATATTTTGGTATGGCTGTTGAGGAACATCATTAATAAATAAATTAATATCTTATGTTACTAGAATTTATTCAACAGGCATCAGAAGGCGCAGACATCGGTTCGATTGGAGCAGGTTTTGCTGCAATTGGTGCTGGTTTAGCTGCAATTGGTGCAGGTATCGGTATTGGTAGAATCGGTGGTAACGCCATGGAAGCCATTGCCCGTCAACCTGAAGCTGCTGGTGATATCAGGTCGAATATGATCGTTGCTGCAGCACTTATTGAAGGGGTTGCACTTTTTGGTGTAATTATTTCATTATTAGCAGTATTTCAGTAAAAAAGATTGAGGGTTTGGATAAGCGGTTGGCTTATCTTCCCTCTTTTAAAATTTGAATAGTATGGAACTTCTACAACCACATACGGGGACGATAATATGGATGACCATTTCATTTTTAACAGTCTTCTTTATTCTTAAGAAATATGCATGGAAACCTATTTTAAATGCACTTAAGGCTAGAGAAGACTCTATTGATGAAGCATTAAAGTCGGCTGAAACAGCACGGGATGAGATGGTCAAACTTAAGGCTGACAATGAAATTATTTTGGCTGAAGCAAAACTGGAAAGGGACAAAATACTCAAAGAAGCACGGGTTTTAAAAGATGATATCATCAACGAAGCCAAGAAAAAAGCCAATGAAGAGTCTGATAAAATTATCGCGAAAGCTCGCGAAGCAATTAAAAGTGAAAAATCTGCTGCTATAAAAGAAATCAAAGAGCAAATAGCAGACGTATCTGTTTTAATAGCGGAAAAAATTATTCAGGAGAAACTGGAAGTTACTGCTGAACGGAAAGACCTCATTAATAAATACCTTCACAATATAAAAGTAAACTAAGGGCTGACATTTAAAATGAACGAAGGCATTATAACAGCAAGATACGCAAAGGCTCTCTATCAAACCGGCGAAGAGGAAAAGCAAACTGAACAAGTAAGCCAGGATGTACAAACCCTGCTTGATTCTATTAAAGAATCTCCTGAATTCAGCAGCTTTCTTCAAAGTCCGATACTTAAAGAATCAGAAAAAGTTTCTGCTATCGAGAAAGTATTCAAAGGAAAATTAAACGATATTACTTATCGTTTTTTATTACTCCTGGTTAAAAACAGACGTGATCAGTTTTTAGCTTCGGTTTGCTATTATTACCAACAACTTTATAGAAGCGAAAAAGGAATTAGGGAGGGTGTATTAATTACTGCACACCCTATGGATAAAAGTCATGCAGAAGAGGTTTCGAAAAACATTAAAAAGAAATTTAAACTGGATATCGACTTCAAAGAATTGGTCGATTCATCAATTATAGGTGGTTTCAAATTACGCATCGATGACAAACAGATTGACGCCAGTGTTGCCTCAATGATTAAAAAAATAAGAACTCAATTGAATAATTCGTAAAAACAGCATAATATAATGTCGACAATAAAACCTTCAGAAGTATCGAAAATACTTAAAGAACAACTAAAAGGAGTTTCTACTGATTTACAACTTGAAGAAATTGGCTCTGTGCTGCAAATTGGAGATGGTATTGCACGTATTCATGGCCTTTCGAATGTGCGCTCCAATGAAATGATCGAATTTGAATCAGGTGTAAAAGGTATTGTGCTTAACCTGGAAGAAGATAACGTTGGTGCTGTACTCCTGGGTTCGTCTGAGAAAGTTAAAGAAGGTGATTCTGTTAAAAGAACAGACCAAATTGCATCAATACATGTAGGTGAAGGATTGTTAGGACGTGTCATAAATACAATTGGAGAACCTCTTGACGGTAAAGGTCCTATATCAGGCAAAACGTATGAACTCCCGCTTGAAAGAAAAGCTCCAGGTGTTATATTCCGTCAGCCTGTTAGTGAACCCCTGCAAACAGGTATTAAAGCTATTGATGCCATGATCCCAATAGGCAGGGGACAACGTGAGCTAATAATCGGTGACCGCCAAACAGGAAAAACTGCAATTGCGATTGATACTATAATCAATCAAAAGGAATTTTATGATAAAGGTGAAACAGTATATTGTATTTATGTAGCCATCGGGCAAAAAGGTTCTACTGTAGCAAATATTGCAAGGACTCTTGAAGCCAACGGTGCAATGAGTTATACTACGATTGTTGCGGCAACTGCTGCCGATCCTGCTGCTTTGCAGTTCTACGCACCATTTGCAGGTGTAGCAATTGGTGAATATTTCCGTGATACAGGACGCCCTGCACTGATCATATTTGATGACCTGTCTAAGCAGGCTGTCTCCTACCGTGAGGTTTCTTTGCTACTTCGTCGTCCTCCAGGACGTGAAGCCTATCCCGGAGATGTTTTCTATTTGCACTCCCGCCTGTTGGAACGTGCAGCAAAGATTATCTCCAATGATGAGATCGCAGCAAACATGAACGACCTTCCAGATTGCTTGAAGCCAATTGTAAAAGGAGGCGGATCATTAACTGCTTTGCCTATAATCGAAACTCAGGCAGGTGATGTTTCAGCATATATCCCTACCAATGTTATTTCAATTACAGATGGTCAGATCTTTCTTGAATCAAACCTTTTCAATGCCGGTGTCCGCCCTGCAATTAACGTAGGTATTTCTGTTTCACGTGTTGGTGGTAGTGCACAAATCAAATCAATGAAGAAGATTGCCGGTACCTTAAAACTAGATCAGGCCCAGTATAGGGAACTGGAAGCATTTTCTAAATTTGGTTCCGACCTGGATGCCGCTACAATGGCCGTTTTGGATAAAGGTTCCAAAAACGTGGAAATCCTTAAGCAAGGGCAATACTCTCCATTATCTGTCGAAAAGCAAGTTGCAATTATTTTCTGTGGTACCAAGGGGCTTTTAGGAGATATTCCTGTTGAGAAAGTAAAAGACTTTGAAAAGGAATTTCTGGATTTTATCGACCTTAAACATAAAGCAGTTTTAGACAAAATAAAAGAAGGGAAAATTGACGCCGATGTCGAAAATGTTTTAATTGAAGTAGCTAAAGAAGTTGCTGAGAGATACTCTTAATGCAGTTCTGATAAGATTAGATTTTAATTTTTTGTTGATCGAATAAATGGCAAATTTAAAAGAAATACGTACACGGCTAAGTTCTATAAAAACGACCCGCCAGATTACCAGCGCCATGAAGATGGTGTCTGCTGCTAAATTGAGGAAGGCTCAGGATGCTATTATTCAAATGAGGCCCTATGCCCTCACACTTTTAAATATTCTGAAGAGCCTGGCAAATAATATTGAAAGTGAAGAGGTTGATATTTTTAAAGAAAACAGACCTGTTAAGAAAGCTTTATTTATTGTAATCACTAGCAATAAGGGACTTTGTGGAGCATTTAATTCAAATATTGCCAAACAGGTGATCAATGAACTTAGTGATGATTATACAGATCTTTCACAAAACAATGCGTTTGATTTAATTTGTATAGGAAAAAAAGGAGCAGAGCTCCTGATAGCAAAAGGTTTTAAGATCAAGGAAACACGCAACGAACTATTAGATGACTTGAATTATCAGGACATTAAAAAATTAGCTTTTGAACTGACGCAAAGCTATGTGGATGGAAAGTATGATTTAATTAAAATCTATTATAACCAGTTTAAAAATGCAGCAACCCAGGAGGTCATTTCTGAACAATATTTACCTTTCAAGACCGAGGAGGATATAAAAGAAGAAAGCAACCAGAAACTTGATTATATTTTAGAACCCTCAAAAGAAGAAATTGTCAAGGACCTAATCCCAAAATCCCTTAAAATTCAATTGTATAAAGCATTACTTGATTCAAATGCTTCTGAACAGGGAGCCAGGATGACTGCCATGCATAAAGCAACAGATAATGCAACGGAACTGATTAAAGAACTTCAATTGGATTATAATAAAGCACGACAAGCAACAATTACTAATGAAATACTCGAAATTGTAGGTGGAGCTGAAGCCCTTAAGGGATAAAATCATGTTTGATTACAAATCAAAAAAGTCTTTTTTAAGAGGAAACATACCTTTTTATCTCTTTTTCTTTCTACTAGTACTCTTTGTTTCGAAAAATGCTTTTTTCTGGGATACTGTTCAATTATCAGCAAAACATGCCAGCTTTTATTTTAATAATGGATTAGTCCCATTTCTATTACCAGACGAAATGGACAGTGGGCATATACCAACTTTTGGTTACCTGTTGGCAGTTGTTTGGAAGCTTTTTGGAAAGTCGTTAATCATCAGCCACCTTTTTTTGCTGCCCTTTCTATGGGGAATTGTCTATCAGGCAAACCGTCTGTTGTCGTTTTTTATTGAAGGAAACAACAAGTTTTATCTTACAGTTTTTCTGGCTGGGCCTACCCTACTGGCCCAAGCCACTTTGATATCGCCTGATATTCCGTTGGTGTTTTTTATGCTTTTACTGCTAAATAGTATTCTATATCGAAGACATGTTTTAAAAATTATTGCAATTGCCGGGCTTTCTCTTATAAGCATGCGCGGTTGGATGGTGGCTTTTTTCTTGTTCCTTTTTGATGCTATAAATATTTGGATGGAGACAAAATCATTCAAAACTTTTCTCCGGGAAAGTCTGTCATATGTTCCTGGCTCAATAATCGCAATTGCATTTTTAATTTGGCATTTTATAGGCAAAGGATGGATTGCCTTCCATGATGATTCGCCCTGGGCAGGAAGTTTTGAAAAAGTTGGAATAAATGGTTTTATATGGAACATAGGTTTATACATTTGGCGCTTAATAGATTTTGGAAGGATTATCTGGTGGCTTATCCTTATACCAATGGTCCCTTTTATTTTAAATAATCTGAAGCAGGATAAAAAACTTAAGCAACTGGTAATCCTTTGTATTCTGTTTTTACTATTATTCCCTTTGAATATGCTTCTTCATACATACCTGATGCAGCACAGGTATTTTTTGCCAACGTACCTGGTAATTGCATTATTGGTATTGTATCTTATACATCTGAGAAAGATCTCAACACCAATATTACCAGTCGTACTCGCCTTTTTATTGGCTGGAAACTTTATCGTTTATCCCGACAAGGTTGCTCAAGGGTGGGACTCTACACTTGCACATCTTCCATATTACAAGCTACGAAGTGATGCTATAGACTACCTGAAACAAGAACAGATACCATTAGACAGTGTGAAAAGCTGGTTCCCAAACATGGCTTCGGAAAAATTCATTTCTTTAAATGGCCAGGAGAGTGCCTTTTCATCAAAAGAGTTAGAGCAAGTTGAATATTGCTTGTACTCAAATATTTTCAATGATATTAAAGACCAGGAATATGATGCCCTCAGAGATTCCTGGCAAAAAATATACAGCAAGAAGAAAAGGGGAGTGAAAATCATTATTTTTAAAAAAAGTAAGGTGGATTTCCTGAATGAGAAAGTAGGTGGTTAGTACAATCGTAATAAAAACCTGATAAACTCGGTTTTTAAGAAACCTATTCAATATGAAACCCGTAAAAGCAACTATTGTTGTAAAATTCCATAGTTCAAGAGAAAATTATTCTGAAAGTGCATAAAAGTCACCACAATATTCGAATTGAATAAAGCGTAGTTGACAAAACCTTATGATATTTTTTTTATCTTTATGTGAATAATTGGGTTTTTACACAATCTTAATTATATTTTTAAGTTATTTTTTAAACAAAGGTTAAACATTTGCTTTAATGGCCGGACTTAAAACTTTACTTGGGCTTTATCCTAAAACACAAGGATACGAACAAAAACGTAAGCAACTACAAGATGAATTCACTGCTTTAAATGAATTTGAAACGTCTGATGAACTAGCTCGATATAAGGAATTAGAGCAATTTATTAGTTCAGCAGAGTACCAGAATAAAAAGAATGAACTTATTGGGCTAAAATACAAAGGTTCTGAAGAGTATATGAAAGAAAGTGAGTACTTGCGCCTGAAAAAGGATAAAAGTATCAAGCTTTATTTAAAAACATCTCCATCTGCAGATTTAAAACAATACAACGACACTAAGGATTCTGATAAACTTAAAAAATACCAGGATCTGGAAAAATTTGTGAATTCTTCAGAGTTTACTACTGCCAAACAGGATAAAAAAACGTATCAAACTTCAGATGCATTTCAAAAATTTCAGGAATTTAACCAGCTTGCAAAGGACCCTGCAATCAAACAATATTTCAGTTTTGGCAAATCCAAACAATTAGCCAATTATAACACTATTGAAGGTTCCGATAAGCTTAAAAAGCTCAAAGAGCTGGAAGAATATGTTCAGTCCGAAACGTTTGTGGAAAAAAAGAAATATTTGTTGCTCAAGCCTAAAGACAGATGGCAACAGGCAGATGCCTATAAAAAGTTTGAAGAATTTGAAAGTCTGAAAAAATCTGAAAAAATCAAGTGGTATTTTGCGAACAAAGGCCATAAGAAATTTGAATTCTTCAAGACCTGGACGATTACTTTCGAAGACGATTTTGATACAGGAAAGCTGGATACAAGCAAATGGCTAACGCGTTATTACTGGGCAGATAAAATGCTTGGCGAAAGCTATTCTCTAGCGCACGAAAAACATTTCTATACCGAAGGCAAAAACCTTGATTTTAATGGAAGTACAATTAAAATCGCTACTAAAAGAGAAGACATTGAAGGTAAAGTATGGAATCCATCTGTTGGTTTTATTCCAATGATTTTTAAATATACATCAGGTATAATTAATACAGGTAAAACATTTAGGCAAAAATACGGGCTTTTCGAAGCTAAAATCAAATTTTCGAACTCATCAGATGTATACAACACATTCTGGATGGTTGGTGAAAATATAACCCCCCATATCAATATTGTTGAAGGCTATAAAAAGTGTTCGATGGGTATTGCATTTGACCAAGAACAGAAAGTTATCAAAGCACTTGGCAAAAGCAGGTTTTCAAATGATTATCATATCTTTAGCCTCGAATGGGAAGCCAATAAAATAGTCTGGAAAATTAACGGCCTTGAAGTAAAAACCATTTCATCCAATGTGCCCGATGAAGAAATGTACCTTAATTTTAGTGCCGGATTATATAGCGATACAACTAGTAATTTACCAGCAAATATGGAAATTGATTGGGTAAGGTGCTACAGTAAGAATTAATTCAAGTATTAAACTATAGTATGATAGAACGCTTGTTGCCAATGTGTAGCAAGCGTTTTTTTTATGAAGGAAACTCGAAGTTCAAAAAATAAAAACCAGGAATTTCTTGATAGTGACAAGAAAGTTTTGAGATTCTCTATTTTGTTAGCTCTTTAGGCAAATCAGACTTAATAACGTAATTCCTTTTTCGTCCTTCCTTATAATAAATGTCCAGAGATACAATCATTGCAATAAATCCCCAGAATAAAGACGAAGCCTTATCTGTATCAAGAAAATTATTTAAAAACCCATGTATAAAATACGTAATAAGGGCCATCATGGAAGTAAGAACGACAATTTTAAGGTGTTTCTCAACGATTCGATTATAAATCTTATACCCTCTATAGATGGCGATTATGCCAATAAGAATAAAGGACAAGGAACCTAAAAGTCCCGATTCTGCAAGAGGTCCTATATATTCGCTATGTGCATTTCCGAGATCCCCAAAATTTGTACTGATCACAGTTCGTTGAGATGAGTTTTGAAATGGAGCATATTTAAACATATAAGTACCGGGACCAAAACCAAACACTGGCTTTTCCTTAAACATCCTGAAAGCTGCAGCCCACCTGTTCAGCCGTTCAAGATTAGAGGCATCGGTAGCAATATTAGTGACTGACTGGATGTGCTCCGTAATATTTGCTGAGGAGTCTTGCTTATTGTTCTCCATTTTATGGATGATTGACACCCTGTTATTATAAACCAAGGCCAGAACAACTGCACCTACAAGGAGCAAATACTTAAACTTAATCCGGAGTAAAGTAAATCCTATAATGAGTATGCCACAGATTACACTGACCCATGCTGCCCGTGTATAGGAAAGTAGAAGTGCCACGAAAAGCAAAATAAATACTGCCCACAAGACCAATTTTCTTAAGAAACTCTGGTTTGGCCTTAGGTTAACCCCAACATAAGCAAACAATACCATAGCTAAAATAGCGCCATACGATGTATGGTCGCGGTAAAAGGGATTAGCCACAATATGGGCTGCTTGCTTATCAAACAAACCCCATGCAAGGTGCCTGTTGATGGCATAAACTATAACCACCAATAATGGTAGAGTGTAGGCCCAAACAAATTTGGAAATATTCCTCGGATCTTTAAAAATGTAGATAGCCAACAAATAAAATGAAGCCAAAAACCAGATTCGGGCCAATAGGAATTTAAACGATACCAAAGGCATTGTACTCGTAATTGAGGTCATCAATAGCCAAAACAGATTAAAAAGGATAGCCAATGAAACAGGATGGTTAATTATTCTCCTGTCAATAAAATTTTCCTTGGCCATCTTGAAAATTATCAATACTAACACTCCAAACAAAATGGGCTCTGTAGGTATATAAAAATCTATAGGTGATGACCGTACAAATTCAATTAATGGAATAGATAAGGGAGTACAGGCTATAATGATAAAATATACAATATCTAAACGCGTAAAAGCCAAATAAAATAAAAGAAGTGCCACCGGCAATACATTTAAATAATATACTCCCTGAAAAGTAAGGTACAAGTTTACTGCAATGTATAAAACTGCAAGTACAACAATACCTATATTACTTTTATATTGCCTGATTAGTTCCTGCACAGTTCTATATACGAGCTTTTACATTATCAATTATCAAGAGTAGAAGCAATGCAAGCATGAAGGTGGTTAAAGTGCTGACAAAAACTATAATAGAACGCTTTGGCTCTGCTTTTCGTTCTGACTTTGTTGCTTTATCTACAATAAATATTTGAGGAACAGTTTGTTCTACATTAATTTTAGCTGCTGCATATTTATCCTTCAACATGGTAAAGCGCTCAATCTCAGCCTCAAGTTTTTTTGATAACTCGACATAGATACCTCCATATTTTGCAAGCGTTCCCATCCTGTTTCTTAAAGTATTTGCTGCCTGGCTATTATTTGCCCCTATAGCATTAGCATATGCTTCGTTCAATGCCGCAGCCTGCGATTCATAATCTATTACCCCTAAATCGCGGATTTTCTGAATTGAATCACTTAAACCATCAATCTGATGTTGACTAAGCAAATATTCCCGTTCAACAATTTTAAAAGCCTCTAGTGCCCGGTCTTTCTGCATACCGTGAATAGTAGAATCTATATAAGCAGCAATCTCATTGGCTATATCTGCAGCATACTGCGGGTCCTCATCCAAGACCGAGATTTCAAGTGACTGGAATTCAGTACGTCTGAATTTTATATTGGATTTGTATTTTTGGTCCAGCTTAGTCCATTTAAACTCTTCACCTGTTAATTCATAGTGCTCCAATAATCCAAATTTATTTACAATATGGTCTTTAATTTTATTTGAATGCAATATCTGCAACATACGTTCTGCATCTTCTTCACGTCCAAACGAAAGAATATCCCTACTGTCCATTGAAATGGAAGAGGTTTCGACTAGGTTCTTGGCAATAGACACCGAGGCTGCTGGAAACAAGATTACCGATGACCTGAACCTGTCAGTCATTTGAAGGCTGACAACAATTGATGTCAGTCCGGCTAAAAATGTTATCCCGATTAATAACCAGCGTTTTTCCCATGCAAATTTGATCAGGTCAAATGCATCATAAACTTTTTGTTTTTTCTTGGATTTTGTTGCCATTGTAATTATTTAACAGATATCAAGTAATAATTTTTTTTGCCTTTTTGTACTAAAAGATATTTATCATTTAAAAGAACTGTGTCCTTAACAATCATCTCTGCATCCTGCACTTTTTCTTTATTGATGCTAACTCCCCCACCTTTGATCATTCTCCTTAGCTCACCTTTTGAAGGGAACACATCCGTTTTTTCAGCAAGGAGGTCCAAAACTCCAATTCCTTCGGTAAATAAACCCCTTTCTATCTCATAAGTAGGAACCCCCTCGAAAACAGACAAGAAAGTTCTTTCATCCAATTTGGCAAGGCTTTCATTTGTTCCTTTACCAAATAAAATCTGTGATGCCTCCACCGCATTGTCATACTCCTCTTTGCTATGGACCATAGTAGTCAACTCCTCAGCTAATTTCTTCTGCAGTACCCTGTTGTGTGGTGCCTCTTCGTGCTCTGCAATCAAAGCATCTACTTCTTCCTTAGGAAGAACGGTAAAAATCTTAATGTATTTTGCGGCATCTTCGTCTGATGTATTTAACCAAAACTGGAAAAAAGCATAAGGAGATGTCTTTTCTGGATCTAACCAGACATTACCTGATTCTGTTTTGCCGAATTTTCTACCATCAGCCTTGGTAACTAAAGGAATAGTTAAAGCATAAGCTTCTCCCTGTGTTTTACGGCGAATAAGTTCAGTTCCTGTAACAATATTCCCCCATTGGTCAGAACCACCCATTTGTAGTTTACAGTCAATGTTCTGGTTAAGGTAAAGAAAATCATAACCCTGTACCAACTGATAAGTAAACTCAGTAAAAGACATGCCTTGTTTCGATTCTTCACCAAGACGCTTTTTAACACTGTCTTTCGACATCATATAATTTACTGTGAGGTGCTTACCAATATCACGGATGAATTCGAGAAAAGAAAAATCCTTCATCCAGTCATAATTGTTGACCATTTCAGCTTTATTGGCAGCATCAGATTCGAAATCGAGAAATTTGGAAAGTTGAGCCTTAATACCGTCAAGGTTCTTCTGTAAAGTCGCTTCATCCAGCAGGTTTCTTTCCTGTGATTTACCTGATGGATCACCAATCATGCCTGTGGCCCCACCAACCAATGCTATGGGTTTGTGCCCAGCCATTTGAAAGCGCTTTAGGAGCATGATCTGGGCAAAGCTACCGACATGCAATGAATCTGCAGTAGGATCAAAGCCCACATAGGCCACAGTCATTTCTTTTTTCAGTTGATCTTCAGTTCCTGGCATAATATCATGAATCATGCCTCTCCATTTCAGTTCCTCTATGAAATCCATTTAATCAAAAAATTTCTGCAAAGATAATATTTGGCAATTAACTACCTCAAAATAATTGGGAAATAACACTATAGAGTTTTACAAGGATGATGCATCCGAGATGAATTGATTAAACTTGTAGTGTCTCTGGCACATGTTCCTTGATTTCCTGTGGCACATTAAGCCTTAAATATGGAAATACTGCAGGTGCCAGACTCGAGAAAGGTTTATAGAGCTTTGATTTGCTCAATTTGTCAACCGGCAAAAAAGGCTTATAACTATGAATAGTATTAAGTACAACGAGTATGATACTTATAATAAAAGCCAGCTTGATCATTCCAAACAGCACGCCAAATAAACGATTTACTATGCCCAGTGCAACAGCCTCAATCAGTTTTTCGAGCAACCTTGCAGCAAAATGAACCAGAATAACAATCGCAATAAAAGTGACTGCAAAGGAGATTATGGGAAGATATTCACCACTGAGGTCAAAGCGCTCAATAAAAAAAGCTGAGGTATAGCTGCTAAGACGAATTGCACCAAAAATACCGAGGAACAGTGCTGCAAAGGTAGCTATTTGCAAAAGGAATCCTTTTGTAAACCCCCGGTAAGCCCCATAGGCAAGTAATGATATAATGATTAGGTCGAGTATCATGCTTATAATTTGCCTTAAAAGTACTGAAAGGCAATACGCAAAGAAAAAAAATTTATGCACAGTATACAGTATAACGAATCAAGTTTTGTCAAAAAGAGAAAAGCGATTATCTTTGCATCCTGTTTAAAAAAGATGGTCCCGTAGTTCAACGGATAGAATAGTGGTTTCCTAAACCATAGATACAGGTTCGATTCCTGTCGGGACTACAAAAACAGTGTGAGTGTGAAAAGTGAGAGCGATGAACACCATGCTGTTTTTTTTGTTTTTATGGGCAGTACAAAACCATCCTCCTTAATCTTGCCCAAACCTTATGTGAAGACCAAACAAACTCAAACCCAAAAATCTACATTAATAAAAGGGATTACAAATACAGTGTGAGTGTGATGAGTGAGAGCTGTCAATTCGCTTTTTTTATCCTGACTATGGAACCTGGATGTGTCTATGCTTTGTTCAGCGTAAAATCCAATAATATTCATTAGATCATTAACTCTATAGTAAGATTCTTGGTCTCTTCTCTGAAAACTAAAATTCGGCCTTTCCTGCAATGTTAAAAACAGAAAGGTTTATGGTGCATTCAATCAATTGAAAAGAATTTTTTATATATTTATCGCCTGTAATATATAACATTTATCATACTTGTTATCATAGTTGCACATGGTGCCGATCAATTATAAGTTATATTGTATCGGAACATTCACTAACCTTAAATATATTTATAACCTATGAAAAAAAATCTATCACGATGGATGCAAAAGCTCCTAACCCTGGCTTTGGCATTTACATTTAATGGATTCCTTGTACTGCATGCACAAGAGTTTGTAGTTTCAGGAACAATTTATGACGCTAACACAAAGGCTCCTCTTCTTGGAGCTACAGTTTCGGTTAAGGGAACAACCAATGGAACTGTTACTGACCTTGACGGTAAATATTCTTTAACTGTAAATACTAATGATATTCTGGTTGTAGACTATCTGGGGTATTTAAGAGAAGAGGTCGCTGTGAACGGACAAACCACAGTTGACATTAACCTATCTCCTGATATTGCTGCTCTGGATCAGGTTATTGTAATTGGTTATGGTGTCCAAAAGAAAAAGCTAAATACAGGAGCAACACTTAATAAAAGTGGTGAAGAGCTTCAAGAACTAAATACTACTTCAGCAATGGATGCCTTGAAAGGTCTTTCTCCTGGTGTTAGTATCACTCAAAACAATGGTTTACCCGGTGCTGGCAATAAAGTTTATATCCGTGGTATCGGTACTCTTGGCAGTGCCAATCCACTATATGTTGTTGACGGTGTAGCTGTTGGTAATATCGATTATTTAAATTCATCTGACATTGAGAGCCTAGACATCTTAAAAGATGGTGCCTCTTGTGCTATTTATGGTTCTCGCGGTGCCAACGGGGTAGTATTGGTAACTACCAAACAAGGCAAAAAAGGACAAGCTGCTATTGTAGATTATAATGGATACTATGGTATTCAGAATGTATATAAAGGACCAGACCTGCTCAATGCTAAACAATATGCAGAATTTGCTCAATTATCGACAATTAATGCTGGCTTGCCAGAAATTGATTTTGCATCACAAGTACCTGATTGGGATGCAATAGAAAGTGGAGCATGGGATGGAACAAACTGGTTTGATGAAATCAGGGAAACAAATGCTCCTGTTCAAAACCATGCTTTAAATATTAGCGGTGGTTCAGAAAGCTCAACCTATGCCTTGGGTGCCTCATATTTCGACCAACAAGGTATATTAGGAAAACAAGCTAATAATGACTATAGAAGGATTAACTTCCGTTTAAACAGTGAACATACCCTTTATGAAAAAAATGGCAGAAAAATTGTCGTTGGTGAGAGGTTAACCTATACAAATGAGCATAAACCAACTATTAGAACAGGTAACATCTATTGGAGTGATGTACATAGTATGTTGGTTGCTAGCCCTTTCTTGCCTATGTGGGCTCCTGAGGATGCTGATCCTGAGCATCAGGCTGCACCTTACCATGATCCAATTCGTTGGGACAGACAAGAAGGTAATCCTGTTGCAAGCATGGTATACCAATCAAAATGGAATACCAATAACTACAATACACTTGTTGGTAATGCATATATTAATATTGAACCAATCAGGGGATTAAGTATTCATTCTGCTCTAGGTATAAATCATTATAACGGTTCATCTCGGTCATGGTCACCAGCGTATGTATTAAGTTCAGTGAGCAGTGCTCCATATGACCAGGTAAGCCAAAATATGTACTCAGGTTATACCTGGACCAGTACAAATATTATTACCTATACAAAAGATTTTGGTGATCATAACATTACCGCAATGGTGAGTAACGAACTGATTAAAAATGCAAGTAGTTTATCATTGAAGGGTGAAAATGACAGCAGCTGGTTTGCTGATCCTAAATATGCTTATTTAGATAACTTTGACCCATTGGATGAAAACAATGCCTCACTTGCAAGTTTTGGTGGAAGAGATGATTATGGTTGGGGCTTGGCTTCTTATCTGGCAAGACTTTCGTATAACTACAAAGAAACCTATCTGTTGACCTTTGTTGCAAGGGCTGACGGTTCTGCTAATTTGTCTCCTGGCCATCGTTGGGGTGATTTCTACTCAGCTTCGGCTGGTTGGGTTATTTCCAACGAAGATTTCATGGAGCCCATGTCTAGTTGGTTAAGTTCCGCTAAATTGCGTGCCAGTATAGGTCAAAATGGAAATCAAAGCATTGACCAGTTTGTTTACCTGTCGACAATATCTCTGGAAGATAATTATTATTTCTTTGGAACTAGTAAAGAGGCTATCACCTTAGGTTCAACACCCGCACGTGTTCCAAATCCTGAAATTGGATGGGAAACACAGGTTACAAGCGATATTGGACTTGATGCAAATTTCCTGAACAACCGCTTACAGACCTCACTTGGTTGGTATAGAAAAGATACTAAAGATTGGTTAATACAACCTCCATCTTCTGCAATGGATGGAACTGAACCTCCTTGGATTAACGGAGGATTAATTAAAAATACCGGTGTTGAATTCATGGCAAGTTGGAACGATAACAGGGGGGACTTTAAATATGGTGTGACAGCAACTGCTGCATTCAATAAAAACCTGGTAGTTGAAATTCCTAGCGCAGACTCAATTGTCCATGGTCCCTCCAATGTATTAAGCCAGGGAACGCAAGAGATGTTCCGAGCTGAAGCTGGTTACCCTGTTGGATATTTCTGGGGATACGAAACAGATGGCTTAATGCTTACTGACGAGGATGTAGCCAATTATGTAGCACCTGCAGGTGCAGAAAATGCAGGAGAACCTTATTTCAGTGGTAACCCAAATCAACGTAACCAAAACCAGTATATCGGTGATGTAAAATTTGTTGACCAGAATGGTGATGGTGTTATTGATGAAGAGGACAGGGTAATGATTGGTAATCCTCATCCAGATGTAATTCTGGGTTTACAAATTAATCTTGATTACAGGGGCATTTATATGAGCCTTACAGGAAATGGAATGTTAGGACACCAGATTGCAAAGAATTACAGATCAGTTGACAGTTACAGAAACAACTGGACACAGTACGATTATGAAAATACCTGGTCAGAAACAAATCCTTCTGGAACACTGCCACGTTTATACCGAGGTGGACATAAAAATTACCAATGGATTTCTGATATTTATATCTACAACGGTGACTTCTTCAGAATTAGCAATCTGACTATTGGTTATGATTTGAGCAAGTTGGATTTTATTCCATTCAGGAAGGCTAAAGTATACATTGCAGCCAACAACTTGCATGTGTTTACAAAATACCCAGGTATGGATCCAGAAGTTGGTTATTCACCAGAAGATGATAACAATCCTGACAATGATTTTCCTTGGGGATCTGGGATTGATCTGGGATTATATCCACAAGCCCGAACTTTTATGGTAGGTGCCAATATTACCTTTTAATTAATGATGAAAATTGTTTAGAGACATGAAAAAAATATTATATATAGCAGTAAGCACAGTGTTTCTCCTTTCAGGTTGCGCTGAAGACTTCCTCACTCAAAAAAGCCTATATGATAAATCGGATGAAAGCTATTACAGCACTCCGGATGATATAAAAGAAGCCCTTGCAGGAGCCTATTCAGCTTTACCATGCGAAGCTGGCAACAACAATCCTATGGTTGTAGCAAAAATGCTATCTGATGATGCTTTTGGTGGCGGTGGATCCAATGATGACGGATTCCACAGCACCGATGCCTTTACTTTGGTAAATACAGAATATTATAATGAATTGTTTTCTTTTGGATGGCCTGGAATTTTAAGGGTAAACATGATCCTGAAACGTTTTGAACAGGTTGAATATGACAGCGAAAACGAGAAAAACCAAGCTTTAGGTGAAGCTTACTTCCTTAGGGCGTTTTTTTACCAAAGGTTATCCAAATTCTTCGGTCCAGTGCCCTTGAAACTTGAACCTAAACCTGAAAACTTGCCAAGGGCTACACCTGAGGAAATGTATGGACAAATTGCCATGGACCTTAAAACTGCCATTGAAGTTTTTCCTGCAACCCCCTATCAGGATATACCCGATGAAAGATTGGGGCATGCTACAAAATGGGCTGCTGAAGCTTTGTTAGGTCGTGTATTCTTATTTTATACTGGTTATTACAACCAGACTTCTATTGCACTTCCCGACGGTACTACAATGACAAAAGACGATGTAATTGGTTATTTGGTTGATTGCATTGAAAACAGTGGACATGCAATGCTCACTGATTTCAGAAACAATTGGGGGTATTCTGCTGTTCAAAGATATCCGTATACTGCAAACAACGATTTGCAATGGGCTGGTGACGTTGATTTGTCAGAAGATCTCTATGGAGGATTTGTCAGAAACGAAGAAACTATCTTTTCCATTAAGTATTCAAATCAAGGTGGCTGGGGCGCTCCACAAAATATTCGCTACTGTAACCAGCACTCCCTTTATATTGGTATGAGACTACAATCAAATTTCCCATTTGGATATGGTTGGGGCGCTGGTCCGGTAAATCCTCAACTATTCGAGAGTTTTGAAGATGGTGATATCCGCCGTGACGGATCAATAGTAAACTTAAACGATCCTATACCTGATGATGCTGATTTTGCTGCCAATTACGTATGGAACAGTGATAACAATATGCATGAAAGCGGTTTTATGGAGAAAAAATACATGCCTATCTTTGATAGTACCGGTACACGTGCTGCAAGTATATTCTTTATTGAATATCAAAATCCAGACAATAACCAGCTTTGGAACATGCAGGATGATATCCTTATTCGTTTCTCTGATGTCTTGTTAATGGCTGCCGAACTTGGTGCCCCTAATGCACAAACATACTTTGATGATGTTAGGTCCAGGGCTGGCCTAGGTTCTAAACCTGTTAACCTTGATAATATCAAAGCTGAACGAAGACATGAATTTGCTTTCGAAGGTTTAAGGTATTTCGACCTGCTTCGCTGGGGAATTGCTAAAGAATCAATTGAAGCAGCTAATGGTCTTGCAATTACTAATGCTGGCGTTGAGACTACTTATAATGTGACATTCCCATCAGCAACAGGAGGATTCCTTCCAATTCCACAATCAGAAATTACTCTTTCTAATGGTGTTTTGGAACAAACTCCAGGTTGGTAATAGATACAACATTGTTATCCATAAAAAAGGCTGCTCATGGGCAGCCTTTTTTGTTTATTATTCAGTATTAAAATGATTCTGATACAACTATTCTAAGGTTCTTTAATACAATCCGTCCTGCACCATGGCCCAAACAATTTGAACATGCCTGTCGCCATTGGTAGTGGACCACTCGGTATTGTAGTTTAATCCATAAGGCCAGAAGTGTGATCCCCCAGTGCTTAATGTAGCAGTTGATCCGTCAAATTCATGTATTTTAGCAACTGCATTGGCACCAACAAATTTATTATCCTGAATAAGCGGATAAGACCAATTAGATGATGTTCCAACACCATAAGTATGGGAAATTTCATGCATTGCAGTACATTCAGTTTGGTAGGCTGAATTGCTTCCAAAACGAATAGTGCCATTTATATTACCATCTGCAGTTGGAACACCAGTGTTATATTCAACCAAAAGGGTACGTGATGACCATGCTCCCCAATAGTTATAGCGGGCACAAGCTGCATCCATGGCGGCAGTAATTCTATCAACAACATCCTGTGGAGCACCTGTTGTCACAAGTCTCCATGATAGTTGTCCATTTGCTCCTCCTGAAGAGAGCGCATGCAACATCCATTGTTGGTTTGCCCCCCCCCAATAAGACCACTGGGCTACATTGGCTCCGCTTTGGGTAGATTGACCGGTTACATCCAGTGCTTTACCACTGTTACGGTTTACAATTTTATAATATCCACTGCCTACATCAATAAACTGGAACTGCTGGTTTGCCCCTCCCCAATAAGAATAAGTTCCAAGGTTAGCGCCATTCTCAGTCGATTGGTAAGCGATATCAAGAGCCAGACCGGTATTGGAAACAGGAGAAATCCTATAGTATCCTCCTCCAACACCGGTAAGTACAAACTGTTGATTTGCATTTCCATAATAAGTGTATTGAATAATATTGCCATCACTGGCATCCCGATCAAGTGCCTTACCACTATTGCGGTTAATAATATAAAAAGTACCATTAGCAACAGTAGATTTTAGTTGGACATAATTCTCACTTGATTTGTCCGGAACAATTAATTCCTCCTTTTCACACCTGTTAAACAAGAAAAATGCCAGGAGGGCAATTGCTGCAATTGAATAAAAATTAAACTGTTTTTTCATAAGTTTTTTATTAGTTAGTTAATCAGTACAATTTATAGTTTATACGTTATGTGCAAGGAAACAAATTCGAAGATTCCTGTCATAAATTTGATGAAATACAAACCTACCCAATCCATTGTTTTATTGATTATTACCTTTACATTCATCTCCTCTTAACTGTAAAACGTATGTTTCTGTTGCGCAAATCAGGTTTTAAAAGGTTAATAACTATTTAATAAACTCTCCTCACTCCTTTTCCCAAAAAAAATAAAGAAACCTATATTCGGATGAATTTAGAACCCTGCAAAAAGCAGGTGGTTAAATCTTGTTTTTGAACAAAGGAAGATAGATGAAGCTCTGTTTAGCAGAAAAACCTAGTGTAGCAAAAGAAATTGCCCAGGTATTGGGGGCAACCAGCAGAAAAGACGGGTATTTTGAAGGAAATGGCTACCAGGTAAGCTGGACCTTTGGGCATTTGTGTACCTTAAAAACCCCAGATGACTACAAAGCAGAGTGGAAAAGCTGGAAACTGCATACCCTTCCCATGATCCCTCCCCGCTTTGGGATCAAGCTCATCGAAAACAATGGCATCGAAAAACAGTTTAACACCATCAAGTCACTTGCAGAAAAATGTGACGAGGTAATAAATTGTGGTGATGCTGGAATTGAGGGGGAATTGATACAGCGATGGGTACTGCTAAAGGCTAAGAGCAAGGCTCCACTAAAAAGGCTATGGATATCATCCCTGACCGAAGAAGCTATAAAAGAAGGCTTTGAAAACCTAAAAGACGGACATGATTATGATACGCTATACGCTGCCGGCAATGCCCGGGCCATTGGTGACTGGCTGCTGGGCATGAATGCTACCCGGCTTTATACGGTAAAATATGCCCAAGGCAGGGCTGTTTTGTCCATAGGCCGTGTCCAAACACCTACACTTGCTCTTATTGTTAAGCGGTTCAAAGAAATAAAAGACTTTATCCCGGAACCATTCTGGGAGCTAAAAACAAGCTATAAGGATGTTAGCTTTGCATCAACAAAAGGCCGTTTCCTGAGCAAAGAAGAGGCAGAAAAGGTTGCGGAAGAGATTAAAGAGGAAGAATTTGAAATAAAATCATTTACCAAGAAAAAAGGAAAAGAATCGCCACCCAAACTATTTGACCTTACATCTTTACAGGTAGAATGCAACAAGAAATATGACTTCTCTGCCGAAGAGACGTTAAAGTACATCCAAACACTTTATGAGCAAAAGCTGGTTACATATCCTCGTGTAGATACCACCTACCTACCCACCGACATGTATCCTAAAATAGGGAAAACACTTGAAGGATTAAAACCTTATGCCAATTTCACAGAGAAAATACTGGCAGGCAAAATCCCTAAAAGCAAGAAGATATTTGATGACAAGAAAATTACAGACCACCATGCCATTGTTCCAACTGGTATATCTCCGGGCAATTTAACCCTGGAGCAAAAAAAAGTTTATGATACTATTGCCCGAAGGTTTATTGCCGCCTTTTATCCCGACTGTATTGTATCTAACACAACAGTGCTAGGCGAGGCTGCCGGTTACGAGTTTAAAGCAACTGGCCGCATCATTCTGGAACCCGGTTGGCGCGAACTGTACCCCCAGAAGTCTATTGCGAACAATGGCAACGAATCCCAGGAAATGCCTGCTTTTGAGAAAGGTGAAAAAGGTCCCCACCAACCCGACCTGCAAGAAAAAGAAACCACTCCGCCGAAGCACTATACCGAAGCCACCCTGCTACGGGCGATGGAAACAGCTGGCAAAAATATAGATGATGAAGAATTGCGCGACGCCATGAAAGAAAATGGAATTGGCCGTCCATCTACCCGTGCCAATATTATCGAAACATTATTTAAACGACGGTACGTCGAACGTCAACGCAAAAACCTTATACCTACCCAAACAGGAATTGAACTCATCGAAACAATCAGCAATGACCTGCTTAAATCGGTTGAGCTAACAGGCATTTGGGAGCGCAAATTACGCCTTATAGAAAAGGGCGAATACGAAGCCAAAAGCTTCATGGAAGAAATGAAAACCATGGTTTGGGAGCTTGTCCGGGATGTACTGCAAGAGAAAAAAACCAGCATAACCATACAGGAAGAAGAAAAAGAACCCAAACAAAAAAGTAAAACAGCAGGCAAGAAGAACAAAAATGTAGATACACAGAATCTTGCGTCCCTAAAATGTCCAAAATGCAAGAAAAATCAATTATTAAAAGGCAACACGGCATTTGGTTGTGCCGGATACAAGGAGGGCTGTAATTTTAAGGTAGAATTTACCCTGTTCAATAAAAAGATCACGCCAAAACAACTGGAAACCCTAATTCACAAAGGAAAAACCAATTTAATCAAGGGGTTTACTGTGGAGGGAGAAAAAACACAGGGCAAGCTGATTTTAAAAGATGATTTTACTGTTAGCCTTGAACAAGAAGCCCCAAAGGCAAAAGAGAAAGCCCAATTATCATGCCCTGCCTGTAACAAGGGTACGATGTTAAAAGGCAAAGCTGCCTATGGTTGTTCGAGGTATGCAGAAGGATGCAGATTTGTTGTGCCCTTCACCAGCCTGAAAGACAAATACAATACCGACAGGCTAACCGTGGATATATTAAAAGATTTTGCATAAGGACTCAATATCCGTCTTATGAATTTGTCATAGGTGACAACCCCCTAAAAAAAGATGATGAGTGTTGTGTATAAGTAACAAGTTTAATATGAATTCATTCTTCTACCCTTGCCCAGAAGTGAGTTTATTGCCTTTTGTTCACAGCCCCCCTCGCAGCTCAGAGTCTGCGACTGCGAGCGATGAATGATGTAAAAGTTTATAACTTGAGATAATAAGGAGCCTTGCAGGGATGCAGGGCTTTTTTCACTCCCTCTGTCTAACCTACGGAAAGACATCACCTCCTCCCCTTCAAACTGGCACAATCTTAAAATAACATGCATAGAGTGTGAGTGAGGTATATTTGCAAAGCCTAAAGGGCATTTCTTAAGAAGGCAGTAATTGCCAATGCAAATATTCCTGCCTATAAAGTGCCGAGCGTAAAAGTTTGAATTATATCGCAATCGTCACCGCAAACGTTTGCGGTAACGTTTGTGATGAAAATATGTCTGTTTAGATACATTCTTTATTATTCTATTCAAACAAGTCCTTAGATTAGTGTTTTGGATTGAGGACAATCCTGATAAAAAATGTTATGTACCAATAACCTTTCTCCTGTGTGTAGAACAGGTTTAATTTGGCTGTAGGTTATAGCTGTCCTATTGCATTTATGTGTATATACCAAAAAAAATCAGTAAATTGAAGACAGATCTAAACCTGTTTTCCAAAAAAAAGAAATTGTATTGATCCTTTTCTATATGTAAACCTAATCTTGATGAGAAAAACTAATCACCTAAAACATGGATTACTGCTATTGTGCAGTTGGTTGTTTGCACTTGTGCTAAATGCTCAACAGGTGCAGGTGACCGGAACAATCAAAGATAACGAAACCGGAGAGCCTCTTCCTGGTGCAGGGGTCGTTATCAAAGGAACAACTATTGGTACTGTGACTGAAACCAATGGCACCTATTCTATCCTGGCAAACCCAGGAGATACTTTAGTATACTCTTTTGTGGGTTTTGTCAGTCAAGAAGTAGCTGTTGGCAACCAGCAAGTTATTAATATACAGCTTGCTGTTAAAACAGTTGGAATGCAAGAAGTTATTGTAATTGGTTATGGTACAACTACTAAAGAAGATGCTTCAGGATCTGTTGCTGTTGTAAGTTCAGATGATTTTAACAAAGGAGCCCTGACCACAGCAGATCAACTACTTTCGGGTAAGGCTGCCGGTGTTCAGATTACCAGTGGAGGTGGTCAACCAGGAAGTTCATCTACAATCAGAATCAGGGGAGGTTCATCCTTATCATCAACGAACGACCCGTTAATTGTAATTGATGGTGTACCCATTGCTACATCAGGAATTGATGGGATGAGCAATCCATTGAGTACCATCCACCCAGAAGATATTGAATCTTTTACTATTCTTAAGGATGCTTCAGCAACTGCTATTTATGGTTCCCGAGCCTCAAATGGTGTAATAATCATTACAACCAAAAAGGGATCGAAAGGACCATTAAAATTAAACTATAACGGGCAATTTTCTTTAGCTGCACCTTCTGGCAAGATTGATGTGTTAAGTGCTGATGAATTGAGGGCCATGGTTGCCGACAGATACCCGGAGAACACCAAAGCAACCGACCTACTGGGACCTGAAAACACTGATTGGCAGAAAGAAATTATGCAAAATGCGTTCGCTACCGACCATAATATAAGTGCATCTGGAAGCCTTCAGGAGATTATGCCATTTAGGGTTTCCATGGGCTATTCAAACCAGGATGGCATTCTGAAAACCTCCAATATGGAGCGGTTTACAGGAGCATTAAACTTGAGACCTTCACTTTTAAAGGATCACCTGAAGCTGGATATTAATGTTAAAGGCATGCAGATTCAAAATGTTTTTGCAGAAACCGGTGCAGTAAACAATGCAGTAGGGTTTGATCCTACTCAACCCGTTTTTAGTGGCGATACCGCCTTTGGAGGATATTATACCTGGCAAAACAACGCGGGTGCCCCTATTACTTTAGCTCCACGGAATCCGCTTGCCCAATTAATGCTTAGGGACAATACATCCACAGTAAACAGGGTAATTGCCGGGTTTAAGGCCAATTATACACTCCATTTTCTACCTGACGTAAATGCTACAGTTAATCTGGGCACTGACAGATCAGATTCTAAAGGTGAGGATATTACGCCCACAAATGCCCCTTGGGATAATCAGGAAGGGCGCATAACGAAATACAACCAACAAAAGAAGAATGACTTGCTCGATATTTATTTAAATTATGCAAAAGAAATAGGTGTGTTAAACAGTAAAATATCCGCCACTGCAGGTTATTCCTATCAATATTTCTTCAGGGAAAAATTTAGTGAAACCACCGATGGAGCCAAAACTGATACCATCACTAAAGGTATACCAAGACCAACAGATTATGTTATCATGTCGTATTTTGGTCGTTTAAACTATGTCCTGGCTAAGAAATATATTCTTACAATGACTTTGAGGCAGGATATGACATCAAGGTTTGCCGAGGAAAACCGGGCAGGCGTGTTTCCGGCAGCTGCATTTGCCTGGAATATTCATGATGAAGACTTTATGCAAAAACTTGGTTTGTTTTCCCAGTTGAAACTGAGATTGGGGTACGGTGTAACTGGTCAACAATATGTCGATGATAAAGATGACTATCCATATTTTGGAACGTATACACAAAGCTATCCTACAGCAAGCTATCAATTTGGAGATCAATTTTACCTGACTCAGAGGCCCGAGGGCTACAATCCAAACCTTAGATGGGAAGAAACAACAACAGTTAACATTGGATTGGATTATGGCTTATTGAACAATCGTGTAACCGGAGCCCTTGAGTTTTACCAAAGAGAGTCAAAGGATTTGATCAATTTTGTTGCTTTTCCTGCAGGTTCGAACTTTGTTAATGCCTATAAGCAAAACATTGGAACCCTTGAGAACAAAGGGATGGAGTTTTCAATTAATGCTGTTGCAATCTCACAAGCTGACCTATCCTGGGATATTGGGTTCAATGCCAGCTACAATGAAAACAAGATTAAAAAGCTGACCCTGGTTGAAGATTCGACCTACAAAGGAGTTGATATTGGTGGAATTAGTGGTGGTGTTGGAAACAATATTCAAATACATACTGTTGGTTATCCATCCTACTCCTTTTATGTTTATGAGCAGGTTTACGATGAAGCTGGTAAACCAATTGAGGGTGTTTATGTCGACAGAAATGGCGATGGAGAATTTACCGAGGATGACAAATACCATTACAAAAAGGCTGCTCCTGATGTGTTTATGGGAATAAGTTCAAACCTGAACTATAAGAATCTTAGTTTCAGTTTCGCAGGTAGGCTAAATCTGGGCAATTTTGTATACAACAATATAGAATCTCAATATGCTGATTATTTGGGACTGTATAATTCAGTAGGCTATTTGGCTAACCGGCAACGTGCAGTTTATGATACCGAATTTGAGAACGCTCAATACTGGACTGACTATTTCATTCAAAATGCATCGTTTTTCCGCATGGACCACATGACACTTAGTTATGCAATTAATGATGTCATCAATAAAAAATCGGATATACTTGTTTACGGCACGGTCCAAAATGCCTTTATAATTACAAAATACAGGGGATTGGACCCCGAACGTGACAATGGCCTGGACAACAACGTTTATCCTCGTCCGCGTACTTTCACCCTTGGAGTAAAAGTTGACTTTTAAAAACTGAATGTTATGAAGAAATTAATGCCTATAAAATATATACTTGCAATCTTCTTCGGATTGCTTATGTCTGTTTCCTGTAACAAGGAACTGGACCGCTTGCCCCTGGACGAGACCCGGGTAACACCTGAGACTGTTTATTCCAATCCTACTGCATATAAGCAAGCCCTCGCAAAAATTTATGCCAGCCTTGCAGTTACTGGTCAGCAGGGACCTGCTGGCAACCCTGATATCGCAAATATCGATGAAGGGTTCTCTTCGTATCTGAGGTTATATTTCAAGTTGCAGGAGTTGCCAACAGATTTAGCTATTATCGCCTGGAACGACGCCACTATCCACGACCTGCACTATCAGGACTGGACAGCTACCGATGTATTTATCAGTGCGATGTACAACAGAATATTTTTTTTGATTCAAATAGCCAATGAATATATTAGGCAAACAACCGATGCTAAATTAGCAGATCGTGGTGAATCGGATGCTTTAAAAGCTGACGTACAACATTTCAGGGCTGAAACTAGGTTTCTAAGAGCATATAGTTATTGGCATGCTTTGGATTTGTTTGGGGGCAATGTACCCTTTGTTACCGATCAGGACTTGTTAGGAACTATACCCTTACAAACCAATGCTGCAGATTTATTTGCCTACATAGAATCTGAGCTTACTGCTATACAGGATGACCTCGTTGACCCTATGCAAAACGAATATGCCCGTGTTGATAAGGCTGCTGCCTGGATGCTCCTGGCAAAACTATACCTGAATGCTGAAGTATATATTGGAGAAGACCGATATGATGATTGTCTGGCAAATTTGAATAAAATTATTGATGCTGGTTTTGAATTAGAACCTGTTTACCAAAATTTATTCTTGCGTGATAATGATGAAGCACGTGGAATTATTTTTCCGGTAGCCTTTGATGGGTTAAATACACAAACCTGGGGTGGGACAACCTTCCTTGTACATGCAACTGTCGGAGGAACCATGGATGCTACAGAATTTGGAATTAATTCGGGTTGGGCGGGTGTACGTACAACAAGTGCTTTTGTTGAGAAGTTTTATATTGACGGAACCGAGACTATTGACAGTAATGATAGCCGCGCCCAGTTCCATACCGATGGACAAACACTGGAAATCGATGATGTGTATGAGTTTACACAAGGTTATGCTCTGGCTAAATATAGAAATGTTGATAAAGAAGGTGTTGCTGGTCCCGATCCCGATTATGTTGATGTTGATTTTCCGGTCTTCCGCCTGGCAGATGTTTACCTGATGTATGCCGAAGCTGTATTAAGAGGTGGTTCAGGCGGAGATATGTCAACGGCTACTGGCTACATCAATGCAATACGAGAAAGGGCCTATGGAGATGCCTCAGCAAATATTAGCCAGAAAGAATTGACACTTGATTTTGTATTGGACGAAAGGGCTCGTGAACTTTTTTGGGAATCTCACCGGAGAACTGACTTGATCCGTTTTGGTAAGTTTAGTTCTTCCAATTATGTATGGCCTTGGAAAGGGGGCATTAAAGAAGGAGTATCGGTAGATAGTAAATTTGATATCTTCCCTATTCCTGCAGCAGATGTAAATGCCAATCCCAACCTAACCCAAAACTCAGGATACTAGTTTAATTATAATGAATTTTACTATGAAAAAAATAAATATCTACTTCGTTGTGGCAATCCTATTTTTCGAAGCCTGCGAAGTCAATGACAAGGAGCCTGTTCTTAAGGAGTCAGTTCCACAGGAATTGACAAATCCGACTGAAGGATTGCAAATCAAAATTACTGGAGATCTTTTAGACAGCAACTTCACCTTTATATGGAGTGCTGCTGAATATAATGTGGACTTGCCTTCACCTAACTATATAGTGGAGTTGGACAAAGCAGCAAATACCTTTAGCGACCCACAAAGCCTGAAATCAACCAACGATCTTGAGCTGGCGATAAAGTATACAGCATTAAATAAAATGTTAATGACTGATTTTGGTGTTGTGGATGGCGATACTTCGGAAGTAATGCTAAAAGCAAGGGTCATATCCTCTATTGGGAAGCAGGTTGAGTTGGTTTCTCAGGAAGTGGCTTTTAGTGTCATACCCTATTTTGAACCAGATACTACTCCAGTAGACACAACAACAAAACCTGTAGCCGACACAATTTACCTTGTTGGACAGGGTACATCTGTTGGTTGGGAACCCAATAATGCTCTGCCTATTATCAATGATGGAACCAGCAATATATATACCATAACAACAGATTTGGTTGATGGAGGAATGAAGATTTTGAAATTCAAGGGAATGTGGGCGCCACAATGGGGGCTTGATGTAGGAGATGGAACCGGAGGCACATTGTCATACCGTCCAGATGAAGCAACTCAGGATCCCCCTGAGATTCCATCGCCAGGCACAGGCACTTATCGCATCGATGTAAACATTAAGGATCTGGAATATACCATTACACCGATATAACACATTTTACGTTATTGCGAGGACAAAGGACGAAGCAACACCATCTGGTAAATTCTGATTCTTTTGTCCTTGCAATGATTATTTTTGAGACATCCTACATCCTTTTTTCTATATCCTATGCGAACATTAGTTCTTATCTTCATATCATGGTTGATTTCAACTGTTTCCATAGCCCAAAATGATATCATGTTGCAGGCCTTTTATTGGGATGTTCCCGTTGATGCCAACAATACAAACGGAACCTGGTATGATTCTCTGGCAGTGAAAGTCCCTGATATTAAGAAGTCTGGATTTAGCCAACTCTGGCTTCCTCCTCCTTCTAAAGGGAATTGGGGTATTTATGATATGGGATATGGGATCTATGACCATTATGATCTAGGTGAATATAACCAAATTGGAACTGTCGAAACCCGTTTTGGAAGTTACAAAGAGCTTAGAAAGCTGTTGGATCTTTTACATGACACCCTTTCAGGTCCATCCATTCATGCCCTTGCCGATGTAGTGCTTAATCACATGTATTCCTATCAGTATAAGGACTATGAGCACAATCCGGTATTGGAAGAATATTTTAAGAAAGAGGCTTTTATCAATGACACATTCAGATGTCCCTATCCGGCAAATGAAGTCGTGTGGAGTATTTTAGGTCCAAATCAAAAAAAACTGAAGTTTGGGATTAAAGGTTTTGATCAGGACAATTGGGAAAAATGGGATGGCACCCTGGTTTTTAAAATTGGTTATTCATTTAAACAAGTAACAGACCCTGTATATAACATTGAGGAATTTCATGATGGGGATACAATCGTTGCTGACACAAAATATATGCTACAACTCCCTGCCAGGAATACACTAACATATATTGATTTTTTGCTTCCGGAAGTATCTGATACCCTCTTTATACAATTCGAACTCTTTAACCAGAAAGGAGCAGACTTGGAGTGGACAGATCAAAACCATGGAGTACGAATACTTCCTTCTCTGGATGCAGGTTTCGATGAGCAACATATTAAACTTTTTACAACTACGGGTATTACTTATGTCACCAAAAAAGATAAGCCACAGATAAATTGGGATTATTCCTGCTTCCATCCGGGTTTTCCTGGCGATTTTCTGTACAAAACCATGGACAATGACCAAGTCAGGGAAAGCATGAAATGGTTTGGTCATGATCTGAACCATTATAATGAAAAGGTACTCGATAATTTGAGTGAATGGGGTAGATGGTTATTGGACTCAGTCGGTTTCGATGGCTTTCGTTTTGATTTTGTGAATGGTATCGATGAGCAATTTTTAATCGATTGGATCAATATTGTATGGCAAAATAGGGATGCTACAGGACCGATGGTTGGTGAATATTTTACTTCTAAAAAAGAACGGCTCTACGAGTGGTCAAACTTGGTTAACCTTACGACCAATACCCATCCGGTTAAAGTCTTTGATTTTTCATTAAAGTTTGAGCTTAATAAGCTGTGCAATTTTACCGGGCAGCAATACAATATGGGTGATCTTTATCATGCCGGCTTATTGTATGATAGCCTGTTTCGGCTGGCGCCTTCCCGACTGATAAGTTTTGTCGACAATCATGATACTGGTAAGGAGAGTGATAAATGGATTAAAAAAGATTGGGGAATGGCTTATGCATATATTCTCTTTGCACCAATGCAACCCTGTGTTTTCTATACCCATATGTATTCAGGAGAACAAATAGATTTTGGCGATAAAAAGATCAAGCTGGAAATACCCAATGGTTTGCCCAAAGAAATAAAAAATCTCATGTTCATAAGAAATAACTTATTGACAGGCGATATGGTTCAGGTGCCCGTTAAAAGCGAAAACAGCAAGAATTTATTTTTAGCTTACCGTAAGGGAGTAATAACAGGTGATCCTGTTATTCTTGCCATTAACAATCATGATACTGACAGTATCCAGTACAATTTGGATATAAAAAAAGAACAAATAGGCATTGTTGAAAATGGAATTTTCCTGAATGCATTGAATGGACAGCAAATACATGTTGACAACAAATTGATACAGATTAAGATTGCTCCCCGAAGTGCTGCAATTTTCCTAAGCAATGACAGTTTTAAACGATTAGAAAGGCAAGGATACAAATTAGAATGAATGGAATATTTCCTGTCGCATCTGCCAATGTTGAGTAGAGATAGGTTGATGTATGCGACAAATTAATATCTTTCCCAATAACGGTAACGACGGGCACTGTCACCCAATTTTATTGCAAGTAATGCTTCGTGCGAACCGTAGGAAGTTAGTCGTGAAAATTCATTGTACCCATAATCAAATGAGTAGCCAAAATAGAAGCGATTGTATTTAAGTCCCATTAAAAAAATGAATTCCCCAGAAGTTCTGAATGAAAGTCCTGCCCAATATTCTTCCCTATAGATAAAGCGCATTGAAAAATCTGCGCTTAGCTGCAGGTTTTCTGTCATCCTAATCAATGCAGATGGCTCATATTGCCAGTCTGGATTAGATGCAAAACGGTCTTTATACGATCCATGATAGTGATAGTGTCGTACTTGCTTGAGCTCTTTATAGTTCAAATCGATTGTACCTAATTTAAAAGGCGATTGAAACAATTGGAATGCTGATAGTCCAAAATTATACTTGTCTGTGGAATAATGTACGCCAAATGCAGCATCTGGTATATAGGCCGATTTACCTATCCAGCCTTCCAATGGATCAATACCTTGTCGACGGCTCAATTCGGCCAGTTCAGGATCAATGTTTAATTGCTGAAAAAGAAAAGAAAGACCGAAAGACAGGTTTGAATTATGCATTCCGATATGGTATGCATAAGTAAAATTACCACTTGTCCTGCTCATGGCCCCATTTTTATCATTTATAAATGAAGCTGCAAGGCCAACCCTTCCCGAAGATTTTTTTTTGAGCTTATTTCGGTTGGTGCGTTGTATGCGACTGATGATTGCTTTATTGGTTTTTAGGATCCTGGTAGATATACTTGCTGAATAAGTCTCAGGACCGAGTTCCCAGCCAAGCCATTGTTTCCTGGCAGACAGATTGATAGAGGTCATACCATCTATTCCTGCTACAGAAGGGTTAATAATAAACTCATTTAGTACGTATTGGCTATATATAGGTGTTTGCTGCGCCGAACCATTCGTGCAGAATAAGTTAATAAGGGTGATTATGACAATTATTTTACGCATAAAAATAGGGCTGCCTAGGCATACTCATACATTGGCAAAGATTCATAATTTTCTCTAATGATTGTATAGCTTACGACTATTCTCATCAAAAAGTTTGTGTGTTTCGCCAAAACACAGCTCATTTTAAGATGATTATTAGCCATTAAGGATAAAACAATCAATTTTAACCAAAAAGACCCGATAGCAAATGCTATGCGAGCCTGATTATTGTCCTTAATAGAACGTAATATTTACTTGACTATTGTTACAATGCCTCTCATTGTACGGCCTGATCCTTCGTTAATATATACAATATAATGGTATGAATCCACAGGCAATGGACGTCCATTCATGTCTGTTCCATCCCATTCTTCAGGATAACCGGCTCCTGATTCCCAAACAAGCTGTCCCCACCTGTTAAATATTTTCACAACCAACTGTGGATATATCGTAGTGATATCAGTATCGAGATACAATTCACTTAAAATATACCAAGTATCGTTAATGCCATCACCATTTGGCGAAATGGCTGAAGGTATATCCAAACATGCTGGTTTGTCAGCAATCAGTTCAAAGGTTCTTTCAACAGAACAACTCATACTGTCTTCAACATGTACCATATAAATAGCCTCACCTATATACGAAAGTGTTGGTCCATCTATATTCTGTGGTAGCCAGGTATACTGATAAAGACCATTGCCACCTAAAGCTTCAACCGTTAGTTCACCATCAGGGGCTTCTGGACACGAAGGTTTGATTCTGCCAGTTATTTTTATATCTAACGAATCTGGTTGAAGCATGTTTACTATAGTGTCTGTATAACAGCCCAATTGGTCACGTATTTCAATATAAACTTTACCAGCACGTAGGTCTGTTGCATAATTGTCGTCCATCTCAACAGAATCAACCCAATATGTGTATTCAAAATTACCTCCATATGCATTCAGGAGAATAGAACCATCAGCAGTATCGTAGCATGATGTCTGTTGAATTTCGAAATCACCGGTAATCTGATCGGGTTCTTCAAGGACAATTGTATCCCAGGCACGGCAATGGTAATAGTCCTCAATAAACAGAGTATATGTGCCGGCTGATAGATCTGTCCACCTTGCTTTATTATCATCTTCTACAGGTTCACTGTTGAAAATAAATTTCTCAAATGGGATGGTAGGTCCGGGATAACCAAATTTATATAACAGAATTCCATTGCTCGAATCATTGCAGGTTATCTCACCGTAATTAAACCTGGCAGAGTCTGTCACAAGGCTAATTGCCCAATCGTTTGTCTCGGTTATTACAGCAGTTCCATTTACAGTACATCCATTTTCATCTGTAACAATAACATTATAAACACCCGGAACAGTATCTGCCATTTTTTGAACAGTATCGCCATTGCTCCATACATAATGATATTGTGGTACACCTCCAATTAGCATAACTTCTGCTGTACCTGGAGTTTCACATTTTTTCGGGAATGTATCAATGCCAGTAATCATCAATGTGTCGGGTTCATCCAGTACATATGCACTGGTAATTTCGCAACCATTTTCATCACTGGCTACTAAGCTATAGATACCAGCTTTGATACCTGAGAGCATAGGACCGTTAATACTCATTGGAATACCGTTTTGGGTCCAGTTATAGTCTAACAGACCGGTTCCGCCAGTAATATTTACTTCAATGTGTCCATTTGCTGATCTGTAACAGCTAACCCCATATCCATTGTAGTCGAATAAGGTATCAGTAAGTTCTAGCAGATCTGGTTGGGACAAAACAATCGTATCCATGGTAGAACATCCTAAAGTATCTTCCACAACAACATTATAGGTTCCTGCAACCAGTCCACCTATACTATCAGCATTTGGCAGGTCGCCGGGGATCCAATGGTAGGTATAATTAGTACTTATTTCACCACCGGTGGGATAAATTCTAATTGCCCCAGTAGAGTCTCCAAAACACATGTTGTTATACATGGTTGGTTCAACCAAAAATTCAATGGCTTGAGGGCCAATTATATCAACATCCATTGTATCCCAACACCAGCCATCATTTGCCACAAGTTGATACGTACCTTCTCCCAAGTTGTATATGCCATCTGTAAGGGTATCTAACAGGGTACCTCCAGAGTACCAGGTGTAATTGTAGACCTCCCTGCCACCAACAACTTCGTTGACCTCAAGATAGCCTACAGCTGAATCGCTACAAGGCAGGTTCCAGTTTCCATTATGGTAAAGGCTTTGGTTAACCTGCATGATCTGCAGGGTGTCAGCAGGTTGGGTTAAGGTAGCAGGTGCGTATGGATATTCTGTCCGGCAACCGTTTGCTATATTTGTGGCTATTCCATAATAAGAACCTGCATACAGATCATTAAAAATATAACTTTTCGAGACGTCAGAAACTGTAACAGAATCAACGAGGCTGCTATCTATAGATCTATATATTTCAAAAGCAAAAGGACCATTTTCAGAACTACGGTCGCGGCCCCATATTTCTCCATTATTTTCACCTGTACAAGAAACTCCATAACCATTGTACTTGTTATTTTGTGGGAATAGGTCAAAGATAGGACCTCCCTTAGCTATTAAGAGTGTATCAAACCAGTCCTCACACTTATTTGTATCCTGGGCCCACAGAATGTAGCGCCCTTGGTATGCTGGAAAGACGGTATCTCTCACGAGTGTATCTTCCAATATTCCAATTTGGTACCAAATAGCAGTATCATATCCTATAGTGTCATCATTCGTATCTAAGAAGTAGGTACCTCCTTGTTTTCTGGCAAGCAATTGACCTCCCGATCCGGCACAGGTTATGGGGCTGAGTTCAAGAATGTCAACTTCGAATTTAGCTTCGGGTTCTGTTAAATCAATATCTCCATTGGTATTAGAACATCCAAATTGATCGGATATGCTATACGTATAATTTCCTACAGGTAAATGATCAATAATTAATGTGTCAGGTAACTTATCAAATGTTGCTGAATCAAAGTTTGCTATTGTGCTGGGTGTGTAATTGAAATTCATATCTTCCAGGGTAAAATGTGAAGGTCCAAATGCCAGTGCCCCTCCGGTAGGAGTGAGGTAAATTGTACCATCATAATTTCCATGACAGCGGATATTATATTTTACATAGGATTTTGCAGTATCTGTCATTACATAGGTAGGTAAAGACTGGAATACAATTGTATCACTAATACCTGAACACCTTTCATTAGTATTATTATCAACAGTATATGGAGTAACAATCAGTAAAATAGGCTGGATAGTATCTGAAATATTAGTTATCCAAATACTGTTCAATCCTATTGTATGGTTATTGAATAGAAGGCTATCAGATAATTCAGAACCATTGGGAGTTATAATTACTCCAGAGGGGTCATATTTAAATCCATATCTTAACCTGACATCATTTGTAGGTTTGGTGATTGAATTCATTATAACATCTTGTTTAAGTATCTGGTTTCCAGCATAGCAGATTGTGTCTGCATGGTAATTCAGACCGACAGTTGCGGTTGGTTCTACCCAATACTCAATAATTTCATTCAACCCGGAACAACGAACAAATCCATTATTATCAACAATGTATGGTGTGACAATAAACCTTACCAGCTGTTTTTCATTGGAAAGGTTGTCCAAAATATTTCTGACACTATCTTCTTTGTAAAGACCATTCAACACAGTAAGTGTATCCACCGACAGGCTATCAGCATTGTAAATTATAGTATAATCAAATCTTACTGGATTAGTTGCTCCTGTAGGGCTATTTAATATAAAGCTGGCTTCATCAGCATCACAAATTGTATCATTTTCAGCTAATATAATAACAGGAGTTGGTTCAACCCAATACTCAATGGTATCTGCCTCGCCAGAGCATCGTGGATTTCCATTGTTATCCACTGTATATGGAGATACAATGAACAATATGGATTGAGCCGTATCTGAAGTATTATCTAACATATGCCTGATAATAGTATTTTTATATAGCCCACTAAGTGCTGTAAGTGTATCCACTGTCAGGTTACCAGTATTGTAAACCATGGTATAATCAAACCTTACTGGATTAGTTGCTCCTGTAGGACTATAAAGTACAAAGTTTGTTTCATTGCCATCACAAATAGTATCATTGTTCCCAAGCATAATTTTTGGTGTTGGCTCAACCCATACAATGGCTGTGTCAGGAAGCCCCGGGCACCTGCTGGTCCCCCCACCCATCAGGTAAGGCGTTGCGATCACGAACACCTGCTGTGCCGTGTCCGAAAGGTTTATGAGTGTATCTGCTATGACATACCCTCCGGAGACCATGGCTGTATCTGCCAGGTTCGCATATCCTACATGGATGCTGTCGCTGAACTCTGCATCAATGTGGTAGCGGAACCTGAGCGGCAGTGCCGTGCGGCTCCTGCTTGTGACTGTAATAGCTGTGGTCTCGCCGGTACAGATGGTGTCAATATCAGGGGCAAAGGTCACGTTCAGCCCTGGCTCCACCTGGATGAACGCGGTGTCGCTCGGCCCTGTGCACCTGACATTGTTATAATCGTCGACCGTGTACGGCGTGACGATATAGAGCACCCTTTGTGCGGTGTCGCTGAGGTTCTCGATCTGGTCGACGATGGACCCGCCGTTCAAAAATCCGGTAGTGTCCCCGGAATAGGTGACTACCACGCTGTCTGGGAAGTCGGGCACTGCGGTGTACATGAACAGTACCGGCCGTGTCGGCTTGGTTGTGCTCGTAATCCGGATATTTGTGTACTCGTTGTTGCAGAGTGTGTCGTATTGGGGTATGAGGGCGACATTGGGTGTCGGCTCCACCCATATATCAGTTGTGTCCTTGGCCCCTGTGCACCTGACATGGTTGTATCCGTCCACCGTGTACGGCGTGACAATATAGCGCACCAGCTGTGCGGTGTCAGAATTGTTGACAATGATGTCCTGTATCCTGTCGCCGCGCAGCAGGTTCGTGTCGGTGCCCACCAATGTCAATGCCACGCTGTCGCTGTTGTATATGGCATCATAAGAGAACCTGACAGGCAGCGTTGCCCCGGTAGGGCTTGTGATCAGGATATCGGTCGCCTCCCCATCGCAGATGGTGTCCGACTGCGGCACAAGGGTGACCTTGGGCGTCGGTTCCACCCATATATCAGTTGTGTCCTTGACCCCTGTGCACCTGACATGGTTGTATCCGTCCACCGTGTACGGCGTGACAATATAGCGCACCAGCTGTGCGGTGTCCGAATTGTTGGCAATGATGTCCTGTATCCTGTCGCCGCGCAACAGGTTCGTGTCGGTGCCCACCAATGTCAATGCCACGCTGTCGCTGTTGTATATGGCATCATAAGAGAACCTGACAGGCAGCGTTGTCCCGGTAGGGCTTGTGATCAAGATGTCGGTCGCCTCCCCATCGCAGATGGTGTCTGACTGTGGCACAAGGGTGACAATGGGTGTCGGCTCTACCCAGATGTAAGCTGTGTCGTTTTGGCCCGTGCAATGTCCATTCCCAAGGATATCCACGGTATAAGGACTGACTATAAAGCGCACCAGCTGTGCTGTATCTGAGATGTTCACAATGTTGTCCTGTATCCTGAAGCCGTTCGCCCTGTCCACGGTATCTGTGGGGTGTGATACAATGACGCTGTCCGGATAGTCCGGCTCGGCGGAATACATAAAGCGGACCGGACGTGTTGGCTTGCTGATGCTTGTGATCAGGATATCCACATCCCCAGTGTTGCAAATGGTGTCCGACTGCGGCACGAGCAACACTTTTGGTGTTGGCTCAACCCATACAATGGCTGTGTCAGGAAGCCCCGGGCACCTGCTGGTCCCCCCACCCATCAGGTAAGGCGTTGCGATCACGAACACCTGCTGTGCCGTGTCCGAAAGGTTTATGAGTGTATCTGCGATGACATACCCTCCGGAGACCATGGCTGTATCTGCCAGGTTCGCATATCCTACATGGACGCTGTCGCTGAACTCTGCATCAATGTGGTAGCGGAAATTCAACGGTAATGCTGTACGACTCTGGCTAGATAATTCAATAGCTGTAATTTCACCATCACAAATTGTATCTTCTATAGGATTGAATGTTATATTAAGACCAGGTTCAACCCAGACTAATGCAGTGTCAGACTCACCATAACAGATATAGTTTCCAATGTTATCTACACTATATGGAGTAACAATAAATCTAACCAATTGTGCAGTATCTGAAAGGTTATCAATCTGGTCTACAATGGTGTATCCTTCTGGTCTGTCAATTGTATCTGAAGAATATGATATATTAACACTGTCAGGATATACCGGAATCGCAGTATAAACAAAGCGTACTGGATTGGTTGGTATACTAGTACTACTAATTAAAATAGATGTAAATTCATCGTTGCAAAGAGTATCATTTTTCGGAGATAAGCTTAGATTAAGTGTAGGCTCGACCCAAACGATTGCAGTATCAATATCTCCAGCGCATTTTTCATTTTGCCCAATCGCTTCCCTGGTATAAGGGGTGATAATGAACCTGACCAATTGCGCCGATGTATTGGCATTGTGTATACTGTCAGTAATAATGCCGTTTGGAGCAATACCAGACATGGTCCCGGAAGTCACGGTTACCCCAGCCGGTGCATCCACAGTGTACCTGAACCTTGTTTCCCTTGTAGGGGTTGAAGGTGAAGTAAGTGTAATGCTTACCCTTGCGTCATTACAGATAGTATCGATGTCAGGTGTTATTATAACCTGTGCTGTAGGCTCGACCCAAACGATGGCAGTATCAATATCTCCAGCACATTTTTCATTTTGCCCAACCGCTTCCCTGGTATAAGGGGTGATAATGAACCTGACCATTTGTGCCGATGTATTGGCATTGTGTATACTGTCAGTAATAATACCGTTTGGAGCAATGCCTGACATGGTTCCGGAAGTCACGGTTACCCCAGCCGGTGCATCCACAGTGTACCTGAACCTTGCTTCCCTTGTAGGGGTTGAAGGTGAAGTAAGTGTAATGTTTACCCTTGCGTCATTACAGATAGTATCAATGTCAGGTGTTATTGTAACCTGTGCTGTAGGCTCGACCCAAACGATGGCAGTATCAATATCTCCAGCACATTTTTCATTTTGCCCAACCGCTTCCCTGGTATAAGGGGTGATAATGAACCTGACCATTTGTGCCGATGTATTGGCATTGTGTATA
>JBNKPU010000011.1:0-38136 GCA_050295515.1 Bacteroidales bacterium | reverse complement strand
ACCCGATATAACTTTGCCAAGAAATGATGACCTTCTGGCTCTATATTGCCCGAAGTGAAATGTAGCAACAGGCTATTCCGTTCATTATCTGTGTAATTGTAAAAAAAACAGTGAAAATATTTGGAATACAACATAGAAGTTATTTTTAAAACTGATAAGTTACAATCCTGTAAAAAAAGTTCAGATAGCTAAAAAATAGTTTGACTGATCGGACCAAATTAATAATAGGTAGGAAATATGAAGGAGTTGTACAAAAGCCCGATAGCTTCTTCAAGCTACCGGGCTTTATATCTTCACAGGTTCTTTTTTATTTAAAAGCTATCTCTAATCTTGCAATGTCTATCGGATTGTATGGGACAAGATCCAGGATGCTGGCTTCAAGATCCGTATATTCATTGCTTGGGGCTACTCCTGCACTTACAAATCCACCGTTGTTAAAATACCCTGGTGCTTCTGTGTTTTTTAAGTAAGGCGCTATGTACAGAGCAATTTTATCAGGGTCAAGAGTTATACCTTTATTGGCATATTCAGCAACTATATAATTTGTGATTTCATTAGATAGTACTGTTTTAATAGAATTCTCTACCAATATGGAATTACGGCTTGTAATATCGGCGGTATTTGCTGGCAGGCCAACTTCTGCTACACCTATATTTTTAGAATTGTAACCTGAAGCTACAAATGCCCAGTTAAATCCTACAGCTTCGCTGTCGGCAGGGTTAAATTTAGCGTTTGGATGGTTAGAGTTTCCAAATACATCCACTTTATCGCCTTTTTTGCCAACAAACATTTTAAGAGCATCTACTGCAAAAGGATCTTGTGTTGCTGAAGGAATAGGAACATTTGCTATTTCAACCATCATTGTAGCTTCATATTTATCAGTTCCTTCTTCTGAGTAATGTATTCTATACAAAGCTTCTTGAGCTTCTGCATCATTTCTATTCATGTTTCTTGGCTTTATAACTGCAATACCTGCAATGGGGCTTTTGTTCCAGAATACCTGCATGCCAATTCCACCATCTTCATTTCCTTCTGATTCCTGGTCGGTTACAGTCAATTGGTATTCCCAGGTTCTACCTTCATAATCCACGACTTCATTTACTACAAGATGTTTTACCCTGCCATCTTCATCACTAACATAGGTCAGTTCTTTTATGCGGTCGATTTTATGAATGGTAATGGCCCAAATAATATCCTCAACCAATTGTCCGCTAGCTTCGCCAATGGAAATAAAATTGGTCAGGTGCACATAGATTTCATTACCGCTTAATGTATCACTGGCAGTACTTTTTAAAGATGCAGATTTTACATTTTCGTTGCTGATTGAACTTGGAATATCTATAGCAAATCTTTCTGGTAGAATTCCATAATCAGTTACATCAGGTACTACATTGTTGTCTTCGCAAGACACAAAAAATAAGGTTGCTAACGCTGCAATTGTTCCGAAAAAAAAGTTTCTTGTTTTCATAATATTAAAATTTTAAAGTTCATGTTCTAATTTGTTTTCATAATTATCACACAGCACTTTTCTTTTACCCTGATCAGAAAATGATTTTTTTTTGTTTTTTTTGTCCTTAAAAATTTAAGTGGTCTTGTATCTCTTGTTATACGCTGGTTTTGGTGGGAGGGGGGCTAAAAAAATAAATGGTCTTTATTACCGGCAAGAAAATAAAAAATGCCATTTTGATCATTCAAAATGGCATTTCTATGTATAAAAAAAATTGAAGTATATCATTAATCATCCCGAACAAACACATGATTTAGCATTTCGTCAATTACACTGTTTTCAATTTGTCCTCGAATATGGATTTTAATTTCCCAATTCAAATTATCCAGTTTTTTCCCTTGGATACACCCTTCTTCTGTATAATGAAAACCACCATACGGACAAAAGCATAGATAGGCAACAACAGTATTACATTTTTTAAGATCAACTCCCGAGATATTAAATTCAGATATGTTGCTGTCTATCTCAAATTGAATTAGTTGGGTAAATTCATCGTCAATGACCATAGGATCATCTATTTTTCTATACCTGAACTGAAAAACTGTTTTATCCCCTGGTCCGATTACTACAGCATTCAATTTACCATCCTCTTCATTGATATTGATCCTGGAATCTTCGAAATAACTGAATGTATATGTCCCATAAATGTTAGACGCTAATTCAGGGAATTTGAAATCGTCCGAAATACATCCTTCCCCATTATAGTTAATCTTGGAATTGCTATTTAGTAGCTCACAGGAAGCCAATGAGAGAACTAGGAAAAGATAAGAGTAGTTTTTTATCATATATGCGGTATATACACTAAAGATGATAGTGGGCGGTAAATAGTTGCGTTTTAGTAGTTTTAAACCCTTATAAAAAAGGATGTTTTTGTCCTAGTAATGTTTAGATGATTATTCAAAATTGATAAAGGTTGGTAGGCTCTCGAATATGGTTATTTATGACCATTCAATGAATAATCCTCGAATCTTGCCATGAGATCAAGTGAAAAAACAATAAGTCCATTGAAAACATCTTTTCGAACTTTAAAAGGTCATTTTGCAATGGCATTCTCTAATTGAGGGCAGCCTCCTTAATGATAATTTTAACGAAAAATATCATAACATGAAAATAAAAAGTTCGAACAACTTGAGGGGATATAGTTCTGGATATAACAATATCGGATTTAAGGCTCAGTTTGAATAAAAAGAGGCAGTATGTATATGATCATACTGCCTCTTTTAGCCTTAGAGTTGTTGTTGTGGGGCAAAATTGTGTTTTACTTATACTCTATTATAAAGTCTTTTTTCTCTTTTCTAACTTTCTTCATATTAACTAGCCAGTCTCCTTCTGTATCACGATAGCCTAGTGTTAATAGTGCAACGCTTCTTAGTCCCTGTGTTTTTAAATCTAATAATTCATCTAAAACATCATTCGAAAAACCTTCCATCGGGGTACTGTCTACTTTTAATTCGGCAGCTTGTGCCATTGCCATTCCCAATCCTATATAAGCTTGTCTCGCTGTGTGGACAAAATTTTCATCGCCAGATTGAGATAGGTATGTCGATTTTAACTTATCTGTATAACTACTGAATTGGCCACGAGGTAATCCCCTTTCATCGGTTATTTGATTATACATATCGTCAATGCGTTCCTCGGTATAACGATCCCAGGCCGCAAAAACCAATAAATGCGAACAGTCAGCTATTGGCTGTTGTCCCCAGGCTATTGGAACTATTTTTTCTTTTAGTTCTTGGTTGGTTATCACAATTACCCTGAATTGCTGTAAGCCCGATGATGTAGGGGCCATTCGTATGGCTTCTAAAATTTTATCTACATCTTCTTGTGATACTTTTTTGTTTGAATTATACTTTTTAGTGGCATATCTCCACTTTAAATCACTTAATAATGGCATAAATGTTATTTTTTTTTATTGATATACTGTTAAAATATTAAATACGATTGTAATGATAGCTGGTAGGGCCTGAACAAGAAAAATCTTTCGTGAAGATCGGATACCTCCATATATACCAGCAATGGCGATACATATTAAAAAGAACAATGCTATGTTTTTTTGCCATATCGGATCAGGTATTATTAGAGACCAAATCAAACCTGCACTTAAGAAACCGTTATACAATCCTTGATTAGCGGCCAAGCCTTTTGTTGGTTTAAATAAATTGGCAGGCAAGCTGTCTTTAAATGTTCGTTTCCCCAGGGTTTCCCAAGCAAACATCTCTATAAAAAGAATATAAACATGTTCCAATGCAACCAAGGCAATACCTGTTTTTGCAATAATCTGTATCATAATTTAACTTTTACTTGATCTAATGGAGTGTGTAACATAAAATATGCATAAATTGTTCACCTAGCTATTGTGCGCTGTCCAAAAAGTCCTTCTCAAGCAATTCTGAGTAGAGAAAGATTATTGTCGCTGATAATCAATACATTTAGACTGTGCTCAATGTGACAAAACAAGAGGTAATCGACTTAATAGATGTCCACATCTAGTGCACAGGAAAATCTTGCCACAGTTTTGCTTAACCGAATAGCCACTAATTTTGTGAAAATTGCCTATTTCTTACAAGGCTTGCCATCAAAACAACACCGCAATACTATTGGACATAAAACAGAACCTATTTGGGCACTTCTTAGTGAAATACAATGATTGGAAGTTGGTAAATCCAGAGAGCAAATCGTATTTTGAAAAAAATATACACAACAAATCCCTAATTAATTTTAAGATGAGTTTTTTACTGCTTGGGGCAGGTTTTGAGATTGGATTAAATGATAGATTTTCGGCGAATACAATGCTAAAAAGTGAAATTGGATATGCAAGTTCCTTCGATTGAATAATAAATCCTTTCATTGATACTCAATTGAGTTACTATTATAACATTGACAAGAGAAAATCAGAGAGTAAAAGGACTTATAAATATACGGGAAATTATATTTGTTTGGTAGATGGCTATATACTTGGTTCAAAATCAAATCTTATTGGAATAGAATATGGATGGCAACGAGTGATAAACAAATACTGGTATTATAATTTTGGAGTGGGTGCAGCAAAATTTACAACTGAAGACCCAAATTTCACAATTTTATATGAAATTGATGTTAGATATAATTTTAGATAGACATTGAAAATGTGTAACAAGGTTTTGGATATTGGCCCTGTTGCAACAACAAATCAGTTGATTTTCTCATCAAATTTCCTTTTCACCAGCCAAGGTTGAAATCATCCAATCACCTATTCACTTTTATCGTATCGCTCAACACCATACAAAGTCCAAACCAGCCTTTGGTGCCATGCTTGAAATTGGTAGGCACATTGCCTTGTTCCACGTCAAAAATTCCGCCGCGCCATTCGGTTTCAATCAGGAGCGAACGTATAAATGCCTGGTGTTCGGGACTCAATGAGTATTTCTTCCGGATTATCTCAGTGCCTTTTGGAAAGGGAATAACCTGTTTCTCAGGAGCAAAAATATCCACTGCATCAATAGAGTTGAGCGTGTAAAAAGTCTCTAATGCCTCGCAACTCCCATAGCTGCTGCAATAGTCAGGATTGCTGCTCCAGTTGTAATGCAAATCGGTCATCGAAGGTTGGTTGTCATCGTAATACACAAAGCGGTACAAAGAGTCATATGCTGCAATATCATACTTGGGCAGGCGAGAGATGGCCACCATTTCGGAAGCAGCAGTATCCACAGTTGCCCCTACCTCAACAATTAGCGAGTAGCGAACTCCTGTTGAGATCCTGAAAGCAGAGTCAGAAATATATAGTCCAATGATATCTGTCGATTCAGAAAAGATCCGTTCTTCACCTTCGCGGATTAGCCTTACTTGGGCTCCTCGAATGCCTATCTGTGGTTCGTTGAGTTGGGTGACTGATGAATATATTTTTACCTCTTGCTGTTTGAGCTCACTTGTCATAAGTGCATCTATCACTATAACTGGTTGCGATGGGTTAATTTTCCACTTTGTTTCATACTCACAGCCACCGATAACCAGGATCAGGACAATCATGTACATAAGGGGCTTTATGTTTGTCGGTCGGTTCAAAATTTCAGGCTATAATTAATCGATGGAACGATGGAATAAATATATCTGAATGTAGGTGTAAGTTCTTCATCCGCAAGTTTGTCTGCCGGAACCACAATTTTACCTTCATCGTTTGCTGTCTTATTAAAACTTAAAAAGGCTGCATTCTTTATATTGAAGAAGTTGTACAGGGCAAGGTTCAAATAATGTTCTGTTTTGCCTTCAATCTTGTTCAACCTAATTGTAGTTCCCAAATCGAACCTTTTATAGGTTGCCAATAGTTGATTGTTCTGTTTGGTGTAAACAGGTACCTGTGCACCCTGATATGCGTAAAATCCTGTCGGTGTACTTATTCGCATGCCACTTGAGATAGCCAGGTTGCTGTTTATATTCCACCGTGGTTTAATCTGGTAGCCCAGGCTCATTGAAAAGTCAATAGGTTTGTCCTGGTGCGCCGGATAAGCCTTATTGTAGTTCAGGCCCTTTATTTTCAAAAAGCTTCGGGTGTAGGCATAACCCAGGTGTCCATAAATTTTGCCGATAGATTTCTTAAGCAGGAGTTCAAAGCCATAAGCCAATCCATCTCCTTGTCTGAGTTCACCTTCTATATATGGGTTTAAAATTACCTCGGCATGGTAGGCATATCCAATTTGGTTATACATACGTTTTACAAACAGGTCTGCTTGAAAGTCGAGCTTCTTTTTCATGAAATTCTGGACATATCCCAGGTTAAGAATCTGGGCATGTTGTGGTTTGATGTTGGGACCAGAGGGCAGCCAGACTTCGAGTGAGTTCAACGGGCTGATACTATTGTTTATCAGGTGGATATTTTGAATGGTCTGGTTATAGGAGAATTTTAAAGATGATAAATCGCCAGTACGAACGGATAATGCAATGCGAGGTTCAAATGCAAGGTTGGAATAGTATTCTTCTCCTTTAGCATACTCCTTATATCCATTAGGCTCATAGCTGTCGTTGTAAACCACCGTAAAGGCTTCGCCAAAATCTGCCCAGCTAACCATTCGTATACCATAGTTCAGTTTTAGCCTGGAACTTATCTGGTGTTCGTTTCCGCCATACAGGACAAACTCGCTTGAATTTGCCTGCGAAACAGTATTGTTTATCCCGATTTCTGGCGATGAATAGTTGCCCGGATTAAAAAAGTACCCACCAATGTTTATACCAAAAAGAGTTTTTAGTGTAGGGCTTAGGAAAAATGTATACTCCGATTTGATGTTAGCGCTGGAAATATGGGAGTTCCAATAGAGTTGGGCATCGTAATCAGTATATAAAAAGTAGTCGTATTTGCTCGTGTAAAGGGTAGTGTTGCTAAAAAGCCTGTTGCCGAAAATATGGTTCCAGCGTAGGGTGAGCGAATTGTTTCCCCACTCTAAACCTGATTTTGAAGCCTTGTTGTTGATCAGGAAAATATCCTTGCCACTGTATAGGGTTAAAAAGATACGGTCATTTTTACCCAGTTTAAAATTCATTTTAGTGGTGAAGTCATTGAAGTAGAAATCCTCAATTGAGGGTCTGGATTTCTTCAGGTACATCCCTAGCTGAGAGCGCCGAAAGGAAATAAAATAAGAACTTCTTTTCTTTCTGATTGGTCCTTCAAAATTAAGGCGTGTTGAGACCAATCCCAGGTTTCCGCTTCCTGAAAAATGCTCAATGTTCCCGTCCTTTGTCCGTATATCAATGACCGACGAAAGCCTTCCTCCATATTGTATCGGGATGTCGGCCTTATATACTTCGGTCTTTTTTACAGCTTCGGGAATGATTGGTGTAAAAAGTCCCAAAAGGTGGGAGGGATTATAAATCGGGGCTTCATCCAACAATATAAGATTCTGGTCGCGCGCACCACCCCTGACATGAAAATAGCTTGAGCCATCGTTCTGGAAACTGATGCCGGGGATATTGGCAAGCGATTTAAGCATGTCGGTCTCTCCCAGAGCAGCATTTTGCTGCTCAACCTTAACCGCATCGAGAGAGCTTTGTCCTGACAGGATATTGAAAACTATCTGTTCCTTGTTGACGGATGAAATAACAACCTCTTCCATCATGGAAAGTCTGTCAGCCAACCTGGGATTCCAGGTAGTATTCTTTGTTAGCTCAACTGTGACGGGGATTGTGGTATGACCCAGATATGAGGCTTCAAGGTTATATTTGCCTTTGGGCAGGGTCAGCGAGAAAAATCCATATTGGTTGCTTAAAGTGCCACGGCCTGTCTCTTTAATATATATAGCAGCACCTATCAACACCTCACCAGTTCTTTGGTCCTGTATGGTCCCACTTATGGTGTATTTGGCTATTTTGGTTTCGATGCGAGTGTCTTCTGTACGCGGATCTGTCTTTTGCAAGATTAGGTGCCCACCTGTAAGGGAGAATTCTATTCCTGCCTGATTGCATATTTCCGTCAGGATATTGTATGTACGGTCAGTAGCTGAAAAATTTACCAGGAAATCAAGCGGGATGCGTTGTGGACTATACGAGAATTCTATTCCTGTTTTGGCATGGATGTCATCCAGGGCTTCTTCCAGTGGAGTGTTGCTATAGCTGACTGTTATTTGCTGATTGAGCAATTCTTCCTGGGCATAGGATTTTTGCAGGTTTAGAAATAGAACAATACAAAGTAGTGCGATTATATTTCGTAGATAGGTCAGCATCCGTCTCCATAAAGGATTAGTCTTTCTCCAACAACCTTAGACCTTATGCCCAGGGTTGATTTAATCACTTTTATCACTTCGGTAAATTCCTCATTATCGAAACGGACATCAATGGTGCAGGTTTTAATTGCATCACTGACTTCGATATCGACATGATAGGTATTGCTCAATACCTGGGCAACACCTTCCATAGATGTATTGTCGAATTCAATAATCCTTGTTTTCCAGGCCATATCATTGATATCTGTCTCAGGGATCTTTTCAATGGCCTTGGTGCTTCGTTCAAAGCTACCGGTTTCTCCGGCTTTTATCAGGGTTTCTTTTTTAGGGATTTTGGCATCGTATAGTTTGACTGTTCCTTCCAATACTGTTACCTTAACCTCTTCATATTTTTTATACGCCCTTACATTAAACTGAGTTCCAACTACCTGTATTTTGGTTTCGTTGGCAGAAATAATAAAAGGCAGCTCCTTATTTTTAGTGACTTTAAAGTAGGCTTCGCCCTTAAGTTGAAGCTCCCTGTTTTTTTTATTGAAATTTTTATGGTAGGTGAGTTTAGTATTCGCATTGAGGTTCACAACAGAACCATCGGGCAATTTAATTTCTTTGGTTTCTGCAATACCTGTTTTAAAGGATTCCAATTGGGTTTGCTGATAACCAACAACAGATAGTATGGCAAGTGCTGCCACAGAAGCTGCCACAGCAAGTATTCTGCCAAAATTGAGCGAACGTGTTTTGGCCGGAGAAATGGTATTTTCCATTCTCTGCCATTCCTTGTCCAGGTCGATTTCTTGCTTGAGTGCCGGGGAGTTGGTATAGTTCCATAGTGTTTTTATAGCCTCGAATTCTTTTAGGTTATCCGGCGAGGCATCACACCAGGCCTTAACCTGTTCCGATTCTTTTTCAGAGGCTTCACCTGCCAGAAACTTTGTCAGCAGTTCTATTGGGGCAATATGTTCAGCATCGTTGTTCATCTTCTTTCGTTAGTATCACACATAAAATGCAGAATACCCTTATAGCCAATCGTTATTTTTTAATAAAAAAAGTACAAATAAATAGATATAGTCTTTTAATTCTGTTTTCAACACCTTTAAAGCTTTCGACATCTGGGTTTCTACCGTTTTAATTGAGATGCCAAGTTTGTCGGCTATCTCGCCATATTTCTTCCCCTCAAAGCGGTTGAGTTTAAACACTTCACGGCACTTTTCAGGCAAGCTTTCGATCACCCGGTTTATCTTCGATTCAAGTTCAGAAAGCTCCATGGTGTCATGGAATTCACCGGCTTCAATCTCTGGGCTCTCAGCCGTGTCGACAGGTTCAACAAATTTTTTATTGTCACGTATCCTGTTCATGCTCCGGTTATACACCGATGTAAACAAGTACGATTTTGCTGGTTTCTCCCAATCAAAACCAGTTCGGTTTTCCCAGATTCTCAGGAAAACACTGTGCACTATTTCTTTGCTGGTATCTTGATCGCCCAGGTATTTTTGGGCAAAATACACCAGTCCGGTAAAGTGTTCCCGGAAAAGTTCTTCGAATTTTTGCTTTAATATATGTTCGTTTGGTTCCAAAAGATCAATGTGACATGTGAAAATAGAAAGGATTTTTGAATCTTTCAAAAGGAGTTTTAAAGAATGTTGAAAGTCAGGAGTATGTTAACTCCAACTTTATGCATCCAACTTCCAACTTCGCCCTACTAACTTCTAGCTTCCAACGTTCCATATCAAATTTAATACTGGGAATTCGTTCATACAATATATGAAAAGTAATGGCATATAACCTTTGTATTCCTTGAAGGATAAGGTATACACCCTTTTTTATAATGTTTCTATATTACAAGTAAAACCTTTTGCGGTAAGGAAATTCTTTTATATTTGCCTGCCGTAAATAAATTAATGTAAAATAATTAATATGAAGGGTTTAAAAATCATAGTATTAGCAAAGCAGGTTCCAGATACTCGCAATGTTGGCAAGGATGCCATGAAAGCAGATGGTACTGTTAACAGGGCAGCCCTGCCAGCAATTTTTAATCCTGAAGACCTAAATGCACTTGAACTGGCATTGCAATTGAAAGATAGCCAACCAGGTTCTACAGTTACACTTTTGACCATGGGACCAGGCCGTGCAGCCGAAATTATTCGTGAAGGTTTGTATAGGGGGGCTGATTCCGGATATTTATTAACAGACCGTGCATTCGCAGGAGCCGACACTTTGGCCACCTCATATGCGATAGCATGTGCCATAAAGAAATTGAAAGACTTTGATGTAATCGTTGCTGGTCGTCAGGCTATCGATGGAGATACTGCCCAGGTTGGACCTCAAGTAGCAGAAAAACTTGGAATACCTCAGGTCACTTATGCCGAAGAAATCATCGAAACCAAAAAGAAATCGATCGTAATCAAAAGACGTTTGGAGAATGGGGTTGAAACTGTAGAAGCACCACTGCCATGTGTTATTACTGTTAACGGTAGTGCACCGGACTGTCGTCCCAGAAATGCAAAAGCTGTTATGAAATATAAACATGCCCGTACAGCAACTGAAAGGCAGGAAGCTTCTGAAGACTATATTGATCTGGGACGCGCTTTTCTGGATATTGCTGAATGGAGTGTGAACGATATCGAAACTGATGTTGAACAGCTTGGTTTAAAGGGTTCGCCAACAAAAGTGAAGACAATCGAAAATGTTGTATTTCAGGCCAAGGAGGCAAAAGTTATAGCTGCCGACGATAGTGGAATAAATGAACTTATGACTGAGCTCATTTCTAACCATACCCTTGGATAGAGGTACCAATAGCACAAAAGAAAACTAATTGTTGAATAAAAAAGACATTATCGTGAATAATATATTTGTCATCTGTGAACTGGATGAAGGTAAAATAGCCGATGTAAGCCTTGAGTTGATGACCAAGGGGCGCAAACTGGCAAATGAGTTGAAGTGCAAGCTGGAAGCTCTGGTTATCGGTCATAAGCTTAAGGGCCTTGAAAAGGAGCTTTACACCCATGGTGCCGATAAGGTATGGATAGCAGACGATCCCCGTCTCGAAGTATATTCAACCCTTCCTTATACAGCCATTACTGTTAAACTTTTTGAAGAAGAAAAACCCCAGATTGCATTATTGGGAGCTTCAACTAGCGGACGCGACCTTGGTCCTAGGGTTTCTTCGGCGTTGATGAGTGGACTTACAGCCGACTGTACATCGCTTGAAATTGGCAACCATGAAGACAAACGTGCCGGAAAAGAATATAAAGACCTGCTCTATCAGATCAGGCCTGCTTTTGGTGGTAACATTGTTGCTACTATCATTAATCCCGATAACCGTCCTCAAATGGCAACAGTACGCGAGGGAGTAATGAAAAAAGAAATCTATAATGCCAATCACAAAGGCGAGTTGGTAAACATGGATGTGAAAAAATATGTTTCGGATACTGACTTTGTAGTTAAGGTAATCGAACGCCATATTGAGAAATCAAAGATCAATATCAAGAATTCTTCAATTATTGTGGCAGGTGGTTATGGTGTTGGATCAAAAGAAAATTTTGAACTTTTGTTCGGTTTAGCCCACCAGATCGGTGCAGAAGTTGGAGCTTCGCGCGCAGCTGTTGATGCTGGTTTTGCTGAGCACGGCCGTCAGATTGGACAAACTGGTGTTACTGTTCGTCCAAAACTGTATATAGCTTGTGGCATATCAGGACAAATCCAGCACATTGCTGGTATGCAGGAGTCTTCAATGATTATCTCTATAAACAATGATCCTGCTGCTCCGATCAATAAAATTGCAGATTATGTGATTACCGGGGACGTTGAAGAAGTAATACCTAAAATGATTAAGTATTACAAACAAAACAGTAAGTAGTCAAGAATCAGTTTAACTTTTAAAAAGAAAAAAATGGATAATTTCTATATAGACAACCCTGAACTGAAATTCCATCTGACTCATCCTTTGATGAAAAAGATTGTTGCGCTTAAAGAAAAGAATTTCGCCGATAAAGATAAGTTTGACTATGCGCCACTTGATTTTGAGGATGCTATGGACAGCTATGATAAGGTGTTGGAGATTGTAGGTGATATTTGTGCCAACACTATTGGTCCCAATGCCGAAAGCGTAGATGCTGAAGGGCCAAAATTGGAAAATGGTGAAGTGATTTACGCTAGAGGTACGCAAGAAAACCTTGATGCCTTGGTAAAAGCAGGTTTAATGGGTATTACCCTTCCTCGTCAGTACAATGGACTTAACTTTCCAATCATCCCTTATACCATGGCTGCTGATATTGTATCACGGGCCGATGCCAGTTTTGTGAATGTTTGGGGCCTACAGGACTGTGCCGAAACCATCCACGAATTTGCAGATGAAGAGCAAAAAATGAAATATTTGCCACGTGTTTCAGGTGGCGAAACCATGGCTATGGACCTTACCGAACCTGATGCAGGATCAGACCTTCAAGCTGTACAACTTAAAGCCAGGTACGACGAAAAGGAAGGAAAATGGTACTTGAATGGAGTAAAACGGTTTATTACAAATGGCGATGGACATATATCACTTGTCTTGGCTCGCTCAGAAGAAGGTACCTCTGACGGACGTGGTCTTTCAATGTTTATCTATGACCGTAGTTCAGGTGGTGTGTCGGTACGCCGGATCGAGCATAAGCTGGGTATTATTGGCTCACCAACCTGTGAGCTGGTATTTAAGAATGCACCTGCAGAGCTTGTTGGGCAAAGAAAATTAGGGCTTATCAAGTATGTAATGGCCCTGATGAACGGTGCCCGTCTGGGTATTGCTGCGCAGTCGGTTGGTGTTGCAGAAGCAGCTTACCGCGAAGCTTTAAGCTATGCTAAAGAACGTGAACAGTTTGGAAAACCAATTATTAAGTTCCCTGCTGTTTATGAGATGATTTCGAGAATGAAGGCTAAATTGGATGCTTCACGTTCCTTACTTTATGAAACAGCAAGGTTTGTTGATATATATAAAGCATACATGCATATTGCCGAAGAGCGTACCCTTGAAAAAGAAGAACGCGATGAAATGAAGAAATACCAAAAACTGGCCGATATCTATACACCAATTACCAAGGGTCTTTCTTCAGAAATGTGTAACGAACTGGCTTATGATTCATTGCAGATTCATGGCGGTTCAGGCTTCATGAAAGACTACCCAATTGAAAGGATTTATCGCGATGCACGTATCACTTCAATTTATGAAGGTACTACCCAGCTGCAGGTTGTTGCAGCTATCAGGGGGGTAACCACAGGCGGTTACCTGAAGCAAATACGCGAATATGAAATGACTGATATTAAACCAGAATTGCATACATATAGGCGTATTCTTATTCAAATGACTGAAGAGTACGAAGAAGCTGTTGAAAAAGTAATCTCGTTTAATGACAACGAATTTGTCGATTTCCATGCACGCCGGATGGTAGAAATGGCAGGAAATATCATTATGGGCTATCTGCTTGTTTTGGACACTAACCGTGAAAGCAATTACTGGAAATCGTTGGAAGTATTCCTGAAAGTAGGACGTGCTCAGAACAAAGCCAATGCCGAAGTTATCAGGTATTCAAATATTAACGACCTTGGAAGGTTTAAAGTTGAATAATATTTAAATTGAACTGTATTTAAACCCTGGCAATACTATTGTCGGGGTTTTTTTCCTTTGGATTATAGTGCAATCATGAACAGAAAACAGGCATTTGTCAAAAAAAAGTATCTTCTGGTCTAACCATGCGTTAACTTTATTATAAATCGAATATTAAAAATACTACTAATGCTTGCACATATACAAAGGATGATTGAGGAGCTCAAGATAAGGATCAAGCAAAATGTTGAAATTATCAACAATAATCAGGAGGAAATAAAGAGTATCCTGAGGCAGTCTGATTCTGAACTTCAAACAAAGCAATTTGATGCCTACAACCAACAGAATAAAAAGTTGTTGTCGCAGAATAACGATCTGATCAACGTACAGCTTACCCTGGTCAATTTCCTCGATAAATACAAAGAAACTGCTATTTTGAAAGAGGGCTTGCAGATACTGGATATCTATTCCATCACCGATGAGCAAGAAATGTTGTCACTCACCACAAAAGGGCTTATTCCTTTTAACAATAAGCACCCACATTACCGAAATGCCAGGTTTATAGACATGCTGATCACTTTTTACGAAAATGAGGAAGACTATGAGAAATGCCAGGAACTGATTAAGCAGAAAGTAAAGTCATTGAACTAAAAATATTGTAGAGCCAAAAGAACACGTTTACGCCCGGAGCAGAAATGCTTCGGGTTTTTGTTTTTAGGAGTTTTAATAAAATGCTATTTTGCTTAAAATTGAGATTTTAACCCGGATTATGTATTAGAACTTCGTTATGAAGGTTGAAAGTGCAAAAATAGAAGGACTTGGTGAGATAAATCATAGCACCGCTATGGTGCACCGAAACAAGTAAGTGAAACGACTTATATTGAAGCAGTTTCAATATGTAATAGATTTTCTAATGCATATTACGAGTTTAATGGTTTTCTATGGCAATTAATCGGGGTTGAGCTTTTAAAAATGAAAATCAAAGTACAAATAGAAATTGCCAGTACCGCAGAACAAATTTTTCCCTGAATTGATGATCCGGATAAGTCCATGCATGGCAAAAAGAAATAAAAGGTGGAGAAATTCTCACTCTTGTACCAGGGAAAATTGGCACCACCTTTAAGGAGGTCATTGAAGAAAATGGTAAAAGTCTTACATTAACCGGCGAAATTTCAGGTTATGTCCCGAACAGATCAATGGCTTTTCGTTTAGAGAGCAAAATCCATTCTGTAGATGTCGAATATTCAATAATTGAGAAGGGAAGCAGCTCACTTGTCAGGATTGATTCAAAAATAGATTGGAAATTCCCCATGAACCTGATTTGTGTTTTATTGGAAGAAAAATAAAAGAAAAAATTCTGGGGCAGACGCTCAATGAACTGGCAGAATTAAAGAGATTGAGTGAGAGTGTATAATTTGATTTTTAGTAAATATCAAAGAAAAATAGTTGAATACAAGAGGTACGTAAGATAAAATCTTATTTTATTTCTATTATATTTATGGCATATTTGATTTTACGTTATTTGAATATAATCACAATAAACATCCCCAAATGAAAACCATATTATTTTCATTCTTTAGCCTACTCATTTGTTCAATTGGAATGACACAACGAACAGCCAAGATTTATTTGGATGAAGAAAACAATAGAACCGACTCTGCCAATGCTGTCTATGTTAAAGAGGTGATATATGAAAACGGTATTTATAAAATTACCGATACCGACATGGACCAAAAAATGTTATACTATGGAGAGTATAGTTCATTGAAACCACCCATTGAAAATGGTCTTGTCGCACACTATTCGGAGCCAGATGTGCTTTATGCGGAAGGACAATATCTTAATGGACAAATTATCGGTGATTGGTACTATTATGAAAAGGATGAATTAGGTGATTCAGTAAACTATTCGGAGACTTTTCATTACTCCAAGGATTCAGATTGTACCATTACTGAATTTGCAAATAGTAGTAGTAAAAATAAAGCATTGGAAGGCAAAATAGCACTTGCCCTGAATAAGTATATAAATGATAATTTCCATTTGCCGCCAAGGACCTTGATAAAATCCGAATTTTTCGATCTGGATATGAATTTTACTGTCAATACGCAAGGTAGGATTAGCTGTATAGAGATTATAAATTCATTTGATACTGATCTAGATGCAGAAATTATCAGGATATTGAAGCAGTTTAAATTGAATGAAAAGATCAAAGCTCCTATTCATATGTCGTTTACGTTTTCAAATGAGGAAGATGCTTTTGTTATTGTCGAGGTAATGCCAGAATTTCAGGGTGGCGACCTAAATAAATTCAGGCAATATGTGGCCAGAGAACTAATTTACCCAGAGAGGGCAGCAAAAGAAAAGATACAAGGTAGGGTGTTTGTCCAGTTTTGTGTTGATTCAAGAGGCCAGGTCTGTAATGTTAAGATTGTACGTAGTGTCCACCCACTACTTGATGCAGAGGCTGTGAGGGTTATAAAAAACTCTCCATTATGGAAACCAGGTACACAAAGGGGGAAACCAGTAAGAGTGAAGTTTACTTTTCCAGTTGTTTTTACATTGTAATAGTATTTGAAGTTATTGGAATTTATTCCAAAAAACTAAGTGAAATACAATTGAAATGGTCCCAAGAATATATTGGTTAAACCAGAAATTATATTATGAACTTTTTAGAACTTTTAAAAAACATAGATTACTTTTCTTTTATTGCAGCATTGCTAAAATGGATGTTCCTTTTTCTCTTGGTTAGTATCCTTATGCTTATTGTGTCAACAAGATTTAAACTTTTTAAGCGTAGGACCAAGGTTGCCAGAATATTGGTAAAGGCTTATTATGTAATTGTGCCTGTTTATTTCCTGATTTTTGCACTCAAGTTCGCTCCTGTTAGAAATTCACAGGTGGAACTAAACAAGGCTATTGACAAGAATAAAACAGTTGCTACGGAGTTTGCATACAGTTTCCTAAGTTCGGTTGTGTCTGATAGTCTTTTAAACCAGGAAGCATCCGCAAAAGATATTGTCAATAATTATCTCAACAGGAAAATATATATGGCAGATTCTTTAGCACCATCCGAAGAGATGGGCATTGGCAAACGTTTCGCTTACAAGGTAAAGAAAAAATTAGAATATGGTTTCTTAATCAGATTGGTAGAGTCTAAGATTATCAAGAATGCTTCTGGTTGGGTAGGTATAGATGATAAAACAGGAAAAGCCCTATATCGTACGGATTTTAAAAGCCTGTTTACTGAAGGGGAGATAATAGAAATTTTCAAAAGGGAGCTTAACAGAATATATCGAACTATTTACAAGTCGATGTTTATTCTTTTCGCTTTCGGGCTTTTAATCCCTGTTTTTGAGACTGTAATTTCGAAAATTTTAAAGTATTAGTAATTAGTGTTTGTCAATAAAGTCCAACTACTGCGTTGTTGCTAAAAATTTAAATCCTCATATACATAAGTATACTGCGGTTTAAATTTTTTTTCACAACGTGTTTCATTTTTAATTGTGTTCAAGAACTCACTTTGTTCGGTTCACACGCCTTGTATTTGAACTTTATTCCTCAAACCCTCGACTTTATGGACAGACTCTAATTAGGGATTGTCCTGAATGATAGGCACGCAACGTTTCTTTCCTCTTCTTCATCTACAAAATAAAGAATGTAAAATTTGATACAGCATTGAAAAATAAACAATAAACTCATGAATCATTTTGCAACAGTTACATCTTTGTTTCTAATATTTTTCTTTAGTTCGTGCGAACAAAACAAGATATCCGGCGATGGATTGGTTGGCTATTGGACATACAGTAATTATGATGAAACTGATAATATAAGTATTTATGACAGGAAAGCTAAAATGCCGACTGATGAGTATGGGATGTGTTTTAAAAGCGATGGCTCTTTTTTAGAGCTTAAAAATGCAGGATGGTGTGGTACGCCTCCTATTTCGTATGGAACTTTTGAAGGTTCCTGGACACAATCGGGCGATACATTGTTTATTACGGTTGGGTTCTGGGGTGGAACAGAAAAGTTGACCAAGCTAATAAATTCTGTTGACAAAGACCATCTCCGATTGAAAATCATTGATTCTGTAACTATTTATACCGAAGAGCAATAATCCTAGGTTTGCTATAAATGCAGGATGCCGGTTAGTCTTCGACTATCCGGTATTCTTTTTTCTGCCTATGTTCCCGGCCAAACATGTCTTTGGCTTTAACCTCGATGGTATGCATTCCGGCTTCCAGATCAACAGGTATTTTTGAAAACCAGATATGGGTACAATCCACAGGGTTAGAAGGACGGCTTCCTTCAGGTAGTGTATCCACAAAGTCCCATTCCAGCACAGTATTGAGATATGCAGGGTCAAGAGTTTTTACATGCCACATTTTTTTCCAGTCACCATTGTCCACACGAAATACCAGGGTGTCAAATTTGCTGCCTATGAAGAAATTTGCTGCTATTCCAGCGGAAGTATGCTCATTTCTGCGGATTACCTTTGGTGCATGTATTTCCATCTGATAATCTGCAGGATATCCAGCCACTTTATAATCGATGGTGTACTGGTTCCCACTGAAGTTAATAAATGCATAGCCTTTACGGGTACCGTCCCGCATGGTCGAAATCGGAATTCCCTGTTCATTGAGTTTGCCTGTATACCACGATCCAGAAGTGGTGCCTACATTAAAGTGGTGGTGCATGCCATTTTGCAACCACCCCTGATCCTGCGAAAAGAAATCCTGGCTTTGGCAATGTGTATGTGCCGATATGGTCAATGTATACGGAAAATCCTTGAGCAATTCAAAGAGTCTTGCCAAACTCTCATCGCTATAAGTATCATTACCATCGTTTTCACTTATGGGAATGTGAAAGGCCAAAACGATAAGTTTGTCCTTAGGAACTGTTTTCAGGTCATTTTCAATAAATTCCAATTGTTCTGGCAACAAGCCTCCCCAATATCCTTTTTTATCCCTGGGGTCGGGGTAAAGGATATCATCCAATATTATAAAATGTACCTGACCATGGTTGAAAGCATAATCTGACGGTCCAAAATGGCTTTCAAAGGTCTCGTTAGAATATCGGTCAATTTCTACGTCAAGGTTCATGTCATGGTTGCCTATTACATTGTGCCATGGTATGCCCAGATGTTTTACGGCATTTTTATAGGGTGAAAACAAGTCCAGGTTGTTACCTACCAGGTCCCCCATACTCAACCCAAAATCCACCCCTTCAATTCCTTCTAGTTCTTTAATAATTCCCCTGTAAAAGAAATCTACCTCCTCTTCGGTATACGGCTGGGGATCGCCAAATACAAGCATTCTAAAATCCTTCTTCTTCTTTATAGGATACAAAGCAAAGTCAATTGATTTAGGAAGTTTTCCTGTTGGCCAGCTTCCTTTATATTTAAGCTCAGGAGATCCATTGGGTTTATGGATATAGTAAAATTGTGGGAGTTTATATTCATTTAATGGAAAAGTGTACAGGTCTGGTTTGATCACAAAAAGGATATCACCATCTATTAATTCAATCTGGTATTTGCCAGACTGGCTTGTCAGTACAACATCCCTACCATTTGAAATACTGACGTTTTCAATTCCTGGTTCTTTTTTATCTTTAGTTCCGTTCTGGTTTATGTCGGCATATATTAAGCCTTCGGCTATTTCCTGGGCAAAGCCGGAATAATTCATAGCAAACAATGTAGATAATACAAGCAGTAGGATCAGTTTGGACTTCATTACAGGTTTTTTAAGAAGTTATAATTGTAAAAATATCTCCTTTATAGATGACAGGTGTGAGTATAGTCTGAAATTTAAATTAATTTTCTGGTAATTCGTCAGATCAGTTCCTTAATAAATGCAGACTATTAAGAATCACTTGCTCATGCATAGACTTACCCCTTTCTTTTGATAATCAAAACAATACTGCTAATACAAAATACAATAGCCAGTATCAATAAAATTGTGCCCCGGGTTTCTGATTTTTCAAGCAATTTCGAATTGTTTGTCAGTTTTTTATTTAAAATATCCAGCTCCTCCTCAAGTGATGCCACGTTCTTTTCTTTCTTTTCAATTTCAATTCTTAGCTGTAAATCCGAGAAATTTTTTGTGTTGTTTTCTGCAACAATTGAGTCATTCACGTCATGGAATTGCTTCAAGTAAACAATTGTGTTTTTATAGTCATTCTTGCTTTCGTAGTATTTATAAATATTTTCAAGGGCAAACTTGATCAATACATTATGCTTGAGCTGTCTTCCTATTTGAAGTGATTCTTTGAAGTATCTAAGCGCTTCTTCGGGTTTTGACTCCTGGATGAGGATTTCTCCCAACTTGCGGGCACAAAGCGCCTGACCAAAAAGATTGTTGATCTCCTTGTTTGTTTCGTAAGCCATGGAGTAATATGAAAATGCCTTTTTCGTTAGCCCTTGTTCCATGTAGATATTCCCAAGGTTATTTAACTGAGTTGACATTCTCCATTGGTCATTCAGCGACTCACCAATGTTTAACGATTGACGGTAATACTGTTCAGCCTTAACAAAATCTTTTTGTTCAAAATATACGTTCCCAATGTTGTTTAAAGTGATGGCAAGATCTTTCTTGTTTCCAATTTCCTTTTTAATCGTATAGCTTTTAGTATAATAATCCAGAGCCTTAATAAAATCTTTTTGTTTCAAGTACATGCTTCCAATCAGCTCAAGCGAATAAGCGACCTTCCGGTTGTCGCCCAGGGTATTTTCTATCTCAATGGCCTTATTGTAGGCTTTAATTGCCCGGTTGTATAGCTGGGCAATGCTGTAAATGTTTCCAATGTTTTTATAAGATTCAGAGAGTACGGCTGAATTTTGTGTTTGCGACTTGATCAAGATAGCTTCCTGATAATACTTGAAGGCTTTATAGCTTTCATTTTGTGCCAGGTACAGACTGCCAAGTTTGTTGTTGAGAGAAGCAATACGTTCGGGATAATAAAGGTCTTTATATATTTCCAGGCTTTTGTTGTAATTGGCAGCAGCGCTGTCAACCTTTCCGAGTGCTTTAAAGGTGTTTCCAATATTTTCCAGCGATTTAGCCATTTCATCCTTCAATCCGGAAACCCGTCGAAGTTCATAAGCCTCTTGGTAGGTTTTAAGAGCCTCAGTATATTTGTTGTTCTGATAATAGATGCTGCCCAACAGGTTCATAACATACCCAATCTCCAAAGTGTCCTTGTTTTGTTGATATATTTCCAGGGCTGAACTAAGATATTCCCTGGCTTTATCATAATTAGACAGGTCGCGGTAAACCAGGGCGATGTTTTTCATGCTTGTTCCTACATCATGCCAGTCAGCATATTTCTTGCGCAACTCCAAAGCCTTGTTGTATTGCACTAGAGCATCCTGAAACCGCGATTGTTGCCAGGCAATACTGCCCAAATAATGCTCGCAGTCAGCGACTCCGGCCATGTTTTTTATTGAGGAATATATATTTAAAGCTTCCTGAATAGTTTGCTCAGCTTCGTCGTATTTTCCTTGATCCTTATAGGTAAGGGCTTTATAGTTTTTTACCTGGGCAATTTTAAGTTTATTGTTGATTTTCTCATACAGTTCCAATGCTTGAGTAAAACTCATGGATGCTTCTGCTGGATTATGATTGTTTTGTAAAGCCAGTCCTTGCAGAGTATATGCAAAGGCAGTAATATCGTCATCAGCATTATCTTCGGCTATGGAAAGTATCTTTGTTGCCAAGTTGAGGCTTTGTTCCGGTTTTCTGTCCAGATTGTTTTCAAATTGGTTGAAATAGCTGTTCACAGAGTCTTTCTCGGTCTGGGAAAGGCTGGATAACAATGGTAGGACTAAATTGCCGGCATGTAGCTGTAATCCAATACAGACAAAGATTAATACGATTAAAGTGCGAAATGGGTACATATTGTGGTTTATTTAGTAATCATAATCTACCCTTCAATATACGAGCTCAGATAAAAATAGTGATAGAAAGTTATAAACAGGTTCGGGCAAAATGCTGATTTTTTAATTGGAATTTTTTGACTGGGCAAACACTGAATTGCAAACAATTATTTCTGTAAGAAAGCATTTGGTGGGCAAACCCATTTCGAGACAAGGTGATCCGTTGACAAGGCATCCGGGAGGAGCTGTCCCTACCCAATTTGGGAAGACAGCCCGATAAAAATGCAGGTAGATTATTTATAGTGTTAAAAAAATAACTGTTTTTAATCAAACGGATTAAGTGATATTCCACCCTTAACGAATTACAGCATTTCTTTCCGAAGTGATCCGTTTAATAGAAAATACAGATTAAAAACAGGATTAAGGCTAGATCGGTCGCCTTATTGATCCCTTAGTGACAGAAATACTTGTCAGCTTCTACATATTGGTGTCCTTCACCATAACATCGTGTGCCCCACCTTCGATTATACTAGTAGATGAAACTAGTGTAATCTTGCCATTTTCCTGCAAGTCAGAAATGGAGATTGTACCACAGCTGCACATGGTTGATTTTATTTTACCCAGGGTAACATCCATGTTGTCTTTCATTTTTCCTGCGTATGGTACGAAACTGTCAACCCCCTCTTCAAACTTGAGGTTTTCACTTCCCCCCATATCGTAGCGCTGCCAGTTTCTTGCTCGGTTAGAACCTTCGCCCCAGTATTCTTTTACATAATTGCCATTGACCATAAGCTTACGAGTAGGGCTTTCATCAAAACGCGCAAAATACCTGCCCATCATTAAAAAATCGGCGCCCATTGACAATGCCAGAACCATATGGTAGTCTTGTACAATACCACCGTCAGAACAAATTGGAACGTAAATACCAGTTTCTTTATAATATTCATCCCTTGCAGCTGCAACCTCAATCAGGGCTGTTGCTTGTCCACGTCCTATACCTTTTTGCTCGCGGGTGATGCAGATAGAACCACCACCTATACCAACTTTAATAAAATCTGCCCCTGCATCGACAAGGTATAAGAACCCTTCTTTGTCAACCACATTTCCGGCACCAAGTTTCACATCCTCACCATAAGTACTTTTAACATATTCGATAGTTTCTTTTTGCCATTCAGAGAATCCATCGGACGAATCGATACACATAATGTCCACTCCTGCATCAATCAGTGCCGGCACACGTTCTTTGTAATCCCTGGTGTTGATCCCAGCACCGGTCAGAAGTTTTTTGTTGTTGTCTAACAGTTCATTTGGGTTTTCTTTATGGCTGTCATAATCTTTACGGAAAACAAAATATTGCAAACAGTCATTTTCATCGATGATTGGCAGGCTGTTCAATTTGTGGTCCCAGATTATGTCATTGGCATCCTGCAAGCTTATTCCCAACCTACCTGTAATAAGTTTTGAAAACGGGGTCATAAACTCCTTGACTTTTTTGCTATCCCCATCTCTACTAGGCCTGTAATCTCTTCCTGTTACAATTCCCAGTAGTTTTCCGTTTGAAGATCCGTCTTCAGTAATTCCTATTGTTGAATAACCTGTTTTCTCTTTTAGGGCAACAACATCATCCAGTGTGTTTTCTGGCGTTAGGTTTGCATCACTGACAACAAAGCCAGCTTTGAATTTTTTTACACGCCTTACCATTTCTGCCTGGGTTTCGATTGGTTGTGAGCCAAAAATAAAAGATATGCCCCCGTTTCTGGCAAGTTCAATGGCCAATTTATGGTCAGAGACCGACTGCATGATTGCTGATACAAATGGAATGTTCAATTCAATGACGGGTTGTTCGCCTTTTTTGAATTTTGTTAAGGGAGCCTTTAAATTAACATCAGCAGGATTGCATGCTTTGGTCGTTAATCCGGGGATCAATAAATACTCACTAAATGTTCGGGATGTATCATTAATATACTTGGCCATAAGAAACTGGTTTTAAAAATAAATTGTGCAAAATTAACAATATTTGCCAAGCAATAAGGTGTATTATGTCATAAATTTGGTTTGAAGTTGGTTAGTTTGGAGTTAGAGATTGGAAGTTTATAGTTCAAAGTAGAAAAACTGGAAACTAGTAGAGTATCTCTTACAGAACATCGCAATACACGATGATATTTTGAATGAAGAAACTAGCAGTAGTATAATGCAGGCATTTGCTACAGCCACTACTGCTAACAAGTGTGTAAAATACTAAGAAAACAGTGTTGAAACATCTATTCTATTAATTGATGAACGTACTGCCAGAAACTACGAAATCTTGCTCCAGTCAGTGCTTTCGTTTTTTATGCGCTTTAATTGCAGGTTTAGTATTTTGTTTTCGCCCTGGTTAAGTTCCGGATCTGTTTCGAGAATTTCCTGGGCAATATAACGAACGTATTGCAATAATTTTCCATCCTTGGCGAGGTTCGCCATCTTTAATTTGAATGGAATTCCACTTTGTTGTGTGCCTTCAATATCACCAGGTCCCCTGAGCTTCAGATCGGCTTCGGCAATTTCAAAACCATCAGTTGTATTTACCATGGCATCAAGTCTTTGCCGGGCTTCGCTGGTTAGCTTATACGAAGCCATCAAAATACAATAGCTTTGGTCGCCGCCCCGTCCAACCCTTCCCCTGAGCTGGTGCAACTGTGATAAACCAAAACGTTCGGCACTTTCGATAACCATTACTGTAGCATTGGGGACATCAACCCCAACTTCGATTACCGTGGTGGCCATTAGAATGTGAGCTTTACCTTCTTTAAAAGATTGCATTACCAGGTCTTTGTCCCTGGGCTTCATTTTTCCATGTACACAAACCACGTTATAGTTTGGGGGGGGGAATACCTGAACCATGCCATCAAACCCCATTTGCAGATCCTTTAAATCCAGGTTTTCTGACTCTTTAATCAAGGGGTAGACAATATAGACCTGTCTACCCATATCTATTTGTTTACGCAGGAAACCATTCATCGCCAACCGTTTTGATTCGGTATACCTGTAAGTCTGTACAGGCTTTCTACCCGGTGGTAGTTCGTCAATTACCGAGACATCCAGATCTCCGTATAAGGTCATGGCAAGTGTCCGTGGGATAGGGGTGGCCGTCATTACAAGAACATGCGGCGGATTAATGTTTTTCTCCCACAAACGGGCACGTTGCGCAACACCAAAGCGGTGCTGTTCATCAATCACGACCAATCCCAGGTTGGAAAAAACCACAGGGTCTTCCAGAAGTGCATGTGTGCCAATTAATATATGTAGTCTCCCCGTTATTAGTTCAGCAAAAATCGTTTCCCGTTCTTTTTTTCTGGTAGATCCCGTAAGCAGCATCACATGAATATCCAATCCGTCGAGCATTTTAATTAATGTGTTGTAGTGCTGTTGTGCCAGTATTTCTGTTGGGGCCATCAGGCTTGCCTGAAAACCATTGTCCATGGCTATTAGCATTGAAAGCAGGGCAACCAGGGTTTTACCGGATCCTACATCGCCTTGCAATAGACGGTTCATATGCTTGCCAGAACCTGTGTCCCTACGGATTTCCTTGACAACACGCTTTTGCGCTCCAGTCAGCTCAAAGGGAAGGTTGTTTTTATAAAAAGAGTTGAAATAGTCACCAACCTTTTCAAATTTAAATCCTTTATAATGGTTTTGATGGCCTACCTTTAAGCGCAATATGCTTAATTGGATATAAAACAACTCTTCGAATTTAATCCTGTATTCAGCATTTTTCAGATCCTGCGTATTGTTCGGGAAATGAATAATCCTAATTGCTTTTTCAAGTGGGATTAGTTTGTGTTTTTGGATAATATTCGCAGGTAGGGTTTCCTCAATGGCAAATTGTTCGGCTGTAAAAATTCTTTTCACCAAACCCTGAATTGCTTTTGAATTCAGGTAATTGGTTTTCATTTTCTCTGTTGTGTTGTATTGAGGTTCATAAGCCGAACGTTGTGTTTCAATACTATTTCCTGCTGGCTCCATTTCAGGGTGGGCAATGCTTAAGCGTCTGCTATAAACAGCAGGTTTTCCAAAAATTATATATTCTCCCCCAACATTAATGTTTTTGGTTACCCAATTGATCCCTTGAAACCAGATCAGTTCAATTTCTCCTGTACTGTCTTTGAATCGGGCTTTTAACCGTTTTTTATATTTAGCACCCTCAGTACTCAGAGATAGGATTTTACCCTTTAATTGGATATAGGCATTTGTGGACCGGGCTTCCTGTACAGTATGGATTTTTGATTTGTCGATATAGCGATAGGGAAAATGGAACAACAGATCACCAACAGTAAACAGGTTGAGTTCATTTTTTAGAATTTCTGCCCGTTTTGGACCTACACCCTTAAGATACATTATGTCTGTGTCCAGGAAGTTCTCCATATGCATTGATCAGACCTGAATGGCCAACTTATTAAAATTAGTAAATTAGAAAAGTCAAAAAATGCCTTTAGCATGAACCTTGATAAAGAGCAAAAACTTTTTCTGCATAAATATCATAATTCTTATCGAAAAGGAAAAAAACTATATTTGAACTATGGTTAAAAACTTGGATAAGATCAATGCCCTGGTTAAATATTTCAGGTATATCATAAAGGCAAAGCATAAAATGGGACATGGAATCCATTCACCAGCTGTTTATGAGTTTGTGTCAAAAGTTTTGTACGGTAAAACTGAGGAAATTGAAATACAGGCTGTTTTAGATGTAATCCGAGGTTTAAGCAGGACAGATCAGACTGTTGGATTTACTGAATATGGTGCGGGTTCATCTAAAATGTGTGCAGATAGGAGAAAAGTAAGGGATATTGTTAAATATGCAGGAACAAGCAAGAAATATGGTAAGCTTCTTTTCAGGTTAAGTAGTTTTTATAAGCCGAAGACAATAGTTGAATTTGGTACCTCAGTAGGAATAAGCACGATGTATCTCGCAGCGGGTTTAAAGGATTATGGGCTAATATTCTCTGTTGAGGGCAACAAAGAATTAGCCGCTATTGCCAAAAAAGAACTGACGAGCCTGGCAGTTCATAACACAGAAATTATTGTTTCGACATTCGAAGAAGCAATTCGTGATTTATTGCCAAAAATTGAATCTCCAGCCATTGTGTTTATTGATGGTAACCATGTTTATGATGCAACAATTAGCTATTTTGAGTATTTCTTGCCAAAAGTTCGGAAGGGCATGATTATTATTGGTGATATATACTGGTCAATAGGAATGGAAATGGCCTGGAAACGTATTAAAGAAATGAGCTGTGTTACCATTGATCTTTACTACATGGGAATTGTGCTTATTGATGAAATGTTAACGCCAGGACACTATATGGTCAGGTATTGATGATGTTTAATAAACAAGTTGGCTTGGTGTTGGCACCAGGGCGTGTTTTTTGTGGTCATTTTTGAAATATGAGAAATACAAGGAGAAAGAAAGTTCATGTGCTCCATTTCTGTTTATTGTTGTTTTCGAAAGCGATATATCATAAGAATAGGCAATCATGAACTCTTCCTCGCGGTAACCAAGCATTATGCTTATTGCTTTGAAGATATATTTTGTGTCAGTAATCCTGAAATCATGTTGATATCTATAGTGTATGCCTCCAAATGCTGGTTGGGAATTAAATGACAATCCTCCGGATAATTCTCCAAGCATTCCCTGATATTGATAATTGAATACTGGTCCAATGCTATTGTAAGGTTTTAGTCCCCCATAGTCGCTAAATCTTCTTCTAGCAGTACTTTGGTGACCAAGCGGATAGGCAAATCCTACCGCCCCACCTATTTTTATGGGATATATGCTTTTTGTGCCGGCAAAATATTCGGTAGGACGGTTCAAATAATCACCAGCAAAGCTTACCCACAGATATTTATTGTATAATATAATCCCGGCAGCTACACCCGAAAAATTAGAATTATCGTTTAGTAAGGGCTCTGCTGTGGGGGCGCCGGTATAACCTGTAATGTCGTATTGATCAGGAAACTTTCTTGTGGTCGAACTGCTCCTGCGTTGATTAAATGATACCCCTAAGCCACCTTTAACCCATGCATTGTTGTTGATACGAAATGTATATGAATAGTTGAACTGAATTTTAAAATGCCTGAGTTCTTCGGTATGGTTGAATAAGTTAACAGCTATTCCGCTATGGTAATTTATTAATTTCATGTCGTAGTGCAGAAGGGTATTTATTACAGGAAATCCTGCTACGGGTGATATGATCCGGGAATGTGTGCCTGTGCGAATAAATGCAGCATCTCCGGCGAAGGCTGGATTTAGATAATGAGGAGAATTATAAAATTGCGAAAAATGGTTCTCCTGACCAAAAAGTCCGAAAGGAATTAAAAAGAGCAGTATAATTAAAAATCGTTTCATTTACCTAATTAAAATAAACTGTCCTTCACTAGAATAACCTTCTTCAAATTTGTCTGTAAATGTGGCTTTCCAGAGATAGGTGCCAATTGGCATCTCTTGCCCATTTTTAGTGCCATCCCAGGCTGCTTCAGTATTTTTCATGATATGTATGAGTTCTCCGTTAAGATTGTAAATACGAAGTTCGAGGTTGTAAAATACTCCAAAAATTTCTAGCCTGTCGTTAATCTGGTCGTTGTTAGGAGTAAAAGCTTCTGGAACATAGACTTCAGGGATACATTTATCAACCACCCTTATGCTGCCTGTGTCAGCACATCCTAGAGGAATAGATTCAATATAATAGTACCAGCCTTCTTCATATACTCTAACAGAATTTACGCTATCATCCAGATGAGGCCAAAAAATTTTGTTTTCAGGCATTTCTGTCGGAGACAATTCTACATAATTATCAGTTTCGAAACAGGTAACTGTATCAAATTCTTTTTTAACTGTAGGGGGAGAAAAAACTTCGACAGGATAAGATATTTTACCTGTATTACACCCTGTATTAGGTGAACTGACAATTAAATCGATATTGTATTTTCCTGCTTCTAACCAGGTGACCGGAAACTGGTTTGCCGCATTTTCAACTAATGTGTTGATGTCTCCACCGGTTGGGACATACCAATCATAAACATATCGATCAGAAAAATTAGTTTCATAAATTGCATTCCAACCGGGACATAATTTCTGTTTGCCTTTAATAGGTTCTACTAGGGGTATTTCATCAATTTTAATGGAGGCAGTATCAAATACATCCTTAGAGCAATATTTATCTTTAATACTCCTAATGTTTATTATACTTTCTTTTTCGGGAAAAAAGTAGTGCGACTCTGTTAAATCGAGTTTTATGGCATTCCCGTTGTTTTCCTGGTAGGTGAGCTCCCAAGGAGAGGCTCCTGTAAGAACAACTTCAATTGGAGTAACTTGTTCGTTCTCACAAAATTCGCCACCCCCAGATAGTTGAGCGGTTGGAAAGAGAACATTTTCAACAGTAAAATCAATACTTGTATCTACTTGAATATTCTTATTTCCGTAATTTGTTATTTGATCTACACCTGCATTTGAAAGTTCAAGAGCCAAGGGGGTAAAAGACGATACAAGAGTATATTTAGTTGGTGTGCCGTTTTCCAATACCTCATAAGTAACCTGGATTGGCAATTGGCCAGATATTGTAATATAGACTGTTGTTGAGCTCCCAGGACAAAGTTTGGGATTGTAAGAGCTAAGACTGATATGGGGGGGATTCTGCTGAGCCGAAGTATTTTCAGCAATTAAAACACTAATTGAATTTGTTAATAGAATTAATATAAATAATGAAAAGTATCTAAACATTCTCTCTTTCGGATTGTACTTAAATCATAAGTTTGCATATTCAACTTAAAATAAACTTTTTTGTTTAAGGAAAGCAAAGAAATATTGATGTATGGTTGAACAAAATTTTTAAATGACACTTTACCGGATTATCTATGAAAATATACACAAAAACTGGCGATAAGGGTACAACAGCCCTGATAGGAGGGAAGAGGGTGCCTAAAAACCATATTCGAATCGAAGCATATGGTACAGCCGATGAATTGATATGCTTTCTTGCAGTACTCAGGGATAAAAAAATAAGCAAAGCTAACAGTGATTTTTTACTGCAAATACAGGAAGATTTGATGGTTGTGTCATCTCTTCTGGCTGCCGATTGTGATGATTGTTTGGATAATTTGCCGAAACTTTCTGATAAAAGTATCGTAAAGCTTGAGAAGGAAATTGACAAGCTGGAAAGTGAGTTGCCTCCATTAAAGGCTTTTCTTATACCCGGGGGGCACGAAGTTGTTTCCGCCTGTCATGTTGCCAGAACTGTATGCCGCAGAACAGAAAGAGTTGTTCTTACTTTAGCAGAAAATGGTGAAGTTCCTGAATTAATATTAAAATATCTCAACCGCTTATCGGATTATTTCTTTGTGTTGGCAAGGGCTTTCGCTAAAGAATTAAATGTTGGTGAGATAATTTGGAAACCAGTGTTGGATTAGTAATATTAATTTTTATATTTGCAGCATTTTAGAACAGGTATAACTTAAATCTCATTGATATGTATTGGACCCTTGAATTAGCGTCTAAGTTAGAGGATGCACCCTGGCCTGCCTCGAAAGATGAGTTGATTGATTTTGCAATCAGATCCGGAGCACCACTGGAGGTAATTGAAAACCTGCAGGAAATTGAGGATGAAGGTGAAATTTATGAGAGCATTGAAGACATTTGGCCAGATTATCCAAGTAAAGACGATTTCTTTTTTAATGAAGATGAATATTAATACTAATGGGGTTTAATCAGCCCCATTGTATTAATAAATATCTTCTTTTGTTTTAGGTCTGTCAGTTTCTCGCCAATTAAAACCTTTTAGAATCAATTCATTTTCAGGAGCTTGATCCAATGGATATAGTACACCAACCGGATTCACATAGAAATTGATATTGCGCACCTGCCCTTCTTCAAAATGGATTGCCATATCTGTACATTCAATATTATTTACACCAACAATATCGGGACCATCCTCTGCATAATAGACAGTTTGCCCATTTCCCTTAACATCAATTAACTGAAGTTGGTTGTCTTTAAAATAACAAACCATGTTTTTTCCTTTTATCTGGTCATAATAGTCTTCGCCCTTGTAATTTACAATAAAAGAATTCTTTGTAAGATACATTCTCTCCATCTGCTGGTTTTTTGTATACATATCAATATTATCAGCCGAAATTTGTTTGTTCTCGGTCCACAATACCGGAGATCCAAACAAATGAGCTACCGAATCAATAAATGTATAAACCATAGAGTCGCACAAGCCCTGCACATTGTACCTGAAAAATTTAACATGGTAATACGCAAACAATATTTTTTCGCCGGAAGTATCCGGATAGGTAATAATCGAATCGGCATGCAAATAGAGCGAATCAAAGTCAGCAACCTGGATAAATCTAGCTGAATCAGTCATAAATGCATACTGGGAGATGTCGTTATATTTTGCATCATTGCCACGCAGGATAATATTCTGTTCTTTGTCAAGAATCTCTACATTGTCTCTTGCCGTGCCATCACCAGTATTTTGATTGTAAAAAATATAATTTCCTTTAACGATTTGTTTCAAGTTATCAGCCCACGCATTTTTCCTGGCTTCGGTTAACTTCTTTTTTGAATCGTACCAACCCTTTTCACAATACATATGTGAGCTGTCCCCAATAATATTGGTTGGTCCAAGAAAGGTAGCTAAGCCTGTTCCTGTATTATAATGCAGTGTATCAGAGTAAATAGTGTAATCAGGCGTGTATATTACAACACTATCGCTAAAATGAAAGGATTCTTGATTGGTATAGTAGTGCCCAATTTCACTTTCTAACTTGTTTTCTTCATTAATTATTACACCATGGGTTGTATAATAACCTACATTGGTTCCCAGGTTGAAATCTAATTCGTTGGTGGTGAGGGTGGTTTCTTTATTTATAAGTTTTACCACTTTGCCAGTAATTTCAGCTAACCTGGTTTTACCCTCATAATGAAGAAAATCGCCATAAAGCTGAAGGGTGTCGCCTTGCACTATATATATATTGCGGTAGGCATCAAGGGCGTTTTTTTTGGGATAAAAGTAGGCGCTGTCGCAGTACATTTTTGCTCCTTCGTGTGTAAAAACCACATCGCCCAATAGTCTTTGGGCCCCATTGCCAATTTTTTTGTCTACTTCAGTGGTTCTGGCCTGGTATTGTACACGGGATTCTCTTTTTTGTTGGGCAAAAATGCAGCTATCGACAGATAAAAGAAGTAAAATGATTACAATAAGAAAGGAATTGTTCCTGAACATTACTTATTCCAGTTTTTTATCCGAAATTCACAACCTTCGTAGGGGGCTTCTATCCTGAAATAAACATCCTTAGTTTTGTCAGAAACCCATTCATCAACAATCTTAAGCCTTTTGTCAGCCAAAGCCATGTTTTTAATTAAATCAAAATCATCCTTTAAATTTGCCTTATGTGGTTCCGATCTTGAATTGAGCTGTACGATCTTAAATACAACCTTACCTTTTTGATCGACCGACTCAAAAGCGTCAGAGATTTCCCCAACCTTCATATTTCTTATGGTGTAGTATTCCTTGTTTGAGAAGTCATTCAGTTTAAATTTTGTGTTAAGGTTTTGTGGATTTACAAGCAATCCTCCACTTAGCTTTGTGTCTTCATCTTGCGATACATACATCGCAGCAGTCTCGAATTTAATAGTGTCAATCCTGATTTGTGTAGCAAGGCTGTCAAGCTTGTTTTTGACCTTTACTTTTTCTTCAATTGAAACTTTTGGTTTCATTAAAATATGGCGTGTTTTAACACGGTCTTCGGTTTTATCCAATAATTCAATCAAATGGAATCCAAATGAAGATTCCACTATTTTTGATACCTGTCCTTTTTTTAGAGCAAATGCGGCTTTCACATAAGCTGGATCAAGTTCAGCCTTTGATCCCCAGCCTATTTCACCACCACGGGCAGCAGATGGGCCTTCTGAGTATAGAACAGCCAAGGTTGCAAAACTTTCGCCATTCATGATTCTTTCCCTTATGTCAAGTAATTTCTTCTTTACATCATAAACGGCATCTTCATTAGTTTCAGGATATCTTACAATTTGTCTGATCTGAATTTCGGATTCAACAAGAGGTATGCTGTCCTCAGGCAAACTGTTATAGAATTCTTTTACTTCTTTTGGTGTAATGGCAAGTCCTTTTACAATCTGCCCCTGCATCCTTTGAGTAAGCAGTTGTTCCCTCACCATATCCCTCATATCTGCTTTTATTTCAATGACCGATTTGTCAAAATATTCAATAAGTTTTTCTTCGGAACCAATCTGGTTTATGAAATACCCCATCCGTTGTTCAAGTTCAAGTTCAACCTCACCATCTCCAACTTCAATACTGTCAATTTCGGCATAGGTTGCCAATAATTTTTGATTTAGTAATTCTTCTAAAATCATGCATCTCTCGATGGTTTGTCCCTGTGCCTTATATTGCAGGTATTGTTCTTCAATATCAGAGTAAAGCACAGATGATTTTCCGACAACAGCCACAATCTTATCGGCAATGTAGGGTTGAGCAAAAACGTTTGATGCATAAAAGAAAGCAACAACCGTTAAAAGAGTGTTTATTATTCTCATTCGTTATAATCTATATGGCTTATTATTAATGCACTTTTAAAATGGTTTGTAAAAATAACTTTTCCTTTGAAATCCTACTAGTTAATAAATATTAAAATTCCCATGGTTAGCTGCATCATTATAAATTTTGTTCTCAATTTTTTTAATGTATTGAATTTTACGCTTATTTAGAATAATGCTCTTAATCTTATAGTCTATATATTCTATGGGTTCAGTTGTACCTCTAAGCCTGTAGTCAAAAAACCTCACGAAGTATATGTAATTACTATCGCCTATCTCTAAAGTCTGTCTGGTTCTTAAAATGCTTGCGGTGGACTGATAAAGTTTAGGCAACTGTTCCTCAATAACATTAAACTCAATCCAGTCGTCATTGAAATAATCATATTTGTCTGCATTATTAAAACAATAGGCCTCAAGTTTTTTTATATCTTCCTTATCGTCGGATTTGTACCATTTTCTCAGCTTCCATATAGTTGGGGCCGACCTGGGGACTTTAATATATAGGGCTTTTACCAGATGGTCATTAAGGATGAAATTCGAGGAGTTTTCATTGTAATATTCCTCGATTTCATCCGCAGTAATTACAGTATCTAATTTTTGTTGGAGTAAATTTTGTTCATACTTGAAGATTAATAATGAAGAACGATAATCCTCAATTTGCTTCTCAACATTTTTATCTTCGTCAGTTAGGTTTTCATCAGCTTTGCTAAGTATTAACTGTTTTCTTACCCACTTCTCAATATAATCTTTAACCAATGCCAGGCTATCAATTTCCGTAAGACCTCTAGGTACGACACCTTCCAGATCGGAAGCGTAAAGGTAAAGGCTATTAACCCGTGCAACCGGCATCTCTTGGTTCTTGCTTGCCTGATTTTGGCAGGAAACAAGGACTATAGCAGTAAGAAGTGGTAAGAAAAGATACTTCATGTTTACTTGTTTAATTTGGCTTTCAAACTGTTTAAAGCTTCTTCGTTTATGTTAATGGCATATTTCTCCCTTAAACTATTTACCCACTTTTCTTCCAAATATGTTTGATAATCGGCAATATAAAGTCCTCTTGCCTCATTTAGTTTTTTTGGTTCCGGATTATGGATATCTTTTATGTAATAGAAGAAGTTATTGCCATCTTCGCTTATTGTTGTATATGCACCTTTTTCCCAAGGCATTTTTTCTGCCATCGAATCCTGGCCTTTTTCATAAGTCTTTGATTCAATCTTGATGCAAGGGATAGAGTCTGAAGGGCATAAACTGCTAATTGCAAATGAAACATCTAATCCTTTTTTAGCTTTTTTCTTTGCAATTTTTGGGAGTTTTCCGGTAAACTCATTATTTGAGTATTCATAAATATCAACATCGACTCGTTCTCCCCATTCATATTTCTTGGCTGTTTTGTAAAATTCTTGCAGCCCAACAGTATCTTTCTGAGCCTTTTCCCACACCATGTCATTTGTCAGGTTGAAAAGGAGAATGCCATCGTGATATTCCTGCAGTAGATTTTTATAATCATCGTTTTCATTAGGAAGCTGGCTCATGGCATATTCCTTGAGCATTTCAGAAGCATAATCCTGAAGGTTAGTAGATATGATTTTATCAAAAGTTTTATTATTAACCTTTGGACGGGATAATGTTGCGATATACCTGGCGTAATCTGCTTGGGTATAAGTATTACCGCCAATTTTTACGATGGGTTTAGTTAATCCCAATGCTGCATCGGGTTTCCATTTCAACTTATAAATGCTGCTGTCAAGGTACCCGATCAACTCTTCAGCATTCTCAGGATGATATTTAAATCCATACTTTGATTTTAGCTCATCGTCCATAAGTTCTTGCAGGGCCACCATTCTTCCACGGTCAGAATCGATACGTTTTGAGATTTTCTCTCGAGATTCTTCAAAAGTGCCAATAGGTTTTTTTTCTATTATTTTTGCTATATGGATGCCACCGGGGGTTTCAATAGGTTTTGAAAACTGTCCAACTTCAAGCTTATAGCATTCTTCCATGAAATTTTCTGGAGCTTGACCAATATTTAGCCAGCCAATGTTACCGTCGTCTGCCTTAGTTCTTTGGTGCTCTGAGTATTCCTGAACAGTTTCGCTCCAGTCAGCACCATCCATAAGTTTATGATAAGCCTCTTCAATTTTTTCTTTTGCAGCTTGTGTTTCAGGAGCAGATGCATCTTTAGGTACCCTGGTCATAATGTGTGCGACATTTATCGCGCCTCTTGCTTCCCGCCTATCGGTTACATAAATTAAATGATAACCAAAGCGAGTTCTGACGGGCATGGAAATTTCGCCTACTTCAGTATTGAAGGCTCCACATTCAAAAGGATATACCATTCTGAAAACAGAAAAGAAACCTAAGTCTCCACCATTTGTTTTAACAGACTCATCATCCGATGTTGCTTTTGCAACTTCTTCAAAGGGTTCTCCACCAACAACTCTGGCACGTATTTCCATTATTTTTTCGTATACCTTAAGTGTGTCTTTTGGAAGGGCATCTGGATCAAGCTTTAACAGCAAATGCGAAGCCCTTACTTCAATCTTTGACCGCTCATATGCTTCTTGTATCAGTTTATCTTTTAAGCTTTTATCCTGTAGGTAAGGTTTTGCCAGTTGTTTGGTATAACCGTTAAATTCATCAACAAATGTTTTCATGGTATCATAGCCTTTATTCTCAGCTTCGATTACCTTTAATTTGTAATTGACAAACAAATCAATGTATTCATCAACAGACTTCTGCTCGGTATTGAGGGTGTTGTTGTTGTTTTTTGAATATACCCGCTCAAATTCTTCTGCTGAAATATCCTTGCCATCAATTGTCATTAATGAGCTTTGGCTTAGTAGGTTAAGTGTGACAAAGAATAGTGCGAAAATTGGAACAATTTTTTTCATTTCTAGTTATAGGTTAAGATGAAAAACTTTTTTTTAATTCAAATTTTATTTTGGGCTATAATAGGGTTCTTTTGTGTTTTTAGCTCCACAGTAACCATTAAACGATTTATGTTTTCCGGTTATTGTAGATTACAGCATTATCCGGAGACTCATCAACACCGGCAAAACCGGAACCAACCTGAATAAATTGTACTCCGGCAGCTAAAACCTTGACAATATCCCAAGAATACCTGACTCCATCATGATTAGGTATTTCTTCTCCTTCTATTGCATTTGCGGTGTCAAATATAGCTGAAAGTTGAGGAACACCAACATTTGCACTAAATCTTGTTGTGCAAATTGATTCTGGATCAAGGCAAACCTTTATAGCGTCAGCATCAGATTCTTCTAAGGCAAGAGCAGCTTCAGAGCTTGCATTGTTACCAACAATTAGATCTATTTCCTGATATGTTTTTTTAACTTCTTTTAACACTTTCAACACCTTTTGTGAATGTCATGTGCAGGATCAATAACCAAGGTCTTCAGAACTTATTTGTTCTGTAAAAAACGACATGTTACTGATATATTATTAATTTGTTTATATTCAAACTTAAAAATTCAAAGTTGTATTTTTGAGCTTTTATTGGGCATGGTTAGTCTGACATGATATGACAGTATAAATCTTATAATCAGAATAAACAGGCAACAGTGCTGCGAAAATACAAAAAAGTAAGCATATTGGAGTTATTACTAAGAATGATTTTCATGGCATAACTAAAAATGGGAAAATCGATTCATGAATATAGGGATATCTTAAAAAAAACCTGGGGGTACAACAGATTCAGACCCGCTCAGGAGGAAATTATTATGTCCATTGCCCAAGGTAAAGATACTCTTGGGCTATTGCCAACCGGAGGAGGTAAGTCTATTACTTTTCAGGTTCCTGCATTGGGGTCTGAAGGGACTTGCATTGTTGTAACACCACTTATAGCATTGATGATTGACCAGGTACAGAAGTTAAAATTGCTGGGGGTAAAAGCGGCAGCAATTCACTCTGGTGTTGGTAGGCATGAAATGCAAGTCCTGCTTGAGAATACCCTATATGGAGCCTATAAATTAGTATATGTTTCGCCAGAACGTATTGCGAACCATGATTTTAAAAACAGGCTCCAGCATATGGAGATTAGCTTTTTTGCTGTAGACGAAGCTCACTGTATCTCACAGTGGGGCTACGATTTTAGACCCTCCTATTTAAAACTTTCTGTATTAAGGGAGCTAAAGCCAGGTGTACCTATTCTTGCATTGACGGCGACAGCAACACCCAGAGTGGTTGATGACATACAACTTAAACTTGGTTTTAAAGAAAAAAATGTTGTTAAAACAGATTTCTCCAGATCAAACTTAGTATACTATGTACGTCATTCAGAGAGCAAAGTGTACGATCTCATTCAGGTAGTGAATTCAATCCGAGGTAGTGGGATTGTATATTGCCGTAATCGTAAGAAAACAAAAGAAATTGCCGATGAATTGTTGCGGGAAGGAATTAAAGCTGACTATTACCATGCTGGTTTGAATTATGAATTAAGAGAACAAAAGCAAGAAGCATGGTTAAAAGGAATTACAAGAATAATAGTAGCTACTAATGCTTTTGGGATGGGAATTGACAAGCCAGATGTCAGGTTTGTCGTTCATGTTGATTTACCTGAATCATTGGAGGAATATTTTCAGGAGGCTGGAAGAGCTGGACGGGATGAGAAAAAGGCATTTGCTGTGCTGTTTTCAGGTGGAAGAGACAAGCAAACCCTAAAGAAAAGGTTGACCGATAACTTTCCGGAGATTGAATTCATAAAAAAAGTATACAATGCTCTTTGCAATTATCTTCAAGTACCCATTGGTGGCGGCAAGGGAATTGCCTTTGATTTTGATCTCCATAATTTTGTCAGGGCATACAAGTTAAACCCACTTCAGACCTTTAATGCCCTTAAAATTATTGAGCAACAAGGATATTTGGAGGTGACCGATGAAATGCTTAATCAATCAA
>JBNKPU010000010.1:0-78303 GCA_050295515.1 Bacteroidales bacterium | reverse complement strand
AAATTAGTTTTTAGGGTCGGCAAAAAAGCTGTGGCAAACAGACAAGCTCTTTTGCAATTTTTGATTTCGTGTCGGCTTGTGCGAATTGCAAATGTGCTTGACTGTGTGGGTTGAATTCATTGTCCCGAAGGGCAGAAGCGGGTGGGCAAAAATTAATTTTTTCTTGCACAAACCTTCAATCAATGAACCAATATTTTCAACCCGTTTCTACAAATTACCAATCAGGTTATTTCTGGGTAATTCGGTGTCTAGCCTTGATTACAACATCATCTAAAAGCTTACCCTAAGTACTCTTTGTATACATTTTCCCTACCCACCCGAAAAAACAATCCTGTCCCTAAACTTATGGCTCGAAGAACCCGGATCGAAGGCTGTTTTGCTCCAGCTGTCGTCGCTTTTGAGGTGGTTGTCCATTGCCAATAAAGGTTTAGGGGCTTGCCCTTGCGCTTTCCGTTTTTTGTTTTCCTTTTTAATTTCTTTGTTTTTCTGGTTAAACAGATCGATGTAGTAGCGTGATTTATAATGGTCGTACATGCGCATAAATTCAGTGGTTATAATGGTAGCCAGTCGTTTGTTTCCGCTTATCAGCATGGCATTTTCGTCGTTGTCGGAGCACGATGGTTTCGAGAAGTTGGCAGAGCCAATTAGTACTTGTGGGTTTGCCCCAAATGGATCTATTACAATGGTTTTGGCATGTATCTTATGGGCGCCAAATGCTTTGGCATCCCATTTTCTGCCCATGTAAGTGTTGAGTTTGGAAGGGGTAAAGTAACGGGTATTGTTTCGTTGGAGTGTCTCGATCTTTTTCTTTGCGGTAGTGTTTACCAATCCATATTCAAGTATTTCCCGTTGGTTTGCATGCAGTGCATCAATCATGCTTTTGTCGAGCCCAAAAGGTGCGCTAATAAATATGGCAGACTTTGCAGATTTAATCAGGTCAACCGAACATTCCAGAATATGTTTTTTCCGTACAGGAGAAAAAAATGTCCGTTCCGCGAATTTATCCTGTTCCCCATCAGCAAGGTCCATAATGGCCTGGTTGATTTTTTTGCTTTCTGCCTTTGCAGGGGTTTTTGATAAGCCTTGGAAATAGGTTTCAAAGTGTTTTACCGTGTTTTTATCCCGTACAATAAGGGCAGTGTTGGTCTGGAAATTAAAGGCATTCTCTGAAAAATTGGCAGACCCTGTCCAAACCTCGGTAGGCGTGCCTCCCACCAGGCGGACTACAAATTTATTGTGGCTGATATTTACTTCGGTCCTGGGAATACTTATCGGTGGTGACAGCTCAAAAAGCCTGATTACTTCCTCATTTTTGTGTGTTGAGTGCTTGCCCGGTTTGGCATCGTGTACAATGCTTACTTTAACCCTTCTGCCAATTGCATCTTTAAAGGCCTGGGCAATCTCGTGGTCGAAGAATTCATAAATAGCAACATGGAGTTCTTCTCCTGCATTTGCTTGAGCAATAAAATTAAGCAAGGATTCTTTAAGCCCCCGCGATAGCCAGGTATATGCATTTTTGCCAACCTCTAAGGGCGGTTTGTTGTTAAACCTCTGGAGATAGGCCATGGCAGCGGTTACGCCCCTGTTCACAAATACACCCAGCCCATCCTGGTCTTCTTGCGAAGGACAAAAATCAAAAACCATTGGTTCTTCATCCCGCGACAAATTGCCCGGATTGCCTCGCATGGGAAAAACCTCGTATTTATACGCCCTATCCTGTTTTAGGGTATAATCGTTCCACCTAAACCGTTGAAACGGACTTTCAAAGGAGCTAATATTATCCGTTTTTCCGTTATCCGTTTCTTTGAACCGCTTAAATCCCCGCAGCCAGTCTGCCCGAAGGACTTCTTTGGTAATTGGATCAATATCGGAGCGTCTAATTGCAAAACCTTTGAGGCCTTTTCGCAGGTTTACATCGTTTAATGTCCACCCGATAATGGCAGAGTGTGTACCAACAAGGGCTTTGCCATTGTATGGTCCGCTACTTGCCGATATTATTGGTTTATAGATGTAGCTCATGGTTGTATTTGATGTTTATTACTAATGTTTTTTTAGTGATGGTAGCAGTTGAAAGCTCCTGTATTCTGCCACAGCTGTTAAGTAGTGTCACTTTCTTCGTTCAAAATAGCCATTGTTTTATGCCATCTTACTTAAAAAACACTGGAACATTTCTATTGCATCCAGTTCCCTAGGGTCATTCAGTAATACTTTAGGCCTATGAATGAAATAAACATGTTACTTGTAAATATTTTTAGGCAGTAGTTTTCTGGGTTTTCTTCCGCCTAATCTACATAAGAGATCTTATTCAGCACGAGTATGCAAAGTATAAGTTAACAGGATTAATGTCAATTTTTATTTGATAAACGTTACGCATTATTTGGTTAACGTAAAGGATGTAAGGTTTTTGCGTTTTTTTAATGTGCTGATTGGTTAATTAATTTGATACCGTCTTTTGCACGAGTATGTTGGTTGGTGAGCGAGGGTGAGGGAATACTCCCTCTACCAGCTCGATTAATGGGTTGGATTATTTGGTTTACTTCTTGTTAAACAAAAATACGGTACGTCTCTGGCCATCGGGAGTACCAATAATGTTTTTAATGTAATCCTCCATCTTGGTCAGTTCGTTTCGCTGTACATAACCTGTACCATAAGGCATGCAGTAGTTCCACGAGCCAGATTTAGAGCAGTTGGTCCACGATTTTATGAGTACAATTGTGTGCCGGTCGACAGAGATAATGCAGGATTGATACTTTTTGGCCTGCGCCATAACCGAACCAATATTGTCCTTAGTGAGCACCAACATTGTGTCGGACTGTTTTGCTGCCAGCAGGTTTAAGCTGGGGACAGGCCTGTCATCGTTGATGTTGGCTCCATCAAAATTAATCACTCCCTGAAATAGCTCAGTTACCTTTTGCGTGTTTGTTTGTGCTTGTATATTCAGTATACCAGACAAAATAAATAATGAAATAAATCCAATGCGCTTCATGGTTTAAAATTTTAGTTAATTGTGATAAGTTGTAGGATGAATTTTAATGCTTCGAATATAATGACTTTTTTTTTGCTAAAGAAAGAGCCAAAGAATGAATTGGGAATAATTTGATTGTGTCTTGACTCGGGTTTTATTATTGTTTAAATTTATATAACGATGTTTTGATGAACATTGTGATAATGGAGAAAAGTAAAGTCTCCAGGGCTTCTCAATAAATAAAAAACATTTTTACAGATTATTGAATAAACAAACCAAACAGTTGTTTTTGTTCAAATGTTCTCGGGCTAAATGTCTGGCGACAGGTAATACTTCCGGTTTTATTTAGGTATTCAAACTCCCATAAACCAGATAAGCTGCCCGAAATTTATTTCTCAAATTAATTGTCCAACCAAAAAAGTAATGTTATGTTTTATATGAAAGAAAAGCTGGGCGCATGGCAGATTGGCAACGCCAAAACCAAAGGTAAGGTCGAGTTTAAGGTGTTTTTTCCAAAAGGATCTGATCCGAAAATTAAAAACATACATGTTGTCGGGGATTTTCAAAACCAATTAAACCCTGCATGCAAGAATTGGGATTTTAGCAAGGGCTTCAAGCTTTCACAATCCGATGGGGCTACAGGCACTTTCTTTACGTTCAGGTCAAAAACTGAACTTAAAACCGGGTTTTATCAATATAAATACCTGATAACATTTAAAGACAATAGTACGCGTATTGTATCTGACCCATGTACACGGTATAGTGGTTCGAGCGATCAAAATGCAGCCTTTGTGATTGGTGGTAGCACTCCTGGTGAGAATAAAGTAAAGCCCTTGGCCAATGGGCGCAAAGCTCTTAGTGAGTTGGTTATTTATGAACTGCATATTCATGACTTTGTGTTAGATTATAACCAAGGGAAGGAGGCACCCCTGGCAGCCATTGTCCATAAGCTTGATTATATAAAGAACCTGGGGTTTAATGCAATTCTTTTTATGCCTTGGACAGGTTGGCCACATGAGGATTATAGCTGGGGGTATGAACCTTTTCATTTTTTTTCGGTAGCCTACTCTTATGCAAACTCCATAAACAGGCCTTCAGAGAAACTATCCTGGCTTAAGCTTCTGATTAACGAATGCCATAAACGTGATATACATGTAATTATGGATGGTGTATACAACCATGTCAGCAAATCTTTTCCTTACAAGTACATGTATCATAACCAGGAAGATTGCCCGTATACAGGCATTTATGAAGGGAGTTTTAGTGGTTTGGAAGATCTGGATTTTCATAATGCTTGTACCAATGAATTTATCAGGGATGTATGCCTGTATTGGATTGAGGTATTTAAAATAGATGGTATCCGCTTTGACAATACTGTAAATTTCTACAAGGCAGGGGACACGCATGGCTTGGAAAAAATATTGGAGGAGCTTGAAACACAGCTTGTAGCTAAAGGAGAAGTTAATTTCTCGTTAACCATAGAACACTTGCAGAAGGATGCCTGCGATGTAGTTAACAATACCTTTGCAAATAGCTTTTGGGACAATGCTTTGTATGAGTTTTCTTTCGATGCCCTATGGCAAAACCAGATTTCGCCCCGCTTGATCAATGCCCTGAACAACAGGCAATATTTAAAGGATGCAGGCCATGTTCCCACGATTTATCTAAGCAACCACGATCATTCGCAAATTGCTTGTCGTGCCGGGTCTCACGATGGGAGAGGGGCAATGATGTGGTATAAAACCCAACCCTATGTCATTGCCTTATATACTTCATCAGCAATACCCTTGGTGCATGCTGGTGCCGAATTTGGCGAGGATTATTATATACCCGAAAACGATGAAGGTACAGGGCGGAGGATACTGTCCAGGCCAATTCGTTGGAAGCAAAGCGAAGATAAAATAGGGAAATCATTACAAAGTCTCTATAAATGCCTGGCGGATATCAGAAGGGATTATGAAGGATTACGTTCAGCTAACTTTTACCCGCAAAAATGGGAAGAATGGCAAACGCAATTTAATCCGGAAGAATATGGTATGGACACCAACAGGCAACTGGTCATCTATCACCGGTGGGGAAACACAAAAGACAATGTACTGCAGCGGTTCATGATTGTTTTAAACTTCTCTGATCATGCTCAGGATTTATGTGTACCATTTCCTTCAAACGGTACCTGGACAGATTTGCTCAGTAATCTTGATGGTGCTGGTTTATGGAAGCCACAGGTGCATGATTATCAATTGTGTTTCCAGGTTGGTTCGAACTGGGGCCATATTTTCTTTCAATAGACCATACATTATAATCCTAAGTATGATGAAAGTCCGAATTATATTTAACAAATTAAGTATTTGCTGTAGTGGGCTTGTTGTATTACTGTTAACGCAGTGTGCAATAATTAATGATACAGCTAATATCGAACCTAAAAAAGGCAACAAGAGTAAAACTGAAAATTTCTCAGTTGAGATAGAGAATAAGGATACAAATAACAAGCCTGATGAACATCCAAAGGAATTAAGAATAAAAGAGAGCCTTGAATTAAATGGAAACGATACGGTTTTTTATATATCAGAGAAAGTAACAAAAGTATATTTAAAGGAAGGTAGCGATTCGATAATTGGGATATTAAAAGAAAACTATTCCATTAAGTCGAAAGATAAATTCGAGGATTTGGATAAATCCAATGAAATTAAAAATTGTTACTGTAACGACATAGTAACTTTTAATAATAACAAGTGGTGCAATCACAAGATGGAATTCTGTGGTTTCATTTTCAGCGATTTTGTTGGGATTAAGGACGATCAGCCCAATGGGTTGGTGCAAACCAATTTTTATATTTCATATTTACGTCCCACTAAAATTAGGTATGATAAAGTTTGCAATAAAGATTCTGTAAAGAATAAAATTTGCTGGAATCCTTTTCCCCGCCTAAACAAAAAGTTGACAATAGATTCCACTCAAACGAACCATCTAGGGGTTTTTATTGCCCGGAATGCTGTATTGTTGGACATTACATTTTCAAAAATGGAAAATGAAAACCGTGAATTGCCTGTTCGATATGATACCATTACCCACGGAAGGTATTTGAATAAATATGACCTGCTTCAATATGCAAATGTAATTTCCCTAAGCAAAATAAATATAGCAACATTTAGATGGCACAATGTTTTATCGACCTATCTGGACTATACCCCTATATTCTATTCAACAGCAGTATTGGATACTTTACTACGAAAAGATGCTTTTCGAATATCTTCAATAGCCCATGGGTTTAATTTAAAGGTTAGTACAGTTAAGGATAAAGAATCGAAATTATCGGCAGATTGTTCATTCTCCGTATTCTTACCCCATATAATTTCTGGAAATTTTTCTGATTCAGCAGAATATCAAATGAAGGAAAATATAACTGGACAGCAGATTGTGCCCCATAAAAAATATCCCAGTGCAATTCAAGCCATTGATATAAGAATTGCCAGGGATATTGATAAGAAAATAAGTGCTTTTCTGAGGTTTGCAGCCTATGGGAACTTTTTATGCAGAAAGGAAGATGAACCAAGAAATAACTTTGTACAGTTTCAGTTGGGAGCGACGCTTAATATTGATAAAATAATTTCTTCATCGAGTAAATAGCCTCGGAGAAGTGAAATGGGGACCAGGAACTTGTTCTATGTCGAAAGACTTGCTTGGCCAAATGGACAGGCATGAAAGACCTGCCGGAAGAAGAGCTCAAAAAGCAGCTGGAAGTAGAAATTGTGATCTGCCTGCCCCTCAAAGCTTAAAATGTAGTTTGAAGCTGGACATAAGTTGTTTATAGATCTCCGGATCAACCATGTCCACAATAGGAGTGGGGTTCAAAAAAATATATTTATTAAAAAGTTAAACCCGGATCATGTATTTCTAATGCATATTTCGGGTTATAAGTAAAATAAAGTAGAACATCAAACAAAGTAAAGACGATGCACTTTAGAGTAATTCCAATCCAATCTTTTTCAATTCTGTGTTTTCTTTGTTGCTTCGCAGGTATAAAGTGTATCCTTTTCTTTTAAAAGAGAAGCCTCGTCCAAATCGAGAGTCTTAATTAAATATCCATTGCAGCTATATAAGTTGAATTCAATAGCATCATCGCAAGCACGATTGGTCATGTTTATATAAAAAACAGTTTCTTCATTGTAATTGGCCTGAATAATGTTGAATTCGCAATAACAGTTCTGAAGGTTTTGTTTCCAGTTGTTTAACCATTTTGCATCAAATGGATCCTCATTTTCACAGGCATTTTCGGAATTCTTTTCGCACGATAACAGAACAACAAAAGAAAGGGCAATAAATAGTTTTGAATACATAAAAATTGATTTAATGTTAATGACATTGGAAAACTGTCTAACTCTACTTACTCCACCCTGCTTAGCATTACCTCTTTAACTACCTTGTTGGCGTAAAAAGCTTGCTGAAGTATAGTGTCTTGGTTTTTAAATTCAAAGCGCCATTGATATTTGGCGTTTTCTGTATTGGTTACCTCCATTTCTCCTGATACAGGAGTAATGAACCTGGCATTGATGATCTCTAAATCAGAACGGGACATCATTAGCTCTGCAATTTGATAAGAATCATCTTTGGCATTGTAGCCATATAATTGAATAATCTCCTCAAGTGTATTGCCTTTCGATACAACCTGACTTTTAGAAACCATTCCTGTACCAAATGACGTATTTTCGATGAGCAGAAAAGTATCTTTTTGGACTTCGCATTTCCATGTTCCAATAAATTGTTTGAACAATTCAATCTGATTGAGTCCAGGTTGAGAGGTCTGTGCTTGCAGCATACAAGTTGCAAGCAGTAGGGCGGATTTGATTAGAACTTTCATAGGCTGTGTTTCTCTGCTTGTAGTTGCAATATAATACTTTACACTTAGAGGTTAGTATATACTTGTTGTTTTTTTTACTGTAAAACTTTAAATAATCTGTTCGTCAAACAATCAGGAATTTTAAACTAAAAGAGTTTGATGCTTGCACTCAAATGTTTAATTTTGATGCTGCAAAATGGGAGAAGACAGGATGTTAAGATTTTATGGTAAGATGGGATTTCTTGTCCGGTTTATTTTATTGGTGTTGGTATGTACTTCTCAGACTCAATTTCTTATTGGTCAAAGCGCCGATGCTGTAATAGACCTGGACCTTATTTCCAAAAAGAAAGTTAGACAGTTTATTGTGGATCAGCATATAGACAGTCTTAACACTTTTACCGGGATAGAACCCAGCTGGCACCTCGGCGACGATATTAATTCGTATAATGTACATGAAAAAACCTTTGTGGCCAAGGGGCAACTTGAAGAGGTATGGGAATGTTATAAAAATGCCAATCCTGTTGATTCGTGGGATGGGCACATCATTGATTTTGGTTTGTTGATTTCCAAATATTCAAATACTTTCCTTTATGCATCACAAGGAACTTTTTCAGAGATAGATACTGGCCAGGTTTATTTTTTAAACCTGAGGTTGCTAAGGGGGATATACAATCTTCCTGTTGCTTTTGAGATTATTAATATTGATTCGGTCAACAGGATTATGGAATTCAGCTATATAGAGGGCAATATAACCCAAGGAAAGCAAACATTGCAATTTTCTGAAGATGAAAACCATACAACACAGATTGTACATCGCTCCTATTTTAAAAGCAGTTCAAAATTCAGAGATAGAATTTATCCTACTCTCCATAAAAAGGTTATCAATGATTTTCACCGGAACATGCGCCATATTCTGAAGGCATCGCTTAATTGATCCATTTTTATTAAGTTTGATGCATGAGTTCCCGTCAGCTTGAACATCACGAGGTAGTAAACACACAAAAACGTTTTCCTGTTGCAATTGTCTGCGATAATTTAAGCATTGCCGAAAATGTTGGCATGGCTTTTCGCCTGGCCGAAGCTATGGGCGTTTCCAATATCTGTCTTTGTGGCTCAACACCTGCACCCCCAAACAAAAAACTTGAAAAAGTTGCGAGGTCTACGGTAAACCATGTTGGTTTTCAAGTTTATGCCAATACCCTGGATTGTATTCAGGAGCTTGCAAAAGATGGATTTTCAATCTATTGCCTTGAAATTACAACTATAAGTCAGCCTATTCAAAAAGTAGACTTTAAGCAATCCAATAAAATAGCCATCGTAATTGGAGCCGAAAGCCATGGAGTGCAAGATGAAGTGCTAAAGCACGTTGATAAGCACATACATATTCCCATGTATGGCAAGAACTCATCGATGAATGTTATACAATCGCTTTCGATGGCCTTGTATGAGATAACCAATCAGATAAATAGGGGCTAGTTGAAGGAGTGTTTTACATAATCTTTACAACATTGAGGTTTAATATTTACTTCCTGACAATAAATCCTCACTTCTTTCGTTCAATAAATTGAGACATCTACTATAATTGTAGTTTAATTTCAATAATTGTCGTATATTGCGTCAAAATAAACTGATTATGCAAGAATTAACCAAAGCTCAGGAAGATATTCTAAAAGCCCTATGGAAAATTACCGATGGTGCAGTCAGCGATGTACTGGCTGTTCTGCCGGATCCAAAACCGGCCTACAACACCGTAGCAACAGTAATAAAAGTTTTGGAGAAAAAAGGCTATGTGTCGCACAAAACCTATGGAAAAACAAACGTCTTTTTCCCCCTTGTATCTCAAAAACAATATGCCCAGCATGTTTTAAAAGATACCTTCAAAGGGCTTTTCAACGGATCGGTAAACCAAATGGTCTCCTTTTTTGTGAAGAACAAAGAAGTTAGCCTCAACGAAATGGAGGAGCTAAAGCAAATGTTGGAAGCAGAAATTGAAAAACAAAAGAAATGACCATGGAACTGTTGAAGTATTATCTAATATCGTCTGTTTGTTTGTTCATAGCCTATTTGGTGTATAGGATTCTCTTTAGAAAGAAGACCAGCTATTTACACTCCAGGATTTTTATACTTGCTGTTTTGCTCTTGTCCCTTGTTTTACCATTGAGCCAGGTCAGTTTTGATATTGGTTTAGATATAGCACAAAATACGACAACCAGCACTAAAACTGTAGATCAAACCCAAGAAGAACAGATAGAAAACAATCATGCTACATTAAATGCTGAAGGAGAAATAGCTTCCCCTATAATCCCTGAGAAAAGATCAAGTATACCTTTTCAAACCATTTTGTTTTATCTTATACTTATAGGATCTTGTATAATGCTTGGCAGATTGATTGTCCATGTTTTTAAAATCATCCATATTTATTCAGGAGGTCAACGGATCAAAAAAGAAAACTATGTTTTGGTGATCAGCAAAAAGGTAAAGGGCGATTTTTCTTTTTTCCGTTGGATATTTCTATCAAAAGATAAGCAGGATGAAGACATTGATATCATCCTGGCACATGAAAAGACACATGCATCGCAGGTTCATTCTGCAGACATACTTTTTATTGAACTGCTAGCGGCCGTAATGTGGTTCAATCCGGTTGTATGGTTGTTCAGAAAGGAACTGAGGACCTTGCATGAGTATTTAGCAGATGAAGGAGTACTAGGCACCGGAATTGACAGACTCAAGTACCAGGCACTCCTCCTGAATCAAATTTGTGAAGAAAGACTCATCTGCCTTTCTTCGAGTTTTAACCATTCACTTATTAAAAAACGAATGATTATGATGACTAAACAAAAGTTTAATCCAAAAGCAAAGTTAAGAACTTTAATGCTTATACCCTTGGCAGCCCTGCTGTTTTTTGTGGTTGGCTGTATTAATGGGCAGCAGGCAGATGAAGAACCCGTAGTGGCAGCCATAGCACCCGTCAAAATGAATGTGCTTTATATTGGTGTCGAGAATCCAATGAAGATTGCTGTTTCAGGTTATAAATCCTCCGAGCTTGCTGTTTCTGTTACAAATGGTGAAATAAGTGGTTCGTCAGGTAATTATATAGTGCGTCCAAAGAGACCTGGTATTGCCTATGTAGTTGTTACTCATGGAGGTGACACGATTCAGAAAACAGAGTTCAGGGTGAAATTAGTACCCGACCCTGTTGTCAAAATTGCCGGAATAAAGGGAGGTGCAATAAAAAAAGATTTGCTGCTTGAACAAAAAGGACTTGTTGCTGAGATTGAATATTTTGATTTTGATTTAACGTTCAGGGTTGTTGAATTTGTCGTTTCTGCCACAATCGATGGATATGTAAAAGACGCAAAATCCAACTCTACTATGTTGACTTCAGAACAGAAGAAAATAATTGAACAGCTAAAACGAGGCAATAAAGTATATTTTGAATCTATTAAACTTGTAGGTCCCGATGGAAACATTCGGAATGCGCCTTCAATATCTTTATTGATTGATGAATAAAAAAATGCTTTACAGATTTGCTGGGCATTTATATTTTCTGGCAGTTGAAAACAGTGCTCGTTCGGCTGTTTCTTGACCTTTAAAAGGGTCTTCCCAGTAAGGTGGGCTGAGGATTTTTTTTCACTTGTTTTTAAATATAGAAATGATTGATAAATTGAATAATCAACATCTATTGATTAGCATTCAATCAACTATTTTGGAAGCTGGCGAGCATTGTCAGAAAATGTAACTAAACAAAAAAGGCTGTCCAATATTAAGACAGCCTTATGTTTTTTTTTAGGTAAAATTTTAGAACCTGTAGCTTACTCCAATTGATGAAATGTGAGGAGCTCCTATTCCTAGAACTTCGACATTTACACCAATATTTTCAGTAAGATATCCTCTTAATCCAAACAACAATACCTGAAAGCCAAGTCCATCGCCGAAAAATCCAATGTCATCAAAATTTATTTCATCAGTAGTACCCACATCTATGGTAGAAGAATATGACCAGTTTTTATAACCCGCTCTAATTCCTGAGAAAAGGTCTACTCTACCAGAATTTGCATAATGAAATAGAAAACTTGTTCCAATATACATACGAGAAAGCGAATATTCATTTATTGAACCATTAAGATCTTCTGTAATACCTGAAGATTGATAAGCTCCCATAACACCCATACTGAACCATTTTGTAAGGCCATAATCGAGACCTAATTCAAGATTTGGTATACCTGTTTTATCAACAGTTCCCAAAGAAGCACCTTCAACAGCAGACATAAATGCACCGCTTAAAGTAAAGCCTACACCACCTGTAATGGTTAATTTGTAATCATCGTTTTGTGAGAATCCTTGTAACGCCATTGCAATAGCGAAAATGACTAAAGATAATTTTTTCATAATTGTTGTTTTAAACTTGGTTTTATAAATACTTAGTTTGTAATATTAAGATACAACTTTTATACAGGAATAAGAGAAATATGTTTCAAAAAGCGCTAAAAAAATATTTAACAACAAATTCAAAAAAAATCCAAACCAATCCAAACCAATCCAAACCAATCCAATCCATAAGAAACTCTATGTATTTATTTATTCTTCTAAGAAAATGCCTATTTAGCTTGCTAAAAAACACACTTTTAGCACATTATCTGCATGTTATATGGATAGAATGAGTTTTAAGTGCAAGGAATTCTTCAATATTGCTTAAAATTGTTTGCACCTAAAAAGTTGAAAATAAATTCGAAAGTGTTAGCCAGAAAGTAGCAATCTACTTCCTTGCCTGCAATTCGAAGTATGCTAATACGTCTTCATTTTGTCAAGTCGCATCTCACTACTTTCTGACTTTTTTCAGCAAGCCCAATTTAGAGGTGATTATTTTCAAAGTCAATTAAAATTTCTGTTTTCCTGAGGAGAAACAATAACAAAAGTTTTGTCAACTGCTATGACTAACTTCTTTTTATGACAGAATGGTTGGATTCATACTTTCCTTTCTTATCTGTTTGGCTTGTGCCTGTATTACAATATAAAAAATGTCTAGGATAAGAATAATCAGCCCTATCGAAAGCATAAGAAAATTTGGTCCCCCCATGGTATCACTTCCAACAATTCCGAAAAGTATTGTAGGGGCTAAAGTGCCAATACATTTACTAATGGCAATGGTCAAGGATTGGCCATCAGGTCCTTTTCGCTGGATAAACATCGAAATAAACAATACCGACATAAGCAGGTTCTGGAGAAAAGCAGCATAGCCACCACCTTTTACTGTTCCAAATTCAACAATAAAAATAAATTGGACAAAGAAAGAAATGACAAGAACAGTTATAAACCAGGGATAAAACCATTTGATGTTTATATTTTTTGGAAAATATTTTTTGCCAAACTTGAGAAATGTAATCAGAATTATTAAGTCAAATATGCCCCATATAGCATTTATTATTACTTGCAATTGGGGCCCAAGTTCTTTTAAATCATAAGCACCATGGAATATTTCCCAGGCCAGGTTTAATGCAAGAGCCCAAAAAGGCATGGCATAGGTTTTATGCTTAAAACCGATTCGGATACATTGAATATATACAATAGTCCAGGCAACCCCGCTAATCAGCATTAATGCCAGTTTGATGTAATCCATGGTTGGATATTATTATTGTTGATTAAAAGTATAAAATATTCGGGAAATGGAGATTATACAACTTCTACAAGGTTGTGTCCTACAATTATGAAAAATATCTACAACAGTCAAATGCCAGGCATAAAAAAGCCCCACAAATTCTTGCAGGGCCTTTTTAATTATGAGCGTTACTTGTGTCAGTCTTCGTAATTGGATAAAATGTCCTTCACCATTTCTGGTGCAACCCTACCGTAAGTTTTGTCACCTACCATAACCACTGGTGCCAGGCCACAAGCTCCAACACAGCGCAGACATGCAATTGAGAATTTACCATCTGCAGTGGTTTCGCCAACGCTAACATTAAGTTCTTTCTTGAATTCATCCAGAACTTTCTCGGCCCCTCTTACATAACAGGCTGTACCTGTACAGATTGAGATGGGATGTTTGCCTTTGGGTTTCATGGTAAAGAAACTGTAAAAGGTAACAACACCATATACTTTGGCAACTGGTACATCTAAACCTTTGGCAACAACTTCCTGTACCTCTGCAGGTAGATAACCAAAAGTGCTTTGTACTTTATGCAACACATTAATCAACTCACCAGCATCATTGTTGAATGAAGCGCATATTTCGTTGATTTTATCTATCTTTTCTTTCTTAAGTTCAACTTTTATTCTAGACATAATCTTTTACTTTTCTGTTAATACTATACGCTTCTTATTATTTCATATAAATTACTTTCTTGCTCTTGTCCACATAATGTGTGTGCAGCAAGTGATGCGCTTTTTCGCTCATTGGTTTGCCAAGGAACTCTTCATACAGCTTTATGATGTATGGGTTCTCATGCGATTTGCGCAAAGTTTTGGTTTTGTCTTCAGCATAGATTGCCTCAAAACGTTTCTGGATCACACTTGAATCGCCATGGTGCAAGGGTTGTCCTCCACCACCAATACATCCACCAGGACAAGCCATAATCTCAATGGCATGGAATTCGCTCTTTCCTGCTCTTACATCTTCCAGTAATTTGCGGGCATTTCCTAAACCGTGTGCAATACCGATTTTGATTGGTAATCCATCGAAATCAACAGTTGCCTCACGTATGCCATCAAGTCCGCGGAGTGCTTCAAAATCAACCTTCTCCAGGGTTTTGCCTGTATGGATCTCATATGCAGTACGTGTTGCAGCTTCAATTACACCACCAGTAGCACCAAAAATCACGGCAGCACCGGTAGATTCACCCATAGGTGCATCAAAGTCTTGTTTCTTAAGTGTTTTTAAATCGATGTTTGCACGCTTGATCAGGCTGGCCAATTCGCGGGTCGATACAGAATAATCCACATCGGGGTTACCGTCAACTTTGAATTCGTCGCGTTGGCATTCGTATTTTTTTGCCAGACATGGCATGATGGATACCACAACCAGGTCTTCTCTTTTTACATTGATCTTATCGGCAAAGTAGGTCTTGGCAATAGCACCAAACATTTGCTGAGGAGAGCGGGCTGTTGATGGAACATCCAACAAGTCGGTAAACTGTTGTTCAAAGAAGTTTACCCATCCCGGGCAGCATGATGTTAAAATTGGAAGTTTAACCTTTTTATCGCCATTCAGGTGCTTGGTCAATCGGTCAAGCAACTCAGTTCCTTCTTCCATAATTGTTAGGTCAGCAGCGAAATCGGTATCGAAGACATAATCGAAACCCAGTTCGCGAAGAGCAGTAACCATTTCTCCGGTAACACTGGTGCCGGCCGGCATATTAAATTCTTCGCCCAAAGCTGCACGCACTGCTGGCGCTGTTTGAACTACCACAGTTTTGTTTGGGTTGGCCAGGTCTTCGATCAATTGGTTGGTATGGTCAACCTCTGTCAAGGCCCCTGTTGGACAAACAGCAACACATTGACCACAGTATGTACATGGCGAATCTTCAATGTCCATTTCAAATGCTGGTGCCACAACAGATTCAAAACCTCGGTTTATGGCAGACAATGCTCCGACAGTTTGGAAATCGTTACACATGGTTTCGCAGCGGCGGCACATGATACATTTGTCCAGCTCTCGAATCAAAGAAGGGGAGAAGTCTACCCTGTATGTTGACATTGCAGCAATGTCCTGATCTGGGATTTCGCGTATACCTAGTTTTTGGGCTAAATCCTGTAAATCGCATTTTCCTGACTTGGCACATGACAAACAATCTTTTGGGTGATCAGAAAGGATCAGCTCCATTACTGTTTTTCTTGCATTCAGCACCCTCAATGAGTGTGTTTTGACAACCATGCCTTCTGTAGCTTCTGTTGAGCAGGAAGGAGCCAGGTTTCTGCGTCCGTCAACTTCAACCACACAGATGCGGCATCCACCAGGCTTGTGTTCTATCTTTAAGTCTTCCAGGTGCATGTAGCAAAGCACAGGAATATCAATGTCCAGTTGCTTGGCTGCTTTGTAAATAGTCGTTCCTTTGGCTACTTCTACCTGTTTGTTATCTATAGTGAGTTTTACTTTTTCCATTTTGCCAGATTATTTTACAATTACTGCATTAAACTTACATTTCTCGATACATGCTCCACATTTAATACATAATGCAGCATCAATGTTGTGAATTTCTTTCCTTTCACCTGTAATAGCTCCTACCGGACAAGCCCTTGCACAAGCAGTACAGCCAACACAATTCTCATCAACGATTGAATATACCATAAGGTCTTTGCAAACTCCTGCCGGACATTTTTTGTCGTCAACGTGTGCGTAATATTCTTCTTTAAAGTTGTTGATTGTTGCCAGCACAGGATTTGGAGACGTTTGTCCGAGACCGCAAAGAGAAGTGTCTTTGATAACATTACCAAGGTTGACCAACCTGTCGATATCTGCACGGCTGCCATTTCCTTTTGTGATTTTATCCAAAACTTCGTGAAGCCTTTTGTTTCCTATGCGGCAAGGAGTACATTTTCCACAAGATTCTTCTACTGTAAAATCAAGGAAATATTTGGCGACGTCCACCATGCAGTCATCTTCATCCATAACAACCATTCCACCAGATCCCATCATAGAGCCGGCCGCGATCAGGTTATCATAATCGATAGGAGTGTCCAGGTGCTTTTCGGTCAAACAACCGCCAGATGGACCACCAGTCTGTACGGCTTTAAATTTTTTGCCATTCTTGATTCCTCCACCAATTTCGAAAATAACTTCACGCAGGGTTATTCCCATGGGCACTTCAACAAGGCCAACATTGTTTACCTTGCCAGCCAAAGCAAATACTTTGGTTCCTTTCGATTTTTCAGTTCCAATAGCTGAGAACCAGGCTGCACCTTTATTGAATATAATTGGGATATTGGCATAGGTTTCCACATTGTTCACGTTGGTAGGCTTTTTCAAGTAACCTTCAACCGATGGGAACGGAGGTTTGATTGTTGGCTCACCACGTTCACCTTCCATAGAGTGGATCAATGCGGTTTCTTCGCCACAAACAAAGGCTCCGGCACCATATCTGAGTTCAATGTCAAAATTGAAATCAGTTCCTAAAATATTATTGCCGAGCAAACCATATTCTCGGGCTTGTTTAATGGCAGTTTTCAATCGCTCGATAGCAAGGGGGTATTCAGCACGGATATAAATCAAACCATGGTTGGCGCCTGTGCAAAATCCATTGATGGCCATTGCTTCAATTACTGAGTGTGGATCACCTTCCAGGATTGAACGGTCCATAAATGCTCCCGGATCGCCTTCGTCTGCATTACAAACAACGTATTTTACATCGCTAGGTGTCTGGCGGGTCAATTCCCATTTTAGGCCAGTTGGGAAACCTCCACCACCGCGGCCCCGGAGACCAGAGTCTTTTATTATCTTAATGGCTTCCTCAGGAGTCATGGTGGTTAAAACCTTACCAAGAGCCTCATATCCATCGCGCGCAATGTATTCATCGACATTTTCAGGATCTATAATACCACAGTTGCGCAATGCAATACGTAATTGTTTCTTATAGAAATTCATTTTTTTTGAATCTGAGACTTTTTGTTCGTTCTCAGGATCAACATACAGTAGTTTTTCTACTTTTCTTCCTTTTACAATATGCTCTTCAATGATCTCTCTGGCATCGGAAGGTTTTACCTGTGTGTAAAATGTATTGTCAGGGATAATTTTAACAATTGGTCCTTTTTCGCAAAAGCCAAAACATCCTGTAATTATTACCTGGGCAAAATCATCCAGACCTTGTTTGCCTACTTCCATTTTTAGGTTTTCAGCCACCTGAGCACTCTCTGAAGCTTTACAGCCCGTGCCACCGCATACTAATAAGTGAATTTTATAATCCGACATAATATATATTCCCCTATACTTTATTTTTTGTCTTCATCAATATTTTGGTAGTTCATTGGTATAATGCCATCAATCAATTCGCCACCTTTTATATATTTCTCAATAATTTCATCCGCTTTTTTCTCGTCGACATAACCAAAAACGATTGGGTCTTTTCCTGGTATGCTGACTTCAACGGTTGGTTCAGCGTAGCAATAACCCATACATCCAGTTTGGGTTACGACAGCTTCGATGTTCCTTTTTTCAAGCTCGTCTGCCATATAATTCATGGTTTCGCGCGAACCTGAAGCGATGCAGCAAGTTGCCATGGCAACTTTTACCTGAACAAGTTCTTCGGGGTTTTCGCTTTTCTCACGAAGGCTTGTTTTGCTTTTCAGTTCTTCGCGAAGCTTTCTAAGATCATCTAAGGTTTTAACTTTTCCCATGTTGCATTCTTTTATAATAAATTTAAGTTGTTTCTTTATTTACAGCCAAGTTATTGGGGTATTAAAAGTCAGGATAAGACTTATTTATACTCTTTCTAACTAGCTCCAATTTCTTTTAAATTCTCTTTGATCATATCTTGGAGAAAACCTATAATCTCAGGATTCCCTATGGACAGTCCATCCAGTTCCTTTTCTACTTCCTGTGTATCCAGCTCAAATGTTTTATGATCAACACTGTGCGAATAGATAAACCTAATTCCGGAGTTTGTCCTAATTAGGCTGATTATTGTTTCAGTAATATTTCCAATTGGTTGCCTGTCAAGATGGGTAAGTCCAAAAACAGCTTCTGTTTTTGTGCCCATACCAGGCTCCGATTCTATTGTCATATGTCCTCCGGTTTGTTCGGCATGTTGCCTCAAAAGAGGGATGCCCAGTCCGGTTTTTTTACTCTTTGTTGTAAAGAATGGGTCCTGAACATTTTTAAGTAGCTCAGTATTCATGCCATGCCCATCATCTGTAATGCAAACCTTGATTTTGTCCTGTTGTTTAGACTCGGCAATTTCAATATGTACCTTAGAAGATTCAGCATGAATGGAATTTTGCACTATATCAAGAATATGTAATGATATTTCTTTCATGCCAGCTTAATTTTCCGGTTGCCTGAACAGCTTAGTGATTTTTTCCACTCAGCAAATGTTGGTTCCTGCATATAGTACAGGGTAGATGATTTGGCAATGTTTTCGGGGTAATGGGCATCTGAATTTGTAATGGCCGCATACTTTCTCAATGCTGGTTTTGTGTTTAGAAATTCTTCAAAATCTACATTGGAAGAAATCTCTATGGCATCAATTTTCAGGTCTTCAGGTATAAAACCAATTTGTGAAAAGATACTGTTTCTCTTTCTGTCGACATGTGCCGGGATGAATATTCCATCAAGTTCATGTACTTTTTTTTCTACCTCGCTTATTCCCACCATAACTCCACTGAGCAAAAGCTTTTTCTTTTCAGCCACAATTTCTTCAGATTTATTGACAACTACCTGGTGTCCAAACTTTTCTGGGCGGTTCGTAATGTCAGGTAAATTTTTGTCAATGTATTCCTGAAACAATTCGGTTTTCTCAATATTTTCAAAGAGCGCCAGGCAATGGACTTCTTCCTGGGTGTTAACCTCCAATCCCGGAAAAACTGTAATTCCGGTCTGTTTGCCCAGTTCAATCATCAATCGCGTATGGTCCGAAGCATTATGATCGGTTATGGCGATGATGTCCAAGCCTTTTATTTTGGCTTCATGGATGATTCGCACCGGACTCATATCCAAATCCCCACAGGGGGACAAAACTGAATGGATATGCATATCGGCACGATACCACCTCATGATTGCCTTAGTAAGTTGTATAACCTGCCAGCAATCTCGAAAGAAGGCTCACTCGCCTGAAGGATCGGGATGTTTTGTTCCCGCGCCGTTTCTATCGTCTCTTCCGTCGGTATTAGCCCTTGAACCAACATAATAGCAGAAAGCTCCTTTAGCGATGCGACAGCTACGATGTTTTTATGTACTTGAATAGTAAGCCATACTGACCCTTCATTAGCATGGCCCATAACATCGCTGAGCAAGTCTGAGCAATATCCCCCGGTAACTTCTTTATCGAGGAATTCTTCTCCGCAGATTACTTTTATTTCTAATTTGTCAACAACTTCTTTTAATTTCATAGTCATCAGCATTTATAGCTTATGTCCTTAAGTTAATTTCCTGAACCTGTCTTTGCCCCAAATTTCTTCGGCCCTTATTGGCTTATCTTCACTGGCATTGAGCGAGGTTTGGATAAAAACACAGTCAGAAGTGTGGGCAAAGCCTTGAACCACATCTTCAGACAGGGATTTACACGAAGGTGTACCACAAGCTCCACAATCGATGCCAGGCAGGAATGAATTAAGCCGCTTAATGCGGGCCATTTTTTTCATGGCAGACTCAATATCGTCATCTAGCTTGAGCATTGAACGGGGCTCGATTGTCCCAATTTTTATATTTTGTTTTACAAAGTCGATATGTTTGTCAATCGACTTGTTGTTGTAAAGTTTGCCTTCAACTTTGTCGTTTTCGTATTTGACAAGCCTTTCTTCAAGCCTTTCTGTTGTCAGAAAGCGATTTGAAGTAGTGAGGATGCCACCGGTGCAGCTTTGGTCGCATGCACGCACTTCAATAAAGTCGAAATTGGTAATGTTGCCATTTTCTATCCCTTCCAGAAAATCAATTGCATTGTTGATTCCATCAATAGCCAGGCACCGCCCATTGATATTTTTGGATTCCCCACCTGTTAAACTCCAGACCATTTCTTCTGATTTAAGTTGTTCTTTTTCAGGAACAATGCAGGTTGAGCGGGTTTCTTTTTTCAGGTCCCTGTATACTTTGTTGTAGATGATATCCATGTTGATTACCCCATTTATTGGTGAATTCTGCTCACCTACAGGGCTTTTTATTGCTGCAATTTTTGCTGCACATGGAGTGATGTAGAATATTCCTATTTCATCTTCTTTAAATCCACGGTCCAATAGTTCCTGTTTGAATGATAAGGCAGAAATATCCAAAGGAGCCTTTAACAGCATCAGGTTTTCAGTGAGACTCGGAAAGCGGACCTGCACTAATCTTACTATTGCCGGACAGAAAGATGATATTATTGGACGTGTAGATTTATTTTGCTCTAAATACTGATTAATTTCATCAGCAAGGATACCAGAACCATGTTCAGCTTCGTAAACATGAGTGAATCCTTGTTCAAGGATACCGCTATAAATTTTCCTTGTGGAATAATGCCTTGGAAACTGGCCTATGAAAATGGAAGAAACCAGGGCTACTCTGACCTTATATTCAAAAATGGAGTTGAAATCGTCATGATCGATTATGATAGCATTCACAGGGCAAGCCTGCATGCATTTTCCGCAATCTATGCAGCGGTTGTCATCCAGGTTGGCTTTTCCATCGCGCACACGCAAAGCTTCTGTGGGGCATACGCGCACACAGTGGGTACAGCCGTAGCATATATCCTCCAAAACCTTAAGTGCATGATGAAAAACCATTTTCTCCATTTAATTGATTTTTGTCGTAAGTACAACAGTAGTGCCTTTTCCGACTTTACTTTTTATGCTTAGTTCGTCAACATTCTTTTTAATATTTGGCAATCCCATTCCTGCTCCAAATCCCATTTGTCTTACGGCTTCGGTTGCGGTTGAGAATCCCTCCTGCATGGCCTGGTCTATATCATGTATGCCCGGACCTTCATCTTCAACGTGTATCACAACCAACTCAGGGCTTATGTTTACCTTCATTGTTCCATTGTAGGCATGTGCCACAACATTCACTTCGGCCTCGTACATGGCAACAGCTATGCGCTTAATAATTGGCGGGGCAATATTTAGTTGTTTTAGCACCTTTTTTACATCACTGGAAGATGTGCCAGCCTGTCCAAAATCCCCACCTATTATATTATATTCCAGCTCCATCATTAATATACTGCTTCTAGTCCGGCCTTAGCCAACAGACCGCATGTGGCAAACATTGATTTTTTACTGAGAATAATACTCATGTCCTCTCTGTTGGCCAAGTCGATCATTTCCTGGCTCGGCTTTTTGTTTCTTACAAAGAGTATATGTTTGATATCTGCCATTTCTGCTGTTCGGATAACCTGCATGTTTATTAATCCGGTAATCAGAATCATTTCTTCTGAGTTTAAAGTCAGGATATCGCTCATTAGGTCAGATGCACATGCCCTGTCAATTTGTGCGTCCGCATGGCTTTCTCCACAAGCAAATTCGCCTTCTATACTATTGATTATTTCCCGAATCTTCATTTTAAGTGCCGGATGTCATTATTTTCTTTGTCAAAGATAAACCCTTATACTGTTATTTCAATAACAAAGTTGCCTGAATCCTAGAAATATCAAGGGGTGTAAAACAAAATGTTATTCAGATAACAATACTGGTGCGGTTTGTGGACTTATTTAGAATTAGTATAAATTTTTGGCAGGGATTGTATAAAAGGATTCTAAATAAAAATCAAGGTGGTTTGCTTTGTTCTTTGGGTTTGGGACAAAGATCTGTCTGCCTGAATAAGCCATTATTTTCTTCTGATACCATTGTATGTGGAGAAGACTGACTTTTTGGTGTTTTTTTTTATCTCTTTTGTGGAGGTTATGCTGATCTGAGCTTACAACATTACTCTTAAACTTGCACTTTAAACCATTCAATACACATTAAAAATGTATAGGGCTGAATTGTCCAGATTCCTTCTGAGGAACCTGGAACGATAAATACTCTCGATGTATCTCAATGACCAAAGGTTCTGTATTTTGTAAAGTTGTAAGATGGCAAGGGAAGTAAACTGCTTAGATTCATTAAAAATTAAAAGTCAGATGCTTTAATTTTCAATAAGTTAGTCTTTTTTGCATGTGTTTGGTTCCTGAATACTATCTACGAATGATTAAATTTATCCTGGAAACAGAATCTACATTAAAATGATCAAAGAACAAAAAGCAAGGGAGCTGGCTGTAAAAAATGTTGCCCTAAAAATGATGGCTGCGGCCCGAACTGCCCCGAAAGGCAAAGGGATGGACAATTTGGAGATTGTCCTGGCCGAAAAGGCTGATATTCTAAAGATTGCCAATCGTATGAAAGAAATAGGGGCAAGACCTAATACCACACCAGCTTTTTCCCGCGATGCCGGAAATATTCTTGAAGCAGAATATATGGTGTTGCTTGGCACCAAAATTCAAACTATGGGCCTTGCTTATTGTAGTCTTTGTGGATTTAGTGGCTGTGCTGAAAAGAAAAAATACCCTGACCATCCTTGTGCATTTAACACGGGTGACCTGGGAATTGCTGTTGGTTCTGCAGTGAGTATAGCTATGGATGAACGTATAGATAACCGTGTTATGTATACGGTAGGAATGGCAGTAAAAGAACTTGGACTAATGGGAGATGATGTAAAGATTATTTATGGTATTCCATTGAGCTGCACTTCAAAGAATGTATTTTTCGACAGGAAATAATTTAGTTTATGCCAATATCCAACTGATCAATTTTTCGATTCCATCACCCTTACTGGCAGACAGTTCTATAAAATCGAGATGATGGTTGATTTTCAGTGCATATTCCTTAAACAGTTTTACATCAAAATCGACATAAGGCAGGAGGTCAGTTTTATTGATAATGCACAATTGCGATGTCTCGAACATATTTGGGTATTTTAATGGTTTGTCAGCCCCTTCGGTGACACTTATTATCACAATCCTCGATTTTTCGCCCAGGTCAAAGAGTGCCGGACAGACTAAATTGCCAACATTCTCGATAAAAAGCAAGGCCCCCTCTGTTGGAGCCAGTTCTTTAACTGCATGGTTGACCATATCCGCATCAAGGTGACAGCCATTGCCAGTATTAACCTGGATTACATTTGCGCCAGTTTGCTCAATACGTTTTGCATCATTCAGTGTTTGCTGGTCGCCTTCAATTACACAGACATCCTTGTCTTTTAAAAGAGGGATTGTTTTTTCCAATATGGTTGTTTTTCCACTTCCAGGAGAGCTGACCATATTAAAAGCCCTGATATCTTTTGCCTCGAAATAGCCCCTGTTTCGTTCGGCTAATAAGTTGTTGTTGCTTAATACCGGGGTGTTTATTTCAATTTTTGTTCCATGACCATGCCCATGTCCATGTCCATGTCCATGGTTTTCGTGTTCGTGGTTTAAAGTAGGTTCGGTTTTTGTGTCGGAAGGCTTAGATATTGTGTAACCTTCATCTGGATTTCCACAACCGCAGGTATCACACATGATTGATTGTTTGTAGGTTATCTGTAAATATAAAGTTTTTTTAGTCAAAAAAAGTGCAAAATGTCTTATTCTGCATCAATAGAAACAATATCGAATTCTTTTCCGGCTAAAATATCTTTGCTAAAGCTCTGGCAATTTGGACAAAGTGAAAAAAAATCTGTAATTCCAAATTCGGTATTGCAATCCAGGCACCTTGCTTTTCCATCGATGTGAACTTTTTCAAATACCGCCTCGGATAATATGGTGCCCGGAGTCAAAGCTTCCAGTGCTGTGTCGAGGGCTGGTTCTTCTACTCCGGCTAATTGACCTATACGCAGGATAACTTTGGTTACTTGGTTACAGCCATTTGCTTTGGCAGATTGGCTGGCAATATCAATAATATCTGAAGCTAAGGAGAATTCGTGCATAAACTGATTGTACTAAGAATTAACAGATACGTGGCAGCATTTCACCACTGAGCATATCAACAATACGGCTTCCGCCTATGGTTGGTTGGACCAAGACTTTACCAGGAGCTCTATTGGTCACTTCTCCAATTATGCTTGCCTTCTTCCCGAGATCATTTCGATGGAGAGTTTCCAGTATTTCATTGGCTTTATCAGCATTGACTATAAGCACCATTTTCCCTTCATTGGCAAGGTATAGGGGGTCATATCCAAAGACTTCACAAATGCCTTCAACCTCGCAACTTACCGGGATTTCTTTTTCTTCAAGTTCAATAGAGAATTCTTTATTCTCTATTGCCTCATTTAGTACGGTTGCTAGCCCACCACGGGTGATATCCCTTAAAAACCGGAGATCATTCCCGTTTGATGTGAAAATTGGAAACATCAGTTCACATAGGGGTGCCACATCGCTTAATACAGACTTTTCAAAACTGATGTTGTTTCTTGCTGAGAGAACAGCTATTGCATGGTCTCCGAGGTTCCCTGTTACAATAACCTTGTCTCCAATAAGATATTCGGGTTCTTGACTCAAATGTTCACAATTCTGATCAACAGCGCCTATTCCGGATGTGTTGATATAGATTTTGTCACATTGTCCTTTCTTGACCACCTTGGTATCACCGCAAACGATCTGAACACCGCTTCTTGAAGCCTCTTCAGCCATGGATATGGCAATTTTTTCCAGGGATTCGATCTCAAATCCTTCTTCAAGGATAAATCCGGCGCTTAAGTATTTAGGGACAGCACCACAGGATAGAAGGTCATTCACAGTACCACTAACAGCTAATTTGCCAATATCCCCACCTGGAAAAAATATTGGATCTATTACATAAGAGTCAGTTGTATATGCTGTTTTGCCGTTCAGTTCAAAAACGGATGAATCGTTGAGTTGGTCCAGGTATGGGTTTGAAAAGTGTTTGACGAAAATTTCTTCAATAAGTTGATGGGTAAGTTTGCCTCCGGCACCATGGCCTATTCTGATAATTTTTTCGGGCATATTGATTTGGTTTATGAGATTTTAAGTTAAAGCTAAATATACAAAATATACTACCTGTACCTGTAATAAGCTGCACAAGTACCCTCGCCGCTAACCATGCAGGCACCAACAGGATTTTCCGGGACACAAGCCTTTCCGAACAATTTACAATCTGTGGGTTTGTTGAGTCCCTTTAATATAGCCCCACATATACAACCTTTGGGTTCGGGTGCCTGATCAATCTGCAGTACAAAATGTTTTTCTGCATCAAACTGTTCATAAATGCCCCTGATTCTCATGCCACTGTCTTTAATGCTGCCAATTCCGCGCCAGTATGACTCGCAGGGTTCAAATACTTCGTCAACAATTTCTTGTGCTTTGATATTTCCCTCAGCTTTAACAGCCCTTTTGTATTGGATTTCAAGTTTGGGCTTTTCTTGTTCAAGCTGTTTTACAAGCATCAGTATAGACTGGAGTATATCAACAGGTTCAAAACCCGAAATGACTATAGATAAATTATACTGATTGACCAGTTCATTGTAAATTTTTGATCCGGCAATAGTACTTACATGTCCGGGACCTATATAGCCATCGATTTGAGATCCACCTTCAATGAGGGCAGTCATTGCATTTGGCATGGTTTTGTGTGCAGAAAGGACAAAGTAATTTTTGATGCCCTGTTTCTTGGCTTGTTGTAGAGATATAGCAGTTGAGGGTGCTGTGGTTTCAAAGCCAATACCCAGAAATACAATTTTTTTATCTGGGTTTTCTGATGCAATTCTTAGAGCTTCCAATGTGGAATAGACAATACGAATATCAGCTCCCAAAGCCTTTGCTTGATCCAGGTTAGATTTTGATCCCGGTACACGAATTAAGTCTCCATAGGTAGTAAGGATCACATCAGGTCTTTGAGCCAAAGCAATTGCCTTATCAATAAAGTCCTGTCCTGTAACACAAACCGGGCATCCAGGGCCAGATAGCAACTCAACCGTATTGGGGAGGAGGGTGTCGATGCTGTATTTTCTAATGGCCATGGTATGTCCACCACATACCTCCATTAACCTAACATGTTTTTTGGAGACAGATCTTATTTCCTGAATTAGTTTTTCAGCAATTTCACGGTCCCGGTATTCATGCATGTATTTCATGACAATTCAGGATTTGAGCCTAACTCTCTTAAAAGTTCCAGGGTTTTTAGAGCCTCTTCTTCATCGATTTTCTCCAGGGCAAATCCGGTATGGATTAAAACGTATTCGCCTACTTTTGGATCTTCAATAAGTTGAAGGCCTACTTCAATGATGCTTCCGCCGATGGAGGCTTTCCCCATATCGCCAGTTACTTCTGTTAATTTTGCCGGAACACTTAAACACATGACCTGAATTTTTTAGCAGCAATTGCCAGTTGCCCTAGAGCGATTCCTCCGTCGTTGCAAGGAACCTGGGAGGACATGAAAGGCTGCATGCCTGATTTAATAACTAAATCTACAATTTTTTTGGTTAAATATTTATTTTGAAAAGTACCACCAGATAGCACAACCTTGTTAATACCAGTATCATTTTTTAGTTTAACGACTGCCTTATGTATGATTGCAGCTACAGTATTGTGGAATTTTGCCGAGATTATTTTTACAGAAACCTCATGTTGTAAATCAAAAACAATGTTCCGGATTACCGGCGTCCAGTCGATTACCTTTTCAAGTTGAATGGGGTAAGTTTCAGAAATACCATCCTGAATATTGTTTTCTAAAAGGATTGGCGCTTCTGCGTGAAAAGAGCTGTGCGTGCAAATTCCTGTGATAGATGCAACAGCATCAAATAAACGTCCTGCACTACATGATTCCGGGGCGTTGATTTTTTTTTCAAGGGCTACAATGGCTATTTCTATTTGCTCTTTTTGCCTGCGGTTTAATCCCTTGGCAAAAAGGACATTTGAAAAAGACAGATCATTCTCCTTAAAAGCCTCAATCAAATAGCTCAGCCCACTTCTCCAAGGCTCTTTAGAAACCTTGTCCCCACCAGGGATGGGAACATAATCAAAGTGATATTTGCGTTCGAAACCGTAAAAGTCAGCAAGCATAATTTCGCTGCCCCAAATTTTGCCATCAGTTCCATAACCCGTACCATCATAGCAAACGCCAATTACTTGTTCGTCTAGGCAATATTCTACCATGCAGGATGCTATATGTGCATGGTGATGCTGGATTTTATAAGTAGGAAGGTTAAATTGCAATGCAAAGTGGGTCGATTGGTAATCTGGATGCATGTCACATGCTATTGCTTCAGGAGTGAATTTAAAGAGTTTCACTAATCTATGGTATGTCTCCTCGTAAAACTGCATAGTTTCGAAATTCTTTATATCTCCAATGTAGGGGCTCAAAATAGCCTGCCTAGCTTTGCCAAGGCAAAATGCTCCACTAAGTTCAGCACCAGTGGCAAAAAAACCTTCTGTATTTAGTTTAGTATTTACCGGAAGAGGAACATACCCCCTTGATCTACGGATGATTTGCTTTTTGGAACCAATGTCAACAACAATGGAATCATCAGTACGGTTAACGATTTCACGATTGTGCGACAGCACAGGTACACCTTGAGGCAAAAAGGTTTGAACAGCTTCTTTATCGTTAATAATGATTGGACACTCGCTTAGGTTTGCGCTGGTCATTATCAAATATTCAAAGGAAGTGTGTTCAAATAGTTGATGGTGAAAAGGCATATAGGGCAAGAAAATCCCCAATGTACCTAAATTGCAGGCTACTTCTTTAGAAAAAAAAGCAGGGTCCTTTGCTTTTAGAAGCACAATAGGCCTTTGCCAGGAAGTTAGCATCGATTCCTCAATTTTTGAGATATCTGTGATTTTTTTCGCAACAAGAATATCCTTCGCCATAATAGCAAAAGGTTTACTGTCCCTGGCTTTTACAGACCTAAGCTTTTTAATGGCAAGTTCATTTTTTGGGTCACAGGCAAGATGGTATCCACCCAGACCTTTGATTGCGACTACATTTCCTCGGTGAAGTTCAGCTGAAAGTTGTTCCAGAATTTCATGGATGTCTGTGAAAATGTTTTGTGAAGTTTGCAGTGTATTTGAAGGTCCGCAATGGTTGCAGGCAACCGGTTGTGCATGGAAACGTCTGTCGTCTATATTGTTGTATTCATTCTCGCAATCAGGACACATTGCAAATACTTTCATACTTGTTTGATTCCTGTCATAGGGAATTTCCTTTATAATGGAATACCGGGGGCCACAATTTGTGCAATTCGTGAAAGGATAATCTATTCGGTTAGGCTGTGTTTTCATATCGTCAAGACATTCTTCACAAACAGCTATATCAGGACTGACAACAGTTACAGAATTGTCGATTGTTAATGATTTTCCAATGGAAAACCCTGAAAATTCTCTTTCAGTGATTTTTTCTGCTATGATATTATCTACAATAGCAGCATGAGGAGCTTGCAGTTTAATTGAGTGAATGAATTGGTCAACCATGGATGGATGCCCATTCACAATAATTGAAACTCCATTGTTTTGATTTGACACTTCGCCTGTGAGGTTGAATGATTTTGCCAAACGATAGATGAAAGGTCTGAATCCAACCCCTTGAATAAGCCCTGAAATAAATAGTTGATAGGTATAAAATTCTTCGTTCTTATTTCTGGGCATATTAAAACATATTGTTTAATACCCTAAAATAGCAAAAAAGGCTGTAAGTATAATTCGATAAGAGGAATAGAATAAATAATTTGGAAATTATAGACCTAATTTAAAAGGGTAGGGCAATTTATTTCGACTTCTATGCCTGCTTTTTTTGCAGCAACAATTAGTTTTCTGATATGGCGTGCTTTTTCGATAATAATTTTTTCTGATAATGACATGGTACTTATTTTGTGGTTTATTTATATGATTATACTTAATACTGTATTAATTGTTTTTAATTTTCAAGCAAGATAGCATTTCTCTCCACTAACAAGGAGGGAAATTGGACGAAAAGGAGACTAGAAAAACGAATATGACAATTTTAGGTATGAATGCACTTTAAGCGATGATTAATTTATTTTAACGCAAAATGCGAGCAATTATTTTTTAGTTTAATTTGATAAAGGCACTAATTTAGAGTTATTTGTCTCAAGGTAAGATATCCGTTTATGTTTTACTGAAATTCCTTTGTCTTCTCTTAATAATTTCAATGCCAAACCCAGTATCAATGACAACCTCAGCCTCAATCCTAAACTCAAATTCAATGTCAGTCTTATAGTATCTATTTATTTCGAATATTGTATATTTGCAAAACTTCAAAATCAAAATTGAATCATAATTTGGATCAGCAAAAGATACCACCGCGTACTATTGAAAGACTAAGCAAATACAGGCGTTTGTTAAGCAAATATAGCCAGAAGGACGAGCAATATATTTTTTCACACGATTTGGCCAGGCTCCTCAACCTTACGTCTGTGCAGGTGCGAAGAGATTTAATGTTATTGGGGATTTCGGGGAATCATCGTAAAGGTTATAATGTAAAAGATCTAATCGAGCATATCAGTGAGATGATTGATACCAAAAGTGGCCATAACCTGGCAATTATTGGAATGGGGAATTTGGGCAGGGCAGTTACAACCTTTATCCGTAAGAATGAAACAAAAATGAACATTGTTGCAGGTTTTGATATTGATGCAACAAAGACTGGGAAAGAAGTAGCCGGGGTTACATGCTACCATATTGAATCAATGCCTGAGAAGATGAAAGAGCTTGGGGTAGATATTGCTGTATTGACAACGCCACCCGATTCTGCCGTTGAACTTGCCAATATTATTGTTGATGTTGGAATAACAGGCATACTTAATTTTACTTCAGAACATCTCGACGTGCCCGAAAATGTATACCTAAAAAACTATGATATCATCACTTCACTTGAAGAAATTGGATTCTTTATAAAATAGAGAAGGCCCCAAATGGGTCCTTCTTGTTGATTACTTATATTAGGTTTACAATAGGTTCATTAATTCTGTATATTCCAGATCAAACTCCTTGGCAACATTTTCATAAGTACATTTCCCATTATATAGGTTTACTCCCTTATAGATCGATTCAGATTTTTTACATGCTTCTTCAAGTCCTAAATCGGCAATCATAAGTCCGTACGGTAAAGTAGTGCTTGTTAATGCATTGGTCGAAGTCAGAGCTACTGCTCCTGGCATATTAGCCACGCCATAGTGGACTACTTCATCGATTACATACACAGGGTCATCATGAGTTGTTGGCTTGATAGTATCAACACATCCTCCCTGATCTACTGCAACATCGACAATTACTGCCCCCTTTTGCATAATTTTTAAGTGCTCGCGGTTAACAAGGGTAGGGGCCTTTGCTCCCGGCAACAATACAGCACCAATAATAAGGTCACTTTCCATTAATACTTTCTCGATATTGGCCTCAGTACTATAAAGAGTTGTTATTCTTGAACCAAAAATATCATCAAGATATGCAAGCCTGTCAGCGTTTATGTCCAGAATAGTAACATCAGCACCCATTCCGGCAGCAATTTTACATGCATTAGTGCCAACAACACCTCCACCAATAATGCCAACTTTTCCTCTGCCCACACCAGGAACACCCCCAAGCAATACGCCGCGTCCTCCAAATGTTTTTTCAAGATATTTCGCACCTTCCTGAACAGAAAGCCTGCCGGCAATTTCGCTCATAGGTTTCAGACAAGGAAGCCCACCGTTCATATCTTCAATAGTTTCATAGGCTACACCCTTAATTCCACTTTTCATTAGTGATTCAGTCAATGAACGATCTGCAGCTAAATGCAGGTAAGTGTATAAGATCTGTCCCTTTTTGAACAAAGGATATTCTTCAGGAAGGGGTTCCTTTACCTTAACGATCATTTCACTCTTTGAAAAGACCTCTTCACGCGTTGATATAATTTTTGCTCCGGAATTTTCGTAATCAATGTCCTCAAATCCGGCAGCAATACCAGCACTTTTTTGTATTATAACTTCATGCCCATGCGATATGTATGATTTAACATCAGAAGGTGTTAGACCAACCCGATATTCATGGGTCTTGATTTCTTTTACGCAGCCAACGATCATGATATTTTGTAATTAGTTATCAATTTATTATAAAATGTAATCAGTCTTAAAAAAACAGTAAGATTTTCTCTATTTCCTGTTTCACTGTAATTTACAAATTGAAAGGTTAAAAAAATAAAAATATAACCTTATTTATTATGATATTGATCAGATATATCCTTTTTGGTATATATGATTTTAATCATTAAAGGTAGGTGGAGTGATGATTTTTTAGTAAATTACTTATTTGAACTACTTCTAAATTGTCAAAGCTATTGCGATTGATGTCTGAATACTCTATTTTTAGTTGTTAATAAATTCACAAATAAGTCTCACACTAAAATATTTCTTATGAAAAGCTTTACCCTAAAAGCCGTAGAGAAATATAACCGGGACAAGACTAGGTTGATGGATATTCTTATAGATATCCAGGCGAATTATGGTTATATATCGGCAGAAAACATTTCTCAGATTGCTCAGGAACTCCATATGTCGGAGATTGATGTTGAGCAAACCATCTCATTTTATCATTTTTTTAGTCCGAAACCTACGGGCAAGTATTCAATTTATTTAAACAACAGCGCAGTTTCTGTTATGATGGGCAGGGAGGAGGTTGCCAGGGCCTTTGAAAAAGAAGCCGGAATAAGTTTCGGGCAGCTCACGCCCGATGGTCTTATCGGGCTGTATGAGACATCCTGTATTGGCATGAATGATCAGGAACCTGCGGCGATAATCAATAACCAGGTTTTTACCAAGCTTACACCTTTTAGGGTTAAAGAGATCATGCAGGATATTAAAAATGGGAAAGATATTATAAATATGTATTCAGCCTCATATGGAGATGGAGCAAACCGTGATGATCTGGTTAAATCTGTAGTTTCTAACAATATACGTAAAATAGGTCCAATTCTAGACCCAGCGTATAAAGTAGGTGAAGCTATCAAGAAGATCATAAAGATGAAGCCTGAAGATGTCATTCAGGAAATCAAAAAATCGAACATTCGCGGAAGGGGAGGAGCTGGATTTCCCACAGGACTGAAGTGGGAGTTTTGCCGCAATGCTGCAGGAAATAAAAAGTATATTTTTTGTAATGCAGATGAAGGAGAGCCAGGTACATTTAAAGACAGGGTTATCTTAACAGAACTGCCCAGGCTTTTGTTCGAGGGAATGGTTGTTGCAGGATATGCCGTAGGAGCTAAAGAAGGTATTGTTTATATAAGGTACGAATATAAATACTTAGAAGGTTATCTGGAGAGCATTCTTCAGGCTGCCAGGGATAAGAACTATTTGGGCAAAGACATTTTGGGCAAAAAGGGCTTCGATTTTGATATCAGGATACAATTTGGAGCAGGGGCATATGTATGTGGTGAAGAATCGGCCCTGATAGAGTCGGCAGAAGGTAAACGTGGAGAACCACGCGACCGTCCGCCTTTTCCTGTCGAAAAAGGGTATTTAGACATGCCAACTGTTGTCAACAATGTTGAAACCCTTAGCGCTGTTGTAAAAGTTATTTTGAATGGAGGCGATTGGTACCGTTCTTTTGGCACTGCAGAGTCTACAGGAACAAAATTGCTTAGCGTATCAGGTGATTGCCGCTTTCCTGGAGTTTATGAGGTTGCTTGGGGGTTCTCGGTTGTTGATATATTGGATATGGTTGGTGCCAAGGCCAATGATGTACAAGCTGTTCAGGTAGGAGGTCCTTCCGGGTCACTGATCGGACCAAATGAATTTGAACGCATGCTTGGCTATGAGGACCTTGCAACGGGAGGATCTTTAATCATATTTAACCAATCCAGGGATATTCTTACTGATGTTGTACTCAACTTTACAGAGTTTTTCATCGATGAGTCTTGTGGAAGCTGTTCTACATGCAGGATTTTACCTACTATCCTTAAACATAAACTTGAGAAAATTCTTAATGGTAGAGGAGTCATGCAGGATATTGCAAACATGGAGGAATGGGGCAAAACCCTTAAGGCCAGTCGTTGCGGATTGGGGCAAACAGCCGCTAATCCTATCCTTACTTCTATTCATAATTTCCGTCACCTGTATGAGGCAAAAGTGCAGAAAAGCAAAGATTTTGATACAGGATTTGACCTTTCAAAAGCAGTAGCTGAAGCTAGTAAAGCTACTGGAAGAGTAGCTAATGTTTAAATTCCAAACTATGAATCAAATTGTAAAATTTACTATAGACGGCGTGGAATGTATGGCATCAAAAGGTCAATTCCTTGTAGATGCAGCACGCGAAAACGGAGTATATATCCCAACCCTGTGCAACTATACAGGAGTCAAACCAAAAGGAAGCTGTAGGGTGTGCACAGTAAAAGTAAATGGCAGGCTCATGACTGCTTGTACAACTCCAGTAACCGAAAGCATGGATATTGAAAACCATATTGAAGAGGTTGAGGAACTGCGGAAGCAAATCATAGAACTTTTCTTTGTCGAAGGAAACCATTTTTGTCCGGCATGTGAAAAGGGTGGTAATTGCGAATTGCAGGCTTTGGCCTATCGGTATAAAATAATGTCCCCCCGCTACCCATTTGCTTTTCCCCAAAGAGAAGTAGATGCATCAAATCCTAAGTTGATAAAGGATCAAAACCGCTGCATCCTGTGTAAAAGATGTATCAGGGGCATTGAGGATGAAAAAGGCAGAGCAATTTTTGCCTATAGAAAAAGAAGCAATAGAGTCGAGATCGGAATTGATCCTAAACTTGGGAAAGAACTTACTGATGAAGTGGCTATCAAAGCGATGGACATTTGCCCTGTAGGTGCATTGTTGGTTAGAGAAAAAGGATTCGACATACCAATTGGCGAAAGGAGATTTGACAAAGAGCCTATTGGAAATGATATTGAACACCTCAAAGTTTCACAATCTTAAACTAATCGACCATGAGTAAACCGATAGTAGCAACAACATCATTGGCAGGCTGTTTTGGATGCCATATGTCAATTTTAGATATAGATGAAAGAATCGTCGATTTGATCCAGTTGGTCGAATTTGACAAGTCACCTATAAATGACATTAAGAAATTTTCACGCAAATGCGACATTGGCCTGATTGAGGGCGGATGTTGCAACAGCGAAAATGTTCATGTGCTAAAGGATTTCCGGGAACATTGTAATATTTTGATTTGCGTGGGTGAATGTGCAATAATGGGAGGCTTGCCTGCCATGCGAAATGGCATTCCAATTCGCGAATGCCTGGAAGAGGCTTACCTGAACGGACCAACAGTTCATGAGAACAATGATGAGAAAATAATTCCGAACGACCCGGAATTACCGATACTTCTTGATAAGGTATATCCTTGCAATGAGGTGGTCAAGATCGATTATCATCTTCCAGGCTGCCCACCTTGCGCCGATTTAATCTGGGAAACATTGGTTGCCCTGATCACCGGCTCGGAAGTTAAAATGCCTTATGAAGTCATTAAGTACGATTAAAACAGTAAAAACAATGGGACAAAAAATCACAATAGAACCTGTAACCCGTGTTGAAGGACATGGAAAGGTTACAATCCATATAGATAATGATGGGAATATCAGTCAAACACGTTTGCATATTGTTGAATTCAGAGGGTTTGAACGCTTTGTGCAAGGAAGACCATATTGGGAAGCTCCTGTATTGGTTCAACGGCTCTGCGGAATTTGTCCGGTTAGCCATCACCTGGCAGCAGCTAAGGCTTTGGATGTAATAGTTGGAGCAGGTACAGGAGATGGACTTACACCAACAGGTGAAAAAATGCGACGTCTGATGCATTATGGACAAATGTTCCAGTCGCATGCATTGCATTTTTTCCACTTGGCATCACCTGATTTGCTTTTTGGGGTAGATAGCGATCCGATGAACAGAAATGTCATAGGGGTTGCCCTGGCCAATAAAACACTGGCTGTTCAAGGTGTAATGATGAGAAAGTTTGGACAGGAGATTATTGAAGCCACGGCCGGAAAGAAAATCCATGGTACAGGGGCTATACCTGGGGGCATTAATAAGCACCTGTCAGTAAAAGATAAAGAGAAGTTCCTGAAAGGCGCAGATCCGATGAATATCGATAACATGATTACCTGGTCACAGGATGTACTCGAGTTTTTTAAAGACTACCATTCGAAAAATAAACCTGTCATTGACCAGTTTGTCGATTTTCCATCAAGCTATTTAAGCCTGGTTAGAAAAGATGGCGCCTTAGATTTATATCATGGGGTTCTTCGCGCAATTGATAAAGATGGTAAGGTTATTTTACACGATGTTGATTACCAGGACTACCTCAAATATATCGATGAGGAAGTAAAAAGCTGGAGTTATATGAAGTTTCCCTATTTGAAGGAATTTGGAAAAAGTCAAGGGTGGTATTCTGTTGGTCCATTGGCCAGGATGAATACAGCTGACTTTATTGATACACCTTTGGCCCAAAAAGAATTTGAAATCTTCAAAGCATATAACCAAGGAAAACCTAGTCACAGGCCAATGCATGCTCACTGGGCAAGGTTGATTGAGATTTTACATTCTGCCGAAAAAATCAAAGAATTGTTGAATGATAAAGATCTGCTTGAAGGTGAGCTGGTAGCCAAGGGTAAGAAAAAATATGAAGGTGTTGGTCTTATTGAAGCCCCAAGGGGAACCCTGTTTCATCACTATAAGATCAATGAACAGGATCAGATAACAATGTGCAACCTTATTGTATCAACAACAAACAACAACCAGCCTATGAATGAAGCCGTAAACCAGGTAGCTGTTAGGGAAATGACAGGAAAGGCTGAAATTACAGAAGGTATGATGAATGCTGTCGAAGTAGCTATCAGAGCTTATGACCCGTGCTTGAGCTGTGCTACACATGCATTGGGCAAAATGCCGCTTGAAATTACGCTTTTCGACCACAGTAATAAATTAATTGATAGAAAAAGGTCGGTTTAATGCAGAAAATCTTAGTTTATGGATATGGAAACCCGGGGCGCCAAGACGATGCCCTGGGCATTTTACTTGCCCAAAAAATAGAATTATGGGCCAAGAACAATAATATTCCAGGTATTGTAACTGACACAAATTATCAGTTAAACATAGAAGATGCCTATAAACTAAATGATTTTGATAAAGTAATTTATGTTGATGCATCATTAGAAAATATTGAGCAGTATAAATTTCATCGGATATTGCCTAATTTAAATACAACCTTTACTATGCATGCTGTTTCCCCGGAGTTTATAATCGGACTTTGCCAGGAAATATACGGAGACATGCCAGATGCCTACCTGATGCATATTAAGGGATACTTTTGGGAATTTATGGGAGATCTGAGTAAAAAGGCAAAAGCTAATCTCGAGGCTGCTTTCGACTATTTATGCCGTAATGAGCTTGTGATTAAGCCACCTTTCAAAGTTTTCAACAGTATGTAGTGAAAAAAAGTTTTTTGCATGTATATAATACTTTGTATCTTGCAATGAAGATGTATTTAAACTATCTTCAAATAAAATAGTTCTTATGATAATACCTAATTGGGCCAATAAAAGTATTCTTATTGTTGAAGATGATGAGATAAGTATGGAATTCCTTGTGGAATTATTACTGCCCACTAAGGTTAACGTTTTTTCAGCAAAAGATGGACAAACCGCTATCGATCTTTGTCGGGCAAACCCACAGATTGATTTGGTACTGATGGATGTAAGACTTCCTGTTGTCAATGGCCGTGAAGCAATGCTGGAAATTAAAAGGCAACGCCCGGAGTTACCGATTATAGCTCAAACAGCTTTTGCAATGTCTGGCGACAAGGAAAAATATCTTGAATCAGGCTTTGATGATTACATTTCTAAACCAATTATTATGGAAGAAATAATTAAAAAGATAACAGCTTTTTTTGAGTGATATTATAACCTTTACATGCAATTCAATTAATTTGTTCAAATGAATGCAAAATTTTATTAAACACATGAAAGTAAAATACTTATTGATCCTTGTTGCAGTACTTGCATTTTCTGCCTGTAAAAAGAATTCTCACGAACCTTCTGTCGTTGGTCTTGATAGTATAGATCTTGGCGAATCAAGCTCAAACCTAATGGAATTGGATACTGTTGGAACAGGTATTCCAATTTTCTATAATATGTATTTATCTGTTGAACTTTCATCATTGTTCGAAACAGCAGGTGCAGTTTTTGCCCCCGACTTGTTAAACCCAAACAATAGGGTTTCAGACTACATTACAAGTTATAAAAAAGCAATTAATCTTGGGGTTTATGCTGTTGATTTGAGTTATGCAAGGGCTTTTGAGCAATACGAAATGGCCAGTAAGTACTTCAGTTCCATGCAAATATTGTCAGAGCAGTTGGGTATACCACAGGATTATTTTGAAGAAACAGCTCAACGTCTTGAAAAGAATTTGACAGATAAGGACTCTTTAATATCAATTGCCAATGAGGTTTATTACAAAACTGAAGATTACCTGAAAGAAAATGAAAGGTTTGCTACGGCTTCAGTAATTATAATGGGAGGATGGATTGAAGCAATTTATATCGCTTCCAATGTTGTTATTGAGAGTCGTAATCCTGATGTTATTGAGCGTTTATTGGATCAAAAATATTCGCTAAACAACCTTCTGTTAATGCTGAAAGACCATTCAGACAATGAAGTTGTAAATGAGTATTACATTGAATTGCAAAAACTCAGAAATCTGTTGGATAAAATTTCAGTAGATATACCTATTGGTTTTGAAGAAGTGACCAAAGACGATACACTTAAGGTTGACAAATGGTTAAAAGAAGTGGAGAAAATCCAGAATATGGTAACTAAATTACGCACAAACATGGTGCACTAATATAGCAGCAAAAAATAAAAAACCCATCCCGAGTCTTCGGGATGGGTTTTTTATTTGGAATAATGCTAAATAATCAAATCAACAAACAATTTCTATACAGGAGCGTATTCTGTCAGAGTTTATTGTTATTTTTGTAACAATAATTCTGAATGGCGGGTCATCCTTCCATGAAGATATCTTTTTGTACTGATCCTTAAGTAATTAATCTAATGGAGAAGAGAATTGGCGCAGCTGTCATTTTAATAGAATCGAAAGAAAGCATAGGCAAGATGAACGAGCTGTTGTCGATGAGTTCTGATATTATTTTAGCCCGACAGGGTGTTCCCCTCCGCGATAAAGGCCTTAGCGTAATCACATTAATACTCGAAGGTACTAACGACCAGATTAATTCACTGACAGGAAAAATTGGAAGACTAAACGGTGTACAAGTGAAATCTGTGCTAACCAAGTATGAATAAAATTAATCGGGTATGATATTTAAACCAGAGAAGTACCGCATGGCTGATAATCCCATGCAACCTTTTATTGATTCAGATGAGATTTGGGATTTTATTAATAATGCCAGATCCGATAAGGATTATATTCGAAAAATAATTCAACGGTCTCTGGACAAAAATAGGTTAACTCTTGAGGAAACTGCAGCACTTGTTGCTGTTGACGATCCTGAAATGATTGAGGAAATTAAGGAAGGTGCCCGAAAACTTAAAGAAAAGGTGTATGGTAACCGTATAGTACTGTTTGCTCCCCTATATGTCGGAAACCTTTGTACAAATGATTGCCAGTATTGTGGTTTTAGGACTTCAAACAAGCAGGCCCAAAGAAGTACTTTGAACCATGAACAACTTATTAGAGAAGTTGAAGCACTTGAAGATAATGGCCAAAAACGTTTAATACTTGTTTTTGGGGAACACCCAAAATACGATGCGGATTTTATTGCAGAAGCAACAAAGACTGTATACAATGTAAAAAAAGGGAATGGAGAAATCAGAAGGGCAAATATCAATGCTGCCCCTATGGAAATTGAAGGGTTTAAGAAGGTGCATGAGGCTGGTATTGGCACCTATCAGATCTTTCAGGAGACATACCATCCCGAGGCATATAAAGATTACCATAAGGGAGGTAAAAAATCTGATTACAATTATCGTTTAACTGCATTGGACAGGGCACAGGAAGCCGGTCTTGACGATGTGGGTATTGGAGCTTTGTTCGGACTGTATGCTTGGCGTTTTGAGGTGCTTTCATTGGTGCGCCATGCCAATCATCTGGAAGCTTGTTATGGAGTTGGGCCACACACTATTTCATTCCCAAGAATTCAGGATGCGTCAGATATCAATGTTGGAGATAAATATTTGGTAAACGATGATGAATTTACAAGGCTGATAGCCATTCTTCGTTTGGCCGTTCCTTATACAGGTTTAATACTTACTGCACGAGAAAACCAGGCTGTGCGAAAGGAAGTAATGAAGTTTGGGGTTTCCCAGATCGATGGTGGTACTAAAATTGAGTTGGGTGCCTATGCCGGGAAAAAACATGATCAAAACCTGGATAAGGAACAATTCAGGATTAATGACAATAGGGCTTTAAGCGAAGTTATTGAAGAGTTGCTCAATGAGGATTATCTCCCTTCGTTCTGTACTGCTTGTTACAGGTTGGGAAGGACAGGAGAGCATTTTATGGAGTTTTCGGTCCCTGGGTTCATTAAGAGGTTTTGCTCTCCAAATGCTATTTTGACCTTGGCTGAATATCTGGAAGATTATGCCCCCGTTCATGTATTTGACAAAGGTTGGCAAATGATTGAAAAGAATCTTGACACCCTTAATGGTGAAGCCAATGTCCCCGAAATAAGAACACGCTTGGGACGGATAAAACAGGGGGAGAGGGATTTATACTTCTGATAAAAGCCTACGGATGAGAATCGATGAAATATTACATAAGAATACTCTTGAGAAAGAAGATATTATTCAGCTCTTAGCAACCACGGGAGACGATAAACATGCTTTGTTTGCCAGAGCTGATGAGGTAAAACGTGATACTGTCGGGAATATAGTATATTTCAGGGGATTGATTGAGCTGTCCAATGTGTGTGCCAAGAATTGCTTTTATTGTGGCATTCGTAATGACAACCATAGCTTTAAGCGGTACAACCTTGATGATGCCGAGGTGGTTGAAGCTGCAAGGTTTGCACATAAAAACAATTTTGCTTCTTTGGTATTGCAATCAGGCGAACTCTCTGGCAAAGCCTTTACACATAGAATTACAAGATTGCTGGAGAAAATTCATCAGGCAACAAATAGCGACCTAAGGATTACCTTGTCCATGGGAGAGCAAGAAAGGGAAACCTATAAAGATTGGTTTAATGCCGGTGCCCATAGGTACCTGTTGCGTATAGAATCTTCTAATCCTGAATTATATAAGAAACTTCACCCCAACGATGAACTGCACCGTTTCAACAAACGGCTCGAAAGCCTCCAGTTACTTAAAGAGCTTAACTACCAGGTCGGGAGTGGGATTATGATTGGTTTGCCTTTTCAGACCATGGAAGACCTCGCAAATGACCTGGTTTTCCTTCGCGAATTTAGTATTGACATGGTTGGAATGGGGCCCTATATTGAGCATGCCGATACACCTTTATTCGTTCATCGCGATTCACTTTTGCCCTTAGAAGACCGCTTTCAATTGGCTTTAAAAATGATAGCCATTCTTAGGATTATGATGCCTAAGATTAATATTGCTGCAGCAACAGCATTGCAGGCAATTGATAAACTGGGACGTGAGAAAGCATTAAAAATAGGAGCAAACGTTATCATGCCTAACATAACCCCGGGCCAATTCAGGGATGATTATAAGTTATATGAAAACAAGCCCTGCACCGACGATTCGGCTGAAGACTGTAAAAACTGTATGGAAGTAAGGGTGGCATTGGCTGGCAATACGATTGGTTATGGCAGTTGGGGTGATTCAAAACATTATACAGAAAGGTAGGCTGGTAGACATTCTACGAAACTATTTTATTTCTACTGTTTTATTAACTAGTCGAATCTGACAAACCCCTAAAAAAAGATAAATATTTACAAGCTTGATCAATTTTGAAAGTTGCTTGCGGGAAGGACTGAACGTTAAGAAACAGTGACGACTGTTAGGAAACAACATTTAATCCGATCTATGCAATAGAAAGCGCATAAGTGCTGAACTAGTGCATTTAGAGCAGGTTAATCCTGACCTGGATGAGCACCTAAGCGGTGAATGAAAGGAACCACTTTGTCATGTGAGCCGAGTTTATGAGATCGCCGAAGGCAACTTTAGTCGATTAGATATTGTTTTTTATTTTTAATGCCTAATTTGGATTAAAAATACCCTGGCAACCTTAAAGATGCTACAATAAGGCTACAAGGGGAAAAATCATCAAACAGAAAGCTCCCGAAGGCTTATTCTATATTTTTACTATTTGCTTAATAAATTCTCCTTCGCTTGACTTTATTTTTAGAATATATACTCCCTGTTGGAAACTGCCCATGTCTATTTTTAAACAGTCGCCCTCCAACACTTCATAAAAAACCAAATTGCCATTTGTAGAATATATATTTATTGCTCCTTCAGTTATTTGTTCTTTTAAGGTTATGGTCAATACTCCATTAACAGGATTTGGCTTTACAGCTATATTCTTTTCACTAATTAAATCGATAGAAGTTGTAGCAACATTAAGCACTTTTACTACATCTGTGGCAGGGTTGTAATTGGTATTGCCAGCCTGGCTTGCTGTTATATTTGTTGTACCGGCACTTAAAATAGTTAATATATCTCCACTTATTGTGGCAACAACATTGTTGCTGGAAGAATATTCAAGTGGTAAGCCTGAAGAACTGGTTGCTGTTAATTTAAATGGCTCATCACCAACTACTTTATCCGCAATGTCACTAAAAGTAATTATCTGATCAGCTTTTGCTACTGTAACTTCTTTAGACACAGGCTCCGCTTGATCATATTCAGCATTACCTTCTTGCATTGCAGTAATGGTAACAAGGCCTGTTCCCACTATTGTTGCTGTACTGCCTGTAATTGCTATAATATTAGTGTCAGAAGAAATAAATGTTACGTCCAGTTCTGATGTACTTTTGGCAGACAGTAAAAAGTCAGGATCACTATAGGCTTTTTCGGTAATATCATCGAAAATAATTGATTGACTTTTATTAAGGCTATAATCTAGTTTTGCAGGTACTACCTGTTGAATGCTGCCATCCTCATTAAAATATAACCTGTCAATACATACTTCACGATGAATACCAGGATCGTTGTTTATATACTCACGGTTTATGCGGTGATATATTATATACCATTCATCACGTCCTGGAATTTTTAAAATGGAATTGTGCCCTGTTCCATATATTTGATTTGTAGGTTCCTGAATAATTACAATTGGATTATCAGCAACAGTAATAGGTCCTGTCGGGGAATCAGATGTGCCATATGCCACATGATAATTAGGGCTGCCGGTATCATCAACCGACCAGGTGAAATAATACTTGCCGTTGCGATAAAAAACATATGTGCCTTCGCGGTATGCAAAAGTGCTTAATGAGCCACCTGAAGGAGTAATAACCTGAGTTGTTCCTTCTTTCAAAGAAACCATATCATCATTTAATTCAGCAACTGCCATATATCCATTACCCCAATAGATATAGCTTTTCCCGCTTACAGAATCAGTAAACACATCTACATCAATTTGTTGTCCGCTGGATACACCACTAGGTAAATCAGAGATTAAAGGTGCTCCTATATCAGTAAAGGGACCAGTAGGATCATTGGCTACAGCAACTCCAATCTTCTTGCCTCCACTTTCACCACTAAAATAAAAGTAATATCTATATTCATTTTCCCCCACTTTCTTTTCTTCAATACAAGGAGCCCAAGCATTGCCTGAAGCCCAGGAAACCTGATTGGTGCTCAAGTCAAGGATAGTGCCTTCATTTGTCCAGTTTACTAAATCGGGAGATGAAAAAACATCAAAAGAATATCCTCCCCAACTAGGATATCCATCCGTAGTTGGGTATATATAATATCGTTGTGTTTTTTCAGAAAATAAAATTTCAGGGTCAGCATGAAAATCAGGAATGATTGGATTTACGGCTATATATACTCTTACACTATATATAACTGTTTTTCCATTAAGGGTGAAATAATATTTTACAGGTCCTCCAGAAAAATCCTGAGGTCCTGTTGGCGTAATATTTGTCCCCGGGGAAGCATATAGCATAGGATTGTATTGTTTTATATCAACACCTAAACGAACAGGTATTTCTATATGCCTGGTAGAATTGTCAATTGTAAGTTCATCCTGGCGAATATTTATTTCTCGCGCTCCCATTGGCGAATTTGAAAATGAGGAGCTAGGGAAAGCCTCACCCAGCCTATTCAATTCTTCCTCAGAAATAGGAATAGTTGTGCCGTGTCTTGCACTTAAATTAGTGCTATTCTTAACGAAAGAAAAGTTGGCTAAATCTTTTGAGGCATTGTATTGATAATAACCACTACTATAAACGTCATACATCATGACCCAATCATCTGAATTGATAAGTCTGAACACTCCAACTCCTTCCACAGCATTGTTGGTCTGTTCAAGTCTATCGGAAGGGTTGCTCCATTGTGAGCCATCAGGTTGACCATCTATAGGGGTAAGTGTTTTTGATGTAACCTTACAGATACCGCCTTGTCCTTCATTTTTATAAAACAAATGGTATAAGCTGTCCGTTTCGTTGTAAACAATGTCTCCATCTATGGTAGCTGATCCACGATCGTAAAAAAATACAGGTTCTCCTTCAAGATCGGTAAAATCATCATTGGCATAACAATAATAAATTTTATCATAAGAAACAGTACCGTCATTGGTAAGCAATGAAAAATAAACCATGTATTTACCAGCACTAGGGTCATAAATAGTCTGAGGGGCCCATACCCTGGTCACGTTGGACCATTTTATTGGCCATTTAGTTGGAAAATGTACAGTTGAATGAGTCCAATGAACAAGATCAGTAGATTTCAGCATTACGATACCCCGGTTACTCGACCATCCTTCACTTGACTTCATATCTGTGACAACCATATAAAAAGTGTTCCCATCTTCACAACGCAATATATGGGGATCCCGAACACCATTTTTTATTGATATTGTATCTGAACCTATTACAGGGTCACCATTGTTAAGTGCAGTATAGTTATATCCATCATAGCTGGTTGCAAAACGTATTTGTTCGTCGGATTCAGTATTACCTGTGAAGTACGTAAAAAGATATGCAGATTTACCTTCGTCTTCTGCAATTTTAACCTCAAAATCCTTGCTCATACTTGCAGTACCCTTTATTACTGTAGCAGTTAGGGTAACTGTTTTTTTACCACTTCCAACAGGAGGAAGTTTGATTACCCTTCCTACATCATTCATATAATCAGGAGAATTGGAGGTCCATTGTATTCTTGATCCTTCGAAAGAAACGATGGGTAGCTTTAAGGAAACACGAACGTTGTTAACATTCCCATCGATAGAAATATTGTTTAAATCAAATTCAACACTCTCCTGGTCACTCAGTTTAGGAAGTACTATAACAGTATAAACTTTTGAAATTGAAATGTTGTTGTAAGTAAATGTAGCAGTAAGATTTACAGATATAGGATCTGCTCCCTGGGCAGGACGCGTTACATCACCATTGTTTGAAAGTACGCTAATATCTGAACTGCTCCATGTAACATTAACACCGTTACCAACAATTTCCTGAAGAGTTAACTTGGACCGTACTGAATCTGTATCGGCTAACATAATTTCACCTATAACCTCTAAAATGTAAATGCTGTCATTATAATTGTTCAAATCTGGTAAACTGTTGCACAATCCAAGAATATCTGCCTCACTAATAGCACCTTCATATATACGGAAGTTGTGATATTCGGCATTTTTAAGATATGCATCTGATAAATAGCATGACTTGCCCAAATAATTGTGTGATGTAGAACCAATATTTGCAGGGACTAAAGAGATGCTATTACTTTTCCATAATACTCCATCTACATAAATATTGCCTGTGTTGGCTTTTTGTGTGTAAGTCAAATTTATCCATTTCCCTTTAGTAAGGGCTTTTGAAGAATTTACATTTGATTCTGCAGCCCAAGCGGTTTGTGAAATTGCATACCGGGTTGAAATAGCAGTCAGGAACATGTTTCCATTGGCCGCCGCGGCCATGTTGTCTGAATTGGCAAAGGTCCAAACGAAATTTCCATTCTGTGAAATATTGGTACTGGTTGGTATCATTATATCCGTGGAAATGGAAAAACTGTCCAGACTGGCAATGATTTCACCAATACCTTGACCAAAATCAAAATAACCATTTTCACTGCCAAGTTTCAAAACGGGAATTCCATTGTAATCTACTAGTTCTGCACCATTTTGAAGCGAACCTGTATATGTGCCGGAAGAATCGGCTACAGAGTCAAAATTATATACTACCAGAAGATTTGGTTCCTGCGCTTCTATAGTACCTGACACACAAATCACACTCAGATATATCATTGAAAATATAACTTTTATCCACAATTTATTCATAACAGGAATGTATAATACTTTATTTACTTATTAATTTTGAGACTTTAAATATACATATTTGAACCCGGATTATGTATTCGAGCTTCGTTATAAAGGTTAAAAATGCAAAAATAGAAGGACTTGGTGAGTTGAATCATTGCACCGCTATGGTAATAGAAACAAGTATTTGAAACGACTTTTATTGAAGCAATTTCAATATTCAATAGATTTTCTCTAATGCATATTCCGGATTAAAATACCCACATGTAGTACTACAGATTTTTATCGATAGAATGGCTGGAGTTATAATTCTTCAGTTCGTAAAACACCTTTGCCTTTTGTTTTGGCTCAGTGCATTGTCAGGTGCATATACTTGGGGCATTTGTTTTTATTGTTCCACTAAAACTAGGGTGATTTTACCAGGATTTCCATCGTAACCATCAAAACCATCGTTTCCTGGTCTGCCATCGGATCCATCGGGTCCGTCGGGCGAGCCATTACCGCCATTACCTCCACTACCACCGTTTCCTCCATCACCACCATCACCACCATCACCTCCTCTGCTGGTAGCCTGGATCAAATGAAGATATTGTTGTGCGTATTGTGTGTAGTATATTGTTATGTAGCCTCCATGGCCCCCATCTCCACCGTTTCCTGCATATCCCCCATCTCCCCCATGTCCTCCAGCTTTCCCCGGATCTTGCCATTCTATGGTTTTGGTTGTGCTGTCATTAACATGTATTGTTTTAGAATGTTTTTCACCATCCTTCCCATTACCTCCGCTACCGCCATCCCCGCCATCCCCACCATTGCCGCCATCCCCACCATCGCTGCATATTCTAATCGATCCGCCATCAACATTAATAAAATAACTTTTTTTTGACACCCTGCCCAATTGGGTTACTTCTACAAATAGTAATTCTTCGTTGATTATTGTATCAAAATAGGCATCGGCATAAACTTCCAGGTCGGGGCCATTGCTGCCATGGTCTCCATTTTTTCCATCTTGGCCGTTGCTACCATTACAGCTGCTTGATCCACTGCTGCCTGACGAGCCCCAAAATCCACTAAAGCCATTACTTCCAGAACTGAAATAGTGATAGTTGGCCCTATAGTCGAGTGTTACCTCAATCGAATCGCTTAATGATTGATTGTTCTTATAAATAGCCTTAACTTTTATTTTATGGTTATTAATTTTAAAAGGGTCAGGATGGATGAGTATGTTACCATTTTTAAGAAAAGCCCCATCTGCATAAATTGTAAATTCATTCAACGCTTGGGTGTTGTTTCTAGGCCAGGCATAAGAACTCATTTGATTGTTGTATGTTTTTTTAAAACCAATATCAATACTTTGCCCGGGAGCTTTTTTAAACCCTGTTTTTGTAAGGAGCTTAATGTCAACTTCAAAGTTGAAAGGAATAAATTGTTCTTTGATAAGCTGTTTTGTCTTTCGGTTAAATACGAAAACAGTAATGCCTTTTCCTTTAAGCGGTTTATCAATGTTGCTTAGAAATAAATTACCGTTTAAGAAGTAGCCTCCTTCAGTTCTAATTTTAAAATTCCTCCAGCGGGTTTCTCCATCCAGGAATCCCCTGGTTTCTGTAACGTCTCCATTTTTCAAAACAGTGGTTATACCTATTGGTAATTTTGCGCCTGGAATCCTTAGGCAGTTTGGATCGAACCGAACAAAAACATCCTTTATCTGATTGGGTGGCAGTTTTTTATATTTTTTATTGGCGAGAACATTTGAGGGGAGCGTGATAATAAATATTGTTGTTAAGAGTATTAACGTTTTCATAATTAGGATCTTGGTTAAATTGTCAAGACAAGAATAATGCCAAAATATTCCTGTTTTTTAAAAAAGCTTACTGAAACAGAATGTGAATCTTGATAAAAAAAGAGAATAGAAAAATTACCATTTATTAGATTTTTATTAATTTCCGCCATATTAACACAACACTTAATACACAGTCACAATGAATCGTTTTTTTATTTTCCTCTCAATAGTTAGTTTAATTGGTTGCTCCAATCAAACCCCGGAAATTAAATTAGGAAGTTTATTTACCGACCATATGGTACTCCAGCAAAAATCACATAGCCCAATATGGGGGACGTGTGATCCTGGAATTATCGTTACAATAGAACCTTCTTGGGGCGAGTCAGTCAGTGTAAGGACCGATAAATCAGGGAAATGGCAAGGCGATTTAAAGACTCCCGAATATGGAGGTCCATACACCATAGCTATTAAAGCCCGTAAAAGTATGTTGGTTGTTTCAGATGTTTTAATTGGAGAAGTCTGGTTGTGCTCGGGCCAGTCAAATATGGAAATGCCTTTGGAAGGGTTTTCGTCTAGAGATACTATTAACTATTCGCAATCTGAAATAAACCAGGCAAATTTCCCTAAACTACGCATGTATACGGTTGAAAAGGCCATTTCTTTTACTCCACTTGATAGCTGTAGTGGAAGCTGGCAAGTTTGTACCCCTGAGGTCGCCAGGGCATTCTCTGCTACTGCTTACTTTTTTGGCAGACAGTTGCAGAATGAGTTGGATATTCCAATAGGTTTGATTCATAGTAGTTGGGGAGGAACTCCTGCAGAATCGTGGACCAGCACCAGATACCTGGTCAGTGTCGAAGGCTATGAAGATATTGAGAAGGGTATGGGAGAGGCAGTAGTACAAATAGATGAATTTAATAAATGGCTTTCAAAATTGAAAAGTGAGGATATGGAGGAAACTTTGTTAGATGGGTCATTTGTTGATTTTAATATTGGAGATCTTGATATGGCACTTCCTGATTATGATGATTCAGGATGGAAAACCATGGAATTGCCCAATTTATGGGAAAGTCAGGAACTTGGGATTTTTGATGGAGTTGTGTGGTTCCGGAAAACGTTTAATTATGAGGATATTCATTACCCTGAAGGTATAAAGTTGTTTCTTGGTCCAATAGATGACATGGATATAGTGTATGTCAATGGAACTAAAGTTGGAGGAATTGAAGTAGATGGATTCTGGTCTAAAGACAGGGAATATTCTATTCCTTCGGGCCTGTTGAAAAAAGGACAAAATACAATTGCGGTAAGAGTAATTGATACCCGGGGTGGGGGTGGTATCTTTGGAAATGAAAACCTGGCTATAAAAAAAGGGGACAAAGAGCTTTTCAACCTTTCTGGCCAATGGAAATATAAGCCTATTGCTGTCTTTAGCAGGAATAAGCTTTTTATATATGGTGATGGTGAAACCAGTCATGAAAATGCCCCAAAAATAAATTACGATTTTGATGCATATACTCCTACAGTTCTATACAATGCAATGTTAAAGCCCTTGATACCGTACACCATTAAGGGAGCAATTTGGTATCAGGGAGAAGCAAATGTTGGCAGGGGAAAGCAGTACCAAAGCTTGTTTCCACAGATGATTAAAAATTGGAGGGATGAATGGCAGTTAGGCGATTTTCCTTTCTATTATGTTCAGATAGCACCTTTTAACTATGGAGAGACAGAACCAAGTGCCACAGCTGAGTTGCGTGAAGCCCAATTGTTGACCCTCAAGGAGAAGAATGTAGGCATGGTTGTCACTACAGATATTGGAAATCCAAATAATATTCATCCTGGAAACAAACAGGAAGTTGGGCGTCGCCTAGCGCTATTGGCTCTAAAAAACGACTATGGTGTTGAAGGTATTATAGCCTCAGGGCCCCAGTTCAAATCAGCTTATGAAAAGGACGGAAATGTGGTTGTTGAATTTACATCGGTTGGTTCTGGACTTGACAGTAAAGGAGAGGAACTGTCTTATTTTGAACTGGCAGGTCCTGACAACAAATTTCTTGATGCTTCGGCCCGTATCGAAGGCAATAAAGTTGTGGTATCTTCGGCTTTAGTGAAAGATCCACAAAAAATCAGATTTGGATGGAGGGATACAGCAGAACCTAACCTCTTCAATAAAGAAGGATTGCCAGCCTCTCCCTTCAGGAGTGATGTGAATTAGCTCTAAAGTCTGGTAGTCAGGTTATTCTGTTTGTTAAATTTCATTTTTCGGCGATTATTCATTATATTTAGATACCTTGGTTGTATTGATAATGAGTAATCGCCGAAACTATTATGATATTAACAGTTACTTTAAATCCTGCCATAGACAAAGTGCTTGTTCTAAATAGTTTTGAATTGCACAAGTTACACCGGTTAGAAGAAGGAGAATTTAGTATTCTATCTGCTGGAGGGAAAGGTGTAAACATAGCAAGGAACCTTAAAGCATTGGGCAATGAAGTAATAGCATCTGGATTTGCAGCAGGGCATTCAGGACATATGCTTTGCGACTATTTACATCAAGAAGGTATCACAACAAACTTCATATTTACCGAAGGAAATACCCGCACAAACACCTCAATTCTTGACAGGACCAACGAAACCCTAACTGAAATCAATGACTTTGGACAGAAAGTCAACGAAGAAGATATATCCTATTTCTTAGAATCATTCGAAAGGGCTTTGAATAGAGCAAAATTTCTGGTTATTGCGGGTTCCTTGCCAAAGGGAGCCAATGAAGATCTGATGTGCAGGATGATTACTCTTGCACGAAATAGAAAAGTGAGATCAATCCTTCATACCAACCCTGACCATACAGAATGTTACCTAAAAGCTTCTCCTTATATTATTGTGCCTGACATGAGAAGCAACCATGTTTTGTTTGGAAAAGAAGTTGACGGTATTTCCAAATTTTTGGAGGCAGGAAGATATATCCTAACCCACTCGCCAGAAACAGAGTGTGTTATGTTTATTCATAGGATTGAAAATGTTGTGGTAATAACTCGGGAAAAGTCTTACATATTGAGGCCCCAAGATTTAAAGATTGTAAATATGTTGGGGTATGGCGATGCTTTTATTTCTGGTTTTACACATGCCCTACTGCAAAACAAGTCTATAAAGGAAACTATGCTTTTCGCCTCAGCAGCCGGATTGACAGATGTTGAAGATTTATACAAAGAAATAAGGGATATTGATCTGATTGTCTCAAATATTAAACGAATTTCACTGGAGGAAGTGGAATGAAAAGGGTGAAAAACTATTTATTTAAAGACCTCTCGTCAGTCTGTGAAGATACCAGCATCAGAAAAGTAATTAACACTATGCGGCTACATAGGTTAAGAGCCTTACCTGTTGTTAATCGTTTTGGTGATTATGTAGGGTGTATCAGCGAACAGGATATTCTTGAGGCAGCAATACCCTCTTACATCAAATCGATCTACAATACCTCTTTTATGGCAGATGTTGATCAGATTGCATCCTATCTTCATGGCATTCTCGATGAAAAAGTGTCTACACTTGTTGATAAAAAGTATCCTTGGGTAAGCCCAGATGATTCTATGTCCTATGCCGCAGATTTGCTTTCAAGAGCTAATGTGCCTATGCTTCCTGTCCTTAAAGGAAAATTGGTTATAGGAATGATAACCAGAATTGAAATCTTGTCTATATCACTCGAAGATAAAAAAGAATAGATGATTGAAGCACTAGCTTTAAATATATCGGGTTATGGAACTATAATCACTCTTTGTGTTTTTCTGTTGACCTTTACTTTTATTACAACAGAGAAACTGCCGAATGCTGTAGCTGCATCTGTGGGAGCCTTTTTGCTTGTCGCTTTTCATATAGTGTCACAAGAGGAAGCTATTGATTTTATAGACTTTGATACTGTTGGACTGTTATGTGGTATGATGATAACAGTCACTGTTATGCGTAAATCAGGATTGTTTGAATATATCGCAATCAAGGGGGTTAAACTAACTGCAGGAAATCCATGGAAAATGCTTGTTGTATTATCAATTGTGACAGGTGTTTTGTCAGCATTTTTGGACAATGTAACAACTGTGTTAATTGTTGTGCCCATTACTTTTGCCGTAGCCGAAACACTGAAAATTACCCCAACCCCCATATTGATTTCTGAAATACTTTTTTCTAATATTGGCGGTGCTGCAACACTAATTGGCGATCCACCAAACATAATGATTGGAGGGGCCACTCACTTAGGCTTTACCGAATTTATTCAAAACAACCTTCCGGTAGTGGTTATTGTATCAATTGTTACTTTCTTTTTACTCAGGTTAATATATTATAAGAAGCTTAATGCTTCAGAGATAAACAAAGAAAAATTGGAGGCATTTAACGAGAATAGGGCCATTCAGGACAAAAAATTATTGATTAAGTGCTTGGTAGTCTTTGGGCTAATTATTTTAGCCTTCGTAACGCAGCATCTGCATGAGATTTCTCTTGCATCATTGGCTTTAGGAGGGGGCTTTTTACTAATGTTGGTCACCCGTGAAGATCCTGAAGAAATATTGAAAGAGGTTGAATGGGCCACATTGTTTTTTTTTATCGGTCTGTTTATCCTGGTAGGTGGGCTCGAAAAAACAGGTGTTATTGCTTATGTTTCTGATAAAATGATAAAAATGACCCATGGCAACCTCAGTGCAGCCACTCAACTTGTTTTATGGGTATCAGCATTAAGCACAACTTTTATCAACAGTATTCCTTATACCGCAACAATGATTTCAGTTATTGAGACAATGGGTGAGGCGGCAGGAGGCAATATTGATCCTTTATGGTGGGCACTCTCGTTAGGGGCATGTTTTGGAGGCAATGGCACCATAATTGGCGCTGCCGCAAATATAATTGTAGCGGGATTTTCCCAAAAAACCAAATACCCCTTAAAGTTTTTGGATTATGCTAAAATAGGATTGCCGCTAATGTTTGTCTCAATAATAATCGTATCTGTATACCTACATCTGGTCTATTTTTTGTGATATTTATCATGTTGGTTATTTTTTTAAGCTTCTTTTAACTATAATTCTCAGATATATTTATTACCTTATATAAAGATATTCTGTGAGGATTAAACAAAAATAGATACCTAAAGGCGTGCATTCAAAAACGTTTTCTCATACAAAATCAAATATTTTTAAAGAGCTGGAAATTAAAGCAGATCAAACTGATTCAAAGTTTTTTCTTCGCTTAATAGCTTCTATACCTCAGGCTCTTGCAATACTTACCGAGGAAGGTGAGTTTGTGTTTGTCAACCAAAAGTTTACCTCTGTTTTCGGATACACATTTAAAGAGTTAAACACATTTAGTGACTGGGTGTGGTCTTATTGCAAAAAAGAGGAATACTGTAATGCCATGCTTGAATTATGGAATGACGATATTGACAAACTTTTTTCGGGCAGCGAAAAGGAAATAAAGCGTGAATTTAAGCTGGTATCCAAAATAGGTAAAGAAAAGCTTGTAGAGTTAATATATAATTACCTCAATGGTTTTCTCATTATTGTTTTTAATGAAATAACAGAAAAAAGAAAAGCTGAGGATGAAATTAAACAAAAGAATGAACAATTAATAGAAGCTCATCGATTGGCAAGAATTGGCTCCTGGAAGTATTACTTGAATTCAGAAGAGTTTGTTTGGTCAGATGAACTGTTCCACATATTTGGTTATAAACCTGATGAAGAGAATCCTAAAATAATTCTAAAAAAGCATTTGCAAATCGATAAAATATATAATGTTTATGATCTCTTCGACGATATATTCATAAAAAAAACTGGAAGGGGATATGTCGATGAATACCAGATAAAGGACAAACATAACAAGATCAAATATATTATTATTCAAGGAAAGCCATTTTGCGACAAGTATGGGGGGCATATTGGTGTCAAAGGGATATTTCAGGATATCACTGAAAAAAAATTACAGGAAATTGAACTGCAGGAGCTAAATAATACCAAGGAAAGATTGTTTTCTATTATTGCCCATGATCTTAAAAACCCAATAGGAATAATGGCAGGCTTGACGGATGTATTGTTAGAGGCCATTGAAAACGGCGATTTGGAAAGAATGCAAAAATACGGCAGACTTTTAAAATTATCAGCAAACAAAGGTTATGAACTCTTGGTTAACCTGCTGGACTGGGCAGGGGCTCAAAACAATAAAATAAGGTTCTTGCCAGAGCATGTAAAACTGTCAGAGGTGTTGGATGAAATTTTTAAGCTTCTTGCAGGTGTTATAGATGAAAAGAAGATAATTATACTGAATTTGATCGATTCAGATCTTATTGTATGTGCAGATATCAATATGCTCAAAGCCATATTTAGAAATTTAATATCTAATGCGATCAAATATTCTTATAGGGGTGGAGAAGTAAAGATTACTGTTTCTAGAAATAAAAATTCAGATTTTAGTTTCTCAATTACTGATAATGGAATTGGAATTAAGGATGAGAGAAAGAAATTAATATTTGATCCCAAAGCACAATATACAACGCACGGAACAGAAAAAGAATCTGGTACCGGGCTTGGATTGCTTGTATGTAGGGATTTTGTCGAAAGACATGGCGGTTCGATCTGGTTTGAAAGCACCAATGGAAATGGCAGTATATTTAGTTTCACACTTCCAGGCATGCAAAAAGAAACCTAAAAACACAATTTTCTTGTGTAAACAAGAGTTATTCACAATTGTTAGGGCAATTAAACTTTTTTTCAACTGCAGTTTTATTTATTATTGTACAAATATTTCAAATTCAGTATGTTTCAAAAGCTAACTTTGCCATTGTTGCTTTTTGTTTTTCATTTTGGGATAATCCATGCCCAGGAGAAGCTGGATAAATTTGCCTTAACCATAGTAGATACAAGCGAAAGTGACTACGTCCAGGCCAAACAAATTTATGATTGGGTTACTGCAAATATAATTTATGATATAAAATCTTTTAAAAGGTTTGAATTGCCCAATTATTCCCCACAAGAGATACTCTCAAAGCAGCGAGGTGTTTGTTATGAATATTCCTTAATCTATTCTGAATTGTGCAATACTGTTGGAATCGAGAGTTACGTTGTGTCTGGGTATAGCAAAGGATTTAGGTATTATAAAGGCATGCCATTTTTACGCGCAGAGCACAGCTGGGTGGTTTTTTATGCCGATTCTTCATGGAAGTTTGCTGATCCTACCTGGGGTGCAGGTCACCTATATTTGAAATCGCGGTTGCACAGAAAACTACTGAACAAACTGACCGGGATAAACTCGCCAAAGAATAAACTGACTTATAAAGCGGAAAAGAATGATTTCTGGTTTGATATACCTGCGGATTCATTGGTGCTCACACATTATCCGCTCGAACCAGCCTGGTTTAATACTAGTTTACCCTATAGCTTTGTTTCCTTTGAAAAGGATTCAGTCTTACAGAAAGAGCCATATTCTGAATATGCAAATAACCTGCAGCAATTGCAGGGCAAAGAGCGGGAGCATATCATGAAACAGGAAGGGATTACAGGCAACCAGTTCAATCCTCATAATTATTTTGATTTGGCTAACGGATATGTAGCTCTATCATCACCTTATGATATAGATAGGGAAATAAGGGCTTCGAACTTAGGACTATTCGAAAAGTATTCCAGGGATTATGGAATCATTTTAGAAGCCATACAACGGCATATTGAAATCAACGACTCGGTATATAGGGTGCGCAAGACAGAATTAAAAAAACTGGAGTCAAGCCAAAATCGCATAGCTCGTAAAGTTGATTCTAAAGCAAGATCTGCAAAAAGCTCCTTCAGATCGGGGAACAAATCCATAGTGGGCAGGTCAGGCTCATTCCGAAAAAAACAAGAATCATATTTGCTCAGGGCAGAGCGGGCAAAACTAAGGATTATCCCTGATGGTGCAGAAAATGACACAGTAAAAATCGATTTTAAGAAAGTAAATGAGATGTATGCTGAATTATTATCCCTTCGTGCAAGTAACGATAGTCTTGTTTCAAAATCTGATTCTCTCTTCCTGGTTATTGATCAAAGAATTGAACGAGATGCACAATTGGATGATAGTATTGAATATGGCAATAATGTTTTTGCTGGTGTGATTCATGATTTAATAGTATATCTTGACCAGATCGATGAAGATAAAATTAAAGCAAATGTAGATAATTTGGTGTCTGAATATTATGCAATTGCTGATCTTTTGGCAAAAAAGAAAAGTTCTAAACGAATAATGCGCAAGAAATCGACAGATTTTTATTCCAATGTCAATCTGCTGCAATCATCATTAAAACAGCAGAGTGGTATTCTGAAAAAACTCTACAAGGAAACAAATTTTTCTGATTCAATAAAACAAGAGCACAACAAGGTATTGATGGATCTTATAACAAGTTATGAGCAATCAAGGGTATATACTGGAAAATTGGATCGGCACAACATGCTTCAGGCTGATGAAAACAAGATTAACCTGAAAGCATTAAAATACCAGCGCAAGGCTATTAAAAGAGAAAGCCGCAGATTTAATGCCTGGTATAAAGATACCTATGAATACCATGAGGCCAAGTACATGCATGAAAAAATGATCGCTAAATCTATACGGGCAAATGCACAAAAAAGCAAAAGGATTGTGGATTCGAAGTTGAAGAAATACAATTTAATGCTGGAAAAAAAATTAGACAAAACTAATTAAGGTATTTTCTATTATTCCCTTGCTTCAGGATGGGCATATAAGAAAGAACGAATTTACATTTGACTTTTGTTTTTTTGACATCCAACCAATCTCCGCTTAAGCATTCAAAATTTATAAATAATCCTCCTCTATAGACAGATTGGTAAAAGGCTTAACTGCCCTGCTAAATATCCCTTGAACATAAGCGATGGACATACCATAGTTGCTTACAGGAATTTTTTTGTCAATTGCCTCTTTAAGCCTGTTTTGCAGTTGTTTTTGGGTAATCATGCATCCGCCACACTGGATTACCAGTGCATAGTCTTCAATTGGGCGTGGCAAGTTGTCTAATCCGGCAACAGTATCATATTCTATTCTTTTACCTGTGTAGCTGCTTATCCATCGAGGGATTTTTACCCGTCCGATATCATCGCACGAAACATGGTGTGTACAAGACTCCAATAGCAAAATCCTATCGCCATCTTTGAGCTCACCGATCTTTGGTGTGCCTTCTATGTAATTGTAAAAATCTCCCTTTTGTTTTGCCAACAGAATGCTAAAGCTGGTGAGAGGTATATCTTTAGGAATGGAAGCATCTGCCTTTAAAAACACCTGGCTGTCAGTAACAACTAATTTGGGCTTAATGCCCGTTTTACGCAAAAAAGAGTCAACCTCCCGCTCCTTAAGTACAATAGCTGTACAATCATTGTCCAAAATATCCCTAATGGTCTGTACTTGAGGTAATATCAACCTTCCTTCAGGAGCTTCAATGTCAATAGGTGCAATAAGCAAAACTATATCACCATAACTTACGAGGTCACCGAGTAGCGAGGGTTTTTTCCATGCTGTATCGGGCATAATTGCCTTAATTTTTTTTAGCAATATTTCTTTTTCAGCGTCATTGCTTTTTATTGTACTGAAGGGAAAAATTTCCAGTGTGTATTCTTTCTCGATAAGCTCTTTGAAAGTCTTTTCAAGAGGTACATCATCATTTCGGTTTGATACAATTAGAAATGGTGTTTTATAGGCTCTAAATTTATCAATCAGGTTCTTTTCATGGCTGCCAAACTCATTGTTGGCAATGACCAATAAGGCCATATCGATTTGTTCAATGGTTTTTATTGATTTTGATACGCGCATGGCTCCAAGGGCTCCTTTATCATCAATACCGGCAGTATCAATAAAGATTACCGGACCCAGACCATGAACTTCAACCGATTTTTTAACCGGATCAGTCGTTGTGCCCTCTGTTTCCGACACAATCGAGATATCCTGTGCGGAAAGCAAATTAATCAGTGAACTTTTACCATAGTTTCGCCTGCCAAAAATCCCAATATGTGGTTTATGTTCTTTGCCTTTTGCCATTTTTGATAATTTATTGATTGCCCTGAATGTCTTTTAGGGTGAACCCTGCCTTTAACAGTTTTTCAGGCGATAGGGCATCTTTTAATTTGTCGATTACCATGATTTTCAATGCGTTGTTTGCCTCAAAAATGTCGCATTGGTTTTCTTTCATCTGCAAGGCCAGCTTCGATGCTTGATTGTAACCAATGTAAGGCACCAATGCTGTTGTGATGGAAGGGCTTTTAAAAAGGGACAGCTCAGCCAGGCCAGGTTTGATAATTAGGCCATCAAACAGGTTTTGTTTGATTGTTTGGTTACAAGCGATCAATAGTTTTAAACTATCTATGAGGGCATGTCCTATCATCGGGAGATAGGCATTGAGTTCGAGGCACCCTTGAGCACTCAGGCTTGTAACTATTGCATCGTTTGAATATATCCGGTGTGCGCAGCTAATAACGAATTCGGGTATTACAGGATTGACTTTTCCGGGCATTATGGAACTGCCAATCTGCTTTTTTGGAATTTCAACTGTCTTGTTTTCCAGCAAGTCGGAAGACAACAACCTTAAGTCGTTGGCCATTTTTTCGAGGTTTACCGCATGGGCATTAAGAATGCCGTGTACTTCTACCAAAGTATCCAGATTGTTTGTGGCATCAAAAAGGTTTTCTCCGCGTGTTACCGGGAGATTGGATATTTCCTGAAGCTTTCGGGTAACCTCCATAGTGAAATACCTTGGTGCTGTTATTCCAGACCCTATTGCACTGCCCCCCAGGTTAACCACTTTAATGCGCTCGAAACATTTAGAAACCCTCCACCAGTCTCGGGAAAGGGCGTCGTTATAGGTGCTAAAAAGCCTTCCGAACGAAGATGGTACAGCTTCCTGCATCTGGGTATATCCTTTTCTAAGGTGGTTGTTGTGTTTCTTTTCCAGTTTTTCAATATCGAAACGGGTTTCGTTAATTTTCTCTTCAAGATCGATAAGCAGCCTAATTGTAGCAACTCTTAAAGAGGTTGGTACTACATCATTGGTCGATTGAAAAATATTTGCTTCTTCAATAGGATCAATTATCTGGTAATTGCCTGTTTCATGACCAAGTTTTTTCAATGAAAGGTTGGAGATTATCTCGTTGATATTAAGGTTGATACTTGTTCCAGCCCCTCCGGATATTGCTGGGGTAATGAAATGTTCAAACCATTTACCGGATTCAACTTCTTCAGCAGCAGAAACCAATGCATTCAATATATCAGGAGAAATTATTTTAAGGTTTGTTTGTTCCATCTGGATTTTTTCTGAAGCTTTTTCGAAAAAATCTTTAGCAGTTAAATAACAGGCTTTTTTTACTGAACCTAGTGCTTTGTACCATTCGATATGAAATACAGTGTTGTCCGGAAAATTTTCCTTTGCCCGGATGGAGTGAATACCGTACAGGGCATCTTCTGGAATGGTTTTCTCGCCCAGAAAATCTTTTTCGATACGGATTTTTTTAGTCGACATGCTGCAAAAATAAGGAAAAGAAATGAGTTCAGAGTTTCGAGTTTGAAGTTTCCATAAAACAAACTATCAAGCAAATATTAATAAATGGTGAATTTTTAGATTAGGCTATATTCCATACGTTCAGAAATGCTATCTTTGTACCCGTAAAAAAAACATAGGATTGTAATTTCACGAACAAAATCCTAAACTAAAAACTAATTGTATGAAACTAAAATCAACAGTATTGAGCATTTTAATGCTTGTGTTCATCGTATCGTGCAAACAAAGTACCGATACTTCATCAAATACAGACCAAGGAGATAAGATAAGCAAAGAAGATATAAAAGAAGGCTTGGAGACAGCTGTGTTTCCACTTCCTGAACCAATGGGGGTTTATAACATGCTTGAAGGAATCGGAGCAAGCTATGTAGGCAAAGTCCTTAATCCGGTAAATGCAATTGAAAAATACATGATTACCAATGTTAAGGCTGTAAACCTGGGTGTTTATGGCGCAGACCTTTCTTATGCACTTGTCAACGAAAAGCAGGATGATATAGATGCCTATTCAAAAGCCGTCAAAGACCTTGTCGACGATTTAAGCATCAAAATAGATTATAAGACTTTAATGTCAGCCGATGAAGATGCTGAAATTACCAGTGATTCTTTAGTAAAATTAGCCACTAACATGTTTTACAATGTTTATGACTTCCTTTACAAAGAGAGTGACCCCGCTTTGGCAGCCTTAATGGCCAATGGTTTCTATATCGAAGGCTTGTTTATTGCCACTCATATTTCTGATGAGACTTTTAACAATACCGAGATGGTGAAAATTATTTACAGCCAGGCTCAACCATTGAAAGAATTGATCAAACTGAACGAGAAGTTTCCAGATAACCAGTACCTCCAGTCTCTTCAAGGGTCTTTGATCAAGCTAAAAGAGTTGTACGATGCTACCGACGGAAGTTTGAATGCAGAACAACTACAAGCAATAACCTCTACTATCGAAGCAATTCGTGATACACTTGTTTCGTAATTAGATAGATAAAATTTATGTAAGGCTGCCTGTATTGTTAAATTGCAATATAGGCAGCTTTTTTAATTGCCCGGGTTATGAACGAATCGATACTTAAAGCTTTGATGCGCTTGTTTGCTCTGGTTGCCTATGTGAACAAGAAAGGGCAGGCCAGCATTGAACGCGATGTTGTTTATGAATACCTGCAAAGGCAATTTAGCAACGAACTTGTCGATAGCTACCTACAAATATTTGACCGTTACCTGGAAGAGTACCACCCAGACCAGACCGATATTGCAGACAAGGACCAGGAAGAACGGAATATAATCAATATCAAAGCAGTAAGCGAACTTTGCTCAACCCTCAACAAAGAGCTGCAGCAAGAGCAGAAAATCTTTATTATGATTTTTTTGTTCGACTTCATCAGCAGTGGTGGCAAAATTTCGACGTTTCAATTCAATTTTATTGAAGACGTATGCACCAGGCTTAATATTTCCATGGAGGAATATAAAGCTACCAAGCACTTTACGTTTGGAGAACTGGAACAGATTACAGATAAGGAAAACCTGCTTTTAGTAAACTCTTCCAGGGAAAAAAATGAGTTGAAAATTCGTCAACTCTTTATTGATAAAATAGCAGGTCAGATTACTGTACTAAGAATACCTTCCACCAATACATTGGTCTTCCGCTATTATGGAACCCAGGAGCTTCTTCTGAATGGGCACAACATAAAAAATAACAGGTCATATATCTGGGCACCCGGTTCTGTTATTAAGAACTCGATGTTCGGGAGTGTTTATTACATATGGGTATTTGGTCAGTTTATACGGGCAATGAACCGCAACCAGTTTGTTTTTACTGCTACTGATATCGAATTTTCTTATGGACGCAGTCCAAATGGCATTAAGCGGTTTAACCTGAACGAAGAATCCGGAAGGCTAATTGGAATAATTGGAGGTAGTGGAAGCGGTAAATCAACCCTCCTTAAGGTTTTGGCAGGCATAATAAAACCCCACCATGGCGAAATCAGGATAAACGACTATAATATCCTTGATAGGTCAGGGCAAATTAAAGGACTGATTGGCTATGTGCCCCAAGATGAATTTCTGATCAAAGAACTTACGGTATTTGAGAACCTGTTTTACAACGCATGTTTTTCATTTGGCGATTATAGTGTCGAACAAATTAACAAACTGGTTGAGCTTGCATTGCTCGATTTTGATCTGGTAGAAGCAAGGGATTTGCAGGTTGGTGATGCAATAAACACCTACTTGAGCGGTGGACAGCGAAAAAGGTTGAACATTGCTTTGGAGTTGCTGCGTGAGCCGGCTGTGCTATTTGTAGATGAACCCACATCGGGCCTTTCGTCCAGTGATTCCGAGAAAGTGATGAACTTGCTCAAAAGACAAGCCTACAGGGGTAGGTTGGTATTTGCTAACATACATCAGCCATCGTCAGAGATCTTTAAGCTATTGGACAAACTGCTTGTGGTTGACCAGGGGGGCAGGGTGATTTATTATGGAAACCCATTGGATGCTATTGGTTATTTCAAACGTATCAACCATTATGTCGATGCCGACTCAGGTGAATGCCTGTCGTGTGGTAATATTAATTCAGACCAGATATTAAGGAACATCGAGGCCCGGGTTGTAGATGTTAACGGAAGGCTGACAAGGCAAAGAAAGACCTCGCCGCAGGAATGGTACGACCTGTATATGGAACGAATCGATCCAATTATCCGAAATATCCGAAGGCCTTTCCGGAAAAAAATTCCAAAGTCAGACTTTAAAGCACCTACACCCTGGAAACAGGCCAAACTCTATTTCAAAAGGGATGTGTCGGCAAAACTCAAAAATACTCAATACTTAATTGTTACCTTGCTCGAGGCGCCTGTATTGGCTCTTTTACTGGCTTTTTATATGCGAAGTAGCCGTGATACCACCGGGCATATAACGACCTACTTTTTTGGACTGAACAACAATATACCAGCTTACCTTTTTATGTCGGTAATTGTTGCCTTGTTTTTAGGCTTGGTGTTAAGTGCCGAGGAAATATTCAGGGACCGTAAATTGCTGGAAAGGGAGCGATTTCTTAACCTGAGCCGTTCAAGTTACCTTTTTTCGAAAGCTGGGATCATGTTTATGATATCGGCAGTTCAAATGCTGCTATTTGTATTGATCGGAAATTATATCCTAGAAATTAAAGGCATGGGATGGAGATTTTTCATCATATTATTCACTACAGCAGCTTGGGCCAATATTTTAGGGTTGAATATTTCATCAGGGTTTAAGTCGGTTGTTACTATTTATATACTTGTGCCATTAATTTTGGTGCCCCAGTTGTTGTTCAGTGGAGTGGTTGTAGACTTTTACAACCTGAACAAATCATTACAGTCTTTCAAGTATGTGCCTATCGTTGGTGAAGCCATGACTTCGAGATGGGCTTACGAATCGTTGGTTGTCGCACAGTTTTGCGAAAATAAATATGAGAAGGAATTTTTTGATATAGAAATGGGCATGAACGAAGCCCTATATGTTAAAGCATATCTGATACCTGAACTAAATGGCAGGCTTAATGATGTAATGGAAAATATTGAGCATAAAGGTGAAGGGACAAAAGTTCAGAATAATTTAGAATTGCTGCGCAACGAGATTTCAAACCTGGAAGTTTTATCTGGAATCAAGTTTAAAGGTGATTTGAGAAGTTTGAAAACAGACAACATAAATGAATCTATCCTTGATTCGGTTGCTGCTTATCTTGAAGCGATCAAGCAAAGCTATCATCAGAAATATATAACAGCGATTGCTTTACAAGATAAAGTCTATGGGAATTTACTCTCTGAATCTGGTGGAAAACAGCAATTACTGGAATTTAAAAGACAGTTTTACAATAATCGGTTGGCATCTATCGTGAAAAACGATAAAGAGATGTTGTACTATTTTGTTTTTCGCAATAACGTGATCAAATTAAAGGATCCTGTTTATACCATGCCTGTTTCGAAGAATGGCAGGGCTCATTTTTATGCTCCCTTTAAACGCATAGGTAAATTCTATATAGATACCTACTGGTTTAATATTGTTAGAATCTGGATATCTTCTCTAATTCTATTTGTTGTATTGTATTTTGATGTGTTGTTCAGACTGCTTAAATATGTGGAGAACTTCAGGCTACGGAGGTTAAACCGTCGTGTTGCAGCTGCAATGAGCAAGTTGCACCAGGAACGAAAATAATTGGTTCCTTATCCTGTAGTTTGGTAAATTTGACTCATTATGCCTAACTTAGGTCTAATGGAAAGTCATGGTAATTTAAAGGATAAAAGGAAAACCCCTATTTATGTTGTGTCAGGAGGTAAAGGCCTGGCAGGTCATACCATGGTGCATTCACTCATCATTCAATATCCTGAAAATAAAATTCCGGTAAATGTTATTCCAAATGTACAGGATGAGAAGAAAATCATAGAGGTGGTACAGAAAGTTAAAAAAGCTGGTGGAATAATTGCACATACTATGGTAAATGGTCCTTTGAGAAAAAGGTTGATCAAAGAGTGCGAGGAACAGGAAATCAAGCATATAGATTTTATGGGACCACTTGCTGACTATCTTGATGAGGAATTGGGACTTCAATCAGTTAATGTGCCAGGATTGTACCGACGCATAAACTCACAGTATTATCATCGTATCGAGGCAATGGAATATACCCTTAATCACGATGATGGATTAAATACAGACCGTTTGTTAGATGCTGAGATAATTCTTATAGGGGTATCCAGAAGCGGTAAAACACCATTGAGTATATACATGTCGATGTTTGGCTGGAAAGTAGCCAATGTTCCAATCGTAAAAGGCATTGACCCTCCCAAGCAACTCTTCAAAGTAGATCCTCAAAGGGTGTTTGGTTTAAGTATCGGTATGAGCCACCTTATTGCCCAAAGGCATAAACGTCTTGAGCAAATGCGGAATACATCGAATAATACCTATATTGACCAAATTGCTGTGCGGGAAGAATTGAGGTACGCAAATTTTATTTTTGAAAAGGGCAACTTCACCAAAATAAATGTAACCAACAAACCAGTGGAGACAAGTGCCAATGAAATTATTGGACTGGTTTCGGACCGTTTTGGCCATGAAGACAGAAAGAAAAGAGAGGATAGTCCACTGGAATAATTATTCCTCGCTAACCTGGATGTTGGGCATGTTTGTATGGGATGACTAAATTGGATCATTCATTTTTTTTTTAACTTTTTCTCCTGTCTGTTTAACCTTCTTATTATGTCTTGAAGTTGCTCTTTTATTTGGGTATAATCTTCTATCTTAATACCTCCTTCCAATAGTTTTGAACTTATACTATATGGAATATCTTTTGCCTCACTTTCAAGTTCTCTGCCTTTCTGTGTAAGTGCTATTTTAACAACACGCTCATCCTCTTTTGACCTTTTTCTTGTAATTAAATCCATTTTCTCCATCCGCTTGAGCAAAGGTGTGAGTGTATTGGTATTTAAGATCAGGATGGATGCTATTTCCTGGACCGAAAGCTCTTCGTTTTCCCATAATACCAATAAAGCAAGATATTGAGGATATGTCAGTCCCAATTTATCCAAAAAGGGCTGGTATTCCCTGATCACAAGTCGTGATGCAGCGTAAAGTGGAAAACACAGTTGGTGTTTCAGTTTTAATTGTTCAAAGCTCATAAGATGTAATATTCGAAAACAAAGCTAAATGTTCTATGAAAATTTATTGGATATAGGAACAAAGCAAAAGATATTCCGAAAACTGATAGTGGAAGTTTAATCTAAAATTTTTTCCAGTTCTGCTCCAATTTTTTCAGGTTTAACCATAGGGGCATAGCGTTTAACTGGTTTTCCGTCAGGATCGATGAGGAACTTGGTAAAGTTCCATTTAATTCTACTTCCTAAAATACTCCCTTTTTCTTTCTTTAAATACTTGTAAATGGGATGGGCATTTTCTCCATTGACATCTATCTTTGAAAACATAGGAAAAGTTACACCGTAGTTGATCAAACAGCCTTCAGCAATATCTTTTTCTGTTCCCGGTTCCTGGTTCCCAAATTGATTGCAAGGAAACCCCAGGATAACAAGTCCTTTGTCCTGAAAGCGTTCATGCAGTTTTTCAAGGCCTGCATATTGTGGGGTAAAGCCGCATTTGCTTGCGGTATTGACAACGAGTACGTATTTGCCCGCATATTCGTCCATACTAACTTCTTTGCCTTGCAAAGATTTAGCGCTAAAGTCGTGTAATGTTTTCATAATCCTGTTATAAATATCGCGCAAGAATAAATCGTACGCGATACAAATATACAATAAATAAATCTACTGCCATGCAAAAAAGATGAAAAACAAATAATAGGGGCAGTTAAGTAGGCTTGCTAAAAAAGTCAGAAAGTAGTGAGATGCGACTTGACAAAATGAAGACCTATTAGCATACTGTGAATTGCAGGCAAGGAAGTAAATTGCTACTTTCTGGCTAACACTTTTGGAATTATTTTCAACTTTTTAGGTGCAAACAATTTTAAGCCATATTGAAGAATTCCTTGTACGTAAAACTCATTCTATTCATATAACATGCAGATAATGTGTTAAAAGTGTGTTTTTCAGCAGGCTCTAAGCTGCTAAAACCTTACCCGTATGCCCGGACCGATCATAAAGAAGAAGCGTTGTGCCGGACTAAGTTTTTCATCTGATCCGCTTATGTTATACCCTGCACCCAAATATAGCGGGAAGCTGAACTTTGTGTCTTTTGTAGTGGGGTAAACACTGCCCAATACAACCACACCAAGGTCCATTCCTTCAGATAAATTGAACGCGTTTAATGCCAAAAACCCGGCACCTACTTTGAAGGGACGAAACGAATTTATCTTTTCGGGGTGGTAAAAACTAAATTGTGCTATCATGGCCATACTAATGCCACTTAAACCACCTATTTCTTTGGTTGTATCTCCCGGGTAGATAGTTAATAGGCCGGCAGGAAAGGATACCTCAACATCAAAGGAAAAATTTCTCTTAAGAATGATTTCTACTTCTTTTGAATATCCATTGCCACCATACTTAGACTTATCGTGCGAGACCGTTATTTTAATCCGGCTCCATTCATCCAGGTTATATGTTGGTTTTCGTATTTCTTTGTTCAAGCTTAAGTCTCCGGTATAGCAATCGCGCGAGTTGTAATATTTACCCCTCGGAGAATCTTCTGATGGGCAAATTACTATGTTGTCAATTGTTTTAAGCTCAATGAGCTGGTTGCGTTTATCGGTTATTTGTATTTTAAGGTTGAGATATTGCTTGCCATAAAGCTTTTCGTCATCAATCTTGCTGTTATTAAAAGAGAATATTATATCCCGTATAATATCGTCATATAAGATAGGTTCCTTAACGCCCGAAAGCCTGCGTCCAAAGTCACCATAATTGATATAAACAAAGTCAAGTTCTTTCGGACGCTGAAATTCCCCTACTGTAAGTAATTCTCCGGTGGGATTATTGTAATTGTAAATGTTGAGCTTCTTTTTGGTTATATCGATAGGAACTTTAAGCTTGAAATACAATTCATTCTCATTTCGAATCAAGGTATCGCTGGTTAAATCTATCAGCCCTTCAAATGCAAGCCGGGCTTTGTGCAGGCCTTCCCCTTCAAGTTTAATATCAACTGTTTCTCCGGGATGCACAGCCTTCGAGGTTTTCCACTCTGTTCCGTCATGAAGAATGCTGATCTTTTTTATTTTGGTGGCTGGGGTCACATTTACATTTGTAATAAACCTCGGATTGTCTCCATCCTTTATAAATAGGTAACCATCAGATATTCTGTGGAAATTGTATGGACGGATAATACAAAGTATCCGGTTATTGGCAAGCCTTCTTTTTGTAAACAGCTCGGCAATAAGGGCGCCACCTGGTTCTTCCTGGTTTTCTATCCTGTAGGTTTTTTGGAGCACAAAAAACCTGTTGCTTTCCAATTGTACCTCTATACCATCCATCCTGGTTTCTTCGCTATAGGTGATCTCTGCTTTGTCGAGGCTTAAAAATTGCAGCCGGCTTGCTTTTACATTGAATAAATAGCTCAAAGGCGACAAATTGAAATCTAATGTCTTACTTTCTGTTAATTTAGGTTTGTAAGCTTTTAAAGGTGCATTTATGGTTAAATCACCAACCCTTTTGGGAATGATATGTAAAAATACTTGGTCATTCTTCTTGGTAAACCGATATTCCAGATCGGGTAGCTTAACCCATTCATTGGAAATGTTTAAGTTTTGAATGTTGTTTGAATACACCTCATAAATCTTTTCCTCACCAATGAACAATTGCTCGTCTACCGGATCTATCCAGGCTTTTGTTTCAGTTACCGGCTGTAAGTGGATTTCTTTAAAAGTTTTAACAGAATCGCTTGTAACCTCAAAAGTAAGCCTTAATAGACTGCTTTGGGTGAGGTTTGAGAAGCGCACCTTGCACCGGAGGTATTCGCCATAGTTGAGTAGCGAATCCACTATAATAAAGTCTCTGGAAGGAACAATATTCAATAAAGCCCCATTTTTAGGAAAGACCTTTATATCGAAAGTTTCCTGGTCTTCTTTGTATCTAAAAGTGAGTTTCTTTACAGCATTTATTGTAACAGAGTGGGTCAGAGAGCTGTAAGTAGCAGTATCGTTCGAGAGTTCAACTCTTCTTATATTAGGGGTTTGGGCATGTAGGATGTTAGTAATAAAAATAATGATAATGCTTTGTGTAATTCGTTTTAGACCCATTTCTGTTTTTTTCTGCAAATTTAATAATGAAATTGGTTACTAATTGTATGTTCACTAATTAATAGAATAGATGTGTCAACACAATTACTAAATACTGTCATTTCCTATGTTCAATATATTCATCGTTTATTGAAATATTACTTAAGAAACACTCTGCCAGGTAGATTTAGTTGGAAGGATATATAATACTCCTATACGAACGATTAAGGTTAGGGTTTATTATTCAGGCAAGTAATTAATCAATTTTTTGCAGTAGGAAAAAACATGACTTTTGTTTGTCTTGATAAATGTTAGTGTTTTTGTTTGATGACTTTTATATCTTGTAATCATTCAAACAATTTCAACCATGTTAAACAATTCTTTACTCCATCCAGAAAGTATTGCAATAATTGGGGCATCAAGAAATCCGGGCAAGCCAGGTGGAAGGTTGGTAATTAATATGGTTGATAGTGGGTATTCGGGCAAGATTTATCCGGTAAATCCGAAAGAATCTGAAATTTGTGGGCTCCAAGTCTATACATCAATTAATGAATTGCCGGATACTGATCTGGCCATACTTGCGATTTCGCCAGATCTATGTGTTGAAGCTGTTGATTATATGTCAAAGAGCAAGGCAACCAGTTCCTTTATTATTATTTCAGCTGGGTTTTCTGAGCTTGGAAGCGAAGGCAAGGTTTTAGAGGATCGGTTAAAAGCACTGGCAGTCGATAGGCAATTGTCAATCGTTGGTCCAAATTGTATTGGCGTATTGAACAACCATTATAAGGCTATCTTTGTTTCTCCCTTGCCACCAGTGGTTGAGGGTGGTGTAGACTTTGTTTCTGCCTCAGGTGCCCTGGCAGTCTTTTTGTTTGAAATGACAGCCAAATACGGGATGAAGTTTGGCTCAGTCTTTACAGTTGGCAATTCAACTTCTATTGGTGTCGAAGAAATCCTTGAATATTGGGATGAGACATTTGAGTTGGGGATTTCAGGATTGGTAAAGATGGTTTACGCCGAGCAAATCAGAAAACCAGCTTCTTTTTTTAAACATGTACAATCGTTGCGGCTCAAGGGATGCAATGTTCTGGTGTTAAAACCGGGAGAAACTACTGCTGGAGCCAGGGCAGCTTTGTCACATACTGGCGCTTTTGCCGGAGATGCCCAGGCCTATAGTATTCTGATTCAAAAAGCTGGCGCCATACGATGCTTTAGCCGCGAAGAAATGGTCTATACCGCAAATATACTATCTCAAAAGCCTTTGCAAGGGCGGAGACTTGCGATAATAACGCATGCAGGAGGACCCGGCGTGATGCTGGCCGACCAATTACAGAAGTCAGGCATAGAAGTTCCGCAATTTTCATTAGCAGATAAACAAGCTATATTGGAAAAGCTCTTTAAAGGAGCTTCAGCAACAAATCCAATAGATATGATGGCAACGGCAAACAAGGACCAGCTCAAATTTGCAGTTGAATATTGTGAGCAGTTAGCAACTGTTGATGGCATAGTTGTAATCTATGGAAAAACAGGTATGGAAGATCTGTTCGAAACGTATAGGTGTTTACACGATACTGTTCAATCCTGCAAGAAACCTGTTTATGCTATACTGCCATCTATTCATTCAGGAGTTGATGAAATACAGTCTTTTATTGATTCAGGACACCAGGTGTACACCGATGAAGTCATATTTGGCAGGTGTCTTTCTGCTTTACTCAATGTTCCTAAGTGTAGTAGTGCTGAGTATTTGGTTCATGCGCCATTAAATGCCTCAATTGTCCAAAGGGTATTGCCTGATGAGGAAGTCTTTGAACGGTTGGCATCAATAGGTTTACCCGTTGAAGCTCCAAAGATATATTCATCGGTAGACGATTTTAAAATAGAGGATGATATAGAATTTCCTGTGGTAGCCAAGACCTTGGGTGTTTTGCATAAGACAGAGGTTGGAGGAGTAAGGGTCAACCTGAAAAACCCGGAAGAGTTGATCTCTGCAGTCAATGCATTGATTTCCATTGAAGGTTCAAAAGGAGTAATGGTACAGAAAATGGTGGCTGGTGTAGAACTTTACCTGGGAGGAAAGAGGCATGATGGAGTCGGTTTTTCTGTTCATTTAGGTTTAGGGGGCATTTTTGTTGAGTTGGTTAAAGATGTGGCCTCGACATTGGCTCCTGTATCCGAGCAGGAGGCCCTGGAAATGATCGAATCTTTAAAAGGTCAAGCCTTGTTTACCGGTTTTCGAAATCAACAGCCCATAGATAAAAAGGTGTTTGCAAGAATAGTGCAAACTTTTTCCAAATTGTTTGAGAAATTTCCAGATATCAAGGAGGTTGATATCAATCCATTAAAAGCTAAAGGGACAGAAATGAGAATTGTTGATGCACGCATGATTGTAGACATAAAAAACAATGAACTATGAGTGGTTACCCTATAAATAACAATCTGTTGGATGAGGCCATGCTCGAAGCAGGGGTTAAAAATCTATCAGAAGCATCAATCCGAGAGATTGTTACAGTCATACAAAGTGTCGAGAAGAGGGTTGGGGAGCCGTTCATACGAATGGATATGGGAGTGCCGGGAGTTCCAACACCCGATGTTGGAGTAGTATCAGAAATTGAAGCCCTGGAACATGGGAAAAGCTCGGAATATGGGCAAATAGATGGCATTCCTGTATTGAAAGCTGAGGCCAGCCTGTTTGCAAAAAACTTTCTGGATATTGATGTCAGTCCCAAATCCTGCTTGGTTACAGCAGGATCCATGATGGGCTCGATGATATCCTTTATGGTGGCAGCCAAACGCGAAATAAGCCGCCAGGGTGTATTGTTCATAGATCCCGGGTTCCCGGTACAGAAAAAGCAAGCCAAGGTACTCAATTTACCTGTTTTTAGTTTTGATATTTACAATTACAGGGGAGAAAAATTGTACGATAAACTCGAAGACATTTGTGCCAAAAACGGCATTTCTCTAATCATTTATTCCAACCCGAACAATCCAACATGGGTATGCCTGACCAACGAAGAACTAAAAGCTATTGCCCGTGTTGCAGATAACCATGACATAGTAGTAGTGGAGGACTTAGCCTATTTCGGAATGGATTTTCGAAAAGATTATTCACAGCCGGGCAAAGCCCCATTTCAACCTACAATAGCAAAATATACATCCAGTTATCTCATATTGATTTCAAGTTCAAAGGTGTTTAGCTATGCCGGTCAACGTGTTGGTATTATGCTTGTTTCCGATGAGCTCTACAATAGGGAATATCCTGATTTGTTAAAAATAGGGAACAATGCCAACCTGGGTCCTGCTCTTTGTCAGGATGGGGTTTATATAGTAAGTGCAGGTGCCAGTCATACCGCCCAGTATGGACTGGCAGGTATGTTAAAGGCGGTAAATGAAGGGAAATTCAACATGGTAGATAGGGTGAAAATATATGGGGAGCGGGCAGTTGACATGAAACAGTTTTTTCAGGAATCAGGCTTTCAGATTTTATACGATAAGGATGGGGAGGAAAAAATTGCTGATGGCTTCTTCTTCACAGTTACCTATCCCGCATTGAGTGATGAAGAGATGATCCGGAATTTTTTTCGCTGTGGGCTGGGAACCGTATCCCTTAAAATTATGGGAGCCAAAGAAAAATCAGGGCTCCGTATCTCTACTTCAAAGGTTGACAGAACACAGTTTGAAGAACTCAGACATAGGCTTAGGGCCTATGGTGATTTATAACTTCTGAAAAAAAAATATGGAAAATTGAATCAAAATTGATAATATTGAATTCACTAACCTGAAACGCACATCATATTTTCACTTTTCTAGGTCCTTTAGGACAATGGTTTATAATAGGTTTTATTATAAACCTCCACGGATGTTGATTTCAGGCATATTTCATAAAAATTGTAAAAAGGCTTCAATAAATAACTTTAGATTGCTTTTTTGCAGTAACAATAAATTTAATAGAATGGCTAAAGTAAGAGGTACTGTTGTTGTTGATGTTGAGCGGTGCAAAGGATGCGAACTCTGTATAGTGAATTGTCCGCAGAATGTTCTTGCCAATATTTCACAACAAGTAAATAGCAAAGGCTATCCATATGTATATATGAAAAATCCCGATGCATGTACTGGATGTACAAACTGTGCTGTAGTTTGTCCTGATGGGGTTTTAACTGTCTATCGAATAAAAATATAAATTAAATACGATTCTTTCATGAGGGAAATGAAATTAATGAAAGGTAATGAGGCTGTCGCTGAGGCTGCTATTCGTGCTGGTGCAGATGCCTATTTTGGATATCCCATTACCCCTCAGTCAGAGATAATGGAGTATCTTGCGGCTCAACAACCAGAGAAACGTACAGGAATGGTGCTCCTTCAGGCAGAAAGTGAAATTGCTGCCATAAATATGGTATACGGCGCAGCCAGTACCGGTAAAAAGGCAATAACATCTTCATCAAGTCCAGGTATTAGCCTGAAAATGGAGGGTATTTCCTATATGGCTGGAGCAGAGCTGCCATGTGTAATAGTTAATGTTGTTCGTGGAGGTCCTGGATTAGGGACCATTCAACCATCACAAGCTGATTATTTTCAGGCTACTAAGGGGGGAGGGCATGGCGATTATCATTTGCTTGTGCTTGCACCTGCATCTGTTCAGGAAATGTCAGATTTTGTGAAGCTGGCTTTCGAACTGGCATTTAAATACCGTAACCCCATAATGATTTTGACAGACGGAGTTATTGGGCAAATGATGGAAAAAGTAGAATTGTTTGAACCTATACCGCGGGCTACAGAGTTTAATGAATCGTGGATGTTAACAGGGAAAAGTGCGAACAGAGAAAAAAGGGTGGTTACATCTTTGGATCTTGCTCCTACTGAAATGGAAAAGCATAACCTGAGCCTTTCTGCAAAGTATAGAAAGATGGAAGAAGAGGATACCAGGTTCGAGGAAATAAGATGTGATGATGCAGAGTACCTTTTTGTTGCCTATGGTTCATCAGCCAGGATATGTCAGAAAACAGTCGATATTGCTCGCGAAATGGGACATAAAGTTGGATTGTTACGACCAATAACTCTATTCCCGTTTCCTTCCAAAAGAATTAGCGAACTGGCAGAACAGGTCAAAGGCATCCTTTCGGTAGAATTGAATAGTGGTCAAATGGTTGAGGATGTTCGTTTGGCAGTAAATGGAAAGGTAAAAGTTACGCACTATGGCCGCATGGGTGGGATGATACATTCTCCAGAACAGGTCCTTTGTGCATTAGAAGAATTTTTATTGAAGTAAGAAATGGATATAAAAGAAATAATAAAACCCGAAAACCTGGTTTATGGCAGAACCAAATCTTTAATAGACAGGACTTTGACGTACTGTCCCGGTTGTGGGCATGGTGTTGTCCACCGGTTGGCTATGGAAGTGGTTGATGAACTGGATATCCAGGAAGATACAATTGGAGTTGCATCTGTAGGTTGTTCTGTTTTTGCCTACGATTTTATGGATGTAGACATGACCCAGGCTGCTCACGGAAGGGCTACGGCTGTTGCAACAGGAATAAAAAGATGCTGGCCCGATAAATATGTTTTTACCTATCAGGGCGATGGAGATTTAGCTGCTATTGGTACAGCAGAAACTATCCACGCCTGTAACCGTGGAGAAAACATGACCATTATATTTATAAACAATGGTATTTATGGTATGACAGGTGGACAAATGGCCCCGACAACCTTGCCGGGAATGAAGTCGTCCACCACACCTTATGGACGCGATGTTAACCTGATGGGAAATCCTCTTAAGATTACAGAACTGTTAGCTCAGTTGCCAGGAACCTATTTTGCTACAAGGCAATCTGTCCATACTCCTGCAAATGTCCGAAAAGCTAAAAAGGCCCTTAAGATGGCCTTCGACAATCAAAAACTGAAGAAAGGCATATCAGTTGTAGAAATAGTTTCTAACTGTAACTCCGGCTGGAAAATGACGCCTGTGGCAGCAAATAAATGGATGGAGGAGAATATGTTTCCATTTTATCCTCTTGGTGATATGAAAGTTAATGGCGAATTGGTAACCAAATAGTTTAAAGTTATGAATGAAGAAATAATAATAGCAGGTTTTGGTGGCCAGGGTGTGCTTTCGATGGGAAAAATCCTTGCTTATTCAGGAATTATGCAAAATCTTGAAGTTAGCTGGATGCCTTCGTATGGTCCTGAAATGCGTGGCGGAACTGCCAATGTTACTGTTATCCTGAGTGAAGAAAGAATTAGTTCTCCTGTTCTGAACATTTTTGATACAGCAATCATACTTAACCAGCAATCCATGGATAAATTTGAACGGAAGATAAAGCCTGGAGGACTGCTTATTTATGATACCAATGGCATTACCCGACATCCCGAAAGGACGGATATTGATATTTACCAGGTAGAGGCCGCTGCTGAGGCTGCCAAGATCAATAACCAAAGAGTATTTAATATGATCGTTTTGGGAGCCTACTTAAAAATAAAAAACTTTCTGGATTTTGAGCATGTTATCGAAGGACTTGAAAAATCCTTGCCAGAAAGATACCACCACCTGATTGATGCCAATGCTGAAGCACTCAAAATAGGGATGAGCATTGTAAAACCCTATGAAATGCAAGCTTCGTAAATAATACTGTAGATTATATTGTGGCGGACCAGTAAAAAACTGGTTCGCCTTTTTTTTGTTTATATTCGTACAATTGTGGATCGAAAATGAGCTCAATGAAGAATATCTGTTTTTTTAATTCAACAAAATTTTGGGGAGGAGGGGAGAAGCTGCACCTCGAATATGCCGAACGTTTCCATGCCAAGGAATATAAGGTTTTTCTGGCCACAAAACAAGGTAGTCCGCTTGAAGCTAAAAGCAAATCCTTTAAACTGCCCATATTGCATGTGGGCATTTCAAACCTGAGTGTTTTCAATCCATTCAAAATAATTCGGCTTACCCGGCTTTTCAAAGCAAATGCTATAGATACACTTTTCTTTTCCACATCTCAGGATGCAAAAGCTGCAGGAATTGCTGCGAAAAGGGCTGGGGTGAAGCGTATAGTGTATTTAAGGGGATTGGCAGTTCCGATAAAGAAGAATCCTTTGAATGCATATCTGCTGAAAAATGTGTATACCCATTTGTTGGTCAATTCAAAGGAAACTGCCAGGACAATGAAGCAAAACTTTGACGATGGTTTTCCTGATGAGAAAATCAAGGTTATTTATCATGGGATTGAATTGGAGCAGGCAAATACACAAAATCGCCAGGGAAGACCAGATCAAAAGCAGAAGAAAATAATTATTGGGAATGCAGGACGCCTAACACAACAGAAGGGGCAACATTTATTTATAGACATTGCCAAAGAAATTAAGGCAAAAGGTATTGACTTTAAAATACAGATTGCAGGAACAGGTGATTTGGAAGAAAAACTGAAGAAAGATATTTTGGAGCATAACTTGCAAAGTTATATTGAAATGTTAGGGTTTGTGCCTGATATTGGTGGGTTTATGAGGAGTATAGACATATTTGCCCTTACTTCGCTTTGGGAGGGGTTTGGTTATGTAATTGTTGAAGCCATGGCAGAAAAAAAGCCTGTTGTAGCCTTTGACATCTCTAGTAATCCTGAAATTATTTCAAATAATGAAACAGGCTACCTTGTCCCGGTAAACGATACTAAAAGTTTTGCGGAAAAGCTTCTTGAGCTGATACAGAATGATGATTTGAGAGAAAAAATGGGATTGAGAGCCAGAAAAAGTGTAGAGGAAAGATTTGAACTTAATGAAAGGATTGACGAAATAGAGGCTTATTTGAAGCAATAATTAATATTTTTAGGTTGAAATAATTTCTCATTATTATGGATAGGCGTCACAAAGAAAAACTGAGCCATTTGCACATGCTGATTCAAATGATACGCTCTGATAAAGAATCGAGCGATTTGGAGCTGGAATATATGCTGCGGATTGCAGCCCGTTTAAACCTTTCAAAGGAGGATGTTTTACATGTCTTAGAGGAGGATGTGGAATTCTGTCCCCCTATTCATGAACACCAGCGTATTGTACTCTTTCATCAGTTGCTTATTTTGATATATATCGATGGCAAAATCGATGAAAAGGAGTTGGGCTTTGCCCAGGGGCTTGGATTAAAAATGGGATTAAATCCTTATGCAATTAAGGAAGTTCTTACGAAGCTTTACGACGATCCTAATTCAGGCATAGATCCAAAAGGTATTAGTGATATTTTTAAGTCGTTTAATAATTAGTTGGTGGGCAAGGGGGACAGAGTAAAAATTATGCCTTATAACTTTGGCTCTTAAAATAAACAGACAAGAAATTTTAAACTTGATTATTGGTGAATAAAGAACTGTTTTATGCATTACTACAGAAGGGACTGTCTCAAAAGTCAAAATTCACGGTCATTCTGAGAAGCGAAGTCGAAGAATAGACTCCAAGACAAACAATATCGACTAAGGTTGCTTTCGTCTAACTCGTAAACTAGGTTCACATACCAAAGCGGTTCCTTTCATTCACCACTAAGGTGCTCATTTAAGTCGGGTTAAAAAAACAGTAGGCAGGACATACTTGCCCTACCTACCCATACTTGCCGTAGCATCGGTTTGGATGGTAGGTAGTCAATGCTTTGAATACCTACCATATATAGCCTTCGTATTAATTCTTTTTTGAAAGCATAACAAGCTCGTTCATCATTATTTCAGTGATGTATTTCTTGTTGCCTTCTTTATCGTCATAGGTGCGGTAAACCAGTTTTCCTTCAAGGGCAATATTGGCACCCTTTTTCAGGTATTTTTCTGTTCTTTCAGCCAGGTTGCCCCAGGCAACAACATTGTGCCATTGGGTGTCTTCTACTTTTTCACCTTTGGTATCATAGTAGACTTCGGAGGTGGCCAAAGAAAATTTGGCTAGTTTTTTCCCATTTTCAAAAGTTACCATTTCTGGGTCCATTCCTAAGTTTCCGATTAATTGAACTCTGTTCCTTAAAGTTGTCATGATAATTTAGATTTAAGTTTATAAATAATTATTTGTTTTAGTTTTTAGTTGTATACCACATCTGATGCTTCATGTAAATTTTCAGTTGTGAAATGTTGACAATGCAAACTTAAATCTGTCGCCATATACAAACCGGTAGTTAATTATTTGTAGTCGCTTGTAGTCGTTTGTTAGTCGTTTATTGTCGGATAAAAGACAGATATACAATGTTGAATGTATTGAAATGTTTTTATGTTTATTTAGAGCCTGTTAAAAATATGTTTTTCAGCAGGCTAAATAAAACCTGATTTTAACAATTCAGGTAGCCTTGTGGCCATATTCTGGAAAAAAGTCACAATTAAAACCTTGTTAAGCAGATGAACGGATTGCATGCTGGCAATTTGCAGTTTGCTCCCTTCTGCTTGCTTTTTTTAACCCGGATTATGTATTAGAACTTCGTTATGAAGGTTGAAAGTGCAAATATAGAAGGACTTGGTGAGATGAATCATAGCACCGCTATGGTGCTTCGAAACAAGTAAGTGAAATGACTTCTATTGAAGCAATTTCAATATGTAATAGATTTTCTAATGCATATTTCGGGTTTAACCAGAAAATGAGAAAAAATGGAGAAAACTAAATTCAAAGCAATTCAGGACTATGATAAACTCAGCCGTGAATTAAAAGAACAGGTAAAACTTGTGTATCCCGATGGATATGCTGATTATTTGATTCAGTTCAAAAATGCCAAAGGAAAAAAAGTAAGTGCATTGCGTTTCGAAACAGATGAAAAAATATATCTGCTGAGAATGTCGCAAAGAATGGCTGAGAAAATCGTGGAAGAAAATGACGGTTTTGATGGTAAATAAACTTTGAGGACTGAAATAAAAAAGATTCTTCAGGAAAAGTATGCCAAAATTAACTGTTTGGCCGAAAATGAAAATTCTAAGGGGAATTGAACGTCTATTGAATATCGATATTCAGAGATATCACCTTTCCACTAAATTAAACCCAAATTATGTAATAGATTTTCTAATATAAACTCCGGGCTTAATTATTAAAGGATATTGTAAATTTTCAGGCAAATCGCGTTCTTTTTCGGTTATTAAAACTCCCTGTGGCACACTAATTCCATGAGAGTCCAACACCGTTTTTGCAAGATGTTTATCGAGATTGAGATGAAGAAGAGATGCATTTCCACCTGTAAAGGGAATCCCTAATTGCTCATACAAGCCAGGATAAAAAGCTTCTCTTGAACTACCAATGGTTCCTTTGGCCAAATTAAAGATAAGGTCCAGCTCGCTTTCAATAAGGCGCTCAATTACTGCATCTGGTTTTCCTGATACTTCGATTACTGTAAAGGTATGTTGTAAACAGCTAATAGCTTCTTGTTTTCTATTAACCTGAGTTCGATTAAAATTAGCGAGCTCAAATTTCAGTAAATGATTGATTTACAATATAAATTTTTGAGACATAGCGAGCTATGGTGATAAAATTTAGAGCCGTAAATCGATTATTTAATGAAAAGCTATGAAT
>JBNKPU010000009.1:0-16078 GCA_050295515.1 Bacteroidales bacterium | reverse complement strand
GATATTAAATCCCCGCTCCATCCGTCAAATATATATCCTGTTGCTGGGGCCGCACTTAAATTAACCTCTGTACCGGCACTATAAATATGTTCGCCTTCAGCAGGAGCAACAGAACCTGCTCCTACAACAACCATTGTTAGGGTGTATTGTGTCGGGCTTGGCTCTTCGCTAAAGGCCGCAACTATATTCTTGTCTGCATCCATGGTTACTGCCGTTGTTGGGTCAGTACCTGTGGCATCGCCTGTCCATCCGGTAAAAACATAACCAGGATCTGCCGTGGCTGTTATTGTTACAGAAGCTCCTGATGGGTATTGCCCACTTACATCGCTTACAGAACCGCCTGATTGCGCACTAACTGACAATGTGAAATTTTCAACAGGTTCACTTGATCCGACAATTTCCATGTGTCCCCAATCAACAGACGATTCATAATGAATATAATAATTGCCATTTTCATCAGCAGGAATGTTACCAGCCCATGAGTTAGCATAACCTACTCCATTTATCATTAATTGATCCAGGTTCCATGAGTTTACATATTCAATAGTACCTGATACAACATAGCAATATTCACCCTCTCCATCGATAGTAATTGGGAATTCTGCAGGAGCATACTGGACACAACCGCTGATTCGCACAAATGTGGCAGTAATTTGCTTATCGCTGTCCATCGTAACATTTACAATTGAATCAGTACCGCTTAGGTCTCCTGACCAGCCTGCAAACCGATAGCCTGCATCAGCATTTGCCACAAGTTCAACTACAGTACCTTGCAGATAAGTGCCAGCAACCGGGACAATACCTACACTACCACCTGTACTGGAGGACACTGTTAAGGTATACTCAGGAAGGGCTACAATTTTGGTCACATCCACAGCACAAGTTGCAGCAACTGCAGGATTTGAGGATTGTGCTGTTATGGTAGCCTGCCCTTCAGCTACTCCGGTAACAACACCTGAGCTGCTGACTGCTGCAACGCCCTCATTGCTTGATGACCAGGCAATTGACGGATCAGAAGCATTTCCAGGGGTAACAGTGGCATCCAAAGCAAATGTTTCATTGATATCCAATTCTATTGAATTTGCATTCAGGCTAACACCTGTTGCTTCTACTGCCGCAACCGTGACGGCACATTGGTCGGTATACCCACCACTGACTGTAGCAACAGTTATTGTGGCAGTACCTTCGCCAACGGCTGTTACAAGTCCATCAGAATTAACTGTTGCCACTGCGCTGTTACTTGTCGTCCATGTAACGCTCTTATTTGTAGCATTTGTCGGAAGCACTGTTTCTATAAGGTCAGATGATTCTCCAATTTGTAATGTAAGTACTGTAGATGAAACGGTAACTCCTGTTGGTGGAACAGAAGTTCCGGCAAATGTAAATGTCATTGTTGCAAAATTGAAATCACCAACTTCGACTGCCATTCTCATTACCTGCACACCAGCATCCAAACCAACACCTTCAACCCTAAGGGTTGTATATGAAGACCAGCCACCAGTTGCACCAACATTCTGTATGCCGGTTTTGTCTACACCGTCAAATTCTAGGTGGAATTGCCCACCACCTGGTTCTGAAGCTACTCTAATCTCAAAAGTATATGTACCTGCAGAAGCAACATCAATTGTATACTCTACCCATTCACCATTAACAACATAGCCTACGTTACCATCTTCAGAACCTTCGGTATCAACACCTTCGTCAATTCTGTTAAAGCCTCCTTTATTCGTTGCATCAACATCGTGATACGCAATGCCTTCACCTCCGATATCAAAATAGGAAGCATTTATCGCCCCAGGAACAGCATGCGGAGTGCCATCAGGATAAGCAAATTGATCAATTTGTTCAAGAATTTCAATCGAAACAGTATTCGAATTATTTGTTGCTCCATCGTTATCGGTAACCGTTACTGATAATTCGACAACACCTGTCGCATTGGCAACAAACTTTACACTGTATGGAGAAGTCGGTGATTCACCAACTTTAACTTTAGTTGGACCTGCATAAAATTCAACTAAAGAAACCGAACCATCCTGGTCTGAAGCCGAAGCTTCGATTGTAATTGTATCGCCAACTTCATACTTTGACTGTTCAACTGGTGTTGTAATTGAAGCTGTTGGAGGAATATTTTGGTTGCCTTCCCAAGTATCAGCAGGATTGAGCATTATATCCTTCACATAGGACCCTGATGTTGAAGTATTGTTCCACTCGTTACCTAAACAGCTTCCATTGACTAATGCTGCAGAAACTTCATTCTTATCCGAGAAGCTCCAGTTACACCAACTTAGGTTATTACTATTTACCCAACTTATCCATTCATTGGTTTGGTCCATATATGGACCGCCATTGCCATCGGCGTTGCTAGTTCCCCACTCTGTAACAAACAAACCAATACCATTAGAAATTGCAGCATTAGCCTTATCACGTAACGTTTGATTATGAGTGCCAGCATAGAAATGCAATGAATATAACAAGTTATCGTATGTCAAAGGGTTTTGCGATGCAATATCAACATCCTGACTATAGGCAGGGGTACCTACAAGAATAATCTGGTCAGTATCATTAGCCCTTATTGTTGGTATGATTTGATCAGCGTACTCAGTTATCCTATTCCAGTCAACACCATTTGGTTCATTACAAATTTCATAAATTATATGTTTTTTGCCTGCATATTTTGAAGACATTAACCCCCAAAACTCCTTTGCTTCATTTATTAATGACATTGGATCTCCCGGGATATGGACATGCCAGTCTATGATACAATATATACCAAATTGTTCAGTTAAATTCACCAAATCATCGATAAAGCTATTGTAATAATCTTTATCGTAAACCCACCCTGAGTTATCTTCATCTGGATACATAGCTAGTCTTAGCACATCTGCCCCCCAATCTCTGACCAAAGCAGAGATAGCTTCATAATTCACACAATAGCCATACCATTGCAGTCCATGTGTACTCATTCCTCTAAGCTGAACCGGATCTCCGTTTTCGTTGACCAATTGGGTGCCGGAAACACTAAGCTGACCATTTGCAGCCACCGGGGTTTGTCCCCAAACTGACGAAAAGTTGAATATCAATGTGATAAAAAAAGACATGCATAAGGCTAACACTCTTGCGTAGCCAACTGCTCTTACTCTCTGTATTACAGCAAATGATTTCATTTTTTTTAGGTTTAGTTAATGAATGGCCCTTGACCATATGGTACATGGCATACACAACACCCCTTGGGGATGCCTTATGATTTCTAAGGACAATTATGAAATTGGTCGAAAAATTCTGTTTAATATCTTGTAGATATCAAAAGAACTAATACTAGAAATTTCTGAATGGAAATTTTAGTTGAGAATATAAAGAAATACTGCTTTTAATTGGGCGATTGTTTTTCATAGTAGTTGTAGGTGTTAGTTTTAAAAAGTAGTTAGTGCATTCAATTTTTGAGTTAAATTGAACACTATAAAAATAATTGTAAAAGCTCAAAACACTAAAAAAAACAATACGACAAAACTACGACATCGCACAAAAAACACTTAGACAAAACCACGACAAACCATATAACTTTTCTACTTTTTTTTCCATTAAATTTCGGAAATAAATGCAGTAAGGCTCTCATTTTGCGACACATACAATTGCTTCCTTAACCTTGATCTTGCTTTCTCAACGCCCCGTACTGAAATATTCATTAAGGAAGCAATTTCTTTTGAACTTAAATTCATTTTTATATAAGCGCTCAGTTTTAAATATGTAGGACTTAATCCTGTATACTTTTCTTTTAAGTGTTTAAAAAAGTCTTTATGAATCTGATTAAAATGCTCTTCAAACCTCTGCCAATCTTCCTCAACCTTAAATTCCTCATCAATGGCACCCACTAATTTTTGAAGCTCTCGATCTAATGGCTCCGACTTAACCTGACTAGCAAAAGCTGTAAGTTTATGTTTAATTTCTCTCATAATATCATTTTTATGTGAGATTAATAGGGTAGATGAAGTCAATTGAGCATTTTTGTAGTTCATTTCGGACTTAAGTTTCTCATTTCTTAGGCTTATCTCTTCCTTTTCGTGCCTTAGTTGTTCCTCTCTAATTTTTACTTCCAGTGCAACTTTTTGGTCCTTGAACCGAACAATCCAGTTATGGCTCCAGTAGTACATAATCCCAACAATTAGAAAAAATAAAGCAGTTTTGAACCAAATAGTCTGATAAAATGGTGGTGTAACTGTCAATTTTACACTTTTTTCAAGATTATGTGCCAAATTCGTTGTTTTGACTCTCAAAACATAATCCCCTGGCCTAAGGTTGGTATAAGTTACTTTACGGATTCCTTCCGGGGCATCATTCCAAGTCTCATCAAAGTTCTCTAAAAAGTATGCATACTTGATTTTATTTGGGCTGTCAAAACTTAGGGCTGTATATTCAAAGGAGATTACATTTTCTTTATAGGATAGTTTTATTTCGTCTGTATATGTAATGTGTTTTTTCAGAATTTTTTTGCCGTTAAATAATTTGTCAATAGGTACTTCTTGGTTAAAAATCTTAAAATCTTTAATTAAGAATGGTGCATCAGGTATCTGTTGATAAATTTCCTGAGGGTTAAAATAGGACAATCCTTTAACTGAACCAACGTAGAGAACATTGTCTTTGCCCTTATACATAGCTCCATTTATAAATGTATTGCTTAGCAAACCATCATCAACATCAAAATTTGAAAATGTACGTGCATTCAAATTGAATTTTGATAGCCCATTATTTGTAATTATCCAAAGATTTTTATCCTGATCCTCCTCAATATCATAAATCAGGTTATCAGGTAGCCCATCCTCCATAGAGAACGATGTAAACTTATTATTAGACCGGTTTATAAGGTTTAGCCCAGCAGCAGTTCCAATCCATAAATTTTTGTCCGAATCTTCAAAGATACTGAATATAAAGTCATTTGAAATGCTTGATGTATCAGAAGCGTCATGTATAAATTTCAGGAATTTTTTTTGAACATGGTCATATCTGTTCAATCCATATGCCGTTCCGATCCAGATATAACCATAACTATCCTCTAGAATACTGAGAATCCAGTCAAGGCTTAGTGAATTATCAAGGTTATCCTCATCCCTTCTAATAATGGTAATACTATCCTTTTGGGGGTCATAAATATTTATTCCCCCACCATTTGTGCCAATCCACATTTGGCCTTCGCGATCCTCATAAAAACATCGGATATCATCATTCGACAAAATTTGTTTCCCGGAAACAGTGCCCCCAAATTTTTTAACCCTACCTGTTGTTTCTGAGTATTGATAAACCCCATCCAAATATGTCCCGATCCAAATCATTTGATTTCGGTCTCTATATAAAGAAATAATGGATTTAGAAGCCAACTGGTTAACAATATGATTATTCTTGGTCATAAAATTTTCGAGCACACCGTTTGGCTTAAGAATATTAAGTCCTCCTCCATCTGTTCCAATTAAAAGATCCCCACAAGAACTCATTACAATTGAACTCACCAGGTTATTGCTTAGTGAATTGGCCATAGCCAGGTTGTAACGTATATTGTGAAAGGGTTTTCTTTTGTCCGAAAAACTAATACCTCCTCTAAAATGCCCGGCCCAAAGATTATTCTCCCTGTCTATTAAGATTTTTTTTATTGCGTTGTTGCTAATCGAAAAGGGATTATAGCTGAGATGCTCATAGAGTTCCAAAGAATTGTTTTGGGGGTTATATTCAAATAAGCCTCCCCCATCGGTGCCTATAAAAACATGCCCTGAAAGCGAATCGTAACAAAAAGAGAAGATTCTTTTTAGAGCTTTTTCATTGCTTGGTTGCATAAAAGATGCTGGATTGAAAATATTATCTGTGATTTTGTATTCCCAAACTCCTTTTCCATAAGTTCCAGCAAGAATCCTATCCCCACTCAATTCCAATAATGCCCTAACCTCATAATTATAATCCCCCAACATGGGTATTAAGCTAATTTGTTTGGTTTCGAAGACAAGTTCAGCCACACCTGCATCACCAGATGCAAGCCAAACCCGGTGGTTCCGGTCTATACAAATATCAAAAATCCTCGAGATCTCATAAGGATTGTTGTTAAAGGTTGCTTTTTTAATTTGCAAGTAACCTTTTTTATAGGGATTAAAAAGATAGATGCCCCCCCCATCTGTTCCAATTATATAAATACTGTCAGAATACTGGGCTATATCAGTAACTGGCACACGCTCCTCTAAATAATTCTTGTGCTTGTTTGAAAAAAAGAAAGACACAAAATTATCATGCTGCCTGTCATATAACTCTAATGAACTTTTAGTTCCAATCCACAATTGCCCTTTACTGTCCTCAAATAAGGAAAAAATTTGGTTTGAGCTAATGCTCATTGAATCTTTAGGATTATGCTTATATGTTGTAAACTTATGGCTATCAAACTTTGAAAGTCCATCCATAGTTCCTATCCAAACATAGCCTTGTTTATCTTGAAGCAGGTTTGAGACAGTTCCATGTGGCAATCCATCCTCAACTGTAATATTCCTAAACTCCCGTCTAATATTTTGGGCAAAGGAATTATTCGGTAAAATATAGCAAAAACCAAGCAGCAGCAGTGTTACTCTGTACACTTTTGAAATTTTCATTCTTGTTCATGTAATTACACCCTGTTTTTGTAACTTCTAACAAAGGGTTTGGTTCATAATTAGGTTTTTAACAGAACATTAAGATCGTAAAAAAAATTAAAAATGAAGAATAATTGCTTTTATAAATACTATTTCAAACTATTTTAACAGCACATGGTCAACATTCTTTATATTTCTGATTTTCAGTATTATTAATACATTCAAAAGATCAGGTTTCGGTTAAGCTAATCCAGTTTAAAATTAAATACTTAAAAAATATTTAGAACAAGGCATTTTAAAAAATTGGTTTCATATCTTTAGTTTAAAATCTGGTCGTTTGTCAACAAACAGAAAAATATCAAGCCGTATATACACAGGAATCATAATTGGAATAATCAGCATTTTTACCTGTTATAGTGCTGCTAATTACTTTTATACAAGAAACACACTTATAAGTCTTTCTACTAACCTTGTAAACAAAACATTCAGATCTTCTTATAATCAGCTCGAAGCGCAAATCCTTCCAATACTAACATCGGCTAAAAACACCGCAGCCTACCTTACAAATCCATGTATAAGCAAAAAAGAGCTTTTGGAAAGGATAGAAAAAGAATTCAGCAATTACCCTGAATTATATAGCATGGGAATTGAATTTGATCATGCTGCACTTAATAGTCACCTGAGTTTTTTTAAAATTAATCAGGACAGTATAATTTATTCAACAAATGATTCCTTAAGTATACAGATTGAAAAACCGGATGCCGGCAATTATGAAATAGCTATAAATTCTGATACCATAACATTATTTTATTTAGATACAATTAGACAACAAAATATAGAAGTATGGTATAGTTTTCCGCTTAACCTTTTTACCAATACACTTAATAAAGAAACCAGACAACTTGACAGCAAGCATTTCTTGTTTAAGAAGAACAAACAAAACATTGTCAGTCCAACCACTCTAGACAATGACTCTTTAAGGATGCAACATGAAGAAGACTTAAGGAAAATCAGACCTTTTCTGAAAGCAGAGAAATTTGGTTTATTTACCTATCCAGAATTCTATAAGAATGAGGCTTTGTACCTTTCTAAAATTAGGGGGACAGATCTTATACTTGCTTCCATAATGAGGACTGACCTTGTGATCAGAGAATTTCGAAAATTCTTTAATGTGGCTTTTTTCTTAGCAATAACTGCAGTATTGATACTGGCATATATTCTCAAACAAATTATTAGTAAGGTAACCAATCCTTTATCCCAATTGTCGGCTATTAGCCGTATGATGGAGAAAGGGCAATTGCACACCGAAATACCTGAGGATTTTAAAGATGCTGAATCAGAACAACTTTCTAAGACTTTACGAAAGATACAGGGACGGATGCAAAGGTATGTATCAAGCCTAAATTCAACGTTAAAAGCAAAACGTGAACTTGAACATGATCTAAGTCTTGCAGAAAAAATTCAATTGGGAATGCTGCCTGCTCCAGACAGGGCACTCAGCGAATTTCCTCAAATAGACGTTTATTGCGTTATCCAACCTGCAAAAGGTGTTGCTGGTGATTTTTACGATTACTTTTTTATCAACAAGGAATTGTTGTTCTTTGTTTTGGGAGATGTATCAGGGAAAGGTATACCTGCTGCTTTATTTATGGTAAAAACCCTGACCTTAATTCAAATAGAAGCACATAAAGGAAAATCCCCTGGTGAAATTTTTGCCTCTGTGAACAACCAGCTCATGTTTAGAAATGAAGAAGGTATGTTTGTAACCGCCATTTGTGGTTCAATAAATATCAAAACAGGCGACTGCCATATATGTGATGCTGGTCACAACACTCCTTTATCAGCCTTTAAGTCTACAGATTTTAAATATTGGGAGCTGGAAAAAAATATGCCTTTGGGTATTGTTGAAGGGCATAAATACAAAGAAACCCATGTAGAGCTTCATCCCGAAGACTCCCTAATACTTTATTCTGATGGATTGCCCGAAGCAAATAGCTCAAAAGAAGAAATGCTAGAATATCAAGCGATAGAAGAAATCCTTCAGGACCAAGGGCATAAAAACATCCAGATTATTGCGAACAATATTATGGACTTATATGAAAGGCATACTACAAATGCATTGCAGAACGATGATGTAACCGTATTTATCATCCGGTTTTTTGGCGAAAAGGTAAGGTCTAATTAAGTAAAAGCTTTATGGTCGCGGCTTTAACTGAATCAAACGCAACCTTATTGGTGTCGCTGACCGGCTCAACTGGTGGTGCCTCAACTTTCAATGGATCAATTGCCTGTCCATTTTTATAAAACCTGAAATCGAGATGAGGACCTGTTGAAAGCCCAGTTGTACCAACATATCCAATCAACTGGCCTTGTTTCACATAAACTCCTGATTTTATACCTGACGCAAAACCTTTCAAATGCAAATATGCTGTGGAATAAACACCATTATGCCTAATTTTAAGCATGTTGCCACCTCCATGATTGTAACCATGGCTGGCTTTAATTATTACGCCATCTCCAATAGCATAAACTGGTGTTCCACTAGGAGCTGCATAGTCAACACCATGGTGAGGACGTCTGATTTTCAATACCGGATGCATCCTGCTGTTTGAAAACCGCGAACTGATATGGCTAAATTTAAGCGGTGCTTTTAAAAATGCTTTCCTAAGACTATTACCTTCAAGGTCGAAATAACTTTCTATACCATCCTGAGTGAACGGAATTGCATAAAAATCAGTATTTGCATGATTAAAGTAGGCTGCCAAAATTTTTCCGCAACCCAGCGATATTGTATCTACAAACTGTTCATCACAAACCACACTGAAGCTATCTCCAGGTTGCAGTCCAAAGAAATCGATGCTCCACGCATAAATATCAGATAAGTCATTGGCAAGCATGGGATTTGTTCCGGCATCAACGATTGCATTCCAAAGCGATGATTCTATCGTTCCCTGGACTTTTCTCCTTTCAATATCAATTTTCTTTTGTCCACTTTCTGCCCATACACTATCGCTGTCAAAACAAATCTTGTAATAATCGGTTAGAGTGTGCTCATAAACAAAATACCTCAAAGTATTAAGGCTATCATTCTCTAAAAACATAACATATTTATTCCCGGCACGAATCTTTCTTAAATCAAATACTTCTCTGGGGATCTCGATCAGGCCTTTTTGCCCCCCATCAGGCAAGTTATACCGCGAAAGCAGCTTACCAAGAGGCTCATTCGCCTTAATCCTTCCTTCCTGAATATCAAAAGAGTCTATTGGAATGTCATAAAGTTTTGGGATATCAATTTCTACCTTCACCGTATCACTAACATGAGCAGGTTCACCCTTTTCTTTTGGAATATATTGATATTTAAAAAAGTACAATGCAATACCAATTGTTATAATACCAATTGCTATTAACCCTGAAATAAGTTTTGTTTTTGACATCTATTCTATTTAACAACTATATTGATGATCTTCTTTGGCACGACAATTACTTTGACGATTTGCTTGCCATCCAGCCATTTTTGAGCTTTCTCATGCTTCAAAATATCGTCTGCAATATCATCCTTTGATGCATCAATTTCGTATTCAACCTTAAACCTCATTTTACCATTGAAAGATACCGGGTATTCAAAGGTACTCTCAACAAGGTAGGCTTCATTCACCTTAGGCCATTCAGCTATTGCTATACTTTCATTATGCCCATATAACTGCCATAATTCTTCACCCATGTGTGGTGCAAAAGGCGCTAAAATACGCGCAAATGCTTCTGCTGTTTCTTTTGTAACCTTTCCTTTTTTTATAGCAAGGTTAGTAAAGATCATAAACTGCGAAATTGCGGTGTTGAACTTCAACCCTTCAATATCTGCAGTTACCTTTTTAATGGACTGGTGCAATAATTTAAGAACTTCTGCATCTTCTTTGCCATCTACAATATTATTATTATCTGCAAAGAATTTATAGGCTCTGACCAAAAAATTATAAACACCCTTTACTCCTGAATCTGTCCAGGGCTTCGTAGCATCCAGAGGACCCATGAACATTTCATACAATCGCAAACTGTCTGCACCGTAGTTCTCAACAACGTCATCGGGGTTTACAACATTCTTGAGCGACTTCGACATTTTAGCAACAATCTGGTTTAATTCTTCTCCTGTACTTTTATGAAAATATTTGCCATCGTTTTCTTCGACTTCATCAGAAGGCACTTTTGAACCCGCTGATGTCTCATAAGCAAATGCCAGGATCATTCCCTGATTAAAAAGTTTTTTATAAGGCTCCTCAGTAGTTACAATTCCTAAATCGAATAATACCTTATGCCAGAAACGGCTATAAAGCAAATGCAATACTGCATGCTCTGCTCCTCCGACATAAAGGTCAACTGGCATCCAGTAATTTTCGGCTTCAACAGAAAAGGGTGCTTCATCGTTTGTTGGATCGATGTATCTCAGGTAATACCAGCAAGACCCTGCCCACTGTGGCATGGTATTAGTTTCTCTTCGAAATTTACCTTTTTCATCCTCGCCAAACAACCAATTGTCTGCATTGGACAATGGAGATTCGCCATTGGCTCCCGGTTCAAATTTTTCTAACTCAGGAAGAGTGACTGGTAGTTCTGATTCATCGACCAACTCAATACGACCATCTTCATAGTGTTTTATTGGGAAGGGTTCTCCCCAATATCTCTGACGGCTAAACAACCAGTCTCTTATTTTATAATTGATGGCCTCATGCCCCAGATTGTTTTCTTCCAACCACTTAATAATGGTTTTTATTCCATTTTCTTTATTCAATCCATTAATGTCGATTCCATTTTCAGGATTTGAAGAATTGATATATTCACCATCTTCAGTCCAACAGGCTTCACCTGCAAGAATCTTTTCTCTTAAATCACCTGCTGCATTACCGGGATCAAGAATACAATTTATTGGTATATTAAACTTTCGTGCAAACTCAAAATCACGTGTATCATGGGCAGGAACAGCCATAATAGCACCGGTACCATAACCCATTAAAACATAGTCTGCAACCCAAATCGGTATTTTCTCTCCTGATACAGGATTTATTGCATAGCGACCTGTAAACACTCCGGTTTTATCCTTGGCCAAATCAGTCCTGTCCAAATCAGATTTTAAAGATGCCTGTTTAATGTAATCTTTAACGTTCTCTTCTTCACCTGGAGTTACTATTTCATCTACTCTTTCATGCTCTGGTGCTATAACCATATATGTAGCGCCAAATAGAGTATCAGGCCGTGTAGTGTATACTCGTATGTTGTCATCCAGACCTTCAACTTTAAAATCAACCTCGGCTCCTTTTGAACGGCCGATCCAATTGCGTTGCATATCCTTTACGCCTTCGGGCCAGTCCAAACCTTCAAGTCCTTCCAATAATCTCTCGGCATAATGGGGAATGCGCAGCATCCATTGCTTCAGGTTACGGCGTTCTACTTCCTTTGTACCACATTTTTCATGAGAACCATCGTTTAACACCTCTTCATTGGCACATACAATTTTACAATTGTTACACCACCATACCTGGGCATTATCGTAATATGCCAGACGTTTTTCATCGATATATGCCCTGACAGCATCATTACCCTTCAATTTAATTTCATCAGGTATTGGAAGCTCTCCAATAGGACGCCCTTTTTTCTGTTCTTCATCAAACCAGGTATTATACAATTTTGAAAATATCCACTGTGTCCATTTAAAATATTTTGGATCTGTTGTGTTTATTTCCCGGCTCCAATCGTAACCCAAACCTAATGATTTAATTTGCCTACGGAAGGTGTCGCAATTTTTCTTTGTTGTAATTGCAGGATGAGTACCTGTTTGTATTGCATATTGTTCAGCTGGCAGACCAAAGGCATCCCAACCCATTGGATGAAGCACATTATACCCGTTCATTCTTTTGTGCCTGCAAATAATGTCTGTTGCTGTATAACCTTCTGGGTGACCAACGTGTAGGCCACTTCCCGAAGGATATGGAAACATATCTAAAGCATAAAACTTTGGTTTTGATGTATCCAGTATAGTTTTATATGTTTCATTTTCTTCCCAATAGTCCTGCCACTTTTTTTCAATATCTCTGTAATTGTATTCCATATCTTTTTCTAAAACTTACTTTTAATATTAAGGAAAACATACATCTAACTCACTTATCTTTAAGATATTCTTTTTGCTTGAATAAGTTAGATCAGCAATTAAGGCACAAAAGTAACAAACTTTCAAAATATTGAAACTAGAAAAAGGAAAGGATAATGTTTATGAATAAAACCGAACCATTATTAAAAACTAAACTTAAGGACTAGATCGGCAAGCATTGAAATATAACACACAACCAAATAAGTTGTTGTATGTATACTGTAGGTTAATGATATAGCATATGTTTTTGTATAATCAAGTCCGCTTAGAAAAAATTTGACTCTGCATAAAGAAATGGTTCAAGTTTGTTTTTAGAAAGCTTGCATAAGCATTGATACAAAAACTATTATTTAGGCTAAAAAGAATCCGTTTAATTTCTTTGAATCATCGAATTTACTTACAAATTTATCTTTTTAGTTTCCTTTATATCTATTGTTTTTGTAATCAAAAGTGCCCTGGCTTTTATCTGTCCTTCGAACCTGACTTCTGACTGACTGCCTTTTTTCATATTCATCATAATGAATGCTGTGCCCAGAACATTAGCAAGCCTGATCTTGACAGGTAAATAGTAAACAGTATCTTTTTTAGCCTTTATGCTAATCTTTTCATCGATAAGAAGTTTGCCGATATATTTATCGTTAAGAAAAACCCTAACATCCATTTCCTTGATGCTAATCCTGTAGAGGGTTGGGTTATTCACCGGGAGACCAATATCAAAAACCAGAAGGTTATCTTCAAAACCACGGATCTTAACTTCCTTGGGTTCTCCGATTTCAATCTCCTCAAAGTTCCCACAAGAATAAAAAAGTGGAAAAAAAATTAAAAAAACAAACAGCTTTCCGAAAAAATTAGAGTTCATATAAATATGCTTATCTGCTAAAATAACCCCTCAAAAGTAATAGATATTTTAGTAAATTTACTTAAAACCAGTACAAACCAAATTTTAATCATATAAAACACAAAACTAATGAAAGTAACCAAAGCTCAAATCGAAAGTTTTTTTGAACCTAAAAAACTGGCAATTGCAGGAGTATCGCGCAATGAAAAAAAATTTGGACATACTGTTTTCAAAGAATTGAGAAACAAGAATTTTAAAGTTTATCCTATCAACCCAAATACCGAAGAAATAGATGGTGAAAAATGTTATTCATCTGTAAGCTCCCTACCTCAAGGCGTTGAAAGTATTTTAATCACTACTCCAAAAAGGCAAACAGATATGATCTTAAGAGAAGCCATAAACAAGGGAATTAAGAACATTTGGGTTCAGCAAATGAGTGAATCCAAAGACACCTTAAATATTGCAAAAGAAAACAATATTGATATAATACATCACAAATGTATCTTTATGTATTCCAGTCCGGTCCATGGAATACATAAATTCCATAGGACAATCATGAAAATATTTGGTCAGATACCAGGATAAGTAATAAAGAAATGCCCCCAAATTTTTCAAATAATAACTTCTCAATTTGCCTGACCTGACGGCTAATGAACCTCTATTTGCCTCTAACATATCAAGAAAAAGGTGAAAAACAGGGTAATTTAAGTCCTTTCAGCCCAATAATTGTGCAGTTTATAAGATGTTTTTATAAACTTTTTAGACAGGTATTGCATCAAATGCCAGAAAAAGTTAGCACAAGACACAACACACTGTATAATTGCACCTTACAAACAACTATCTTAAGTAGAGAATAAAATATTGAATACGACCTAATTTGAGTTATCAACCGAACAGCCATTGAAATTTGAAAACTTTTTTGCCTCGGACGTATTGTCTTTTGTAGGTTTATCTTATATTTAAAGGTGAAAATATTAATTATTAATTTTATTACTTATGAATAAAGCCGAATTAGTAACCGCAATGGCCGAAAAAAGTGGCCTTACCAAAGCTAGCGCAGAAAAAGCACTCAATGCATTTACAGAAGCAGTTACAGAAAGCATGAAAAAAGGAGATCGTGTAGGCCTAGTAGGTTTTGGATCTTTCTCTGTTGCTGAAAGAAGTGCACGTACCGGCCGTAACCCTCAAACCGGAAAAGAAATTACTATCCCTGCTAAAAAAGTAGTTAAATTCAAAGCTGGTGCTACCCTTCACCCTTAATTAACTATCTTTCTTTAATAGGATGAAAGCTGTTCCTTAATCTTTTAAGGGAACAGCTTTTTTTATTCATTTATTTTGATTCTCAAAAATTAACTATCGCTATAAGCCCCTCCCCTTTCAAGTTTGGCAATTACCAAAATATTTATTTTACTTGAAAAACTAGTCGGTCAAACAATTTTCTTAAGAACACACCATTAAATTCTTTCGCATTTCAATGAACGATCAGTTTTTTAAAATCGATGGTTGATAGAATACAGGCTCTAAATCTGGGAGAATTGGAGGGCGAGAGTGGTTTTTCTTCGTATAAAAAAGTTTAGAGATATCCAAAAAAAGGGTGCGTTGGGGCGTGAGTCTTGAAGGAAAACAGTTTATGCATGAGCAATTCCCAGTTGCTCGCTGCTCACACTCCAAACTGTTTATGTGCCCCCATCAGGATTAGTTCGCTTGGGCTCATGATCACGATGAGTGGAATTGTTATCAGTTAATGCACAAATATTTCTTGCTAACCAAGCGAAGAATGAAGGGCTTAAAACCTTTAACAAGCGAAATTTTAAAAATGTGAAATGGAGGCAATGCAAGTATTTGAACAACATTGTAGAACAGGACCATCGTAATGTCAAGAGAAGAATATCAATCAGTACAGGACTTAAGGAGTTTGTGTCTGCACAGCGAACTCTGGCAGGAATAGAAATAGTAAGTATCATTAGAAAGAATTATATTTTAGACTCAAAATCCACTACATTTAAAACCTTCAATTCTTTGACTGCTTAACATAGGAAATATATGATATTGAAAATCAAACTGATTGAAGACAAAAGAGAATAATAAATAAATTGTTAGATTTGGACTTTGCATTCGAAAATAAATTAGTTTGAAAGATATAAAATCAAATACTGAACTAATAAAGCACTTAATGAATGGTGACGTGCTCGCTTTCGATACTATTTATAAAAAATATTCAAGGAGATTATTTGGTTTTGTTTTTCGGTATGTTAAACAGGAAACAGATACGGAAGGAATTGTTCAGGAGGTTTTTATTAAAATTTGGCAAAACAGGGGAAAAATTAAGGAGTACTCATCATTCGAATCTTTTCTTTTCACAATAGGGCACAATGCAGCAGTAAATCTTCTAAAGAAACGGGCTACCGAACAAAAATACATTGAACATGTAAAGTCGCTTCAACGCCCTGAGCTAGCTTCTGAACTTACGGATGAAATACATTACAAGGAATTACAACAGAAGTTGCA
>JBNKPU010000008.1:0-10232 GCA_050295515.1 Bacteroidales bacterium | reverse complement strand
ATATTTTGAGCTTTTAAAGTGGGTAAATAAAATCCATGTAGAAAGTTTATCGGATTTAAACCCGGATTATGTATTAGAACTTCGTTATGAAGGTTGAAAATGCAAAGATAGAAGGACTTGGAGAGATGAATCATAGCACCGCTATGGTGAACCAACCGTAGGGAGTTCATGAATGCAATAAAAATAAAGTGAGCATGAATAACCGAAACAAGTAAGTGAAACGACTTATATTGAAGCAATTTCAATATGTAATAGATTTTCTAATGCATATTCCGGATTTAACTAGCCTCTAACAACAACAACAAAAAGCCTCAATCTATACGAGTAAACAATTATGCAATGACAAAGGTCCTTTGAGCAGAAAACTGTCTGCAACTTGTTCCAAAAATTAGCATTTCAACCATTTTAAACTTATTTTTGTTTTAAACGGTCTACGAATGAAAAGTTTCATAATAATCCTTTTAATTATTTGTTCGGGGCCACTATTCTCGCAATCAGACAGCTTAAACAAACGTGTTTTTCATGCCCTAAGGCTTTCAGGCAATCCGCCAGAGATTGACGGTTATCTACAGGAAGATTTTTGGACTAACGGAACCTGGGAATCTGGCTTTATCCAGCAAACACCAATAGAAGGGGACTGTCCTACTCAACCCTCCTATGTAAAAATCTTTTATGACGAAAACAATCTATATGTTGCTTTTGTTTGCAAAGACAACAAGGAAAAAATCATCAAACGTTTCTCGCAGCGCGACGAATTTAATGGCGATGTTGTTGGTATTGCATTTGACAGTTATCATAACGAACGGACAGCCTACGAATTTAACGTTACAGCTGCCGGACAAAAGGTGGACCTTATGCATACAGGTAGCGGAAACTGGGATGAAAGCTGGAATGCAGTATGGGATGTTCAGGTTTCCTTTAATGATACGGCATGGGTTGCAGAGTACCTTATCCCTTTTAGCCAGTTGAGGTACAACAATGATGATGAGCATATTTGGGGCTTGCACATCTGGCGATGGATACACCGAAACTATGAAGAAAGCCAATGGCAGCTTATCCCGGTAAATGCCCCATTGGGGGTACATAATTTTGGGCTTATCGATGGAATTAAAGATATCAGGACATCACGCCAAGCAGAAATCCTGCCCTATGCATCATTGAAATTCGACCATAACGGAACCAATGAAAACCCATACATCAAGGATGGGAGCCTATTGCCCAATGCCGGACTGGATGCAAAAATAGGCATCTCATCAGACTTTACTCTGGATGCAACCATTAACCCTGACTTTGGACAGGTCGAAGCTGACCCGGCTGAGCTTAACCTGACTGCCTACGAAACATATTTTAATGAAAAACGCCCCTTCTTCCTGGAGGGCAAAGACATCTTTGATTTCGAAATTGAAGGTGCCAGCCTTTTTTATTCACGCAGAATTGGAGCCACTCCCGGATATTACCCTGAAACAAACGACAATGAAGAGTATACTCACCCGGAACAAACAACCATTCTGGGTTCAGGAAAAATTACCGGAAGGACAAGTGGAGGGCTTTCTGTTGGAGTTTTAGAGACTGTAACAGCGCCTGAGTATGGAAAAATCTACAGCCCAAACGTAAATAGTAGCGGACCTGATACTGCCAGTGTCCAAAAGTTTCTGACTGAACCCCTGACCAATTATTTTGCCAGCCGCCTGACAAAAGAAGCCAATGGGGGTAATACTGTTTTTGGCGGAGCGTTCAATTCGGTAATTAGGCACTTGAACACCAACGAAACCGAGCAAGACCTTGTTCGTTCGGCACATACAGGTGGAGTGGACTTTATCCAGTACATCGATAAAAAGAACTATTATGTTCAGGCCAATGCCATGTTTAGCCACCTCAAAGGTTCCATGCATGCCATTTCAGAAAAACAAAAATCACATATCCATCGGTTTCAAAGGGAAGATGCCCCACACCTTACTTTTGATTCGACCCGGAAATCCCTTACCGGTTCAGGGGGATATATTAAAGCAGCACGACAAGGGGGCAAAGTTCAGTTTGGTACAAATATTTCGTATTGGTCGCCTGAGCTAAACACCAACGATATAGGCTATATGCCTGAAGCAGATGTTATTCAACAAGCAAATTGGATAAGCTTTAACCAAAATGAACCCAAAAGTGAAAAACTCAGGCTTTTTAACCTGAGCCTTCATTCTGGCAACCAATGGACCTTTGGAGGAGAAAAAAGGGAGAGCACTTTTGGCGCAGAATTTGTCACCCAGTTTAAAAGCCTATGGACCATTTTATTACAGGCAGAGTATGCCCCTTCTTATTATGATGTTAGGATGCTCCGCGGCGGACCAGCCCTATATTCCGTAGGATACCAGGGCATTGCTGGCTATATAGAATCCAACCAATCTAAAAAAATCTCGGCAAGTGCAGATTATACACATTACTGGAACATCAATAAAAGTTCGTACGACAATACAAGTATCAATATAAACATTGTCCCCCTCGACCGTTTTAAAATTCGTTTTAACACATATTACGAGTACAAACATTTCGCCTTTGAGTATTTCGAACCAGATTATCAGGATGAACCAACTGCCGACATCTACCTTATTGGACAATGGCTCAACCAGAAAACGGTTGGAATGACCGCACGCTTTGAAGTATATATAAACCCTGAAATTTCGTTCCAGTATTATGCAAATCCACTTCTTTCTGCTGTAGAATATCCTGAGATATCCCGCGTTGACGACCCGCATAGCCATGATGTAAAAAAAAGATTCTACAGGTTCGATGCGACTGAGATTGATCTTGATGTATCAGAAAACCAGTATATAGTAAAAGAAAACAATGGAATGAACTACAGATTTACTAACCCAAATGTATCCTTTAGTGAGTTTCGATCTAATTTTGTGTTCAAATGGGAATATAAACTCGGATCGGTTTTCTACCTGGTATGGTCGCACCAAAGGGGAAACTATGAAAACATTAGTGATCCCAAACTAAACAAATCTGCAACCGATCTTTTTCATGTAAACTCAGAGAATGTAATTATGATGAAGTTTTCGTATTGGTTTAATGTTTAAATTCTCGGGATCCTTATTTTCAAATCCATGAGACCAGCTTAAGTCCCGGATCATGTCAACATATCCAGCACTTATCATTTATAGCTTATAACGCATCCCCCTAACTTAAAACCCCATTACCTGCTTGCCAACCGACGTTTCTACCCAGATTGGAATCACTTATCCACTAAATCACCTACTTTTATTATTTTTGCCCTTATGAAGAAAGTTGTCGCAGGAATTAGCGGTGGAATAGACAGTGCTGTAACAGCCAGCCTTTTAAAAGAGGAGGGCTATGATGTTTCCGGCATCCATATATTAGTTGGTGACCTGGACAATGCTATTGCCGAAAGATTACAAAAAATTGAGCAGCATCTCAATATTCCTATTCAAATTATAGATGCCTGTGGGCGCTTTCAAAACTCAGTAATAAACTATTTCCGTAGAGAGCATCTTGCAGGGCGATCACCAAGTCCCTGTGCTATTTGTAACCCTACATTTAAATGGGAAATACTTAAGGAAAACATGCTCAAAACAGGTGCCGACCGAATTGCTAGTGGACACTACATTCAAAAGGAACAAATAGATGGCCACTGGTATTTAAAAAAAGGGGAGGACCAAAAAAAGGACCAATCCTATTTTCTCTGGGGACTCGACCAGGAAATTATAGGCAAACTCATTGCCCCCTTAGGAAACAATGAAAAACAAACAACCCGCAAACTGGCAAAGCAGCATGGATTAGAGTTTTTGCTGGACACCAAAGAAAGTACCGGCCTATGTTTTTCGCAAGGACTTGCTTATAAAGAACTTATTGGCAAACATATCCCCGAAGCAAAAAATATCGGCCAAGGCCCTGTTAAGGATGATTCAGGAAAAATAATTGGATCACACAAAGGATATATCTATTACACCATTGGACAGAAAAAAGGATTGAACCTTAATACCAAGGGTAACTTTTGTGTTACCGGGATCTTTGCAAAAGAGAACACCCTGGTTGTGTCAACCCCGGAAAATTTATGGAAGAGGTCTTTTGAATTCGACCATCATATGTTTGTTAATACCAAAAAAATCCTGAACAACAAAAAGCTACAAGTTAAAATAAGGGGATTTGGTTGGAACCCTGAAGGCTATGCCCAAATCTTCCAACAATCCAATGATACATACAAAGTAGAACTTGAAAATCCAGCCTGGGCTCCAGCACCCGGGCAACCTGCAGTGTTTTATGATAATGAATTGTTGTTGGGTGGCGGATTGATCAAATAATAAGGTTCGAACCAGGCAAAACTTGTAAATCGGCACTACATATTTATTACGGTTTTAAGCATATAAGGCACAATGGATACCGGCACTGTTTTTGTGGCTTTCGCAGCACAATTGTATTGGATTTATACTATTGTTATATCAAACATGAAAAGACGGCATTAAAATTGGCTACCCTCACCCTTTAATTTCCTCAAGGGACCACCCCACACAGGATAGCACCCATTTAGGTGCTTGGGACTATTGAGGGATGCTCAAACTTGAGGTAAGGCTTGACTCTGGCATCTTATCTTTTTAGACTGTAAATAAATGAACAGAAAACTTATTAAATGACATGATAAAAACACTTCGGAATAGTCTGGGATTAGCCGTGTCAATATTTGTACTTGTCTTTTTAATACAGTTTATAACCAAACTGCTTCCTGCCCAATTCTTGCCCAACGAAATCCATGTGGGTATTCCTTTTGTATTCCTTAATATATTCAATCTTCATGGAAATATGAGCCAAGTTTGGCATCCCATATACATTGTCTGCGATTTTGTTATTGTATGGGTATTGACATTTGGTGTATCTTATTTAGTCCGGCCAATAAAACTTAACAGAAAATAGTGGCTTCCTTTTAAATGTTATAGCTTTTCCAACAAGACTTTCTTCTGTGTAAAATCTGACGCTGCTTTGATAAACTCTATCATTAACCCCCACTTATCTGAAGGAAGATACTTTTGATGATAGATTTTTGTCGATTTTATGATCAGAATCCCATCAGAAAATTCTGCTTCGGTTTTAAAAGTACCTGCCTCGTTCGAGACCTCAGTAATAAGATCTTTAATTCCTACAGGCTTATAGCCTTCAGGTATGGCAATAGATAAATTTTCCACGAACTTCCTGGGGATTTCCTGGTAAATACCTTCTTCTCTTTCTTCTTCCAATTCCTCATCTGTAAGTTTCACCTGTCCACCTAAAAACCGGCCCACTTCCAATAAATAGTTTGGCCCTGCTTTACTGATATAAGCATCGGTAGAGAAACTATCGGTGTACTTAAAGACTGGGCTGTCTGGCCACATGCCGGTTGCCTGGAGCTTAAAACCAGTAATATTAATTTTCTCCAGATTGTATTCAGACAATAACATTTTCTCATATCTGGCCAACCTATCATCTTTGTTTTGAATTTCTTTCTGTTTGACCTTTTCTAAGAGGAAGAGTTTTTTCTTCTTGCTCATCTTTTTCTGCTCCAAGGTTTCATAGCCATATACATCATCACGGCATGAATCCAGGTATTCCTGTGCTGTAATAAGGTTGTTCTGGTAATAATATTTCAGATAACCCAAGACTGCCACATCCCTTTCAACAACTAGGCTATCCATACCTACACCTCCGATGGTTACATGGCTATTCGTAACCTGCTGAGAGAATTCTTCACCATTAACAGGTAAGGTAATCTCCTTGATCGTGTTTACCTGATAAGCATTAACCGGAACAGCAAAAGCTCTGTTTCCCTGTATATAATGTTGCATTTCTCCAAGTATGCTGAACTTGTTAACGTTAGACACATAATAGTCTGTATCACTTTTTACATGCACCCCCAGTATTACATCTGCCGGTAATACATACTCATCTATTGTACCGGTTTTGTTTGAAGTAGTAAGGAATAATTCATATGGAACCTTCTTTGCAGACAATATACCTGCAACGAGGGAAACTGTCTCAAAGTTGCTGTTGTAATATGGGTCTCCATAAACCTCTTTGTTCTCATCGGTATTGTCCCTATACAGGTAATGCCTCAAATAGTCCTTCCTGTTTTGTTCTTGCCTTGCATAATTTACAGCTTCCCTGAGTATTTGGTCAGTTTTATTCACTCCTACAAGATTTGAGTGCAGAAAAGAGGTTATCCTCGAACTAAGGGTATAATCCGTTTTCCAACTTTTAATCAGATAACCTAAAAAATCCTCTATCTCTGATTCAGTAAAGCCCTTTCGCACAATATTCTTTTTATCGATAAACTTATAAATAAGTGGTTGGTATCTGGCCCCTTTATTGGTAAAATAAAAAGCCTGGAATTTTACTGCAGGATATTGCCTGTAGGGATAAAACCACCTGTTAAATTCGCCCTCTTCGATATTATCCAATTCCATTACAAAGGTGGTAACATCTTCATTGTCTGTTTTAATAAATTCCGGGGCTCCGTTTAGAGATGCTATATTGGTATAACATTTCCTTAATGTTCGTAACTCCACAATGTTTTTCATAATCGGGTAATTGTCAACCAATGAATATAACCAAGGTTCAAAAACTTCAACTATATTGTTGTAGGTAGTGTGCTTGGTAACAAAATAATAGTCTACAATGTCGCCAACTTCAAGGTCAGGAATGGCAATTTTGTTCACTTTATATGATTTATGCCCCATTTTAATCTCCTCCACGACAGCATCGTCAACATCTATCTCGTTTTCAGTTCCATCGGGTTTTACAATTTTAACTCCCAGAAAATACACAACATTCTGTCTGCCGAAAGTTGAAAAACTATAACTGTTTGAGAAATTAAACTCTAATGTTGAATATTCTTCAATGGCAGGCTTATCCAAAATCATAACCCTTTCGTGGTAAGAATAGTTTTCGTACAGGTAAGTCAGAAAAACCTCTTTCTTCACTTCGTAATCAAGCTTCCTGCATATAATCACAGCCGATTTGTCTTTAAACTCCGGGCTAACATCGGTTCGCTTAAACTCCTCAGGGGCATTCTTCCACATTGCGTCTTTGATTTCTTGCGATTCACTTACCTGAGAGTTGACCCGTATTGAAACTGATATAAAAAAGATGATGAATAACAGAGTTAAATATTTCATGGAATAAAGATGTTTATTAAAAAGTTATTTTTGTTTAAGGATTACTTGGCTTTTGCTGTACCCCTTCAATTGATCTTGCAACTGGTTCCATTCATCCATCGCCCCGACAGGGACTATCCCTTCAGGAATCCTGATTTTGCGATCGACAAGCAGTTTATTGCCATTCAATTTGTACTGGATCGAACAATTGAAGAAATCATTTTCCACATGGAGCTCCTCTGGCAGGTATTTAACCTCCATGTCTTTGGGGATATCCAATATGATACGTGACCAATGATTTACTTTTTCATGAAAATACACATCGCTTTTACGTCCTTTTTCCATTTCAAATATTTTACCTGACTTAAAAGGATCCAGGGATATATAAAGCTCGTTGTTGAACTCAGATATTTCATTTTCAATCTCAACACTGGCATTGACGTACAAAGTAGAATCACGGTTATCGGTATTTTCTAGTTTTAAATCAGAAAATACTATGTTTGAATTTCCCTTCAACAAACCTTTAATGATTTCCTCCTTGTCGTCCTTCTCCACTCCATGATAGAGAGAAAGCAGGCTGGTTTTCCTCTCCCCATTGATCTCGTAGCTGGCATTGCCTATAAGTTTAGATTCTTGTATTGCCAAGCGGTATTCCTTGTTATAGGCATTTAATTCAGCACTCAGTTTCGGTATCGAATCGAAAATATAATCTGCACCATTTTCAATCAATACTTGTCGTCCCTGAATTCTTTCGGCAACACCATACAACGGGCAGTATTTCTCTGTTGCATCAAGGAACAATTTTTCGTTATTTCTTAAAACTGTACAAATAACATGGTTGTCGGAGCACAATGCCGGAGTTGAATAATCATACAAAACGCTATTGGTACCCAACCAGGTCAATCGGGCGTCAACCCCAAGCGAAGTAAGCATAGCTTTTAACAAGTTGGCCATGCCCTTACAGTCGCCATATTTATTGTTAAAGACTGTTTCGGCTTTTTCTGGTTTAAAGCCAGCAATGCCTTCTTCAAATGCAATGTAACGGATATTGTCCTGTACCCAATAGTATATCTTTTTTATTTTTTCGTCTTCGGTTTTACAATCAGCAACCAACTTTTTTGTAAAGGCGTTAATTTCTTGTGAATTCTCTCCATCTTTATCGAGCAATGAATAGTACCAAGCATATAAATCATCTTTGGATCTTATAATTGTCCTGTTTTCTTTGCCCACGGTATACCCTTTTGGCAAAAAGAGTATATGTGGATAAACAAAAGATGCACCCGGGGAACTAGGTTCATTTTCAGATTTATCTAACTTGTCGATTGTATAAGTTATATGCCGTGCGCCATCATCAGTTATAGTTTCATGCTTCTTAATTGTATTGCCTGCAAAATTATACTCTTTTAACTCCAGGTCTAACCAGGATGGAATTATGACCTCAACCTCGCGGTTAAGAATGGGGTACATTTCACCCAAAAAGTAGGTGGTAAGATACTTGATATCATCATACCGCTTAATAACAGTAGTAGATTTTGTTTCACCAAATGAATTAAAACCAAGGGCATATCCGCAAAATTCCTGGTCGTGGTAAAAAATACCATCAACTTGTAGGTCACCACAAACAGGTAAAACATATTCATTACGTCCTTTATGGTTTTGGGAGGAAAAACTCTGAATTGAAGAGTATTTATCGTAATAATAGGTAAGCCTTAAGGTGTGATCGACCCGCAGAGAAACAAATTCGTTATGAATGGTCTGATAAGCTACAGGGTGTCCACCTATCGCTTTACTGAACCGAATAGAAACTTTGGAATGATTTATCACGACCGATTCCTCGGGAAATAACGATTGAAGGGTATTGGCATATGCTTTCTCCTCTGGTTTGACTTTAGCTTGTCCAAAAATAATGGATGGAATGAGAAGCACTACAATCAAGAAATACTTTCTGAATAACATTTTGTTAGGTTTTATAACTATTATTTGGTGTAAAATACGTCAAACAATATTCCTAAGTTACATATATAAGTTTAAAGCGCTTCTTTTTTTAACGTAAAACAGGTAACTACCCATGAAAATAGTTACGTGTTTTTGTAACTTTTGAATCTGTTTTTTCGAATAGAATGGCATAAACCACTAAAACCAATAATATGAAAACCGTAAAACTATTCACACTAATTGCATTTATCACTCTTTCATGTTCAGTTTTTGGACAACAGTATTTAATCGCCCACGGTGGTATTTCCTTACCGTTTTCAGATTATGGGGATGTAAACGTGAACAATGATATGGCTACAGGGGCCAACATAGGTATTAATGCCGATATTTTTTATACTTACCCATTGTCAAGCTATGGATTGGGTCTTTACACAGAAGCCGGAGTAAACTTTAACGGACTTAAAAAAGACTATAAAGGACAAATGGATAATTATTATAGTCTTGGAGGCTTACTCGACCTTTCGAGTGCAGACATTACTTACAGCAAATACTTAAGCTTTCCATTCTCTGTTGGTGCAAATTACACTCATTTTATTGACAGGGACTTATCTGTATATGGACATATTGGCATTGCTGGAAATATTTTAAAGATTACAAAAGCTAAAATAAAAACAAATGACAACACTTACCCTACAAATTACGACATGTCCTTTGGCAGTGGTATTAAAATAGGATTTGGAGTTATCTACAAAGATAATATTACGCTCACTCTCAATATGTTCACGCTTGGAGCTCATAAAGTACAAGGCGAATTTGATCTTGGAATAATAGACGGAGCTGCACCTATTAATGAGGTTAATGTCAGCTATTTTGCTGTAACAGTTGGTAAAAAGTTTTAATGGGAATTATCTGGAGATTCTTCCTGCAGTTTCTCTCTCATTGAAAACTTATAGTGTTTATGCCTTAAATATATTCAATTATGAAGATAGGACATGTTGCCATATAGCCCAGAAATTTGGAGATTTTAAAGGATTATTATGAAAAATTCTTTAATGGATCCTCTAATGAAAAAAATATCAATCCTGGAAAAACCTTCGAAAGCTATTTTATCACATTTGACACAGTTAGCAGCCTTGAACTTATGAGAAGGCCTGATATTATTGA
>JBNKPU010000007.1:0-24617 GCA_050295515.1 Bacteroidales bacterium | reverse complement strand
AATGTACCAAAAAGGCGATGAAGCCCACCTCAAAGCAATGAATGAAATGCAACAGCTTATGCAAAATCCAAAGGCTATGCAAGAATGGATGAACGCAAAACGAAAAGAATTTGAAGAGTTACCATAAAACAATTAAACAGGGATATGAAGTATTTCAATAAAAACTTTGGCGATTTCTTTGTTCAACTTGCAGCCAACAATAATAAGGAATGGTTCCATGCCCATAAAAAAGACTACGAAACATTCGTAAAGGTTCCATTTGAAAACTTTGTTTCACAACTCATCAAGGAAATTTCAAAACATGAAGACCTTGGTACTATTCAAGCAAAACAGTGCATAGGTAGAATTAACAAAGATATTCGTTTTTCAAAAGACAAGTCTCCCTATAACTTACACCTTAATGCATTTATAACTCCATTCGGTAGTAAGGATAAAAGCTTTCCTGGTTTGTTTATTCGCTTTTCCTCTGATATGGTTGGCATTATGGGAGGATGTTATCGTCCCTCCAGGGAACAAATTTATGCCATTAGAAAGCACATCACAGAAAATTTAGCCGTATTTGAAAACCTTCATTCCAATAGAACATTCTTTGAAAAATTCGATCACTTAAAAGGTGAAGCCTTGAAACGTATCCCTGTTGAACTAAATGAGGTATCCAAATTAGAAAAACTGGTACTCAATAAACAGTGGTATTTTGTCGCAGAAAGAGAATCTGAATTATTGTTAGGTGAGAATTTAATCGAGGAATTTATGGAGTACTATTTTGCGGCAAAACCCCTTAATGATTTTTTTAAACAAGCAATTAAAATGATGTAATATGGCTTTCTCAGAATATCAAAAAGGACGAATTGAATGGGCGTTCAAACGAAAGAACACTATTGTTATTGGGAAAAGATTTATGGGTGGTTACTGCTTTTTTTTGGATGATAAAATGTGTATAGGCATTGACATAGATAAGAAAACAGGCAAAGACCGTCTAATGGCAAGAATTGGAGAAGAAGCTATGCCAAACGCTTTAAAAAAGAAAGGGTGCCGACCGATGGATATTACTGGAAGACCTATGAAAGGCTTTGTATTTATTGATTCTGAAGCTTTTGACCTTGAAAAAGATTTAGAATATTGGGTGCAATTGGCAGTGGAATTTAATCCGTTTGCAAAAAGCAGTAAAAGAAAGTAATTACTACTTCCAACACTGTATAAGAATAATAGCGTTTTCTGTAGGTGTTTGGGCATTTGTAGTTCTAATCAGCCCCGCCAAATCTATCGATTTGACTATTTATAAGGTGTAGCTTTGGCTACTTGGTAAATTGACAGGAAACCGCTTTGTAGTCCGCCACACTCATGCATTCAACGTTGGCAATAATGCATGTGTACATTGTATTTCAGAATGTTACAGGAATATTTTCCTTTTTCGAAGCTATGTGGTCACTGGGCCTTTTTGTTTCGATTATTCATACTCACATTTTTTTATTGCATTCATGAACTCCCTATGGTCGGTTCACCATAGTGTGCTATGATTTATCTCACCAAGTCCTTCTATTCTTGCACTTTCAACCTTCATAACTAAGTTCTAATACATAATCCGGGTTAAAAATATTTGCACCTAAAAAGTTGAAAATAAATCCAAAAGTGTTATTCAGAAAGTCCTAAATAGCACTAACCCTAATTTTTTTCTTTTTTAGCTTACTGTTATTGATTTGCTGAACCGCTTGTTCTGCGATTGATGCATGTATAGCAACATAAGAGCAATTTTGATGCAACTCAATAATACCCAATTGATCCTTGTTCAGCATGCCTTTTTTGAGGAATAAACCAGCAATATCCGCCTTTGAAATCTTATCTTGTCGACCACCAGTAATATAAAATGTTTTCCATACCGGATCCGATGCTTCTTCTGCAATTATTAAATCCTTTACATCCATACTTTCTGTATGAATATCCTGAACAAATTCTGGTAGCTCCTCTCCTTTCCAATGTAATATATAAGCTATGCCATCTTGCTTCATACGCGCTGTTCGTCCATTTCTGTGTATAAATTCCTTATTCCTATTGGGCAAGTGGTAATGCAGTATAAATTTTATTTCAGGTATATCCAGTCCGCGTGCAGCCAGGTCTGTGGCCACCAAAAGCTGAAGTGTGCCATTTCGAAATTTAACCAGGGTCCGCTCCCTGTCAATCTGTTCCATATCGCCATGAAAACAACCATGGTCTATATTTTTTGAATTTAGATAATCGCTGACTCTTTGCAGGGCATCTTTAAAATTGCAAAATATAATTCCAGGCTGCTTGCCCATACTTGAAATAACCTTTTCGAGAGATTCCAGCTTATCCTTATCCGGAGAGAGAAGGACTTTGATTTTTAGTTGAGAATTATCATCCTTTAGGTAGTTAATATAAACAGCTTTTTTTAAGCCAACAAAAGGCGGTATTTTAACTTCATGGGTGGCTGAGGTGAGGATACGCTGATCTACATTGGGCAGTGCTTCAATTATTTCAGCCATTTCTTTTTCAAAGCCAACTTCCAGCGACTTATCAAATTCATCGAGTACCAGGGTTTTTATATCATCCAACGAAAAGGTGTTTCTTCTGATCCGGTCAGCCACTCTTCCGGGAGTACCAATAAGTATGGCCGGACGGTGTTTCAAAGCAATCTTGTCCAAGGTACCTGATCTGCCACCAAATACAGCATTTACCTTATACCCTGCCCCGATTTTACGAACTACTTGCTCAATTTGAATGGCCAGTTCACGCGAAGGCACCAAAATAAGAATTTGTACTTCGTCACATTGAGGATCTAAAGCTTCAATGATGGGCAACAGAAAAGCAAGTGTTTTACCAGTACCTGTAGGAGAAAGTAGCACTACATCCGACTTTGACTTTATGGTTTTTTGAGACTCTTCCTGCATTGGGTTAAGCTCTGAAAACCCGAATTTGTTTAGAATATCTATTTGGCTTTTGTTTTCTTCTATCATTCCGCAAATATACCTACTATCTATGGATATGGTGTACCATCTTTCATTTCATTTTTTTTATGGTAAAGCCCGACTAGCAGAATAAAATGCCGATATATTCAGCTCTTTTAGTCCGTGAAGCTTGCTGTAAGCTATGGCTTTTAGGTACAACACTAACTATTCATCATTTATTATTGCTCAACACATTCTAAATACTTCAAGTTTTTTTCTGATTCACCTTTTAGAAATATTTACTTTTACAGAAATTCTGACAATGAGCAAACGAGAATTAAAGAAATACCTTTCTACTCTGAATAAAGAACACCTGGAAGAACAACTAATTGATTTGTACGACAGGTTTAAAGAAGTTAAAACCTATTATGATTTTGTTTTTAATCCAAGGGAAGATAAGCTGTTGGAAGAATGCAAAATAAAAATATCCAATGAGTATTTTCCTATAAAAAGAAAAAAGGCTAAAGCAAGACGCTCTGTTGCACAGAATTATATCCGCCATTTTATGACCCTGGGAGTAGATCCTTCCCTGATTGCAGATGTTATGCTGTTTAATATTGAAATAGCACAAGCCTTTGCAGTACAGAAAGATAGATTACCTGAATCCTTTTTTAAAAGTATGCTCAAATCGTTTGAACAGGCCGTAGATTATATAATTGATGAAGCCTTAGTAAACAGTTATAAAGTCAGGATCAATAAAATTGTACATGAATCATATGAGCAAGATTGGTTAAACAAACACTTGTTTAAAGCTCGATTAACTTCTGTATTTCAATAGAATAACTAACTATTTATTAATTAATAATTAATCATGATTAGCTAAAGGCTTAGAATTGTACAATAGCTTAAACAAACCTTAACAAAAAGCTAATCCAGTTTTTGTTTTTTGATTTATTTTCCAATCAAACTACCCTTTCAATAAACATGTCTCTTTCCTGAAATAAAAACTCATCACCTGCACCTTTACCTACCATGGCCTTACCCAGAGGTGATACTATGGAGATACAATAGCAGGTCATATCTTCCTTAATATCCAACTTACCCCATCCAACCGATAAAAAATACAGCCCCCTATTCGTATATACCAGACTTCCATGCTGAACCTTTGTATGTTTTTCATTTAGGTTTATCCGATTGAGCTCATCCTTTTGAAATATGTTTTGGTCAAGTTGTTTCCTTAATTTTTCAATTTCCATCTGTACCATGGACCGACTAGTTTCATATTTATCTCCCATACTGCTTTTAGTATCGTTATCCCGAGACTCTCTGGCATTCTGAACAGCTACTTTAAAAGTATCAATTCTTTGATCAATTAAATCAATTAAATAGCTAATTATGTGTTGTTTAAGGATTTTACCATTTTTCATTTACACAAGATGTTTTTAGAGCTTACTTTTTTTGTTCTAAGCTATTCCTCCAGTTATAAATAGCTCAAAAAAACAAGAAGTAAAGTTACTTTTTCGGAAAAGAAATAGCTTAATTTGCAAGGCGAAAAAGCACTGAAATATATCATGCAAATTAACAATTTTCAAGCGCAGTTAATCCCTACCCTCAAGAATCATTTTGGTTTTGACAGTTTTAGAGCTCATCAGCAAGAAATTATCGAATCGGTCTTGCGAGGAAAAGACAGCCTGGTCATTATGCCAACTGGAGGCGGAAAATCAATATGCTTCCAGCTTCCAGCCCTTCTTTTAAAGGGTGTTACCCTAGTTCTGTCGCCCCTGATCGCTTTAATGAAAGACCAGGTAGATGGATTAAAAGCCAATGGAATTCAAGCTGCCTATTTCAATAGCAGTCAAAGTTCTGAGGTGCAAAACCATATCATCGACCAGGTTATTCAACTGAAAATTAAACTCTTGTATGTTGCTCCAGAAAGTTTAGCTTCATTAAATAACATACTGAATGATAAATACATAAGTGCTGTTGCCATTGACGAAGCCCATTGCATTTCATCCTGGGGGCATGATTTTCGTCCATCATACCAACAACTATCTTTCCTTAAGAAGCAGTTGCCTAATATTCCTATAGTTGCACTAACTGCTACTGCTGATAAAGCCACGAGAAAAGATATCGTCGATCAACTGGGAATACCCCATGCAAAACAGTTTATCACATCATTTGACAGGAAAAACATAAGCCTTGAAATTAGGCCTGGAAACGAACGTGTTTCCCAAATATTGAGCTATGTAAACAAAAGGCCTAACCAAAGTGGCATTGTCTATTGTTTAAGCCGAAAATCGGCAGAAAAACTTGCCCAAAAACTACAATCAAATGGCATCAAAGCTTCTGCCTATCATGCAGGTTTGAGCTTTGAAGAACGCTCAAAGGCACAAGAAGAGTTTATTTATGACAAGATTCAGGTTGTTTGTGCCACTATCGCATTTGGAATGGGCATAGACAAATCCAATGTTAGATGGGTAATCCATTATAACATGCCCAAGAATATCGAAGGATATTACCAGGAAATTGGCCGTTCTGGTAGAGATGGCCTGCCCGCAAATGCACTTTTGTTCCATAGTTATTCAGATGTTATCCAACTACGCAGCTTTATTGAAGGAACAAGCAATGAAGATTTACAACTGGCAAAATTGGAGCGTATGCAACAGTTTTCTGAGGCTACTACTTGCCGAAGAAAGATTCTATTGGGCTATTTTGGTGAATTGTTGGAAGAGAACTGTGGCAATTGTGATGTGTGCAAGAATCCACCGGAAATTTTTGATGGAACAATTATCGCACAAAAAATTCTTTCTGTTATTACCCGGTTAAAAGAATCAGAATCCATTGGAACAGTGATTGATGTATTACGTGGGGCTCAAAACGCACACATAATGAGCAATAATTACCATCAAATCAAAAGCTTCGGTATAGGAAGGGATATTTCATGGAAAGATTGGCAACAATATATTATTCAGGTTATTAACCAGGGATATTGCGAAATTGCCTTTCACCGGCACAATGCCCTGCAATTAACACCACTTTCTGTCAAGGTATTATTTGAAAATTTAAAAGTTAGCCTGACAAAACCTATTGAGTTCAAAGAAAAACCTATAATCAAGGAGGCTCTAAAGGAAAGAAAACCAGACGCTTCGTTATTTGAACAGCTCAGGCAGTTACGGGCTAAAATTGCCAAAGAAGAAAAAATACCTGCTTACCTGGTTTTTAACGATGCTACCTTAAAGGAGATGGAAGAGCTTCGTCCATTAAACGCAGAAGAGTTTTTAAATATAAGTGGTGTAGGTAAAAGAAAATTAGAGGTTTACGGAAATCTATTTATAGCAGAAATTCAAACTTTCCTGAAAGTTAATTCCAAAAAAATTGATACCCACATCATCACTTATGAACTCTATAAGGAAGGACTTTCAATTGACCATATTGCAGAAAAAAGGAATTTAAAGCCTTTGACCATCTATTCACACCTAGCCAAGTTGTATCTTGACGGAAAAGATATTGAAATATCAAGGTTTCTGAACGTTTCAGAGATCGATAATGTACGAAAGGCAAAAAATGAACTGGGCAGTCCGGATGCCTTAAAACCCTATTTCAATTATTTCGATGAAAAAATGGAATACCATAAAATCAGACTAGCATTAAGCGTGATTGAAAAAGAAGGGTGATTACAATGAAATGAAAAACAGCGATGAATTAGCTAAAGGTGAAAAACCTCTTAATCAACTCGTTGTGTCCTTATTTTATTATCTTTTCTTTTTTCTTTTCTTCTTTTTATACTCATCTTCCTCTTGTGCAGCTTCGGTCATGAGTTTCTTCCAATCCGAAGTTTTTTCTCCGGTATTTTCTAGGGTTAACTGATAGGTATCCTTTGTAATTTCAATTCTGTCAATGGGTTTATATAGATTCTCTTCGATGCTGGACAGGATTTCTTCTTCCTCTTTGCTACAGAATGATATGGCATGTCCTTTCTGATCGCCTCTTCCTGTCCTCCCTACCCTGTGCACATAGTTTTCCGGGGTTTCGGGCATATCATAATTGATAACATATTCTACTTTAGGTATATCAATTCCCCGGGCAGATACATCAGTTGCTATCAATACCTTTACTTCACCCTTACTAAACTGGCCAATAGCCTTCTTCCTTTCTCCCTGGGCCTTATCGCTATGAATTGTTATGGTTTCAATACCTACCCTGGCCATAGCATTCTTTACCCTTTCTGCCCTGACTTTGGTACGGACAAAGACCAATATCTTTTTATCGGGATTGTTTTGAATCACCGACTCTAAAAAAAAACGTTTATCGTCCATGTCTATAAACGCAACAGCATGCTCAATATTTCTGGCAACCGGATCCTTTGGAGAAACCTGTATCCGAATAGGGTTGACAACCAGGGAATAAGCCAGCTCTTTTATTTTTTCATTAATGGTTGCAGAGAAAAATAAAGTTTGTCTTTTTTTTGGCAATTTTTTGTTTAGATCCCTGATATCCTTAATAAACCCAAGATCGAGCATATGATCAGCTTCATCTAGAACGAGTATCTCTATTCGTCCCAGGTTCAAAGCCCCCTGGCTCACCAGGTCAAACATCCTGCCTGGTGTTGAAATAAGCACATCAACACCCTTTTCAAGCCTTTCTTTCTGAGGGTCTTGATCAACACCGCCATGAATACAATATGGTTTAATGGAAGTATGTTTTGACAAGGTTTCAAAAACCAGGAATATCTGTTGTGCCAGTTCATGAGTAGGAACCATTACAAGGCATTTTACTCCATCTGGCCTCCCCTGGATTTTCCGTTCATTCAGGATATGTATAATGGGTATTGCAAATGCAGCCGTTTTTCCAGTACCTGTCTGTGCAATGGCCAACACATCTTCGCCTCTTAAAATTGCGGGAATACTCTTATACTGAATATCTGTAGGTCTTTTAAAACCTAATTTGGATATGCTTGTCTTTATTCCCTGTGTAATATAATAATCTTCAAATTTCATATCTGCCTTTCTGCAACAAAGATAATATATGAATTATATTAATAAGAACTTTATTTTTCATGTAAAAAACAACAGAACAACACTGCCTTAAGTTGGGCTTTAAAGAACGAAAGAATAGTATATCGGGTAGAATGAGCACTACTTGCAGGGCGCTGGCATCTCGTATAGCCTATGTACCAGAGGCCATGCCATCGGGTTGAAATAAGTTAGGCTTTCAGCCTGTTCTGTCCATGGTTAAATGGAAGCCAATATACCTTATGAAGTGCCGGTTTGATTTACCCCAGGGAAAACATCCGGGGAGCTGTGGTTATTGAGGATGCGCCTATATTTAACAACCTATTCTAACTCAAAGCAATGGCATGGAAAGTATAACCTAGTTAGCATCAAGCATATTGTACAATATTTATGGAATGGTTAGTCATAAGCTGCCCTTGCTGGGCGCTGGCATCTCGTATAGACAATGTGCCCGAGACCATGCCATCGGGTTGAAATAAGTTAGGCTTTCAGCCCGTTGTGTCCATGGTTAAATGGAAGCCCATATACCTTATAAAGTGCCGGTTTGATTCAGCCCACAAAATGCCTTTGGAGAGCAATGGACAACAAAACAATTACTCCTATCCATCTAAATTAGAAACAGTTACATTAATTAGTACGATTGTTTTTCTACCAATTTTTTAATAATCTTGCATACACTTGGCAGATTAACTTTTATTATCGGGTTGTTGTATTCAACCTATCAACAATAATTTACTTTCATTTTTTATCACACAACCTTGTTTTACTGTCAGTTTAAAACAATTAACACCAATCAATCATTTAACTATTATTTAATAAACAAAATAATAGTTTTGATGAAAGTATTTGTATTTTTGGGTCAAGTTAGACTAAATCTACATTTCCCAAAAAAACATATTAATTAAGTGCAGGTGATTATGGAGTATTTAAGTAAAATGCCGAAGAATAAAAAGAAAGACAGAAAGGATATGATCCAATATCTCAATCTGCAATTAGCAGCTTTGGGTCAGCCTTTATATTACGATTCTGATGATTCCACCAAGCTTTCAAATACCAAGTTTATTGGACTTACAGATAGTTTGATCAATAGTTTCAGGGAAAAATCAAGACTCCTGTCGGACCATCTGTCACCAGTGGATAGCCGTATCCAGGCTTTTATCGATGACTATCTGAAAGATGTTGGTTATGCCGGTTCCACACAAATCCCAAACAACACTTTTGTGCTAAACCAAAAAGGAATGGCACGTGAGCTTAGCCTACCTCCAAATGGGGATAAATACCAGAATGAACTGGTTACCTCATACAGGTTAAAGCAAGGTATATTAAACAATCCGGCCAATGATAAAAGGACTACCAAGGGCACTTTCCATATTGTTGAAGGCGAAGAGCTTCCTGTTCCTCTAGACAAAAAGGAAGTTCCAAAGATAGCGTTTGCCCACATGCTAAATGCAGCTTTAAATCCATCAGATGAACTCAAGGACCTTCCTTTCACTGCCAACCAGGACGGAAAAGCCAAAGTGATGGTATCACTGTTAATGCGTCCGGTTGTATGCCCGGAAGTACCTGGCGTAATCAGTGAAAAAACAATGGAAATAAGATTTTTTGCCCCTGGAAGCCTTGTGAGCAACCTCGATTTTGTTGAATCGATATTCGGCAATGCAGGCGACCATAACCTGGCCGAGAACGATGCTGCATTGGATGTAGAACACTGGACCGGCCATACCGGATGCATCATACTTGCACCACATCTTGTTCATTTAAAAAAGAAAGACATAGGCCTGCCCCACTATAATGATGCTACTGCACGTCAAAGAAAAGATGGCATGTGCTATAAGGATGCAAATGAATTTTACAATGATGGAGGAGCATTTAAATTAACCTGCCGCGATAGCCGGGGCGTTGTTATTACATTAATTGCCGACAACTATTATGGGTATTCCAAAAAAGAAATAAAAACACAAATAGGCTATTCAGCCAACCTCTATGGACTTGTTGAAGAAGAACATGCTGGCGGTGCCATTGCATTTTCAAGGGGAAATATGAGTGACAAAGTATTTGGACTGGTTTTTACATCAAAATTTAATGGGGACTATTCGTTTGAAAACGTAAAAAAACTATTAAAAGATAAAATTGAGGTATTCCCTGAAAATTATGCTATAGACCTAAACTATAGGAATATTATCTATATCCCTGAATACGCCAATATTGATATTACTACCAGCAAGGTCTATTGGGAATACAATGGCAAAGAGTTTTCGCTCAAATTATCACCCGATAAAACCTATGTTCATCCAACAGGCCATAAATTCCAACTGGTAAAACATCCGGAAAAAAGCCTGTGGCGTATTGTAGATACTGCCCCTGAGGGTATTTTGTGCCATAAACCAAGCACAGTATCGGGAGGTGGAAAATCTGAAATTTCCAAATCAATGCAAAATGCCATTCGATATGGTTCGTTTTTCATTCCGGACCTTGATGAAGCTTACCGCATGGCTGATGAGATTATCAACCGGGACTACTCAAACAGGTGGAAGAATATAAGACCTGACGCCGCTCCTTCTAGGTCTTTTCTTAGCCCCGAAAGAACTTTAGGTTCAGCTGTTAAGCTTTTGACACCATCGGATCAATACAGCAATGAATACAATGCCTTCTTAAAGGATATTCCAAGCCATGTTAGGGGATTTGCACTGTTTATCAAACGTTTGTTCCGCAACGACCAAAAAACAGGCGATTGGAAAGATGATTTTACAGTTGAAATTGTAAACGGCAGAAATGGAAATGCACTTAGATATAAGCATGAGTCGGTAATTGCCGGATATGTACGCATTGGGTTTAATCCTGAAGGAAGATGGTTCCTGCACAAGCTGCGCTCTGATTTTATTCCATGTCATAAAATACAAGTAGAGGATGATATAACAGCCTCTATAACACTACCTGCCAATAGATTGAATAATTTAAACAAAGAATATAAGAATTCAAGTGTAAAGCTTGTCAAAAACTGTGAAAGTTATTTGTTCCAGAGACCAGATGAAGCTGTAATACGTGGTTATGACAAAGAAGCTGAACATGATATAGTCCAAAACAACACCTTTATAACCAATTATGAACCACTTACCAGAGGCGATGCCGTTGAGCTTCTCGAGGATGTAATTAACTATGAGAAATACACCCAACCAGTTAAAGATCTGATCAAGAGTGTTGTTGAAACTCCCAAAGAGCAATATTTTATCAGTCCCTCGCATCCAAGGATAGTTGATGGTGAGCCAACAAAGAATCCCAGGTACCTGCAACGCAATATATACACCCAGGAAACCGAAGATAGCTACATTGCAGATGTTGGAATAAGGCTACACCGTAGTATAGCACCTGAAGATGCTGTTTACCATCCTGTAAATGCGGTATTACCTGGCAGAAGAAACAATCCTTCAGATAAACAAGCAGGCATCCGTGCATTAAGTGTTTATAATCCCATACATTACCAGGAGTTGCCTGAACTGTTTATGGATTTTATCTGTAGCCTTACCGGAAAATCGCCTTCGACCACCGGAGCAGGCTCTGAGGGCGCCCTGACCAAAGGGCCTTTTAACATGTTGGCTCCTACAACAGACCTGAACAATGCCTTGTTATCGTATATCCTTACAGAATACCAGGGATTCAGTTCTGCTGCGGGGTATATTGGACCCAATAAGCGTTTCGACCATGATATTAGCATTCTGATTCCTGAAATATGGGCAAGGCTTGATCCAGAAGATCGTGATCCAAAATTGCTGATTGAGAACAATTGCCTGGAAAAACTTGAAGACTTTGAATACGAGGACAAAAAAGTATTGGCCAGCCGTTTAGGTTACCGTATTACTGAGAACTTTGCCTTCAGGTGTATGAACAGGCTATTCGACGAGCCTTTGGCTGTCTTTAACAAGCGCATGTTGAAACCAGAGCTCCAAAACATGGAAGACTTTGTGGACGGAATCAACAACATTGTTGAAGCGCAAAAAAAAGTGGCCTTGAGTTATTTCGAAGATGGCAGTATTGAAGCGGCTATTCCTCCGTTGAAGATTCTGTTGCACATTATGGCCTATGGACAATATGAGGGCAAGGCCATTAGCGATCCGGAGCTTAGAAAGTATTTTGACAGGGATTATGTTATTAACAGTGCTTGGTACAAAGAAAGGTTAAAGCTGAAACAAACAAAAGATGTTATATTCTGCAAGTCTCAGATTGAATATTTGGAAGCCTTTTTGAAAAACCCTGTAAATGCTGAGATTGCAAAATCGATAGGTATTTCAGAGCGGTTGGAGAAAGCCAGGGCATTGCTTGCACATAAGCAAACAGATACCTATCTGGAGGAACTAGTAGGCACTATTGGAACTGATCCGCTGTTTGTGAAATAAAAAACTTGGATAAATAATATATGATTCGTGAGGAATTGGAATTCAACCATGAACTCACGTTTTTTTTGTTCCTGTACTCAGCCAGTCTGGTGTAAGGAAAATTTCATAGAGGGAGTAAACTGGGAAACATCCAACCACAGCACAATCAGCATCAGCAATATACATACTGCTCAATTTGGAGATCCTCCTCACTCTCAATACTCACATTCACTCTGTTGTCCCTCGCCGCTCTCACTACTCACTCTCACTCCTTACCTACTGGGAGGATGAATGGTGTACAGAATTGGCAAAGTGTAAAATAAATTAATACATACTTGAAGTTTTAAGTTATTTTACAAACCACGGACAGGAGCTAACCTAAATCAACTGTATACACCTAATTAATTGTAAACCTAGTATTTAATACAGCAAACAGCAAATATTCCATTGCCTTATACACCAATAAAACTAAGCTACACATAATATGACTGTTAATAAATTAGAAACAAAACATTGGAAAAATTGATTCCTTTTATCTATTTTTGGTTTAACCTAATTAATCTAATAGCGTATTGCTAGAAAAACCTAATTTACTTACACAATGGGAAAAGTAACCATTTATCTACGCATGATCGAAGAAGGCGAAACCAAAAAGCTGGCTTTATACGATACCAACGGACAAGGTGGTATCGATGATCTTACAACCACTGTCTATGCCGAAAATACAGTTTATTGGTCCTTAGATAACATGAGTGGAATAAAAGAAATTAATAGTGTCTATGCTAAGGACAAGTCGAAACAAAAAATCAATTTCAACCCCAAACGTAAAACCTATAGCAAGGGATTTAAATGGAAAATTCCAAAAGGCACACAAGGGGATGTAAAATATGGGATTAAGTTTATTGACCATAGTGGTGAAGAGATTGATATTGATCCTGTAATAGTAGTACCGCCACCTCCAGATTAACCGCAGTTGAGAAAAAATAAAATGATGTCCTTTTATTCTAAGCATAAAACCTTAGTTATAATTCTAGTTTTTGCTTCTTTTATCAATATTTATTCGAAGAATGAAAATAATAGCATAATAATTTATGAGAAATTTTGTTCACTTGCAGAAACAACAACTAATAGTGACAGTATAATTCATTATTCAAATCTAGCTTTAGATATTGCATTAAAGGAAGAATTAATACCAAGTAGAGCCTATATATTATTAGGAAATGGTTATTATCATTCTGGGAAACTAACTTTGTCACTCGAAAATTATTTTAATGCAGCAAGACTGTATGAAACTAATGAAAATAGTATTGGTTTAGCAACTTGTTACACTAATATATCAAATATTTATATTATTCAGCAAAACTATGGTAATGCTAATTATTATAATCAACAAGCAATAAAACTGCTTAAAGATGCAAATGATTCATTAAGATTAGCTCATGCTTTACATAATTTTGCATATAACTTGTTTCAGCAAGATAAAATGGATTCCTCCATTTTAATTTATACAGAGTCAAAGATTCTATACCAAGAACTAAACATGGAATACCGTTCAGCTTACTGTCTTGGTAATATGGGGCTTGTTTTCTCAAAACAAAAGAAGTTTGTAAAGGCTGAATCATACTTAAAGAGTGCTATTAAAAATCTAAAAAAATACAATGATACATATGGAATAACAGATTTTACACTTGAATATTCTAAAATCCTTCAACAAAAAGGTCAAATCGACAGCGCAATACACTATGGTCTTAACTGCTATAACATTTCCGTTGAAAACAACATCTCTGAACGTATCCGCGACGCCTCTAAATGTTTAGCTGATTTTTACAACGAGAAGGATCAATACGATAGCGCTTATTATTACCAGGTTATTTTCACCAACTATAGCGATAGCCTGAAAAATATTGAAACGGTACAAAAAATGGCCGATTTGCGTACAACCTATGAAGTATCGCAAAAGCAGGCCGAGGTAGATTTGCTAGAAAAGCAAAAAAAGCTTTATTACATTCTTATTGGTTCCTTGTTTTTGGCCGTAATACTTGGTGCCGGACTTATTGCTTTATATTACCGCAACTTGAAACGGGTGAAGGAATTTTCCAATGTATTAAAAACCCAAAGCAATAAACTGAAAGAGACTAATGCCATTAAGGATAAGTTCTTTTCTATTATTTCACATGATCTGCGTAGCCCAATAAGCTCTTTAGCTGCCATATCCATGATGATAGACGAAAGCCTGGAACATGGCAATAAAAGCATCTTGCACGAGGCTTCAGACTACATAGACAAAACTGTTTATTCCTTAACAGGCCTGCTGGACAACCTGCTCAATTGGGCAATTAGCCAGCAAGGACAGTTTCCTTTTCATCCTGAGAAAATAAATACCAAGAAGCTTATTAATGAGGAAGTCCGTTTGTTAACAACAATTGCCATATCCAAAGAAATAAAATTGCTTTTAGACTTACGTGAAAGCCTCTTTATTGTAGCAGACCCCAATAGTTTCAAGACCATTATCCGCAACCTGTTAAGCAATGCGTATAAGTTTACACCTAAAAAGGGTGAAGTAATTATCCGGTCTAAGTTCAATGCCAACAACCAGGTTATAATTGAAATTAGCGATAATGGAATTGGCATCGCACAGGATAAACTGGACAAGCTCTTTAAATTAAATGCCTATAAAAGCACCTATGGAACTGAGCAAGAAAAAGGCCTTGGTCTTGGCCTTAGCCTGATTTATGAATTTGTTCAGAAAAACAAAGGGCAAATAGCTGTACAAAGCCAGGAAGGAAAAGGCACAACCTTTACCCTCTCCTTCTCTATTGCAGATGCTGAGTGAGGGATTATGGATTTGTCTACATTGCGCTTAAACCCGAAATATGCATTAGAAAATCTATTACATATTGAAATTGCTTCAATATAAGGCGCTTCACTTACTTGTTTCGGTTATTCATACTCACTTTATTTTTATTGCATTCATGAGCTCCCTATGGTCGGTTCACAATAGTGGTGCTATGATTCATCTTACCAAGTCCTTCTATTTTTGCACTTTCAACCTTCATAACGAAGTTCTAATACATAATCCGGGTTAAAATTATTTTGATAGTGGTGCATAGGTTTTCTCAGTATCAATTATAAAACCACAATCTTCTGGAATGATCCAAAGATCTATATGTTAGAGTGCGACCTGCTATAGATTCGGTTAATGAAAAAGCAGAAATATTTTTAGAAACTTTTCCTACCTATCAATAGCTACGTCTGGTAAACATAATTTATTATACCATCCTTCGCACCGTCAGAAAAGCATTCTAATCTGCCTTTTACTCAACCAATAGCTTTCCGGAAATGATTTTACTGTTGCCTGAGTATTATGGTATATGTACATTCCACTGCCTATCCCTACAATTTTTAGGATTAAATGGAATTTGCTCCCAATAAATTTTTCATGGGTATAGGAAATTACCTATGACCCTATATATTTTCCTTTATCCCTATGAAATAACTATCAGATTATTTACTTTTTATTTTATAAAAAAGACATTCTTTACGACTTTTTTATTGTTTACAGCTTTTAAAAAATAAGTACCTTGTTGCAAATCTGAAATATTTAAAGTGGCATTATCTCCATCCAATTGCTTTTGTATTATCAACTGTCCTATTGAATTATAAATCTCAATCTGGCGTATTGTTTCTGAATCATCTTTTGTTTCAATATGGAGAAAATCTCCAACAGGATTTGGATATATGTAAATGCTTTCATTCCTATCCCTTACCCCATTGTTTATCTGTCTATTTGATGATTTTAAAGCAATTATTGAACTTCCATCAACTGATTCAATACTCCACCAGTTAATGTTCCACCCCCCACCGGCGGCATATATACCAAAATCATAGATCCCTGCAGACAGGTTCACAGTATGTGATATGGTGGTCCAATTTTGCCAGCCTCCTGTATTCGGAATATTCAGTGTTCCCAAAACAGTACTTCCAGCATTTAAATCGGCAGAAAGCACTCCGCTTGAGTAAGGGCTGGCAACCCTGTAGCTAATACGATAGTTTCCGGCAGATTGTATTTCAAGCCCTGAATAAGCCATCCAATCACCTGCATCGATCCACCCGACATTGATGCCACCTCCCACATCAAAAGTATTCTCTGTCTGCACACCACTCATATTAGTATAATCTTCGGCTTGTACTGTCACTAAATTACTGCCCCCTAATCCATCGCTCGTTGAACTACTTCCAACTGTGCACAAATGAACAGCGGAATTATAGGCCAGTCCGTCCAGCTTGTTATAAGTGTACCAAACTGTAACCAGGCTACCTTCCGGAACACTAATTGGGAAATTAAAGCTGTTATTTCCTATACTGTTCATACGCACATTGAGCTGCCCTCCACCATCAATAGTATAATGCGCATCGGCCCAGGTTGAACCAACTTTAGATGCAAAGTCAATGGATGAACCAGAAATGGACCAGTTGTAGTCAGTTTCTGAACCAGAACATGAAGATGTAGCACCTCCATTGTTAGTACCCTGTCCATCAGCTGAATATACCCTTATGTAATCGACATACATTGTTGCCGGCAAAGCAGAAGCATCTACCGTAAAGCCTGGCCAGTTACCTCCAACAGCAAGGTTTAGGATAATAAAAAAAGAATTATGGAATTCATCTGTACCATTGGTACCATCGGTTATTTCAGCAACAAAGAACTCTGAACCATCGATAAACCACCGCAGATAAGACTGGTCCCATTCCAGGCTATAGGTATGCCAGGATGTTACATTGTTTGAAACTGTACCAGAGTAATCTGCCTGTGAGTTGTTGTGATCGAGCCAGTGGATAGCTGCATGAGATACATTTTCGGTATTGACATGTTCCAGTATATCAATTTCACCACAGCTTGGCCAGCCTACTGAGCTGAAATTATCGCCTAACATCCAAAATGCTGGCCAGGAACCTGTAAAAGATGGGGCCAGGATACGTGCTTCAATTTTACCATAAGGACCAACAGATATCTTGCCTTCAGTTTTTAAACGTGCCGAAGTATAAGACATACCTCCGTAGCTTTCATTTTTAGCTGTTATTTGGAGGTTTCCGTTTGAAACAGTAGCATTCTCGGATCGGTAATACTCCAATTCGTTATTTCCCCATCCACCGCTTCCGGTTCCGATATCAAATGTCCAGTTGTTGGAATTTACACTATTGCCATCAAACTCGTCGGACCAAACCAGAGTCCATTGGGCTGATAAAGAGTGTGCAGCAAATAAGTACACCAAATAAAGTAAAATACATTTTGTTTTCATAATGATGTTGAATTAAGTTAGTTTAACCCGGAATATGTATTAAAAATCTATTACATATTGAAATTGCTTCAATATAAGTCGTTTCACTTACTTGTTTCGAAGCACCATAGCGGTGCTATGATTCATCTCACCAAGTCCTTCTATTTTTGCATTTTCAACCTTCATAACGAAGTTCTAATGCATAATCCGGGTTTAAAAAATTTAGAAAGTCTTAAAAAAAGACACGGGTCAGGTAACGCAGTAAGGTAAGACATTACTCTGTAGGCACTTATAAGAAACACACGCAAACTTTACTTTACGTCTACATTATATATACTCCATAATAAGCTTAATGATTGAAAATTAGTGCTTTAGATAACACATTAGGTTTTTGGATTATGAAATAATGTCAAGATCAACAATTTATGAAACGACTGTTTGGGACGGGAGCAACTTCTTTACCTCCTTTACAGCAAGGTCTGTTAGCATTCTTAAACATTGACGGAAATATTATGAAACATTTTAATTTTCTTGTAGTATACGTCAATATTATTAACCAAACTTTTTTAATGAAACAGACCTTAAATTTTTGGTCTGGTTATTTAATAATAAAAAAAACAAATTTATGACAAACAAAATTGTATTGATAGCAGTGGCATTACTAACGTTATTTTATTCGTGTGAATTAACTGAAGATAATCCGAAACTTTCAAAAGAGGATACTAAAAAACTGAATAATTCGATCATATTTGATCTTTACCTCAATTATGAATTAACAAGCAGAAACAGTAATTTAGCAACCATTATAGATTTCTTGCCTAATACCGATGAAGCTGATTATACAAGTGTTGTGACAACAACCAATGTTGGCGGTGAAGAACAGGTATGTACGGTAACTTTTAATTCAGATAGCACAGTTAGCCAGATCATCTATGAAATAGGTTCGGTTTATTATCGCTACGATTTTGTTTATGATAATGGACTTTTAGAGACTATTAATATTAAAGATGTACCCAAAATTAGTATGGTTTATGATGCAGACAACAGGCTACAATCTATAACCCGAATATCTGGCTCCAATGAATATGAATTTAGCTTTGATTATACCGATAAGGAAAATAGGACTGCTATCTCATTTACCTTAATCGAAGGTGCAGATAGAAATACTTCAAGCTCTTCTTATGGCATTACCTGGAATTCTGATTATAAGCTGGAATCCATTGATTTTCTTGAATATTCAACCAACGAGATAATATATAATTCAAAAGGCGATATTTCATCTTTTTCGTTTGTTACGGTTAATGACGATAATGCAGAGTCAACCTGGGAATACACGAGTTATGATGACCATCAGAACTGGCTTGACCGAAAGTCTGGCACAACAGAGTTTAACCGTGTAATTGAGTATTAGAAAAAAAATTGTATATGCTTTCGTTGTCCTTAATATATCATTTTATGGGCAACGAAAGTTTTTTTTAAAAAAGATGAAGCATCATTAAAGATCCCACCTATACTCTTTTGCAAAGCGTTCTCTATACAATAATTTACCAAATATTAACCTCTGTTTACTGACAGGCCTATTAAACAGGTCTGCCCATGATGGAACTGTATTGGTTATAAAATATAATCCTTTAGGGTTACGAACTTTGTATCTATTGACATTGGTTGGCTTTGTTAAAAGTTTAAATATAGCAATTTAAGGAGTTATGCTACATGATAACATCTGAGAAGACGCACGCTTTACAAAAGCGCGCGAGTGGGAATGAATCAATTACAATATCCCGATAGGTTATTCTTGTGAAAACATCTACCCAACCAATAGTAGCAAAGGTTAGGTAATATAAACCGTTCTCGTTCTTAATCCGATAGCTTGTTGTTGTCTTGGTCATTGGTTGGTTGAGGTTTTAAGTAAAAAATCAGGTGCAAGATACACCTGATTTCTATTTATACAAGTCATAGACTTTTTTTCATTCTCCCATCGCGGTTATAAACCGCGAGGTGCAGTGGGGCTGAGGAATATTTAGTATAATGATAAATTATTGCTTCATCAAATTCAGTCAATGAAGAATATAATTTTGTCCGATTACCATTTTTAAAGAGATTACAAATATTGGTGAGATTTTCATTCTTAGATAGAAGATTTAAGATATCAACATCTCTACTTACAATACCTGAAAAATCCTTTACCACCTTCCAACTCTCGACCAAATCAGTATAAGCTCCACAGCAAGAAACACTTGGGCAAGATACAATATCAAGAAAGGAAGATTCAAATATATTGTTTTCTTCGAAATCAGCTTCTAAAAAATCAGAATTTGGTTTTTCAGAATTTTCTATACTGAATACACATAATTCTTCATTAGAAAAACCACTGGCAAAACTGTTTGCAAAACTAATTTGTAGTATTAGTAAGAGTAAAAAGGATAATATTTGTTTTATAATCTGCATAATCCAATTTATTTATAACACCAGTCTTTATAATACCCTCCTTGTGATTCTAACTTTTCCATATCTTCTAAAAAAAAGAAACTATCACCGTAAAGGGAAATACAGTGATCAGGTTTAAGTCTTAAATACTCCAATGCAAAATCATACATTAAATGATCATAATTTGCTTGATCTGAAACAGCTAGTCGGTAATATTTATTTCCCATCGCTATAAGATTCAAAAGGTCATACTTTTTAATAGACTCTGATTCTGACTCAATTCCTAAATAAAAGTATTCTTCTTCATTCATATTCTGATACTTTCTAGCAATGTATAATTCAACATCAATCTTGCTAGTAGAGCCCTTAGATTGTCCAAGATTCACTCTTAAACCAGCTCTAAATGCTGCTATAAAAACGCTTGATAATGTATCTTCAAGGCAATGTGTTTCTTTTGATAATATTAATAGAGCCATTATTTTAAAAGTTTTCCTAATTCTTCAAGTGAATTTACTAATGTTACATTATCTGGTATTTGCGATAAAATATCTGTTTTTTGCACTCCAGTCATAGGTTCGTCAATATAAAGTATAGCATTTTTACCATTTGGATTTAGGAAGTTATCCAATGTGTTATTTGTAAACTTATCAACCTGACCAGACTTGAAAGAGGAGTAACTTTTCTTAACTTCAATTATCTCTGTTTTAGTCATAACATCAATATCTCCTGCAGTCTGTCCTGATGTTGAATTTTTTACCTTCATACCAAAACCTTCTACATCCTTACCTTGGTTTTTAACAAAATTTCCTACTTACCTTCAATTGCTTTTCCAGCATCAGTACTATTCAAAGCACTTTCAATAGATTGGGATATGGAGTTAGGATGTTGATCTGTCCATTTCAATATGTTTCCAGAAGGATTTACATATTCTGCTTTATCTCCATTTCTATAAACTCCATTACCCAGATCATCCAACCATTTTTGTTTATCCGCAGCTTTTCCGATTCCTGTGGCTATGTCATCTGAACTATGAACTCCCTTATTAATGTGGTTAGATACACTTTCTAGATTTTTTGTATTGGTTCTGACCAAATCAGGAATATCGTCTCCCAATTCACTAAGCACCTTCCACCCCTCCACCAAATCAGTATAAGCTCCACAGCAAGAAACACTTGGGCAGGATACAATATCATGAAAGGAAGATTCAAATATATAGCTTTCTTTGAAATTCAGTTCTGAAAATTCAGAAATTGATTGGGCTGTTTCTAAAAATTCAATACTACTGCTAGCACATAGTTTCTCATTAGTATTAATACTGGCAAAATTGTTTGTAAAATAAATTTGCAGTATTAGAAAAAATAAAAAGGATAATATGTGTTTTAGTTGTTTCATGTATTTTTTACCATTTTACAAAATGCAGCGTTCTTTTATCCCCTTTTAATTCTTCAGGTGAAACGATTTCAAAAACTTCGCTAAATTCCCATTCTGTTCCTGTCTCAAAGAACATCTCCAATTTATTGCCATTAACTTTATACTTATTAGGGTAGTCGGGATTGAAATCTGATTTTGAAAAGTACAATTGTTTGGATTCGGAATTCTCAGATGCTCGCAAAAAAAGACCATCTGGTAAAAAACAAAAAGCCCTATGCATATATCCTTTAACCCAATGATTTGCTATTCCATCTTCATATGGTGTAGGATTCTTTCTATAATACCCGTCATGCCTGATCATCTTACAAATGTTTTAGATGTTAGATCAAACAAGTAATTGTTTTGGTATAGATGCCTGACTTCTCTGCCATAAAAAGAAAGATCCTTTATTATGTTCGGGTCATTCAGGTTTTTAAGATAGTTAGCTAAGTTTTCTGGGGATGATAAAACACTCGAAGGGATATTATCAGTTGCCTTGAACACATTATTAACATCCATCGGATTTGAAACCGCCCTAATAATATCTCCTCTGGAAATGGCAGCATTTAACCATGGTTCATTTACTTCTTTCCAAACTAAAGGTTCATCAGACCAATCAATATTTGTTCTGTTATCAGCTAGGATATTTAATCCTCCTGGATTCTCTTCACCAGCTTTAACATATTTTGAAAGTTTTGATTCAATAATTTGTTTTGTCCCTACATCTCCAGGAGGATTGTATTTTCCAATTCCGGTTGTGGTCTTAGATGCATCGCAAACAATATCACTACCAAAACCAGAATATTTAACACTCAAATTACCATCTACAATCTTCCCAACCTGGCTACCATTGTTCAATATCCTAACTTCTGAAGATGATTTAATCCCGGTTATGGTTATGTCATCTACTTCACCTATGAGATCATCATATCGTTTGAAGTTATCAATAAACTTCTGTACGCTCTTATGGCCGGTAAATACTTCTTCCAGTGCTGCCTGCCCGGTTTTCCCGTTGTAGGTGAACCTGCCTTTTACCTTTTCAAGTGTCTCAAGGTTAGGTATATTCTTGCGTAAAGTAGGAAAGTCGCCTAAAGCCTTCCAACTCTCGACCAAGCTTTTCCTTTCAACCTCCTTGGCGTTTGCGAACAATTTCCCAAGGTCGCTTTCTATATCCCCAATATCCGAAATCAATCCATCGGGCAAACCGTCAAACCAATCCGGTACGGACAAGCGGGATATTTGCCTTGAACTCTCGGCTATTTCCTTGCTGGCCTCCTCCAATTCGTCCTTGTGCTTACCGTAAAATTCTGCTATTTCGTTTATTTCGTCCCCAGCCAACTTGTTCAGCTTTGTAAACCCGTCCAGACTTGCCGAACTTATATCCATTAAGGCAATTAAACCAGCTACAATGTTATAACTATGGACGAACTCTTTGCCTCCCGGTAAGTTTTCTATTTGTTCCCCAAATGCCGTAATTGGTATGTTGGTAAGCGATGCTGCTATATCTGCCCACGCAAAAGCTTGCCGTACTGCTGAGACCCCTGCCTTAAGTTCCCCGATTGCAAAAAGCATTGAGCCAATATCAATGGCTGTGGAAAGCCCAGTCCTAAAATCCTCGTTGTTCTCTTGTGTAACTAAGTATCTTATTAAATAGGCTGGAAAAGGTTTTATGTCCCCTGCTTTTATATTAAGTTGATTAACTGCTTCCTCAAAATAAAGTATAACCCAGTCATCGAAATAATGATGGAAATAGTTGCCATTAGAATTTACAGCACTTGAATTGTACAAGATCAAATTCATCCCACCATTGGCAGTAATATCTACATTGTCGTGGCGGGCTAATATGCCAGGATCTTTTATTCTGTAAACCTTCGTTTCTTCTTCAATGTCTATGATTACTTTATCGCCAATTATTTCATGGTTCTCAATCTTTGAATTTTTAATAAGGTTTATAATGCTTAAAACAAATTCAAAATAATTATTGTCCGGGCTAACATATTCTAAATCGTTAAACTGGACATCTAAATTATGCAGGGTGGCCCTGTAAGCATCATATTTAAAATAATCTGTCAGTTTTGAAGGTTCATTACATGAATTAATTAAATTAATCGCCAGTTTTTCCTCGCTTATACCATTCAGGTTCCCACCATTCATTGATTCACTTGCCAATTTCGATAGTGATTTTATCGCATTAATAGCAGTAATGTTTTTAAATGAACATTCTGGCAGGTTATTCACAAGGTTTGTGAATTTTGAGGTGCTAAAATTTAAATATTGTTCTAATAATTTATTTATCTGAGTAGCATACTCCTGTTCACTTCCCTTATAGAACAGGTATTTTTTAAATGATTCTTTTTGGGAGGTATTTATATAAAATGAAAAGTTGACACAGCTTGATTCAGGACAAGGCTTATATACTAATAACTTTGTCCTACCATTATTGTAGTTTTCCTCACTAATTAAATCCTCGGGCGAGAAACTTAAGCCCCCTCCCATATTAAACCCTTCAAAACCTACATATTCATAAGTAATATTGTCCCCTAAAACAACATCTTCGGCATTATACCTTTTTCTTGATGTGAAATCAAATTTCACTTCGTTGCTGTTTATATAACCACATCTGAACTTTTCAATGTGGTTATATACATCTATGCTTTCGTCCCAAAAGCTCGCCCCCTCTTCATCATCCTGCAATAGCCCGATCATGGCTTCGGGATCGTGTATCAAATCCCATTGGTATTTATATAGGCGTTTGTTTTTGCCATCTGCCTTATAGTCCATGAGGTTGTCGGTTGTGTGCGGCGACTGGGTGTACTCGTTTTCGTCGCTGAAGGTGTGGTACAGCCTGAAAGGCCCATGGCCCAGTTCGTGGGCGAAGGTCTGGAGGATATGGCCGCTGCATTCGCTGTTGGCAAAGATAAAGCCGAACTGCCTTTTGAGCGGCATGTAGCCGCATTTGGCCGTACCGCTTTTGGCTTTGTCCACCAAAAAGATGTAGCAGGTCTCTTTGTCAATGTCCACCCCGTCCTTGTCTTTGTAGGCATCTATCAGGTCGTTCATCTGGTCGGTGTAGTTGGTCAGCAGCCCGCTTTCGCCATCGTCGAGCCCACCGCCGGCATACACCGCTGTGGCATCGAAATTATCGGCAAAGGTCACCGTCCAGCTGGTTGCCGCCTGCCCATAGATGCTGTTCAGGGTGTCCTGCAACTGTTTTGC
>JBNKPU010000006.1:0-26158 GCA_050295515.1 Bacteroidales bacterium | reverse complement strand
GGAGCGGACAAAGAAAAGGCGGTAAAAAATTTAAAAAAGGATACAAAAAACCATATTCAGGGAATAAGGGTAAAAATCCTAATTTCCAGAAACCTGAAAACAAATAGGATAAAAGTAAATTATATGGTATTTAACTTTTTTTATACTAAAAGTTAATATAGGCATATCTTTAAACCTCCAAACATTATATATAATCATTTAAGCATTTGGTTTATGGTTAAACTAAAATTTTTTCTGTTCATTGGTATAGTAGTTGTTGCATCTTGTATCTCAGGAGACATTTTATTTGATGAGGTAAAAGAAATTGAAACAACGAGCTGGAATGCCGACGATGAAATCTCATTTAGTGTTCCGGTAAATGACACGACAGCATCGTATAACATTTATTTGCATGTGCGTAACAATACCAGTTATGAGTATAGTAATTTATGGATGTTTATAAAAACTACTGCTCCGGGTGGACAAAGTATAACAGATACTGTTGAATTTTATTTGGCCGATGATGCTGGACACTGGCTTGGCAGGGGATTGGGATCGATCAATACTATGTTATTACCATATAAAGCAAATATCAAGTTTCCGAATAGGGGCATATATACCTTTGATTTAAAGCAAGGTATGCGTAAAGAGGAATTAAATAATATATTGGATGTTGGGATTCGCATTCAATCCATAAATTAAAAGAAGTTAAAGTGTCTAAAGGAAAATTGGCAAAGTTTGCAGAGCTTGAAACTTATTCACATGTCTTGCAACCACCTTTCGATGAAGTGTTTCAAAAAGAGTATAGGCTTAAAGGATCATGGAGGAAAGATTTCTTTAAGAATGAAAACCCCATTACTCTGGAATTAGGCTGTGGTAAAGGTGAATATACTGTTGGCCAAGCCAAGATATATGGCAACAGGAATTTTTTAGGATTGGATATAAAAGGATCCAGGATTTGGAAAGGTTCAACAGAATCAAAGGAACTGGGATTAAAAAATGTTGGATTTCTCAGGACCAGGATAGACCATATCAATTCGTTTTTTTCATTGGAAGACCGGGTCAATGAAATATGGATTACTTTTCCGGATCCGCAGTTAAGAAAATCATATAAGAGGCTAACATCAAGTAGGTTTCTAAACCGATACAAAGAATTTCTCCTGCCAGGATCTACGATTAACCTTAAAACAGACAACGAAGTTTTGTATCGGTATACTAAATCGCTCGCTGAATTTAATAATTTAGAAATACTTGCGGCAACAGAAAATGTTTATGAATCAGAATACCTTGATGAAGTGCTTTCCATAAAGACTTTTTATGAAAAAGGTTGGCTCGATGAAGGATTAAGGTCGCATTACATCAAATTTAAATTGGATGGAGTCAAAACAATCCTGGAGCCGCCAGATGAAGAATGATGACGGTTTTTTTGACCGGGTTTATCAAGTAACAAGGCTTATTCCTGAAGGGCGAGTAACTTCCTATGGTGCGATTGCAAAAAGCATAGGTTCGCCTGGTGCATCACGCATGGTTGGTTGGGCCTTAAATAATTGCCATATTGTGCAGCCACCCTTGCCAGCCCACCGTGTAGTTAACCGGCTCGGATTGCTTACAGGGAAGCACCACTTCAGACATCCTGATCTCATGCAACAATTATTGGAAAGCGAAGGTGTAAAGGTTAAAAACGACAAAGTTGTTGAGTTTAAGAAATTGTTTTGGGATCCTTGTTCAGAATTAATCTAAATAAAAAAAATCACCTATCTTTGTGTAGTAATTATTATCTATCATTTGGTGAATGATTTCACCTAAAACAATTTAGAATTTATTGATGGCTTTTACTGAAAATCAAGTATTAGATATACTTAAAAGAATTATACATCCGTCGACTGAAAAAGATATTGTATCGATGGGGCTGGTACAGGATATCCAAATCGAAGGGAGCAACCTGAATTTTAGTTTGTCCTTTGCTGCTTTTAACGATCCTGTGAAAAACTCACTCAAAAAAGCTTGTGAGCAGATTTTGTCTGAGCAACTCGAAGGAGTTGGCGAAGTGAATGTTAAGCTTGTTACCCAGGTTAAACCGCCGCAGGCCAAACCCAAAGATCCCTTGGAAAAAGTTAAGAATATCATAGCTGTTTCTTCAGGAAAAGGAGGGGTCGGTAAATCTACAGTAGCTGCTAATTTGGCAGTGGCATTTGCTAGTACAGGAGCCAAAGTCGGGTTGATTGATGCAGATGTTTTTGGACCTTCAATACCCAAAATGTTTGGGGTTGAGGGGGAGAAACCATACATGATTCAAAAGGATGGAAAAGATAAGATTATACCAATTGAAAAATATGGTGTTAAAATGTTGTCCATTGGATTTTTTGTAGATCCAAAAGATGCTACAATCTGGAGAGGTCCAATGGCATCGAATGCACTCAAACAAATGATCAATGATGGAGATTGGGGTGAGTTGGATTATCTGTTTATTGATCTCCCTCCAGGTACAAGTGATATCCATATTACAGTTTCGCAGGATGTTAAGCTTACAGGAGCAGTAATTGTGAGTACACCCCAGGAAGTTGCCCTTGCTGATGTGGTAAAGGGGATAAATATGTTTAGAAATGCCGGAATTGGTGTTCCTATACTTGGTATTATTGAGAATATGGCGTGGTTTACACCCGAAGAATTGCCAGAAAACAAGTATTATATTTTTGGTAAAGGTGGTTGTGAGAGGTTAGCTGTCGAAATGGATGTTACATTGTTAGGGCAAATACCTTTGATTCAAAGCATCCGTGAGAATGGGGATGTGGGGCAGCCAGCCGTACTATCAAAAGATCTAACCTCAAATTTTTTCAAAGATATTGCCCAGGCTATACGGGTGGAAGTCTTAAAGCAGACATCAAGTGTAAACTAATTAATAATAATACGGTTTAATTATGTCAGAAGTAAGTAAAGAAATCCTTGAAAAAATTAATAAGGGAATTGCTGCTGTTCGTCCATATCTCGAAGCTGATGGTGGCGATGTTACGTTAGTTGAAATAACTAGCGACAATGTTGTTAAGGTAAGGCTGTTAGGGGCATGCGAGGGTTGTCCATTTAGTATGATGACACTTAAAGCAGGGATTGAACAGGCAATCCGTAAAGAATGGCCAGAGCTAAAAACCTTGGAGGCTGTTTAATTTTTTTAGTACATAATCCCAAATTCCTTACCACTAATCCAAAAGGAAAATTATTTTTGCAACAAAATATGTTTTACATTTTCCAGTTATTATAACAGCTGGAAAAATTATTGCCTTTGAAAAGAAGTTTATACATATTCGGTTATTTGGTTGCATTAATACTAATTTTTGCCTCATGTACTACCAAGAAAAACACCTCAGGTACAAGAGCATACCATAATACTACTTCGCGGTATAATATACTTTTTAATGGAACCGAAGCCTATAAGAAGGGCATGCTCAACCTTCAACAATCCTATGACGATGATTACACCAAAATTTTGCCCATCTATCTATACCATGATTTAAACCAACTATCGTCAATAAGTAGCGATATGGATAGGGCTATTAAGAAAGCTGCTAAGTTAGTGACAATTCATTCCCTGACAGTTAAGCCAGAGTTGGACGATAAAAAAATCCTATCAGAAAAAGAACGTGAGTTCTATAGTCAAAATGAATACAATAAATGGGTTGACGAGGCATATTTATTGATGGGGAAGGCCCATTTCTATAAGCAAGAATATGACAAAGCTTCAGAGACTTTCCAGTTTATATTATCAAATTTTCCTGATGACGAGACTGTTTATGAAACCCGTATTTGGCTGGCAAGACTTGCTTTACAAAAGAACCGGATCAAAGAGGCAGAAGATATCATCGAAAACCTTGATGATGATCCTGAGTTTCCAAAAATGCTCATTAGTGCATTAGAAGGCACAAAAGCAGAAATGGCCATTTTAGAAGAAAATTATCAGAGTGCTTTGAGCCATTTGAAAAAAGCACTTGATAATGAGCGTAAGAGATATTATAAACAGCGCTTTACATATATTATTGCTCAATTGTACCAGGAAACCAGACAATATGGCTCAGCATCTGAAAATTATAAAAAGGTGATTAAACTTAATCCACCTTATCAGATGACATTCAATGCCAGGATTAACATGGCCCTGACCTACGAATCCGGTAAAAGTTCAAGAAAGGATATCGAGAAGCAACTCCGGAAGATGTTGAAAGACGACAAAAACATCGAGTATAAAGATCAGATCTATTACGCCTGGGGCAACTTGTATTTTAGAAGTGGTGATAAAAACAAAGCTATCGAATACTATAAAAAGTCGGCAGCAGTAGGCAAAAATAACTTAACCCTGCTTCCTGTAACATATCTTACTATGGCCGATATTTATTATGACAGGCCTGAATATCAGCCAGCACAAGCCTATTACGACAGTGCAGTGCGCATTATTGAGGTGAGTTATCCTAATTATCCGTTAATTTATGCGAAATCGATTAGCCTTACCAATCTTGTTGAGCACATTAATACCGTTGAATTGGAAGACAGTGTTCAGAAATTGGCCCAAATGCCAAAGGGCGAATTATTTGCCCTGGTTGATGGAATAATTTCTGGTGTGAGAGCTTCCGAGGCAGAAGCCAAAAGACTCGAACAGCAAAGAATGCAGGAACTTAACATGGCTACCCAGCAACAGTTTGAACTTCAAACCAATCAGGGGTCGAAATGGTATTTCTATAGTCCAAATTCAATTAATTTAGGAAGACAGGAATTTAGAAAGGTTTGGGGACCCAGAAAACTTGAAGATAATTGGAGAAGAAAAAATAAGAATTCTTTGAGCTTCGAAGAAATTGATGTGATCCAGGAGGGTTCTGATTCAGATGAGTCTGGGGAGTCAGAGCCAAAGGGAAGTAAATATTCCAGAGAATATTATATGGCAAATATTCCTTTTACTGATAGTGCACTTGAAGTTTCGCATAAGAATATTCAAGAAGCGCTCTATGAAATAGGGAGCATTTATTTTTCTGATCTGAAAGATTATGAAAAGGCTGTGATTGCATTTATCGACCTTAACAAGCGCTATCCCAAAAATGACAAGGAACTATTGGCATATTATAAGCTATATTCAATTGGAAGAGAAACAGAAGACAAGGATCTTGTTTCTACCTATAAACAAAAAATTATCAGGGAATACCCAAATAGCAACTATGCTAAGGTTTTAAGCGATCCGGATTATTTTAAAAATATCGAAAAGGAAAACAATCGTTACAATGAGTTATATGCTGCAACCTATGACCTTTTCGAAAAAGGTCAGTTTGCAGATGTGGCATCCAGGTCACGAAGTGTACTTCAGGAATTCCCTGAAGAAGAATTGTCTGCTAATTTCGAATATTTATTGGTGGTTTCAGAAGGAATTACAAAAGATACAGCCGATTTTATTGGCGATATACAGTCATATATAACAAAATACCCTAATGCAGAACCTGCACAAAATGCAGCATTACTCATAAAATATCTTGAAACTGCCAATCCTGGTGCAGCTTATGAGCAAAAGAAAGAAGAAGCAAAATCGCTCTATTCATATTCTCCTACAGACAAACACTTTGCTGTGCTTGCTCTTCCAAAATCGGCAAATACAAACCAGCTAATGTTTAATATTATCAATTTCAATATTGATAATTTTGAGGATAGTGACCTGAAAATTCTTAAAGATGAGCTTGAAGGATATTCCTTATTGTCGATTACTACATTCGACAATGCAGCTAAAGCAAATGAATACCTAAAGGCATTAACAGCGTACAAGGATGTTTGGCGCGATGTAGGCAACAAGGGGTCGGAGATTTTTATAATTTCACAAGCCAATTTTAATTTGTTGAAGAAGGAGAAAAAACTTGAATCATATACCATTTTCTTCAAAGAACAGTACAAATAGCATTAATTAAAAACGCAGAACATGAAGAAAGTATCGATTCTTTGGACCGATGATGAAATTGACTTGCTAAAGCCCCATATCATTTTCCTGGAATCAAAAGGTTATGAAGTCATGACTGCAAGCAATGGAGACGATGCAATTCAGTTGGTATCTAAAAATCAGTTTGACTTGGTATTTCTCGATGAAAACATGCCTGGTAAAAGTGGTTTGGAAACACTTCCTGTTATAAAATCACTTCAGCCGACATTGCCTGTTATCATGATAACCAAGAGTGAGGAAGAAGACATAATGGATGCGGCAATAGGTTCACAAATTGCCGATTACCTGATCAAACCTGTCAATCCCAAGCAAATACTCCTATCTATCAAGAAAAACATAGATACCCGCAAATTAATTACCAAGGAGACTACCTCTGCCTATCAATCAGAATTCTCCCAAATAGGAGTATTGATTAGTTCAGCCCGTACTTTTGATGAATGGACACAGATTTATAAAAAGCTAATCTACTGGGAATTTGAGCTTGAAAAGTCTGAAGATACTAGCATGAATGAAGTCCTTCAGATGCAAAAAAGCGAGGCAGGAAATGAGTTTTGCAAATATATTAGAAATAACTACTTCAATTGGTTTGAAGGAGAAAGCAGCATTAGGCCCATTTTATCTCCTGGTGTTATTAAACATGCCGTTGTTCCAAAAATGGCAAACAATAACAAGGTGGCCCTTATCGTAATCGACAATCTTAGGTGGGACCAATGGAGAGCAATACAACCCATTATAAGCGAAACATATGCGGTTGAAAAAGAGGAAGCCTATTGTAGTATTTTGCCAACAGCAACTCAGTATTCACGAAATGCTATCTTCTCCGGAATGATGCCCGCAGATATAGCAGCAAGATATCCAAATCTCTGGCTCAATGATGATGATGAAGGAGGAAAGAACCAATACGAAGAAGAATTGCTCCAGACCTTCATGAAAAGAAACGGTATTGATGCAAAACTGTATTTTGGCAAAGTAACAAGCAACAAAACTGGCGTTAAGGTTTTGGAAAATATTGGCAATATTCTTCAGAACGATTTTATTACAATAGTCTACAATTTTGTAGATATGCTTTCACATGCCAATACAGATATGGAAATGATCAGGGAATTGGCATCGAGTGACTCGGCTTACCGGTCGCTCACCTTGAGCTGGTTTCAACATTCGCATTTGAATGAATTGCTTAAAGAATTTGCCGAGCAAAATGTAACAGTTATCCTTACTACCGATCATGGTACCATTCGTGTAAATAAGCCAGTTAAGGTGGTTGGGGATAGAAATACATCAAAAAATTTGCGCTATAAACTTGGTAGAAATTTATCATATAATCAAAAAGAAGTATTTGAGGTAGTTAATCCATCCCTTATCCACTTGCCAAAAACAAACATAAGCTCAAAATATATCTTTGCTTATAACGATACATTTTTAGCCTACCCCAATAATTTTAATTATTACGTAAATTATTATACAAATACCTACCAGCATGGCGGTGTTTCTATGGAAGAAATGATACTGCCGCTAATTACCTTAAAATCAAAAGGTAGGTAAGCACATCATTCAAAATTGTTGCAATGCCCACTATTGAATTAAAATTATCATTAGATAACTTGCAGGAAGTTGCCCGCGACTTTCTAAAATTGCAGGCGAGTAATCGTAAATTGGCTTTCTATGGTCAAATGGGGGCTGGAAAGACAACTTTTATTACTGCCCTATGCAAAGAATTAGGTGTGATTGATATGGTCAGCAGCCCAACATTTGCCATTGTTAATGAATACAGCACAGATCAGGGAGAGGAAGTCTTTCATTTTGATTTTTACCGTATAAATGAAGTAAGTGAACTGTACGATATAGGTTTTGAAGAATACTGTATGCGCGATAACTGGTGCTTTGTTGAATGGCCCGAAAAAGGAGAGCAGGTTTTAACAGAAGACTTCATTACTGTAAACATTACTATAAGAGAAAATGGCGAGAGGCTATTAGTTTTTGAATGTTAAGCATAAGTTTTTCAAAGAATAGACGTGAAAATATCTGAAATTTGATTACTTTGTGAGTGGTGATTAAATACTATAGCAATGGTTGATCAGAAATCCGGATCTGCTAGTAATCCTCTGATGTATTCTGGTTTTCTTCCACAAGAAGAAATGCTGGAAATCGGCAAGAAACAGAAAAAGTTACTTATCGGTATTCCAAAAGAGGATCAGCAAAATGAGAAGCGTATCGGTTTAACACCCGAAGCTGTTGAAGTTTTGGTGAATAATGGGCACGATATTATTATAGAGAAAGATGCCGGTAGTGGAGCACGTTACACAAGTACCGATTATAGTGAACATGGCGGCTTTATTGTCGATTCCAATGAAAAAATCTGGAATGCCGACATTCTAGTTAAAGTTTCACCACTTTTATGCGACGAGATCGATAGACTTAAAGGTAACCAGGTTGTTTTTTCTCCACTTAACCTTAATCAGCGCAAGCCAGAATACATTCATAAGCTAATGAAAAAGAAATCTACAGCTATTGCTTTTGAATTTATTCGGAATGAATACAATAGTTTTCCCATTCTTCAATCGATGCATGCCATATCGGGAAGTACAGCAATAATTATTGCTGCTGAACTCTTAAGCAACAGCTCAGGAGGTAAAGGAGTCCTTCTTGGGGGTGTTACCGGAATTACCCCGACCGAGGTTGTTATCCTTGGGGCAGGAACAGCTGCAGAATCGGCTATCAGAGCTGCGCTAGGTATGGGAGCATTCGTAAAAGTGTTCGATACATCTGTACAGAAACTTGAAGAGTTGCAGAAAAAACTGGGTATCCGGTTGCACACTTCAATTTTCCATCCTCAGGTATTTGCCCGGGCATTGCAATCAGCAGATGTTTTAATTGGAGCAATTGAACAGGTCAATACTAAACTGAGGTTTTTCGTAACAGAAGACATGGTTCAAATCATGAAGAAGGGGGCAGTTATTATCGACCTGACCATTGATCAGGGTGGTTGCATTGAAACTTCGGAGTGCAGGAGCCTCCACGAACCTGTGTTCTACAAACACGATGTTATTCACTATAGTGTGGCTAATGTTCCTTCCAGGGTTGCCAGGACAGCATCTATTGCACTCAGCAATATTATATCTCCAATACTGTTGGAAATGGGGAATTGTGGTGGCATTAAGCCTTTTCTTAAGGAAAACCATGGGGTTAGAAAGGGTACCTATCTCTATAATGGAATCCTAACCAATGAACACATTGGAGATTCTTTCCAGATTCCATCTAAAGACATTGACCTTCTTATGGCTGCATTTTGATATATTAATTGTAAAAAGTATATTTTATTTCATTGTGTTGTCCATATCAGTAAAATATTTCTACAAAAAAAGTAAGAACTTTATGAAAGCAGCTATTTGTTTTAATCAACAAGTAGAATTATGATGAAATTCTGGCGCAAAATATCAAATTTGGGGCTAAATGAAAGTGAAAATTCTTTCGATGTCAGGCTAATAGTGCTAACTAACAGGCTCAACTTTCTTCTTGCAATTATTTTACAGTTGATATTTATAGTTGTGGTTCAATTGTCGTTAAAGAATGGCACGCCTGTTTTTACTTTAGAACATTGCAGATTATTGTTTCAAGTTCTGATCTGTTTAATTGTCATCTTTTTATCATCCAAGTCATGGCATAAAGTTAGCCGTTTTATAGTGGCCTATGTGCCTGTTTTTGTTTTATTTGTCATACCTGTTCTTTCTGGAATTGTTGATGACACTAGTTTTTTTTATTTTCCCTATGTAATTATTTTATTTGCTTTTAATTCACAATTACTGATTGATATAAGAAAGGAAAAGGGAATTTATTTTCTGAGCATTGCTTTTTACACTTTGTTGCTGATTTTTGCAGAGGCTTTATTAAAATATAAAGGACCAGAAAACTTGACAGCCCCTGATCTGATAGAACATTTCTTCATTACCCTTAAAATAATGCAGCTTTCAATCTTTTTATTGTTAAGTACATCCTTATATTATATTAAGAGACTGTACTATAAATTTGAAGAAGAACTAAGAATGAAAAACCATAAGCTTGATACTCAAAATGAAGAACTTCAATCAGCACTCAATCATATTAAATATGCCCAACAGAAAATGGTGCATTCGGCAAAGATGGCTTCCTTAGGAACTCTTGCTTCAGGTGTTGCTCATGAAATTAATAATCCACTCAACCATATTTTTGGGGGCATTGATATTTTGAAGAATTCTTTGTCGCAATTATTCTCAAAGATTGAAGTAAATAAAGAACTAAATCAAATTGCAGAGGATATCAAACTATCCAGCTCTATAATTGGTGAAGGGGCAGATAAAGCATCAACAATTGTAAACTCTCTGATGACTTTCTCAACTATAGGTGAATCACAAAAACAAAACGTAGACTTGAATAAGTTGATTACAGATTCAATGCTTTTCCTTAAATCAAGAGTGCCAAGAAATGTTAATGTAATTGAGAATTATAAATCTAAGGCTAAGCCAAGCATATATAGCGATAAAATGCACCAAGTGTTTTTAGGAATAATTGACAATGCTATTTATGCTTCAACACACTTTATGGATGATGGGCCTAAATTAATTGAGATTAAAACATTTGAAAAGAAAGAAAAAGGATTTGATAAGGTAGTTGTTGAGGTATATAATACGGGTAATTCTATACCTGAAGAAAACTTGCCAAGAATTTTTGATCCCTTTTTTACAACTAAAGATCCTGATAAATCTAGTGGGTTGGGTCTTTCAGAAGCATTTTCAATTGTAAAAGAACATAAAGGGAATATCTTTGTAGAGAACGTATCAGGAGGTGTAAAATTTATTGTAGAACTTCCTCACTGATACAAAGAACATAGTTGTTAGCTCAGAATTTAAGAATCTTAGATTATTTTTACAGTAAAAGGGTGGCTTTAAAGTTACTCTGTAAAAAAAGTATTCCTAGATGTTTGTACATTCTATTCAAGTATCCAACGAAAAGCATATAGCCCCTAAGCCTATAATAAGCGAATTGCATAATGAAATACCTATTGAGTTCCAAGGTATAATGGCAGACTCAAACAAATGGATTGAGCTTGCTTGTGATACTGCTACAGCATCTGTTAAACAAGGTGGAGGTCCTTTTGGTGCTGTTATATTGCAGATTGATAGAGATTCAGAAGCAATTTTGCGTTATTGGATAGCATCAAATGCTGTTGTTGAGCAAAATGATCCTACAGCTCATGCAGAAGTACGAGTAATTAGAAGTGCTTGTAAGGAATTGGGAGTATTTAATCTGGGCAAGATATTAAAAGACGAATCATACCTGTCACAGCCAGGAGAAAGATCATACTGTGTTGTTTATAGTAGCTGCGAACCCTGTCCCATGTGTTACTCTGCGATATCCTGGGCTCGAATCCCGGCATTGTATTTTGCTGCAGATCGTTTTGATGCAGCCCAGCCCGGAGTGGACTTTTCCGACCTGGAGTTTTATAAGGAATTTGAAAAACCATATTTTCAAAGGAAACTCGAAGTGTGCAAATGTGTAACTCCAAATGCCACAGAAGCCTTTAAGATTTGGAAGGAATCTGAGCATACCAATTATTAGTTTTTCTGCATATTCCTTTCAATAAGTCTTTTCCCAAATTTGTTGCTATTCTTAATCCATAATCCGGGTTCAATAAAAAATAAAGAGCAAAAAAAAAGCCCACTTGGGCTAATCATAAAGTGCCGAACACTGTTTCCTATATTAATGGCTGTCCCTATACTGGAAAAGCTCGTTTGTTTACTGTATCAAAAGTAAATACTTATATGCAGTAGTTGATTAAGCCTCTAATAAATTAGGATTAAATTTTTGTTAAGTCTATAAATAATTTATTCATAGCAGATTAACCCCTTAATATATTTTGGCATGTTATATATTTCATGAAAAAAGAAGAAGAATCATTATTTGATACAATTTTTTTTGTAATTTCAATATCCCAAAAACAAATCAACAGGTCATTATTAATCTTCCCAACAATGGCCATCCTATTTTCATACGGTTTTTTTATTAAAGAACTATTTAGTTTCAGAACCAAATATTAATTAATCATATATGTATATGAAAAAAGGATACTTGTTTTTATTTTTTTCAAGTGTTATCGGAATGAGTATATCGGCACAGTTTGCTGATATCTCCTTTTTAACCGATACGTTGGAAATTGAAGTAGTTTCCGGAAATTCTGTTGATGCCGAACTGGTTATTCAGAATATTGGAAACAGGGATCTCGAATGGATGCTTCTGGGAGGTAAGGAAGACAGCCCGGAAGTATATTTTAGCAAAGCAAACTATGCTGATTGGAGCAATCCTGAGAATCAGGATATGTTTGCACCCAGAGTATTAATTACCCGACAGGATAATCGGGGGATTTATAACATTTATAGTGAAGATTCCCATATCAGGTACTATTCCCCTGAAGGAACAGAGTGGGCCTGGGGCAGAACTGAGAATGCTTTGCCTGGCGATTATGATGACTGGCTGAGCTTAACAGGAGGAAATCCACCTTCAATGGTTGGCGACACCGTTTCTGTTCACTTGCCATTTGAAGACCTGTATTTTGACCTTGTTACTGAAAGTTGGACCGAAAGTTCAAATGGAGGCGGTTTCTCCTGGACCCGATGGGCCATTTATGACTATTTAAATATTGTTGTCGACTCAGGTAGCGTTGTTCCATTAGCTACCGATACAACTTTGATAGGCATTGATGCTACCGGTCTTGTAGAAGGGGTTTATATGGCTTGGGTGGCTATTGGCTCTAATGATTTTTATGAACCAGAAGTTCTTTACCCCATTAAAATTACGGTTACAGGTGTTCCGGACATTAATCCAGACTATACCTCTTTAGGGTTAGACACTACATTTGTTGGAGACTCCAGTTTTTACGAATTGGTACTTTATAATGACGGTACAGGACCATTGACTGTAAGTGCAACTGATCAGTCTGGAGAGGTGCAATTTCTGGAAAGCAACCTTGAAATACCTGCATTTGGAAGCACAAATTTGTATTATGCCTTTATTCCTACCTCAGCTGCAAATCTTGTGGATACAATTGAGCTGGCTACAAATGATGTGGTAAATCCATTGGTGAAAATTGCCCTTACAGGTGTGTCGCAGGATCCTCCTCAAGGCAGTGTTACAGGCATGACAACGCTTACCGAGACGCTTTCGGTCAACGATTCGGCATTGCATTATGTAGTGCTTTCAAATACTGGATCTGCAAATTTAGTATACAGGGTAAGCGTTATTGGCGACACGGTTGATTTTGAGAAACCTGATTATGCCAATTACTGGGAAACAATGTACCAGGATGTTATTCGGCACGATATTAGAATAACCAGAGCAGATCAGCAACCTATCTTTAATATAGCCCGTGAAAATAGTTTTCAGGGTACAGGTTCACCTTCTCCGGAAGGTACACTGTGGTCTGCAGGTCACCCTCTTGATCCACAATTTCCCTGGCAGAATTACACCGACCTTATATATGATGTTACACAATCAGGATCGCCATGGGATGGCTGGGGTAGGTATATGCCTATACCAACAACCGATTGGTTCAAGGAAAGATACAAGACTCTTGCAATGTATCTTCCAGATTATGATGAGTATTATAGTTTCGATATGCATACTTGGACAGAAAGTAGTAATGGTGGAGGATTCTCCTGGACACGTATCGCTTATAACCCGGGATGGGTAGATTTTCTATCTGATAAGGGATCGGTAGCGAGTGGAGCGTCGGATACCATTTATTTTTACCTGAATGCTACTGAAATGTCAAGTGGAGATTATACTGGGAGTTTGGTTATAGAAACCAATGAAATAACTGACAATACTTATACATATCCCCTATTGCTTACTGTTAATTCATATCCAATCCTGGTTGTTGAAGATACCTTGATTGATTTTGGAGAGGTTGTTGTGAACCAGTCTGACAGTGCTATGGTTATGGTAGATAATGTAGGTTGGGATTCTGTTTACGCTTCGAGCGTTGAGTTTATTAGTCCCGCATTTTCAACCGAAGTAACAGAGGGTACATTATATCCTGGTGATAGGGGTGAACTTTGGATTACTTTCGCTCCTACAACTGAGGGAGACTATACCGATACACTTTACATATACTCTAACGACCCGGCAAACCCAATTTACAAAGTACCAATTAAGGCAACAGCAATTGCAGCTCCTGAGATAAGTCTATCTGCAAATATGCTCTACAATTACGCAGCTCCTGATGCTACAGTTAACGATACTTTGATTGTAGGAAATACGGGGTTGGGCAATTTATACTGGTCAATTACCAGTTTACCCAGTTTGGGAGTGCTATTAGATAATCTGAATAGCAATTATACCCAGATAACAGACCTTGTCCCTAACATGTGGGACTTCACCTGGGATATCCAAACCAATAGCATTTCCGATGGCGGTAATGATATGTATGATGGTGGTAACCATTTAAGTACAAGTTTAAATGGTAGTAACCTCATCTATTCTGATAATACAATTATTGATGGAAGCAGTCATTTTGGAGCAGGAAGCCAATACTTTACCAGGCATGTTCCAGGATTGTTTGTTTTGGTTGCCGATCTTAACAATATTAGTTCGTTCATGATCAATGGGAACCTGGGTGCCGATGGTAGTGGTAGTGCCGATGGCACTGTACTTGAATTAACCCATTCGGGCATTACCTATCAAGGTTTTGTTAAACGTGTATATAATGCAGGCGATCCATCTGTTAACCACTTGGTTATTGTTGAAAAGTCACCAACTGCGAACCATTCTTTCGAGAGCAATACAAACAACGATTATCATGAAGTATTTGGACTAACCGGTACCAGTAGAATATATTACCTGTTGTATGCTTCTGATAATGGCGGATATATCGACGATGGACAAACAGCTGATATTATGAGAGCCTTCTTGGATATTTTTGTTGGGTTGCCAGATTGGATGACAGCTGACACATTACAGGGCATAACTGCTCCAGGTAGTACCGATACAGTTATATTTACCTTAGATGCAGCAGGATTGGCAGAAGGAGATCATTTATCTGCTCCGGTATTTGTGAACAATAATCAGCCCGACACAGGAGCTGTTCAGGTAGATGTTCATCTACATGTGCCCGGTACACCTGTAACGGCCCTGGGAGATACTGTACTTCCATTCGGCACTCGTTTTATTAGTGGTACAGATACTCTTATGGTCACTATTACAAATTCAGGTACCGATACACTTTATCTTGAAAGTACTATCAATGATTCATCGCAGTTCTGGACAGCAGATATGCCAGTGGCTATAGCGCGTAGCACAAGTATTGATCTTCCAGTCTATTTCAGTCCAACTGCCGATGTAACTTACTTGGATACCATGCTTGTTGGTACTAACGACCCGGCTAAACCAGGCTTTAGTATTATATTAAGCGGTACCGGTGCTTATGGCCCTGAAATAGATGTTGTGCCTATGGCACTTAGCGATACCCTGAGCTCAGGGACTTCTGGTGACCATATGGTACTTATCCATAATACAGGAGTTGAAGTACTTACCTGGGGAGTATCGAATAAGGGTGAAACAGTCAATTTCAGTAAGGACGATTATGTCGACTGGAACTTGCCCCAAAATCAGGATTATTTTTCACCTTCATTGAGCATTACCCGTGCCAATCAGGAAGGACTTTTTAATGCTGCACAGGAAGACAACTATAACGGAGACAGCCCTTCCAATACCGAGTGGGCACAAGTCCCTTCAGATGTAGCTAGTACGTATGATACATGGCAATGGGCAGTTGGGTACAATCCTCCATCTTCTGTTGGCAATACCTATTCAATGCATGTTCTTGACAGTAACTGGTATTACGATGTTACTTTTAATAGCTGGACCTCCGGTTCAAGTGGGGGTGGCTTTAGCTATTCCAGGCAAATGGTTTATCCATGGATATCAGCAAATAGCATGGGAGATACCGTACAACCAGGTTATACCGATACGATTATGGTTACCTTGGATGCAGCAGGACTCAATGCAGGAACATACAACGGTAAGTTTTGGGTTATCAGCGATGATCCGAATGAAATGCTGACCGACATCGATGTTACGTTGAGGGTTGAAGGCGAACCTGACATTTATGCCTATGGTTGGGTATACTTTAACGATACCTATGTTTCTGACACTTCGTATGAAAATGTATATATTCAAAACCAGGGTTCCGATACCTTGTTTATTGATGATATTACCAATAATCTGGCAGTTTATGGTATTGAAGAAAAGACCTTCTTCCTGCTACCAGGAGAAAGCAGGAACATATTGTCCTGGTTCATTCCTGATGGGATAGGTGTATTTACCGATACTTTCAAAATACATAGCGATGACCCAGACGAGGCAATTGTAAATGTAATCCTTGATGGATCCGGTTTTACTCCTCCAACGCTTAACCTGATTACTCAGGCAATAACTGATAATCTGGATGAAGGCGATTCAGTGTTGGTTCCTTTGATCCTTGAAAATACCGGTGGCTATGGTTTAGACTGGATGGTCTATGCCGAATCTACTGATACCGTTTTCTTTGAGAAACCCGACTGGGCAGATTGGACCATGGTTGAATTCCAGGATTCTATCTCGCCAACGCTTATTATAACAAGGGCCGATCAACAAGGCTTGTTCAATATTGCAGCAGAAGGTTCGTATTGCTGCAATGGACCAACAAATACCGAATGGGCATTCGGAAAAACTATTGATGCTCAGCCATGGTATTATAACGATTGGCGAAATACTGTATATCCTCCACCATCACAAGTGGGCAATACATACTCTCTGCATGTGCTTGACAGCGATAAGTACTACGATATTACTTTCTATAGCTGGTCAGAAGATGCAAGTGGCGGAGGATTTTCCTACTCAAGAGTTGAAGTCTATCCTGAATGGATTGCCTTCGATAGTGATAATGGAACAACAGATGCACTCGTTACCGATTCTATCACAGTCGAACTCGATGCCTCAGGAATGATGTCTGGTACATACCATGCAAACATTGTGCTACGCACTAACGATACAGATGCACCAGAAACTCTTATACCTGTTGAGCTTACTGTTACTGCAACTGCAGAAATTGAAGCAAGCCAAATGGCTTTCGATTTTGGAACAGTCTATGTAAATGATATGGCGTCAGATATACTTTATGTTAAAAATGTAGGTGTTGATCCATTGGATGTTGCAGAGATTACCATTCCGGAAGGCTTTGAGGTATATCCTGATATGTTTGTGCTTCAATCTGGCGACAGTATTATGCTTGAGGTAACATTCATGCCTCAGTTTGACGGGTCATATAATGGAAACCTTTCCATAACAAGCAACGATCCTACAGACTCACCATTGCTGGTAAGCCTGACTGGCGAAGCCATTCTGCCTCCGGATATAATTGTTGCCCCAGAAGTACTTTCTGTGAACATTTTTGTTGATGATACAGCTTATGTCGACCTTGTATTCAGGAATATTGGTTCAGATACGCTTGACTGGGAAATTACCGGAAGTGGTGGAGGAGCTCTGGAAAGCTGGATAACTGTTTCTGCAGTTATGGATTCCACTTATCCGGGGTATGCCGACACTGTTGAAGTTAGGATAGTGTCAACCGGGCTTGTTGATAGTTATTATACGGGCATTATTGAGGTCCACAGTAACGATCCGGTCGAACCTGTTGTTGAAGTACCGGTAATTCTTGAAATAAGCGAGCTTAGAGTTGTTAGCCCACTTGCAGATATTCGTGTTAACGAAGGATTTGTCAGGGATACTGTTGATATCCGCAATGTATTCGAACATGCAACCGGCGATACCATAATCTATATGGTTACCAGTCTCAATATGGATGTGGTGACTGTATCGATGGGAGGCGACTCGCTGCTGTTTATCGACGAAGTTGGTGCCGGAAATTCAGTAATCACCATAAGGGCATCCGATACATCAGGCAATGTTGCTTATGACGACTTTGTTTATGTGATAAATGCTTCGCCAATGGTTGTTGAACCAATTGCCGATCTTGTGCTTCCAATTGGTTTTGGAACAAAAGTAATCGACTTGAGAACGGTATTTAACGATCCAAACGGCGATCCGTTGACCTATTCTGCACTGAGCAACGATGTTGGAATAGTAACTGTATCAACCAGCACATTTAACCTTGTTATAAATGAGGCAGGTACAGGTAGTACATATATAGTTGCTGTAGCTGATGATGGTATGGGTACTCCTGCCAGGGATACAGTCAATATTTATGTGAACACAGCCCCTGTTGTCTCCGATCCAATTGCCGATGTAGTTACCAATAATGGGTTTGGTACTATGGACATCGACCTGAGCCTGCACTTCTCCGATCCGGACAGTAATCCTCTTACCTACTCTGTTGTAAATTCAAATGATGCAGCAGTAACCGCAGCAGTTAGTGGAAACACCCTTACAATAACAGAAGTTGGTTTGGGCGTTTCGACAATTACTGTTACTGCCGATGATGGTTTGATGGGCAATGTTTCCGATGCATTTGACTTTACTGTCAATGGAGCTCCTACAGTTGACGGTCCATTAGCTGATCTTGATCTGCCAATAGGATTTGGAACAGATAAGGTAGATGCCTCTGCTGTATTCTCCGATCCAGACAGTGATGTACTGGCATTATCGGTAACAAGCCTGAATACTGCTGTAGTAACAGTAAGTATGGATGGCGATTCAATCCTGATTACAGAAGTTGGAAGTGGAAGTGCACAAGTAGTGCTTTCTGCCGATGATGGAAATGGAGGAATAGCTGCAGATACCTTTGCTGTTGTGGTCAATACTACACCTACTGTAGCCAATCCAATTGCCGATGTTTCTGTTGATGAAGGCTTTGGCACAAGAGACATCGACCTGTCAGGTGTATTTGCCGATGCCGATAGCGATGTCCTTAGCTATACTGCTGCAAGCAGCAATACTGCGGTAGTAACAGTTGTAGTTTCAGGCAACACATTAACAGTGACCGAGGTTGGCATTGGAACATCGACCATTACGGTTACTGCCAATGATGGCAACGGAAGTACTGTCGACGACGGCTTTGCCTTTGTTGTAAACGATGTTATTGGTGTTGAACTTACCAGTGTGGATAAGATGCTGATATATCCAAATCCGACGGAGGATAAAATCTGGTTAAAACCAGCAATAATAGGTCTTGAGAACATAAAAATTGTGATTGTGAACACTATTGGACAAAAAGTGTTTGAAAACGACTACGGTGTTATGGGTGCCAAAGAACTAATCGATCTTGAAGGCTATAGCAACGGACTATATTATATGAAGATTTTTGTAAACGATGAATTAAAGCGCGTAGAAAAGATTGTCCTTGAATAGTGATTAGATCATAGGACAATAGAATTAACAAAAGGGCGGCCCATTAGAGGCCGCCCTTTTTCGTCTATCCATGTCAATCAAACAATTCCTTGTGGTGGAATTCGTTTCTGCAACATGCAGGAAAATATACCCGGGTTCCAAAGGGGGCTGGAATTGAAAGCATAAAAACCATAAATTTATATGCGCAATAGATGAATATGAGTTCTAAGAAAAGAAACCGTCGGGGCAGAAAAAGGGCATATCCGTTTTCGTAGTTAAAATAGGGAATACACTTGAATATTAGCACCGTATGAATTATATTCGATTCAAAAACAAAGTGGGGATATAAAAGAAATAAACGCAATTGCCTTTATTTGCTTGTTGGCAATAATTTGTAAAAACAGAATCCATGAAGAAATACTTACTCGAGAACAGACCAAAATTCACAATAACACTTATACTGATTTTGTTTCTCTCCACTATCATAACATTTTTATTGCCAGGGATTAATAATCTGATTTTTTTACGAACCGATAATTTAACCCAAGCTTTTAATTGGTATAGATTTTTAACTTATCCATTAATAACCGGTGGGATATTGAATTGGTTACATAATTCTCTTGTTCTAATCTTAACTGGATACATTTTCGAAAATAGAACTATCAGGAAACAGATGATATCTATTTGTCTGATTTCAACACTTGTTGGCGGATTAGTTTTCGTTCTATCTAATCATAATACTATCCAGATACTTATTGGGCCATCTATGATTTCATGGGGATATCTGGCTGCAACGATTGTTTGTGGATTCAAAAACTGGAAGACATTAAACCTATTTGAGAAAATCATCTTTATTCTCTCAATGATTAGTTTATTGAGTGTAATAGCTCCAGATGATATAGGGATTATATTTGGGCAGATAGCAGTAGTGATTTCAGTTATTATATTTGCTTTTGGATTTAAAACTTTTAAAAAATAAACTATTGCCAACACACGGTAAAAAACATTGGAGCGAAGGTAGGTTTGCGAGCCTTAGAGCCCGCATCAAACAAACTCACGGTAGACTTGAACGTAGCTCGCAACTCCAACGATTTCTTACCGCGGGAACGTTGGACACCATTAAAAGTGAAGTTTTCAAACTAAAATAATAGTGAAAAAGACTAAGACACTGATTTGGATAATCTCGATTCTGACAAATGTTTGTTTTTCTAACTTTTTGCATAGCCAACAATCAAAAATTGAAAAGATTGAAGCTCTGATTGAGATTCTTAATACAGAAGAAAGGATTAATAATTTGCTTAGCAATGTGATTGATGAACAATTAGCTAGCGAAACACAAACTGATTCTGCTTTCTGGATTAGCTATAGAGATAAATTTATCACAAATTTTGCTGATTCCATTCTTCCAGCGACTATAAGCATTTACGACAAATATCTCACAGAAGAAGAAATTGACTTCTTATATAAAATATATTCAAGTGAGATTGGTAAAAGTGCTCTGATAAAAATGGATTCTTTGATACAAGAATTAATGGTAATTGGAATGAATTACGCTGGATCAATTGTTGCACAGGTTTCAAATGAGTTAGAAGAAAAAGAAAAAAATGAATTAATGAGTAGAATGGATTTTGAATATACTGATTGCAATAATTTTAAAACAGGTCGATTTAAACAAATTATTAATGACTCAATTATTTATTATTACGATAGGGAAGAAAATTATCAAATAGAGACGTTTGGAGAAGGTAAATCAAAATATAAAATAGACTGGATTAACAATTGTAAATATGAACTTACACTCACTGAATCAAATAATCCTTATGCAAAAGAGTATATTGGACTCAAAATGATTGTGAATATATATGAATCAACAGATACTACTTATAAATTTTATTACAAGTATAGAAACCAAGATGATATCTATGAGGGAGAATTGATTCAAGTAGAAAAATAACGGGTCCCAATAAATAGGACTATGAGCGGTCTGTAAGAACTGGCGATGAGTCCATAGCCTGCCCCGAACCTGATTCGGGGTTGATCTACACCCCGACCAAGTTAGTAGGATGTTTTTTATGTGCTTATCGACGGTTTTATGTGTTTTTGCTGGGATTAAGGAAGTAATTCCCGTTGGTTAAAATCTGGAACACACTTGAATATTAGCACCGTATCAATTATATTCGATTCAAAAACAAAGTGGGGATATAAAAGAAATAAACGCAATTGCGTTTATTGGGGTGTTGGCGAAAATAATTATGGCGATTCTCCGTTGAATAGAAAACTTCAAAATGCTTTTAAAACATCTGATTATATTCCCCATTTTGATTATATCACTCGGTCTTTTTGGACAACGCGGGGTTCGGTTTGGCTATGATGCTGGATTAATAATGTGTTTTACTCATTACGATATAGAGACAAATATTGCCACTGATAACCAAGACATTTATAGTGAGGGCTCCTTTAGTGATCCAAATTATAGATTCGGATTCAAAAGTAAGTTTCAGATAAACGATAAGCACAGTCTGATAACTGGCTTAAATTATATACATAAAAATTTTGGGATAGAGTATTCAAATACGATTAATGTTGAGACGATTGATTTTGCTTTATATGGAGCGACTCATAATTTCGAAATACCTTTTATTTACAATTATACTATTGCACAAATTAAGAATCCATGCTTTGCTATTTCGGGAATAATTGGAGGATCATTTCTCTTATCTAAAAAAGATTACACAACTTTTTACAATCATAGCACTGATTTTGAAATAATTCAATCTAGCAAAGATCATGATAATACATTAAAACAAAACTATAGTCTTAAGCTAGGGATTATGTCAAGTAGTTATCATCCAAAAGTAGGACATTATGAATTTGGATTAGATTATTCCTTTGATATCTTATCAATCCACAAAGAGATTCTTGAAATAAGAAACGATCAAAATACACAATATGCTGATTGTGACATTCGATTATCATATTTGAGTCTATTCTTAAGAGTCTATCTTTTGGATTTTTCCTTATTTCAAGGACGTATTTACAAGCGTTGAATATTACTTTCGCTAATAAATAGGACTATGAGCGGTCTGTAAGACCTAGCGATGAGTCCATAGCCTGCCCCGAACCTGATTCGGGATTGAACAACACCCCGACCAATTTAGCAAGGTGTTTTATGCACTTATCGACGGTTTTATGTGTTTTTTTGCTGGGGTTAAGGAGGTAATATCCGTTGGTTAAAATAGGGAACACACTTGAATATTAGCACCGTATGAATTATATTCGATTCAAAAACAAAGTGGGGATATAAAAGAAATAAACGCAATTGCGTTTATTGGATTATTTTGTATAATTAATATTTACTGTCATGGAAATGAATAAATTACAGAGATATAATCAAAAATTACTTGCCGCAATAGGGACAATCATTGTTGCTTTTGGACTAGTGGGTCTAATTGCATTGATTGTAACATTAATTAGTGAGATATCATGGGATAGGAGATCAGATAAAAACTCTGGGCTATTAGCTGATGAAGTTACAGAAGAACTTGCACATGAAAATCTAAGACAGCAAATATTATCTTATGATATGCCTCGTCTAGTTGATACATTTAACCTTGTTTATTTAATACCTGTATCTCAGAAAAATCTCGATAATCCTGAAGAGATAGATGAAGGAGTTCTAGGAATCATGGATACGCGACCAAAATTTGGTTCAGGAAAAAGATATTCAGGGAGCAGAATTTATGGGGCTCATAATAATATCTTGATTTATGATTATAAAACTCAATCAATAATTAAATTATTTGATTCAAGAGTGTTTATTGGTAATATTGACACAGAATACTTTGAAGATGACATCTTATTAGTTTTTAAAGGGGTACGCTTTGATTCTGATAATGATGGAGTCATAAACTTAAAGGATTATAACTCACTATTTGTATATTCCATTTCAAAGAATTCTTTACAAGAGTTGTCGATTTCGAAGATGGATGTACTTTCATATCAATTTGTACAGGATAAAAAAGACCTAATAATTAGATTTGGTGTAGATCGAGATGAAGATGGAGTATATGATTCTTATATGGAACCAGGAACTTTGAGATTTTATAATTACTCATCAGATACATTAAGTAAAATTGTCCCTGATGAGATTAATAAAGACCTACAAAAAATAATTCAGGGTAATAAATAACTACCCGGCTTGCGCATGCAAAGCATACACCTCTTTTTACCATTACAATTTTAGGTTCGCCTGTACTTCCCCGGGAAGCGAAGATGTGGAAGTGTCGATGTGAGCAAAAAAGCATAATAGAAGATAGACAATCGATATTGGACCTGGCAGGTGAAACAAAAAATATAGGACAACCCACTATTATCCGTTTATAGTAGTTTTAAACCTGGAACACACTTGAATATTAGCACCGTATGAATTATATTCGATTCAAAAACAAAGTGGGGATATAAAAGAAATAAACGTAATTGCGTTTATTGGGTTGTTGGGCGCAATTTATTACAGAGATAGAAACCATACTTAGAGTAAAGAATGGATAGGATTTTAGATATAATAATAGTTCTTTTTTTTCCCATAATAGTTATTGGTGGTATTACATTTCTTTGTATAAAAGCATCTCGAAAAGACAAGTTGATAAGACCTTTGAGGAGTCAAAATGTATTGTTTGGATTTTTAATATTATGGACTCTATTGGGATTTTTTACTCAACAAGATTTTACAGAACGTTGTGGATGCTTAATTCACTCAAGAGAAATATTTTCACTGGATTATATCATCTTCTCAGCCATTAGTTTGATCCTAATAATTCTAGGTTTTTCTATTAGAAACAGGTTTGTCCGGATTAGTATACTATGGCTTGAATTAGCCTACTGGATATTCAAACTATTCGCTTTAAAATCCGGATATCAAGGTGGACTTGGTATATTAGTTTTTAAATATTATGACTTCTTCGGATTATTAGGAAGGTTTCTTCTAATAAATAGTTTAATAAGATACAGATTTAAAGAGTATGTTTTGACCTTAGTTGCCGGAGTGATTATTATTATTAAAATGTTAGGATTTCCATGTAATGAAAACTTCCTTTATAAGAAATATCTTAATCCATATTATAATGACTTAATATTTAATGAAATAAATGGAAGTTGGACAGGTACAATGATATATTCTAATGACTCGACTATTGAAGAAACGATTAAAAATACAGATAATAAGATTTATGGGAGTAGGCCGGAGATAAATCTATATCGAGATACAATCATTTATTTAAGATTTGACAGTGTTTATATATCTTTCAATGATTCTAGCCTATACATTGAAAAATCAACTCCTGAATTGAATGGACAATATTGTTTAACTTATTCTCAGCCTGAATCTAGATATTTTATATATCTACCATGTCATTACATAGATGATGCAAAGAGAGATTTCAATTATAATCAATACTCAATAACTGTAGCTTTTGGATATATAAGTGATAGCTCATTACAATGCTATTTAAATAATAGAATAGCTTTAGATTTAAAAAACTGCAGGTAACAAAATGTTGAATTAATGGTTGGGATGATGCTGTTAGCAAAGCTTTTTACATTTAGATATTAGTAACCATGCAGATACATAATTAGGAGTATAATAATTAAACCCGAAATATGCATTAGAAAATCTATTACATATTGAAATTGCTTCAATATAAGGCGTTTCACTTACTTGTTTCGAATCACCATAGCGGTGCTATGATTCATCTTAACAAGTCCTTCTATTTTTGCACTTTCAACCTTCATAACGAAGTTCTAATACATAATCCGGGTTAAACTTTAACATATGAATATTAAACGAATTTTGACTAGGATTTACATAAATGAAATTAATCCTGCAATTGATTTTTATGAAAGATTGACAAATGAAAAATGCGCTAATCGATTTGAATATAAGCCCGCAGGATTAGAAATAGCACGAATAAATAATCTGCTTATTATCGCTGGTTCAGATGAGGCATTAAAACCTTTTAAAAATATAGCAGCAACTATTTTAGTAGATTCCATTACTGAATATAAGGATTTTTTGATTAAAAATGGAGCAACAATATTGCAGGATATTCAACAGGTTCCAACGGGATTTAATATGACCATAAAACATGAAGATGGTGTAACTATTGAATATGTCGAACATATCTAATTTATAGATAAAAAGGACATATAAAGTAATGGTATGTATATCCATTATTCAATAAATACAAAAAAATGCCAGCGCTAATAAATAGGACTATGAGCGGTCTGTAAGACCTAGCGATGAGTCCATAGCCTGCCCCGAACCTGATTCGGGGTTGAACAACACCCCGACCAATTTAGCAAGGTGTTTTATGCACTTATCGATGGTTTTATGTGTTTTCTGCTGGGTTTAAGAAGGTATTCCGTTAGGTTAAAATAGGGAACATACTTGAATATTAGCACCGTATGAATTATATTCGATTCAAAAACAAAGTGGGGCTACAGGAGAAATAAGCGCAATTGTGTTTATTTGCTTCTTAGCAAAAAATAAAACTGATTATGATGAAATATTTGATTTTTATTTCAAGTTATCTTTTGGCCTTTTCAACTTATGCTCAATCTGATTTAGATATTGTCATTGACATTGAAACAAAATATCAGAAAGTTGAAGGTTTTGGAGCGGCATTAGCATTTTATGAAAACTGGTTAATTGCTCATCCAAATAAAAACGAAATATACGACGCTATATTCGGTGAATTAAGTTTGGATATCCTTCGTGTTAGAAATGCTTACGATTACGACCCCACAATGATTGATAGGGTTGTGGAATTTTATAATGCTGCGGAAAACTCACTTGGTCAGCCTATAAAAATATTA
>JBNKPU010000005.1:0-25648 GCA_050295515.1 Bacteroidales bacterium | reverse complement strand
TGAAATCTGTTCTTGATTAAAAAGACTGTAATAAACCCAAAAAAAAGCCCGAAGACTTCTTCTGGCTTTTTTTTGGTTATTGCTGAATACTTTTTATAAATTGACTACTCCCGAGGCTGAGCCCCGAAGAATTCTATAAATTAAAACTTAAACTCAAAGTTTAAGTATATTGCCGATGTATTTGTTTTACTATCGTCACTGTGCAAAAAAGTTTGATAATTCAGAGCTGACCTAACCCCCTTAACCGGGCTATACTGCAGTCCAGCAATAATCAGGTTTCCATCCTTTCCATAGTTCCAGGGATCAGTTTTTCCATCCAATGTATTAGATGATACATTTGCCCATTCTGCAAAAAATTCAAACTGATTGGTAATCTCATAAGCTCCATACGCTGCCAACAAGCTTCTGTCATAACCTTCTGCAATGGCCGAATATTTTTCCCCATTTAATTGCATGTCGTACTCTGCACCAATTCTTACCGGACCAGCCTTATATCCAGCAAAGAAAGACAAGGTATGCATCGATGCGGTATCAGTTGTGGTTTCTCCGGGACTAACAGCAACTTTACCGCCATACCTGTCATAATATCCTTTTAAAGTCAAACCTTCAATTGGTTCAAAAACAACTTCTGCACCAGCTTTTATCCTACCTAGTGAATCCTGAAGGCTAGAATAGCCTTCGCCATTTAAAGCAAATAGATTTAATTTCACCCCATCGACTAATTTAATTTCGGCATTAACACCCAAATCAGCACTGGCCCCCAATTTAAATTCATCCTGCATAGCCTTATAAACATACCTGTAATTTAAAAACTTCTCCTGCACTTTAAATTGCTTTGTGCCAATTAAACCTCCGGAAAGTTTGACATTATTGACAACTTTCCAGTCAAGCTGAGCATTCTTTACAAACACTGTATAAGAACTTGCTGTAGACTTTTTAGATCCATCCAATGTTATTTTAGCTGATATAGCCTTACTAAAATTATAACTGTAGCCTAAATATGTTCTTTTTAATTCAAATGAATTCCTTTGATCCTCACCTTCTGTCAAATTATAATTATAATTCCAGAAAACTGCACCCGTTGCTTTGCCTGAAGGTTTAAACTCTTCAGTCTTACTTTCCTGAGAATTCACAACTTTTGTCACTAAAGCAAGAGCTAGAAACAATAAACTAATTCTTTTCATTGTAGTTAATTAATATTAGTTAAATGTATATTATAGATTTACTTAATACGGTAGAATATCATATTCAAAATATTATTTAATTGATATTCTCATCATTACGCGGCCAAATTTAAGTAGAATTGAGATTTACCCACCTCCCGGAATCTATATTTAATGTTTATTTAATTTTAACTTAACTTTTATTAAACACCCAGTTAAAATTAATTTAATGTGAAGATTTGTATGTATTAAGTTACAAATCATACTGTTAGAAAGCAAAGAAAAATTAAGATTTAAAGACAAACAGGGTTGTTTATACTGTATTCTGGACCAATAAGTGGCGACTTCTTAACATTAAGTTCAGATAAGCTTAATTCATTAGTAACACCTCTCTAGGAAGTATAATCTATTTTTGGCACAAACAAAATTATAAATTATAATCATGAAAATTAATTTGTTAACGATTGGTGCATTTGCCCTATTAGCTGCTTGCGGAGGCAATGCTTCTAAAGATTCTTCGAAACTATCCGGAGATATTAAGATAGATGGCTCTAGTACTGTATATCCGATTACAGAAGCTGCTGCTGAGGAGTTTCGTGTTAGTCAATCTGAAGTTAAAGTTACTATAGGTATTTCTGGTACCGGTGGTGGATTTAAAAAGTTCAGCCGCGGTGAAACCGATATTTCAGATGCGTCAAGGCCAATTAAACAAAAAGAAATTGATGCATGTGCTGATAATAATATAAGCTATGTTGACCTGACTGTTGGTTATGATGGATTAGCAGTTTTGATTAATCCTGAAAATGACTGGGTTGACAACTTTACTGTTGAAGAGTTAAAGAAAATATGGGAACCTGAGGCCCAGGGTGTAATATTGAAATGGAACCAAATCCGTCCTGAATGGCCAGACGAAGAAATCCATTTATTCGGCCCTGGTTCTGCTTCAGGAACTTACGACTATTTTACCGAAGCTGTTGTTGGTGAAAGTGGGGCAAGCCGTGGTGATTTTACGGCAAGTGAAGACGATAATGTGCTCGTTCAAGGTATTGCAACAGATAAATTTGGTCTAGGTTTCTTTGGGTTGGCCTATTACGAAGAAAATAAGGATAAACTGACTCTCGTTGCAGTTGATGGTGGAAATGGACCAGTATTACCCAACTTAGAAACTGTAAGCAATGGAACATACACACCACTTTCGCGCCCATTGTTTATATATGTTAATAGTACCGCTGCCGAAAGAGAAGAAGTGGTTGAATTTGTTAACTTCTATCTTGAAAATGCAGCAGTATTATCAAAAGATGTTGGATATGTCCCTCTTCCAGCTGAAAAATATGCTGAACAGACAAAAAAATTCAATGCCTTTGTTGAAGGTTTAGGTCAATAATAAGATATCTATAAACCAACCGCCGGTTTCGCCGGCGGTTTTTACTTTCACTTATGAAAAGGACCAGAGAGATTGTTGTTGAGAAGTTTTTACTGTTCAGTGCGCTACTTACTATTCTGACTACAATTGGTATAATTTTAGTTTTGGCCATCGAAGCAGTAAAGTTCTTTAGTGAAGTATCCATCTTTAGTTTTTTCACTGATACAGAGTGGACACCATTGTTTACAAAAAAACATTATGGTATATTGCCCCTGTTGTCCGGAACTTTTCTCACTTCATTTATAGCAATTGCTTTTGCATTGCCTATAGGCCTATCAATTGCCATTTACCTTAGCGAATATGCTCCAAAAAAGTTCCGGGATTATGTAAAACCCGCACTAGAACTTTTAGCTGCAGTCCCTACGGTAGTTTATGGTTTTTTTGCCTTCACAGTTGTACCACCTGCCTTACAAACAATAATTCCTGGCATGTCAGGATTTAATTCACTATCAGCCGGACTGGTTATGGGGGTCATGATCATTCCTATAATATCATCGCTAAGCGAAGATGCCTTAAAGGCTGTGCCTGTTTCTTTGCGTGAAGCTGCCTATGGCATGGGGTCAACTCGTCTTCAAACTGCTGTACGAGTAATGGTTCCAGCTGCATCATCTGGTATAGTTGTTTCTGTTATTTTGGCCATTTCAAGGGCTATTGGAGAAACAATGATTGTGGCTATTGCTGCTGGTCAGCAACCACGTTTGACGGCAAATCCATTAGTCCCGGTAGAAACACTTACAGCTTATATCGTGCAGGTTAGCCTAGGTGATGTACAGCACAATTCTATTGAATACAGGACAATTTTCGCTGCTGGAATAACATTATTTGCATTTACTTTCATCCTGAACACCATAAGCCACTGGATAAAAAATAAATACAGGGAGAAATATGATTAACCACAATAAGAAAAACAGGATAAAGGATAAACTGTTCTCAGCTACCGGTATTTTTAGCACTATGCTCGGACTAATACTTCTTGCTATATTTATTGGTGATATTCTTATTGAGGGTATTCATCGTATTGATTGGAACTTTTTAACCGCATTACCCTCAAGAAAACCCGAAAAAGCAGGAATATTCACTGCTATGATGGGATCTATCTGGGTTCTTTTTCTAACTGCCCTTATTTCATTCCCAATAGGTATTGGCGCTGGTATTTATCTCGAAGAATATGAAAATAAAGGACGTTTAAGCAAACTTTTAGAGATAAACATCTCAAACCTTGCTGGTGTACCCTCAATCATCTATGGACTATTAGGACTGCAGATATTTGTGCGGATATTTGGATTTGGAAGCTCTGTACTGGCAGGAAGTATGACACTGGCTCTACTTATTCTTCCGATTATTATCGTAGCAACACGCGAAAGCATTAAAGCCGTTCCCCAATCTATCAGGGATGCATCCTTTGCATTAGGTGCTTCAAAATGGCAGACTATTCAAAACCAGGTACTGCCTGCTTCATTTGGAGGTATATTAACAGGAGTAATTTTAGCACTTTCAAGAGCTATTGGAGAAGCAGCCCCATTAATCGTTGTAGGTGCGCTAGCTTATGTGCCTTTTGCCCCAAAAACTCCATTAGATGAATTTTCAGTGCTGCCCATACAAATATTTAACTGGATTTCGCGTCCGCAACATGGATTTCTGACCAATGCTGCTGCAGCAATAATTATACTTTTAATCATAACTTTTGCTATGAATGGTATAGCAATTTATCTACGCAACAAATGGCAGAAAAAAGTAAAATGGTAAAAACAGAAAAAATGAATTCTACTATTGATATTCAAGAAAGCATCATGGATAAAAAAGGTGAAAAGGTTATAGAAACTGTAGATGCACCAGTTGAAATTAACAATAAGGATTATAAAATAATTACAAAAGACCTGAATGTCTATTATGGTGAATTTCAGGCTTTGAAAAACATCAATTTAAAATTCAATCCTTATACAGTTACAGCCTTTATTGGTCCATCAGGTTGTGGTAAGTCAACTTACCTCAGGGTTTTTAACCGCATGAATGATTATATCGATAGTTTTAGTATTGAAGGACAAATAATCATTGACAATAAAGATATTTACAGGGATAAAATTGAGTTAGAGCAATTGCGAAAGGATGTAGGAATGGTTTTCCAAAAACCCAATCCATTTCCAAAATCAATTTTCGATAATGTAGCATATGGACTGAAAATAAGAGGGGTTAAAGACAAGCACTTTATGCAGGAAAGAGTTGAATCCTCGCTTAAACAAGTAGCCCTTTGGGATGAGGTAAAGGATAATCTCAAGAAAAATGCACTTGCGCTTTCTGGTGGGCAACAGCAGAGACTTTGTATTGCCCGTACTTTAGCTGTTGAACCAGAAGTAATCCTTATGGATGAGCCAACTTCAGCCTTAGACCCTATCTCTACTGGGCGTATTGAGGAACTTATATTTGAACTTAAGAATGAATATACAATTGTTATTGTTACCCATAACATGCAACAAGCTGCACGTGTAAGCGACCGTACAGCATTTTTCTATTTGGGTGAGATGGTTGAGGAAGGACCAACAAAAGAGGTGTTTACTAATCCGAAAAAGAAAAAAACTGAGAATTACATAACCGGCAGATTTGGTTAACTTTAAACAATATAGATTTCAAAATTAATCCCTCAATTATTGAAATGCACATGAAAGCTTTTGAATACGAATTAGAAAATATACAAAGTTTACTTTTTGAAATGTTAGAATTGGTAAAGGACCAAATTCATCTGACAAAAGAAGCTCTATTAACTGGTGACCATGACCTTTCTTCAGAGATTATGCGTAAGGAAACCAGGGTAAACTCATTTGAGTTAACCATTGACCGCGAAATTGAAGACTTTTTTGCCTTACAAGCCCCAGTTGCTTCAGATCTAAGATTTGCAATGGCAGCTCTTAAAATCTCCAATCAGCTTGAACGTATAGGAGACCATGCAGCCAGAATTGCCAGCTATGTCTTTGATGAAAAAATGACTATCAATAAAGAATTGGTTGAACTTTTGCATATCCCTACCCTGTTTGATGAAATTGACGATATGCTCATCAATGTAACCGATGCCCTGGACACAGGTGATATGCAATTGGCTAGAAGAGTTTTTAAACAAGATAAAACGCTTGACAAAATCAATAAAAAACTTCCAGAACTCCTCGAAAACTATGCTAAAAAGCAGAAAGCCAATATTTCAAACCTTATTCTATTATCAAGAACGATAGGAAAATTGGAAAGATGTGGCGACATGGCAAAGAATATGGCAGAAGAAATCATTTTTTACCATGAATCCAAGGTGATCAAACACAGGAAGAAGAATAAAAAAATTGCTAAAAAACTTGAACAAGATTCGAATGAAAATTCAACCGGTACAAAAGCATAATATTCCTTGATCAAGTAATTTAAAAGGTAAGTCCGCTGCAAAAACAGCGGACTTTTTATTTTTTACACCTGGTGTTATTCTGCGAACTTATAGCCGACACCTTTAACAGTTTTTATGTACTTATCCCCTATTTTTTCCCTTAATTTTCTGATGTGCACATCAATTGTCCTATCTCCAACGATTATATTATCTCCCCATACACGTTCAAAAATTTCATCTCTTGTGAAAACTTTTCCTGGTTTTGTAGAAAGCAATAAAAGCAGTTCAAATTCTTTTTTGGGTAAAACAACTTCCTTTTTACCTTTATAAATAATAAACTTTTCTCTATCAATGGTTATATCTCCTTTCTCTATTCTTGTCGGCATTCCTTCAGGAACAAAATCTTCTTCCCAACTGACACGTTTAAATAAAGCTTTCAGACGACTGATCAAAACCCTGGGTTTAACAGGCTTTGTTATATAATCATCGCCACCAGCCTCAAAACCGGCTACCTGACTGTAATCTTCACCACGGGCTGTCAGAAAGGCTATTAATGAACGGTCTAGCGATTTATCATCCCTTATTCGCTCACACGTCTCTATTCCATCCATCTCAGGCATCATCACATCCAACAAAATTAAATGAGGTTTTAATTTAGAAGCCAACTCAATTGCCGACTTCCCGTTAGATGCAGTAAAGGTAGTATAGCCTTCACGTTTCAGGTTATAGCTTAAAAATTCAAGTATATCAGGTTCATCATCAACAATAAGAATTTTATAATCCTGATTTTCCATTTAGTAATGTTTAATTAATGTTAATTCACTACTAATATAAGCTATCTTATTGAAATCGTATTATTTATAGTTTACAATATTACTAACAATCTCTCGTAAAAGTAATCCCGAATCTTAAATTAATATTACGGATACTCATTTGGTAAACTAAACTTAATAGAAGCATAATTATAGCCTAATGCTTGTATCCAGCCTTCTCTATTTCTTTGTACACGAATTCACATTCAATTTATAATTACAATGAGAGAGAGAGTAAAGTATTTAAGTGTTTTATTTTTTATTGCACCCAGTATGTTGTTCGGTCAGACAGGCAGCATCAAGGGTACTATCACCGATCAAAATACAAAAGAGACCTTGATTGGTGCTACAGTTATGATTCATGAAACAACAACAGGAACAATCACGGATTTTGATGGGAACTACCGAATTGACAACCTGAGACCAGGTACATACAATGTCGAATGTTCCTATGTTTCTTATGATACTAAAGTAATCAACAACATTACGGTTCAGGATAACCAAGAAACAGTTCTTGACTTTTCGCTGGCTGAAGCTGTAACAGCAATCAATGAAGTGAAAGTTGTAGCTAAAAAGAAACGAGAGAGTGAAATGGTGCTTTTGCTTGAACGTAAGGAAGCTTCTGTTGCTGTTGAGTCAATAGGAAGCAAGGAACTGTCAAGAAAAGGAGCTGGTAATGTTGGAGCTGGAATTAAGAAGATATCTGGTATTTCAATGATCGGAGACAAACAACTATTTGTACGTGGACTGGGTGACAGGTATAACAGTGTGGAACTTAACAACCTGCCCATTACTTCTCCTGATCCGACAAAAAAAGTGATCAAACTTGATCTGTTTTCTTCTGATATAGTTGAAGCCTTGTCGGTGACCAAAGTGTACAATGCACAGAAGTTTGCAGATTACACAGGAGCTTTGATTAATATCGATACTAAAGATTATCCAATTACTCCTTTCTTAAGCATTAATTATGGAGTTACCTACAACACACAGTCAAGTTTAAAAGATTTTAAACGAATGAATTCTGTAGGAAATGACTTTTTAGGCTTAAGTACTTCAGAAAGACAGGATGTAATGCCTCAGGAATCCAAAAACTATGATAGGACCAAAAGGTTTTCAAGTGAAATTTTCGGTACTGATTTTAAACATATGACCAATAATGCTTTGCCAGGTCAGAGTTTTAATGTCTCAGGTGGTAAATTGTTTTCTATAGGAAAAAGACAACTAGGTACATTATTCAGCATTTCTTTTGATAATGATTATAGAATTTACACCGGTATTCCCAAAAAGACTATCAGGAAGGATGGTACAAATGAAGACAGTTGGTCATACGATTCCTATGAATACTCAACCAATTTATCTGCACTGCTTAGTGTAAATTACAAGCACAATAGCGAAAACACCATATCATATAATTTCTTTTACCTGAATTCATCCAACGATATGTTCAAGGAAATTATCGGGCGCGATAATGAAAACCGGAACATCTACTCACAATACAATGAGTATGAGAACCACAATCTGATCAACAATCAATTGTTTGGAAGACATACAATCTCTAAAAAGCTTGTTTTAACCTGGGGTGGAAGCTTGGCCCTATCAAGCAGTGGACAACCAGATTTAAGACAAATAAAACTCCAAAACACCAACGATGGTTACAATTTTTATGTTGCAGACCAACAAGGGACTTTAAGGCTTAACCTTGGATTAAAAGAGTACTCATCAAACGGCAGGTTAGGTATTGAGTATAAAATGTCTGATAAAGGAATACTAAATTTTGGTGCTCAAGGTCTCTATGTTAACAGGGAGTTCAATACCTACATTTATTATTATGATGTGAATGGCATTTCAGATATTACTATCGATGATCCCGCAACTGCTGGCAATCTCCTCAGTAGCAATAACTTTAATGATGGACTGCTCCTGATCAACAATGGTTCAACCTGGGACAATAAATACCTTGGATCTTTGATGGTCTTCAGTGGGTATACAAATTACATCCATACCTTTTACAATAAATTAAATGTCGACCTTGGATTACGCGCTGAAATATCCGATATGGAAATTGAAGCCAATTCTACAGGAGGAAATCCAATTCCGGTTTCCCTGGCAGCAAATAATTTATTCCCTTCGTTGAATGTCCGCTATTCAGTCAATGATAAAACCAATCTTAGGTTTGCAGCAAGCCGGACCATAACACGCCCCAGCTTTCATGAAAAATCACCGGCTAAAATTCCTCCGCGTCCCGACGATGATGCCGAGTATGGAAACAGTGAACTAATTAATTCATACAGCAATAACCTGGAACTAAAATATGAAATCTTTCCCCAGCCACATGAACTATTCGCAATTGGTGTATATGGCAAAACCATTGAAAATCCAATAGAACGAATTACAAGACCTACAGGTGGAGGAACCATTTACAGCTATCAAAACACTCAAAATGGAATTGCTGCAGGAATAGAGGCCGAGGTCAAGAAAAAGTTAAATAATTTATTTGCAGGAATGAACCTGGCATTGATTTATACCCATGTTACAATACCAGAGGGAGATAATGGCACGAACAAAGAAAGACAGCTACAAGGTGCTTCACCATTTTTAATCAATGCAGACCTCGGATACGTACTAAAATTTAATGATGGGAAAAGCACTTCAAGTCTTTCTGTAGTGTACAATGTATTTGGGGAAAGAATTTACTCTGTAGGTTCAGATGGTAAGGGCGATATTTATGAAATGCCTAAACGTACCCTTGATCTCCTGATCCGGAACAAACTATCAAAAAACCTTGAACTGAATTTAAAAGCCAAAAACATTCTTAATGCCCAATCGATATACGAACAGGATTATTACAACAGTGAAAGCGGAGTTATTGGACGGATTCCAATTGAGGTTTACTCCAAAGGTATTGAATTCAGTATAGGACTTGGATACACCTTTTAAAATGCAGGAATTAATGATTGAAAAACAGTTGCACATAGATTACAAACAAATTGAAAACAACGCTGAACTTTCTGTCCTGTGGAATATCCTGAAGTTGCACTTTAGTGATAAAATGAATTTCAAGGTATCGGAATCAGGTATTGAAAACTAACGAAAAAATTAAAGAAAGAATATAACTAAAATTTATTAAATCTATAATTAATGATTATCAAAATGAAAAAGCAAAGTTTATTAAGTTTATTAGTAGTAGCAATAATGGCAGTTTTCACTACTGTTTCATGCGACAACAATGGATCAACTACAGTTTCTGATGAAGACAATGTAAGCGCAGGTGGAAAAACCTTGTTTGGCGATTATTCTTCAGATGTTACATTAAAAGCAAACACAGAGTACAAACTTAAAGGCGAAGCCATTTTTAAAAATGGTGCTACACTTTTTATCGAAGAAGGAGTAACCCTTATTGCTGACCCAAGTGTGATTTCTTACATATTAATTGAACAAGGTGCTAAAATTGATGCAGAAGGTACGGCTACCTCTCCTATCATCATGACTTCTTCAACACAAGAAGCTGGTGCATGGGGTGGACTTCACCTTTGTGGTAAAGCACCTATCAACACTACAAGTGGTACTGGTGATTCAGAAATCGGTGGCGCTGTTTACGGTGGTACAAGTGCAAATGACAATTCAGGCACGATCAAATATGTCCGCTTAGAATATACTGGTGTTTCTCTTGATCCTGAGCACGAATCTAATGGTATTTCATTCTACGGAGTAGGTTCAGGAACAACTGTTGAGTACGTTCAGGTTTATGAAGGTGCCGATGATGGTTATGAATTCTTCGGTGGAACTGTTAACCTAAAACATGCCCTTTCAACACATTCTCAGGACGACTCTTTTGACTGGACAGAAGGATGGTCAGGCATGGGACAATACTGGATTGCCGAGCAAGGTTCAATAGGTGACCGTGGTATCGAAGGAGACAACAACGGCAACAACAACGAAGCAACTCCATTTGCCTCTCCAACCCTTTCACAAGTAACATTATTAGGTGCTGGTAACGATGGTAACTATGGCATGAAATTGCGTGAAGGTACTAAAGGTAAATTTGTAAACCTTATTGTAACCGGGTTCGATAAACGTTCGATCCATGTAGAGCACAACCAGACGCTAAAAAATGTTGGAGACAACTCATTAGATGTTGATTATGCTTATGTTAGTTCTGACGTTTCTGATGCTGCTATCAAATATTCTGTAAGTAAAATAGATAGTGTTGATGCTCAAGGCAACGTTGTAACTGATGGTAGTGGTGCTATAATCGAAATTGATGATTCATCAGTAGAAGCACAACAAGCAAAATCAGATGCCAAGGCCAACGGATTCGAATTAAGTGACAATGTTACAGTTGAAACTATTACTGCTGACGCTTCTACTACTTTTACAGGTGGTATTGATGCTTCAACTTTAAATGCATTCTTTACTTCTGACCATAAAATTGGTGCCGGAAACGACTGGACATCAGGTTGGACTAGGTAAGAAATTCTCTCTCTATAGTTAGTACAGCTAATTGTAGTTGCCGTCCTTCGCAGGACGGCTTTTTTTGTTAATATACCTGACAAAAGCACATAATTTAGTTCTCAATAATTTATATATTAGGTCTTTTTTTTAGAAAATATGCGAATTATCATAATTAACATGTATAAAAATACATTACATTTGCATTAAAATACAAAACATAATTTAAGAACACTATGACAAGTCAGGATTTTATTCAAAAGGAAGACAAGTACGGAGCGCATAATTACCATCCGCTTCCAGTTGTACTAGAAAAAGGAGAAGGAGTTTACGTATGGGATGTTGAAGGAAATAAATATTTTGATTTCCTTTCGGCATATTCAGCTGTCAACCAAGGACATTGCCACCCAAAAATTGTAAAAGCACTAACCGATCAGGCTAATACTCTGGCACTTACTTCCAGGGCTTTTTATAGTAGTTGTTTAGGAGATTATGAAGAATATATCACTAACTATTTTGGATACGACAAAATTCTTCCAATGAATACAGGTGCTGAAGGAGATGAAACAGCGCTTAAACTATGTCGCAAATGGGCTTATGAAAAGAAAGGAATAGAAGAAAACAAGGCAAAAATAATTGTTTGTGAAGGCAACTTCCATGGGCGTACGATAACTATTATATCCATGTCTACCGATCCAGATTCTTATAAAGGATTTGGACCTTATACACCTGGGTTTGAAGTTGTACCATACAATGATATACCTGCATTGGAAAAAGCATTGGAAGATCCTAATGTTGCAGGATTCCTGGTTGAACCTATTCAAGGAGAAGCCGGTGTATATGTTCCAGGAGACGGGTACCTGAGTAAAGCATACGAGCTTTGTAAGTCAAAAAATGTATTGTTTATTGCTGATGAGGTTCAAACAGGACTGGCCCGTACTGGTAAATTATTAGCATGTGATCATGAAAATGTCCGTCCTGATATCTTGATCCTTGGAAAGGCATTATCTGGAGGAATGTACCCAGTGTCTGCTGTTTTGGCCGACGATGATATCATGCTTTGCATTAAACCAGGAGAACATGGTTCTACCTATGGTGGAAACCCAATTGCTGCAAAAGTTGCCACAGCTGCATTAGAAGTCCTAAAAGAGGAGAAATTAGCTGAAAATTCTGAAAAATTAGGCATTCTTTTCCGTGCCGAAATGCAAAAACTGGTTGATGAGTTTGATATGGCAACCCTGGTTCGTGGCAAAGGATTACTTAATGCTGTAGTAATAAAACCCACTAACGGAATTAAGGCTTGGGACGTCTGTGTTAAAATGAAGGAAAATGGGCTAATTGCAAAACCTACACATGAACATATTATCCGTTTTGCCCCACCTTTGGTGATCAATGAAGAACAACTCATGGAGGCTGTCGGAATAATTCGTAAAACCCTTGAAGAACTAGCATAATTTATTAAACACTATAACTTTTGACCGGATAATGACAACCATTATCCGGTTTTTTTATGTACAAATTTTAGCAAACAGTCAGCTTTTATAGGTTATGGGCCAACATTATTATATCTTTTAGGGTGAAAAAACGTAAAGTAACAAGAACTGGTAAACTATTTTTTAGTATTTTTATTTTAATGGACTAAGCCCGATATGAGTTATAAGGTACTTATAGTTGATGACAATATTAACAACAGCAGGTTAATTGAAGGGATCCTGAGTGTTGATGAACGCGATTTCAGATGCACTTTTGCTGAAAATGGTAAAGAAGCTTTCGAAAAGGCTATCCAAGTACAGCCCGATTTGATCCTAATGGATCTTTTTATGCCAGAAGTAGACGGTATGGAGTCGCTTCGGATGATCCAAAAGCAAAATGACTTAAGGGAAATCCCTGTTATCTTTATCACGGCATACAAAACCAACGAAAACTTTAAACAAGCTTTTGATGAGGGTGCTTTCGATTATATCACCAAACCAATCGATATAAACGAACTCCGTTCAAGAATTAACAAAGCACTTGGAGTTGGTGAAACCTTAAGGCGTATTAAAGTCAAGATCTCTAAATATAAGCAACAACGAAAAGAACTTGAAAAAAAGGCCGTCCTGGCCCAAAATGTGCAAAATGCTTTTATAGTAACCAATTACAATGGTGACATTGACTGGGCAAATGATGGATTTAAAAATTTTCACGGCATATCTATCAATGAACATATTGAACAAAAAGGCAGAAACATCAAAACAGTATATGACGACCCAGATGTAACAAAACTAATTGACCGTTGTCTTGAGGATCGTGAGCCTATTAGTTTTACAATTCCATTGTCCAAAAATGGAAAGGCTGATACCTGGGTACAAACAATTGTGTCCCCTCAACTAACAAAGGGCGGTAATATTGAAAAACTGATCATTGTTGAATCTGACATCACCGAACTAAAGGAAAAAGAGCATGAGCTTAATGAGCAAAACATGAAGATGCTCCAAATAACAGAAAATCTGGAAAATGCGAATAGCCAATTAGAACAACAACGTGACGAAATAAACGAACAAAAACTATTGATCGAAGAAGAGCAGGAGAAATCTGAACGCCTTCTTCTTAATATCCTTCCTTTTGAGGTTGCGAGACAGCTAAAATCAAAAGGACGTGCCGGTACACGTTTATACAAACATGTATCAATGATGTTTACCGATTTTAAAGACTTCTCCAAAATTAGTAAAGCCTATGAGCCAAAAGAACTTGTAGGTTTCCTGGATAACTATTTTATCCGTTTTGATGAAATAATTGGCACACACTATCTTGAAAAGATCAAAACCATTGGAGATGCTTATATGAGTGCTGGAGGACTGCCTTTAAGAAACAATTCAAATCCGGTCGACTCTGTTCTGGCTGGTCTTGAAATACAAGATTTTATGGTCAAGGCAAACAAAGAGAACAAATTAAACAACCTTCCACTTTGGGAATTAAGAATTGGTATACATACAGGAAGTGTAGTTGCTGGTGTTGTAGGCAAGAAAAAATTTGCTTATGATGTATGGGGAGATACGGTTAATGTAGCAGCTAGATTGCAGGAACGTGGTGAGGTTGGAAAAGTAAATGTTTCAGGCGAAACTTATAAATACATTGAGGAATATTTTATTTGTGAGTACCGAGGCAAAATTGAAGCTAAAAACGTAGGGAAAATAGATATGTATTTTGTAAACAGGCTTAGAGAAGAGTATTCCGAAGATGAACTAGGCCTAATACCTAACGAGGAATTTAAATTGATTGTAAATAAGCTGTAAACATCAGCATATAAAACATTTACAGATTTTCATATTAGCATTTCAGATGAAAATTATGTTGTATAACATAATTTGCCCCAGTAATTGTTATTCAAATAACAATTAAGTTTGCAACTATAAAGGAGGTTCGATTTTCCACACGGAATATAACTTATATTTTTTCACATTATAAGTTAATATACTATGATATTGTAAGTAATTATCGCGCTAAAAGGCTGTGTTTTCTTATTTTTAGCAATATAGCTTGAATAATGACTTTTTTAATTTTTAATTTGAAATAAAAGCTGTTACTTTACAGAAACCATAGTTTTTTCACTTTTATTATAATTAGTAATCTGGTTTCCCAAAGGTTTTTCTATTGTATTACATTGATATTCATGACAATTAACTGAATTTAACATAATAACTATAAATAGTTTATAAATAAATACCAAATGAATAGCCAGGAAAAGATCAAAGAATTGATCGAAAAGCGAGAGCAAGCAAAGCTAGGAGGCGGTTTAAAAAGAATAGAATCCCAGCATAAAAAGGGCAAACTAACAGCCCGTGAAAGAATTGAAATTTTATTGGACGATGGGAGCTTTGAAGAGTACGACATGTTTGTCTCCCATCGTTGTACTGATTTTGGACTGGAAAAAGAATCATATTTATCCGATGGTGTTGTAACCGGTCATGGTACAATAGATGGAAGGGTAGTTTATGTATTCTCTCAGGATTTTACTGTTTTTGGAGGATCACTTTCTGAAACCTTTGCACAGAAAATTTGTAAAGTAATGGACCAGGCCATGAAAGTTGGTGCACCTCTTATAGGAATTAATGATAGTGGTGGAGCAAGGATACAGGAAGGTGTCAGGAGTCTTGCAGGTTATGCCGAGATTTTTGAACGGAACATAATGGCTTCAGGCGTAATTCCACAAATCTCTGCAATATTTGGTCCTTGTGCAGGCGGTGCCGTATACAGCCCAGCCCTCACCGACTTTATCATCATGTCTGAAGACACCAGTTATATGTTTGTTACCGGACCTAAAGTCACAAAAACAGTAACAGGTGAGAGTATATCAACCGAAGATCTGGGTGGAGCTGAAGTACATGCTGCTAAATCTGGTGTGTCCCACTTTGTTGCCGAAGATGAGGAAGAGGGTCTGATGATGATTAGAAAACTGCTTACCTACCTTCCGCAAAACAACCTTGAGGAACCACCAATGACTGAGAGTTTCGATCCTATCGACAGAATTGAGGATGCCTTAAACGAAATTGTACCCGTAGACGCCAATAAGCCCTATGATATTGCAGATGTGATTCAACTGATTGTTGATGAAGGTGAATTTATGGAGGTTCAGTCGAGATATGCTAAAAATATTGTAACAGCTTTTGCAAAACTTGGCGGAATGCCAGTTGGTATTGTAGCCAACCAACCTAAATATCTTGCTGGCGTTCTCGACATCAATTCGTCCAGAAAAGCTGCCCGTTTCGTAAGGTTCTGCGATGCATTTAACATACCCTTAGTAACCCTTGTCGATGTACCCGGATTCCTGCCTGGTTCTGCCCAGGAATATGGTGGAATTATCATCCATGGTGCAAAATTATTGTTTGCCTATGGTGAGGCCACTGTTCCTAAAGTCACTGTTACTCTTCGCAAATCCTATGGAGGTGCCCATGATGTAATGAGCTCAAAACAACTTCGTGGAGACATAAACTATGCCTGGCCAACAGCTGAAATTGCTGTAATGGGTGCCAAAGGTGCTGTAGAAGTTCTTGAAGGCAGAAAAATGCGTGATATCGAGGACCCTGAAGAGTTGGCAAAATTTGCTGCAAAGAAAGAAGAAGAGTACAACGATAAATTTGCGAATCCTTACCAGGCAGCTAAATATGGCTATATAGACGATGTGATAGAACCTCGTAATACAAGGTTTAGATTAATAAGAGCATTACGCACACTGGCAACAAAAAAAGAATTGTTGCCTCCAAAGAAACATTCTAATATTCCGCTTTAATTGATTAAGATTATGTTAGTAAATAAAGTAAGCTTAGATGCTATAGATGCAAATGCCCTCATTCTTTCATTAGTAGGCTATGTAATTGTTTTTGCAGCCTTGGTTTTGCTCTATCTGGTATTCTACAATCTGCCAAAACTATTAAAAATCAAGATAAGCCTTAAAAGGAAAGATAAAACGGTTAAGAAAACCAATGAAGAACCAGAAGTGGAACTTACCGGTGAAGTAAACGCAGCTATAAGCATGGCTCTTTACCTGCATTTTAACCAATATCACGACGAAGAGGACACAACCATGACCATCAAGAGAGAATCGAGACTATATTCTCCCTGGAGTTCTAAGATTTACCAGGTCAGGAATCAGTTTAACAGGTTATAAAACACTCAGATTAAATTACAATGAAGAAATTCAATTTTAAAATAAGGGGCAATGAATACGGTGTACACATCAAATCAATCGAAGACAATATTGCCCAAATAGAAGTCAACGGAACAAGTTATGAGGTAGAGCTTGAGCGTGAAGTTAAAGCAACAAAAACACCTACTTTAGTACGAAAGGTTGTACATACAAAGGCGGAGGATATTGAAAAGAAAGAAGGTGGCTCAGCCAGCCCGACAAAAGCTCCGCTTCCAGGTAAAATTCTACAAGTCAAAGTGAATATTGGCGATAAAGTAAAAAAAGGAGATGTACTTATGATCATGGAAGCCATGAAAATGGAAAATGAAGTATTGGCCTCGAAAGAAGGTGTTGTTGAAACAATCAAGGTCAATGTTGGTGACAATGTTTTAGAGGGTGATATATTATTAGAAACAGTTTAGTGCCATGAAGAAATTTTTCACCGTATTTATATTAATAGCAGTAATCTTTTCGCTGCACACAACCCTGCACAAAGCGGGTGCATTCAACAATAATACTGCCCAGGACAAAACCGAACAGGTTGTAGATGGATCAACATCTTCAGGTTCCTTGATATTCAAAGGAATTTCTAAATTCTGGGCATATTCTGGTTTTAAAAATGCTTCAGCAGGAAATGTAATCATGATAATTGTTGGGCTGATCTTTATCTTCCTGGCAATTAAATACGATTACGAACCTCTTCTGCTAATTCCTATTGGAACTGGAATAATAATTGGGAACATTCCTTTTGTAGGGCTAGAGTTGGGGAAAGAATTAGGTATGTTTGCCCCTGATGCTGAAACCGGCTTAAAAGTCGGAATATACGAAGAAGGTAGTGTACTCCGGTACTTATATTTTGGTGTGGAGCAAGGGGTTTACCCTCCATTGATCTTTTTGGGTATTGGTGCTATGACAGATTTCTCAGCATTGATATCTAATCCAAGGTTAATGTTGCTCGGTGCAGCTGCTCAAATTGGAATTTTCCTAACTTTCCTAGGTGCACTTGTTTTAGGTTTTGCACCTGAACAAGCTGGTGCAATTGGTATTATTGGAGGTGCTGATGGCCCAACAGCCATTTTTATATCCTCGAAACTGGCCAATGGATGGTCCATGATCAATGGAAAAATGTCGTATGACGAAACTAAAAACCTGATTGGGCCTATTGCCATTGCAGCTTATTCCTATATGGCTTTAGTACCTGTTATTCAACCGCCAATCATGCGGTTGATGACGACTAGAAAGCAACGCATGATCAAGATGAAACCTCCCAGGGCAGTGTCGAAGAGGGAGAAAATCATGTTTCCTATAATAGGTTTGATCCTTACCACTTTTATTTCACCCAGTGCTTTGCCTTTGCTTGGCATGTTATTCTTTGGTAATTTATTAAAAGAATCAACAGTAACCAACAGGTTAGCTGAAACAGCAAGGACCTCCATGATCGATATTGTAACTATATTGTTAGGACTTACAGTTGGCGCATCTACGCAGGCTGATGTTTTTCTGACGCCACAATCAATAAAAATATTTGTGTTAGGGGCAGTTTCGTTTATGATTGCTACCGCAGGAGGTCTGGGTTTCGCCCAGATAATGAACCTTTTCCTAAAGGGTAACAACAAAATCAACCCTCTTATTGGAGCCGCCGGTGTTTCTGCCGTACCCGACAGTGCAAGAGTTGTGCATAATATGGGACTAAAAGAAGACCCATCTAATTACCTGCTCATGCATGCCATGGCACCAAACGTAGCCGGTGTTATAGGCTCTGCAGTTGCTGCAGGTATTTTATTGAGTTTCTTGCTGTAAAGGAAGTACTTGGAGTGCCTGGAGTACTTGGAGCATTTGGAGTGCCTAAAGTGCTTGGAGTACTTTAAGAACTTTCAACTTGTAACTCTAAGTACTTGAAGTACTTTTACTCGAAGTACTCTTAACTTGGAGAAGTTGGAGTGCCTAGAGTACTTGAAATACTGGGAGTGCCTGGAGTACTTGGAGTACTTTCAACTTGCAACTCTAAGTACTTGAAGTACTTTTAACTCGAAGCACTCTTAACTTGGAGTGCCTAAAGTACTTGAAATACTTGAAGTGTCTAGAGTACTTGAAGTAGTTGTTGTACTTTAAGAACTTTCAACTTGTAACTCTAAGTACTTGAAGTACTTTTAACTCGAAGTACTCTTAACTTGGAGAAGTTGGAGTGCCTTGAGTACTTGAAATACTGGGAGTGCCTTAAGTACTTGGAGTACTTTCAACTTGCAACTCTAAGTACTCCTAACTTGAAGTACTCGAAGTACTTTTAACTCTAAGTACTTTTAACCAGAAGTACTTCTTTCCACTTTGGCACATACTTTGCAACACAAATACATTGTTTGACAAAAAGTAATCATTTATAAAACATTTTTAAGTAACTTACGTTAAACAATGAGTATTTTTAAAAATGAATATCAATTTATAAACCAAAATTTTATTATAATGAAGAGACTAAACTATTTTTTAGTAGGACTAGCTGCACTGGGTATGGTATTTACTTCTTGTGAACCAACCGAAACAGCAGCGCCATCAATTAGCTTTACCAACGGTAAAACCGAAGCAACAACCGCCGGTCCAACTTATACTGTAGCTGGAACTATTACATCTGAAGTAGGATTATCGGATGTAAAATATTTTAAAGTAACAACAGCTGGTGAGGACCAATTGGAAGTTGTAACAGACTTTACAGATAAAAACAGTTATCAATTCCAATATGAAGTTGCTGTATCTGAAGATATGACATTGAAAGTTTCTGCTACTGACAAAGATAATCAAACAACTTCAAGAAATTTTGTCATCACTTATACTGGTGGTGCATTAAACAGCTTGGGATCAAAACAACTTGGTGCTGGAGGCAATGCAACTCTTGGCAGCTATTACTCAGTAGGCAACAATGCTGTTTATAAGACTAGCGATTTAGATGCCCATGCAAGTGATGTTGATTTTGTTTTTGATGCCGATGGATCAACTGGAAGTATCTACTCTCCATCTTTATCTGCAAACTCAAAGGTAAATAGCACTGGTAGAATTACTTATTTTGAAAAAGTAGATACAGATTTTGCAACAGTAACTGTGGCTGATGTTGACGCTGTAAATCCATCTAGCACTTCTGTTGATGTTGTTATGGGTGATGTTGTTGTTTACCTAACTCATGACCAAGTTAAAGGAATCTTTGAAGTAACTCAAATTGACGTTGCTTCTGATGGAACTGTTACTATTAGTGTTCAGGTTAAGGAATAATCAAATTATCAATATTATTTAAAACCGTCCCGAAGCTTCGGGACGGTTTTTTTTTGCAATTATCCATTTTGCTTATTTTTGTATTGGCTGTGTATAGGTGCCGGTTATTTAATAAGCACAATGAATATCAATAAATTAGTGTAGTTTAGACATTTCCCTGATCTGACCAGAGATCTTCCCCTTATTGTTCCATTTGTTACAAAATACCAGTAAAAGTCAACACCTTACTGGCAAAATGGAGTTTATTTCAATAATCCCTTCCGGATTCAAGTCTACAAGGTATGACGGAAAGGCACATTATTATTGGGCTGTGAATATTTTCAAGTTCGCGTTCTACCACCTCCTGTGTCATCCCTGCGCAGGCAGGGACCTCTTATTTATTGTTAGAAAAGTAAATTAGAACATTACAGGCAAAAAAAATCCTATAAGCCATTGGAAAGGTCTCTTAATTTGGGGTTATGTTTTTTGATCAGATCTTCTTTCCATGACCTTTTCCACTTTTTCAATTGTTTTTCCCTTTTGATGGCGTCCACTATAGAAGTGTAGAATTCAAAATAAAGCAAATATCCACAATTATATTTTTCAGTAAAGTTGCTGCCATGTTCATCTTTGTGTTGCTGCACCCTGTTTTCTAAATTGGTTGTAACACCTATATAAAGCACTGTTCGCAACTTATTAGACATAATATATATATATCCTCCTTTTCTATTCATATCTCGGCTGGTCCTGGTGAAATATTGTAGTTGGAAAAATAATGAATTTTTCAAACATTAGGTTGAGATTCCTGCCTGCGCAGGAATGACGGGGTGGTTCATTTAAATATAGTGCTATTATTAACCTCTTCATTTTCCTTACACACCAAGGTCACCCCTGATCTGACCAGAGATCTTTCCCTTATTGTTCCTTTAGTTACAAAATACAAGTAAAAGTCAACACCTTACTTGCAAAAAAGAAAATGTTGCGACAATTACTTTTGCCCTTTGTGCCTGTGCAGGAATAGCGGAGAGGTTTATTTTAAGTATAATCAACATGCCATTATTTTCCTATTCACCATAAAAAGTGTAATTTCGATTTACAAAACTTATTAGATTACTAAATGAACATTGCGGTCAATACCCGCCTACTCCTTCCGGGAAAACTTGAAGGATTGGGTCGTTTTACGTACGAAACCCTTAAAAGGATTACCATAAACCACCCCGAACATAATTTCACCTTTATTTTTGATAGAAAGTTCTCAGACGAGTTTGTGTTTTCTGATAATATTAAGCCAGTTATCGCCCACCCCCAAAGTAGGCATCCTGTTTTATGGTACTTGTTTTTCGATTGGGGCATCCCTCCTATTTTAAAAAAAGAAAAAGCTGATTTGTTCTTTTCACCTGACGGGTGGCTTTCCTTACGTACCCTTGTTCCATCCCTACCAGTTATTCATGATTTAAACTTTTTCCATAATCCGGAGTGGATCGAATGGGCACCTATGCGCTATTACAATTATTTCTTCCCACGGTTTATCCAAAAAGCCAAGAGAATAGCTACAGTATCTGAATTCTCACAAAGTGATATCTGTTCTCGCTTTAACATCGACAAGGAACTTGTTGATGTGGTATACAATGGAGCCAGCGAGGGATTCTCTCCATTAAAGGAAAACGAAAAGGAAAAGGTACGAAAAAAATATGCTGCCGGAAAAGAGTTTTTTTTGTTTGTCGGTCTTGTTCACCCCAGAAAAAACCTATCCAGGACTATTGAAGCTTTTAATGCCTTCAAATATAAAACAGAAAGCAATGTTAAACTTTTAATAGTAGGCTCTACAAAGTATATGACAAAAGACGTTTCGCATCACTATGAACTTTCAAAATATAAAAACGATATACTTTTTGTAGGCCGGCTACCCGATTCTGAACTAAAAAAAGTAACAGCCTCTGCCTTGGGACAGATTTACGCTTCTTTATTTGAGGGTTTTGGTATACCAATATTAGAAGCTTTTAGTTCACACACACCTGTAATAACTGCGAATACTAGCTCTATGCCTGAGGTTGGTGGTGATGCAGTTCTTTATGCCGATCCCTATTCGGTTGATTCTATAAATGAGGCAATGATAAAGCTTTACAAGGATGAAAAGCTACGAAAAACCCTTATTGAAAAAGGGATTTCTCAACTTAGCAAATTCAGTTGGGACAATACAGCCACCCTTTTATGGAAAAGCATGTGTAAAGTGATGGAGTAATTAAGTGGTAGTGTAATTTTGAGCCACACTCCGAGCTTTAACAAGTAGAGAATGTCTGTGTGTTTTGTGCCAGAAACAGTTGATTAGAGAAAAAATAAAAGCCCTACGACGCTGTCATAAGGCTTTAACCATCACTCATTCATTGAGTGACTATTTAACAGTATTGTAATCCTTTATTTTTTCTTGTTTTCCATTTGCATCATAGATAATCCATTTACCGGTTTTTTCCCCGTTCTTGTAGGTCATTTCGCAGCGTAAAGTACCATTCTCATCCCAGACATACCATTTACCATGCTTAGTGCTTTTGGAGAAATTTGCCTCACCAATCTTGCCCCCCTCGGCATTATAGGTGATCCAAGCGCCATCTTTTTCTCCTTTTTTATACATCCTTGATTCATTCAGCTGACCTGTTTTAAAATATAGTTTTGTCACCCCATCATTTTCCCCATCAACAATTGTATATTCCCCTTTAATGGTTCCATTGTCATAAAATTCAATATATGTTCCAGAATATAAGTTATTTAATGAGTCATAATATAACCCATCTTCTCCGATGTAAATATTCTGAGCAAATGCAAAACTTGAGAGAATACTTATAGAAAATGCCAGAGTCAAAATTGTCTTTTTCATAGCCCTATATATTAGTTTTTCCTTATTGTAATTTATATTTTCAAAGATACGAAAGTTTTTTATTGATATTAACATATTGGACACATTAATTTAACATAAACTTAACATTAGACTCTTAACATATTGTTTTAATGTTTTTTACACATGTAATAAATTGTGTGTTTTATGCTATTCATTTTTTAACATTCTTTCAAATGATGGATTGACAAAGCAATTAACAATAGTAAATACACATTAGGGGTACAGTTTGAGTAAAACTGTTGTAAAAGACTAGTAAACAAATCTCTATAGCATAAAATTTATGTGAAAAAATTTGTAATGTATTTTAATATTGAAGCTTAATCGAAAAGGAAGTCTCTAAATATATTTAAACCTGAGATAAAAAATTCTAAAAGTCACAAAAAACAAAAAGAAACAAAAATAGATTTAAACCGTATTAATGTAGAATTATTGGGTTTTCAAGGCATATAACTTTGATTTAATCAAATAATTATTATTTTTGTTAAAAACCTGTAATTAGTTTCAAACTTCAAAAAAAACCTATTGAACATGAAAAGACTTAGCTTTCTATTTATTGCCTTTGCACTAGTTGCTTTTGTATCATTGAATGCATGTAAATCATCGACCAAACCTGCTGCTGAAGAAGCAACAGAAGAAATTGTTGAAGAAGCTGCAGTTGAAGAAGTTGCTGATACTGCCGTTGCTGATACAACCATGATGGAAGAAGAAGCTCCAGCAGAAGAAGCTGCTGAGTAAAAAAATTATTGTAAAAGGTTAGGCAGGTAGCATTCAGATGTTACCTGCTTTTTTTTATCTGTCTGCTTCGTATTTCAAGCCTATCTGCCCTCTAATTAAGTCGAGTGTTTTGTGCAGTTCAACACTCCTTCTCAATGGAAAGACCTCAGACTCGGTCGCCCCTTTCTTGATACAATTATTGACCTCCATGGCTTCGTATTGATAGCCAAACCCCTTTTCATCAAAGTCAAATTGTTCTGTTCTTCCATCCACGGTTAAAGTAACTGAAGTTGGAGTATGCCACCACCTGTTAAGTTTTACATTTCCTCTTGTTCCATAAACAGCAGACTCCACTGGTGTATTTGCAGCAATAGTAGACGAAAGTGCAGTTAACAATTGTTTTTTCCTATATTCAAAAACCATACTGCACACTTCATCAATATCATACTTATTCAATATTGCTCTGGCTTCAATTGATTCTGGGACACCAAACAAATCAAGAGATAGAAAAACCGGATATATTCCAATATCCAATAAAGATCCTCCACCAAGAGTTTTATTTACAAATCGCCACCCGGGAGTTGGGGGAGCCACAAAGCCAAAATCTGATTGCACATACTTTGGTTCACCAATCGTACCATCCAGAACAAGCTCTCTGAATTTTAGATAAGAGGGTATAAACCTGGTCCATAAAGCTTCCATAAAAAACACGCCTTTTTCCTTGGCTTTTTTGATCATTTGATCCAGCTCAGCACTATTCATTCCTACTGGCTTTTCGCACAGGACATGCTTCCCAGCCTCCAAGCACATCATGGTACAATTAAAATGCATTGAATGTGGTGTAGCTATATAAACAACCTCAACTTCAGGATCTAAAGCCAATTCCTCATAGCTACCATAGGATACTTTTGCACCATATGTATTTTTGAAATCTTCACTCTTTGTTTTATCCCGTGACGCTACAGCATAGAATTCTGCATCTGGCACCAATTTTAAATCTGAAGCAAATTTATGCGCTATTCTTCCTGTAGCCAATATGCCCCATTTAATTATTCTTTCCATACTAAAACCATTTAGGTCAAAATTCGCTCAATATTACTTAATTCAAATTTTGTGAAGTCTAGCCTGACTAATGCCCCAAGATTGCTTTTAAGCTGTTCTACACTGCTAGCACCTATTAGTACAGAACTTATCCGGTCATCTTTTAAAAGCCAGGCAATAGCCATTTGTGATAAAGATTGTTGCCGCTCCATTGCAATAGCATTTAGCTTCCTGATTTTATCCAAAACCTCATCAGTCAACTGCTCTTTGTTCAAAAATTTAGACTTGGCCATTCGAGAGTCTTTAGGAATTCCTTTAAGGTAGCGGTCTGTTAGAAGCCCCTGCTCAGGCGTTCTTTCAAACATCGAATACTTCATCTGATGAACCAAACAAGGGGTCCCTAAAGACTCCAACATTTCCGCTGCGATTATAGTCTGCTCCGGATCATAATTTGAGATTCCTGCATATAAGGCTTTGCCTGACCTGACTATATGATCCAAAGCAATCATTGTTTCATCCAGGGGAGTATTTGGATCAAAACGATGAGAATAAAATACATCAACATACTCTAATCCCATCCTTTTAAGACTTTGCTCACAACTTGCTACTAAGTATTTTCTGCTGCCTCCTATTCCATAAGGCCCAGGCCACATATCATAGCCAGCTTTGCTACTAATAAACAGCTCATCCCGATAGGACATCAGATCTTCTTTCAGTATTCTCCCAAAGTTTTCTTCAGCAGATCCATATGGCGGTCCATAATTGTTGGCCAGGTCGAAATGGTTTATGCCAGAATCAAAGGCATATCTGATAATATCACGGCTAACAGAAAAATTATCATAGTGGCCAAAGTTATGCCACAAACCTAAGGATATTGCAGGCAGGTAAATGCC
>JBNKPU010000004.1:0-26319 GCA_050295515.1 Bacteroidales bacterium | reverse complement strand
GTGGAATTGATTATGCATGGTATTTTAATGCAGATAATATCGAATCCGGACAGTTTGAAAGTAAAGAGTTTGAGCCATATTACAGCTATTCTGATACTGGAACTTTCTATGTGGGATTAATTTCTTCATCGGTTGAGAATTGTTATGATACAATGATTCACCCGCAACCCATTAGGGTACTTAAAAAAGGAGTGTTGCTTTTTCCAACAGCATTCTATGTTTCTGAAGACCGAATATCTGATGAATACTCAACCAAGCAGGGCGAAGGTGAGGGTAATTTTTATCTCTTCTATCCAAAACATGTTGGAGTAAGTGAATTCAATATCGAAATCTACAGCCGTTGGGGCACGAAAGTTTTTGAAAGTGACGATATTAACCGGGGATGGAATGGTATGTTTGACAATAAACTATCTGCCCAGGGTGTATATATATGGAGGGCAAGAGGTAGATTTGCCAATGGTCAACCTTTTGATAAGTCGGGTGATGTTACCCTATTAAGAGGCAACCCTAAATAACCAGAACTATACTATTATGTATTTTTTCAATCGTAGAAACATAAACTTTATTGGCCGGTTTTCGTATAAATGTAAACCACTAAACTATTGAATAATGCGCAGGATAATATATTTATTCAGCTACATACTTGTTTTGAACTTATCAGCTTTCGGGCAGACCGATAACGAATTCTGGTTTGCTGCTCCGGATATTTCTGCCAGCCATGGTTCTTGGAATTTTTGGGGAGGTGATGGTCGTCCCCTGTACCTACACATGTCTGCTGTATATGCAACAACTGTTACAATAGATAGGCCAGCCGATGCTTCATTTATACCTATTACCTTTAATTTGGCCCAAGGTGAGTCAAAATCATTACATCTGGATGCAATGATGCCTCTTGACGAGATTGAGTGTTATGCCAATGGAACAGTTGAAAACAAAGGATTTAGAATAACTTCTGAACCTGGTGAAATAACAGCATTCTACGAAGCCAATAATCCTAACAACAAAGATATCTTTGCCCTAAAAGGAAAAAATGCACTGGGCCATGAATTTACAGTATCTACTCAGGATTGGTTCCCAAACAACACCAGCAGCCCGGTTGATAAATTTAGTGGCTTTGTTATTTTGGCCACCCAGAACAACACTACTGTTACCATTGAAACAAACGACAGCTATAAAAACCATGTTGTACCGGGAACTTTTACCATCAATCTGAATGCCGGAGAAACGTATGTTTTCGAGGCTACTTCTACTGCAGAAGACCATCATGTTAAAGGTGTTAAAGTTACAACAAATGAAAACACTCCAATTGCAATAACAGTATATGATGATTCGATGTACCGTCATGGATCCAGCGGTGGTGGATGCTGGGATATTTTTGGTGACCAATACATTCCCGAAAATCTTTTGGGGCATGAATACCTGGTAATGAAAGGTCACCTGAGTTCAAGGGAAGAAATGATATTTATTACAGCAATCACAGACAATACTGATATTGATATTGATGGTGTTAATGTTGGAACCATTAATACTGGTGAAATGTTCCGGTATGAAATAACCAACAAAATAACCCATGTTTATGTTTCAAACCCAGCGTATGTAAACCATACTACTGGTTTTGGTTGCGAACAGGGTGGAGCTGTACTTCCTACTATTGATAATTGTACTGGATCTTATGATGTTACCTTTGCCCGCTCGGCTCCAAATCATCCATTTTATCTAAACATCATGATAAAAAATGATACAGTTGCTGGGGAACCTGCTGTAGATAACTTTTATCTGTATGTTGATGGGAACAAATACCATATAAACCCTACCTTTTTTGCTTTTACTGCAGATGGTAATTGGGCATATCTGAAAGATGCGGCAACTCCGAATACTTTTTTTATGGACTCAATCCCCTCCCCAGCAAGTGAAAGTGACCCGCCTACTGTTGCTACCATAAAAAACACTGTACGACGGTATCATTTAGGGGTAATTAATGGAGATGCTAGCACTGGTTGTAAGTATGGTTACTTCTCAGATTATTCTGCCAATAAAGTATCTGCTGGTATTGGCGGCGCACAGGCAAGCCAATCAAAAATTTATTGTAGCCTTGACCCTATTAGGATTGTAGCTTCTGGTGGTAAAGATTACGAATGGAACTGTATAAGCCACCCATGGTTTAACAGCAGAATTTCGGACCGGTTTGTTGCTGCCCCATACTTTTATCCAGACACAACAAATAATGAGGTATATAATTTTGAAGTAAACATCGCTGGCGAATGCTTAGATACAACAATCAGCCTGTTAGTTTTGGTGTCATTGGCTCCTGTACCGGATTTTGAAGTAAGTGTATTTGAGGGGTGTTCTCCATTAACACCTACAATCACGAACAAAACATTGATGACAAAAGATGACAAAGCAATTTGGTCCTTTAATCCTCCAGGAAATGTAGATGAGATCCACCCCAATGTATTTACTAAAGAATTTATTAACGACACCACTTTTTTACAGATCTATACAGTCTCGCTACATACCTATAACAAATACAACAAATGCCATAATCAACTTGACAAAATTATTCGGGTAAAACCAGGTGTTACTGCTCTGATTAGTGTTGATGACTCGGCTGGTTGTAACGAGTTTCCCGTTTCGTTCAAAAACAATTCAATAGGACATTTGGATAGCACAAGCTTTTTCTGGGACTTTGGCGATGAGCATCAGTCGAATGAATTCGAACCTGATTATCTTTTTGGAAATTACACCGATAGGGATACAACTTTCAACACAAAGCTTATTGTAACCTCTCCATTGGGTTGTAAGGATACTGCTGATATTGACATTAATGTTTACCCAAAAATCACAGCAGTTTTTACCGTAGATACAAACTATGGTTGTTCCCCTTTAACTTTTAATCTCAATCCATCGAATTCCTTTGGAGTAGACAGTCTTTTCTGGAATTTTGAAGGTGACAGCGTCCATACCAGGTTGGATAAATCCATTGTTAATTTTACTCACCGTGATCTGACTCCTGCAAGTCCTGATACAATAAAAGTATTCCTGGTGACCAAAAATGACTTTGGTTGTACTGACACAACAACAACAAGAAAATTGGTTGTCTATCCGGAAATTGTATCTGTAATAGATGTGGACACCAATGTAGTATGTGATTCAGTCCCACTGTTGTTCAGCAACAACTCACAAGGAACTATATCCCGGTCGGAATGGAATTTTGGAGACAACACATCAAAAAATGATAACACGCTCAAATCATACACCAAGGTTTACTTAAACAGGACAGACAGTTCAAGACAATTTCCAGTATCCCTTAGAGTCTTATCTTCTTTCCAATGCGAAAGTTTTTCAGACACAGTAATAACGGTGCACCCTTACATCAATACCGATTTCGGCATGGCTTATGAAGATAATTGTTCGCCGATTGATGTTACATTGTTTGATGCAAGTACGCGTGTCCACAATTATGATTGGGACTTTGGTGATGGATTTGTCAGTTCAAGTTCAGATCCTGTTTTATTTCATCAGTTTATAAATACTAATATTTCTTCAGATGTTAATTTCACCATTAAACTTAGAGGGTCAAACAATGAGGGGTGCCTGGACTCTACGCAAAGGAACCTAATTGTTTTTCAACCGGTTGTTGCAAGTTTTACTCCAATAGATACGGCTGGTTGCTCACCCCTGGTTGTTTCAATCACCAATAATTCGACAGGTGTGAATCCAACTTTTAACTGGGATTTTGGGGATTCTACCTTTAATTCCACCGATGAGCCCGTGTTTAACAAAACATATAGCAATTACACTCAGAATGATATTACCTACACCATAACATTAACTGCCGAAAGCAGCCAAGGTTGTGACAGTACAGTTACTGGTACAGTTACAGCTTTTGCTGAGATTGAATCTAATTTCACCATGCCGGTTCAAGATAGCTGTCCGCCATTTAAACCGCGTATTACAAATCTATCGTCTCCTGGAGTAAACTATACTGGATGGTATATAGATAGTGTCTATGCAGGTAGTCAGGATGTTCCTGTTATAGGTTCCTTAAATAATGCATCAACAGAAGCGGATACAATAGAAATAATGCTTGTTACATATGGACAAGCTGATCCGGAGCATTATAGTTGTAAAGATGTCATGACCAAACAAGTTATAATCTATCCAGAAATGGATGCCAGCTTCTCTTTGGATAAAGTTGAAGCCTGTCAACCTTTCACATCTACTATTGCCAATAATTCAAACATCATTTCCGGAAGCGCATTTACCTGGTTCCTGGACAATAAACAATATTCAATATTGGCAGCGCCACGAGACCTGAATGTACCCAACGAAACAGCAGATACTATTTTGCATAAATTAAAACTGAATGCTGTAACCAATCATGGCTGTAGGGATACTGACTCTGTTGTATTTATGGTGCACTCCCTTGTCGATGCCAGGTTTACAACAACCAAGCGTATCTGTTCAGGTGATAGCATCTTTATCGACAGAAAAGCTTCTGCTGGAGGAATAACGGCCTATAACTGGAATTTTAACAACGAAGAAATTATAAGCTTCTTTGATACAACTTTCTACCATACATTTGACAATCTTGACAACCCAAACCCGGCCACAAAAATTGTTGAGCTTACAGTGGTGAATGCTGCAGGTTGTGATTCTACCTGGTCAGAAGACATAACTATTTATCCAAAAGTAGTGGCTGATTTCAATCCGGATTCTTATACAATCTGTTACCCACACACTACTCAGTTTTTTAACGAGACTAAAAATGCCACAACCTATATTTGGGATTTTGATAATGGTACCAGCTCTACAGATTCCACTCCAAAGCATAAATTCAAGAACCTAAGCTATACAGATGACAGATCTTATGATGTTCAGCTTATTGCCAGATCTCAATACAATTGTTATGACAGCATAACCAAGGAAATAACCATTTACGCTAAACCCGATGCTGATTTTAGTTTCCCTGTTTCGGTAGACTGCCCTCCTTTTTTAGCAAGAATGGTCGATAGTTCAAAAGGCTCAGGATTAAGTTATTATTGGGACTTTGCTGGCGAAAATTCAGCTACAACACAAAATACAAGCTATACCTTCGAAAACAAATCTTCCTCTATTCAGGATAGACCTGTAACACTTTATGTAGAATCTGACAAAGGGTGTAAAGACACAGTAACAAATAAACTGAGGATTTACCCTGAAGTAACAGCCGATTTTACCAGCAATGCACTAAATGGTTGTAGTCCATTACACATAAAGTTTGATGGACAGATGTTAAACGGGCACCAATTGGATTGGTTATTGAATGATAAAACTTTCAGTACTGTTGAAGATCCAGAATTCACGTTTAACAATGACTCTCCTGACAATATGGAATATAAGGTAACTTTTATTGCCCGGTCAATTTATAATTGTGCCGATACCATGGAAAAAACAATCGAGGTATATTCGACACCAATAGCTGATTTTGTATTAGACTCTATAACTGTACACTACAACAAAGAAGAGGATTTAACTTCAATAATAATATCTAACGAAACAGTATTTCCTGATAACTGGTCTTATAAATGGGACTATGGAGATGGAAACGTAAATAATGAAGCATCAAAAGAGTTCTCCTATAATTATGGATCCTATTTCTGGGGCGACAACAGTAATTTTAATAAAGTTCCAATAGAACTTATAGCCTGGAATACAGAAAATAATGGTTGCAGGGATACCATTATCCATAGTGTGCGAATTCTACCGCCTGATCCGGAACTGGAAATATTAGGTGATATTGGAGGTTGTGCACCATATACAGCTGTTTTTAAGGCTTATACAAAATATATTTATGAAGATGAGTATTACTGGGATTTTGGAAATGGTATTACTTCTACAAACCGTTCACCTAGCTATATTTATGGGGAACCTGGAATATATACCGTTAAGCTAATTGTTCGAGGTGACGGAGGAACAAAATGGGATGCAACACAAGTAAATGTTTATCCCAAACCAAATGCCGACTTCTCATTTAGCGATACCTTGGCTTTTGTATCCAGCCAGACAAAATCAGACGATGTAATATCCTTCTATAACCATACAAAACATGGAAGTGAGTACGAATGGTTCTTTGACAAAAGATCGTTTTATGAGCAAGGTTTGGCCGATAGTTATGAAAAAGAACCCAAACATGTCTATTCTGATACTGGCACTTTTTACCCTGTACTTATCGCAACTTCAGAACATGAGTGCTCCGACACCGCCATCCATACTAAAGCTATTCGAGTAAAGGGAGAGGGTATGATTGTTTTCCCTACAGGATTTTTTGTTGACCCTACAAAAGGACCTTCAGATACTTATAACACCGACCAGTATACACCAAATATGTATTTATTCTACCCGAAAAGCTATGGTGTAGAAAAATATAAGCTTGAAGTATATAACCGCTGGGGGACTTTAGTCTTTTCATCAGTTGATGTAAATAAAGGTTGGGATGGTTATATAGATGGAATCCCGGGCAAACAAGATGTATATATCTGGCGCTGCCACGGTGAATATACAGATGGAACTGAATTTGAGCTTAGTGGTGATGTTACCTTGTTTATTGCTCCTGTTAACGTAGACCCAAGCAGGTAAGTTCTCCTGAAAAAAGGTTCCTGCAGGATCAAACCACAAATTCAAACCAAGAAATCTTAGAAAATTAAAATTTCTGACCTATAATAAAAAAACAACTTGATAATTATTTTGAAGGGTTCGCATTAAAATGTGAACCTTTTTTGTTGTAAAATCTATTGACTTATCCTTGAAGTACCCTATTTAGAGCCTGCTGAAAAACACACTTTTAACACATTATCTGCATGTTATATGGATAGAATGAGCTTTACGTGCAAGGAATTCTTCAATATTGCTTAAACCTGGAATATGCATTAGAAAATCTATTACATATTGAAATTGCTTCAATATAAGTCGTTTCACTTACTTGTTTCGGTTATTCATACTCAATTATTTTTATTGCATTCATGAACTCCCTATGGTCGGTTCACCATAGCGGTGCTATGATTCATCTCACCAAGTCCTTCTATTTTTGTATTTTCAACCTTCATAACGAAGTTCTAACACATAATCCGGGTTAAAATTGTAGCACCTAAAAAGTTGAAAACAAATCCGAAAGTGTTGGCCAGAAAGCAGCAATCTACTTCCTTGCCCGCAATCCCAAGTATGCTAATACGTCTTCATTTTGTCAAGTCGCATCTCACTACTCTTTGACTTTTTCAGCAAGCCTATTTAGACCTCGACTAATGATACTAAAGCATATAAATTTTGGAAGAAGTGTGGATGCTTTGTAAAGAATTACCACCAATATATCTTCGAACAATCATAAAGAGTATTGATTTCTATATTGACAACTTGAAGTATTTGAACCAAGCTTTATTATTCTCAACCTAATAAGAGCAATGCTTTTCCTTGAAAAAAACTTCGAAACACAATAGTATAAATAAAAAAAACACATCCCCATTAAAGAGGATGCGTCAGGAAATTTTTATTTGATAGTCCTTTGCTTATTCAATTATAATTTTAGTTATCCAATAGCCATCCTTATTATATGCTCTCAGATAGTATACTCCACTGTTAAATGCACCTACATCCAGATCTTTGTGGTAATAATGTCCTGTTTGCACATCGGACCAAATAACCTGAGAATTAACATCAAACAATTCAAAGGTTGTTTCAGATAATCCGTCAAGATTTGCTTCAATCGACAGCAATGAACTCGCAGGATTTGGGTAGCAACTTACATCCAATAAGTTTTCATATAAATCTTCAATACCGCTTGGAGGCTGAACAAAAACTGACTTTGTATTATTACAATAAGCATTTGCTACTGTTACTGTATATCTACCAGTGTATTCCACTTCAAAATATCTATCAGTCGAGTTATCTTGCCACTGATAAGAAGTAAAACCACCACCCGGATCTAAAGTATATGGAAGATTTACATATAAAGTGTCACCTCCAAAATCAACATTTGGCAATTCCAATACATCTACGCTTTTCGACAATAAATCATTATTGGTATTAAGGTCTTGAAATCCTATAAAGAATATATTTACTACATTATTGCCTGTGTTTTCGAAGTTTAAATCGTTGCTAAGTGTAATCTCCCTTTGTTCTCCTGGGAACCAAAAACCGTCAATTACAAAAGATTCACTGATTGTATCACCATTACTGATACTAAATCCAAGATTAAAGCTTTGGTCAACTTTTGTTTTGCTACTATTGTTCAATATTTGAACATCAACACCACCTTTAGCGCCCTGACATTCTGAATTTCCAACCCCAAAGGAGTAGACAGCAAAATCTGTATAATCAAAATCAAGTGTTACAGTATCAGAGCCTGAGCATCCGGTTGATTCATCGGTGACAGTGCAATAATAATCGGCTGTTTGTGTAGCTATAAATGTCCTTAATTTAGATCCATCTTGCCATACATACGCGTAATTAGTTCCCGCGCCTGCATCAAGGATTTCTTCTGACTGGACTATTGCCCTATCCACTCCCAGATCAACAACAGGACTTGCGGCACGATTTACATTAACTGATAAGACGCTGTCGTTGTTAACTCTTAGATCTCCTGCTATTTTGACCCAAGCATCAAAAATGCTCGTGCCTAATGGCAAGGTTGGCAGAAAGGATGAAAAATTCAACAGTCCATACTGTCCTGGAACCAAGGATTCGCTCAGATAGACCGTATTTTCAACAACACTTCCACCATTCATAGTATAACTAATCTGAATAGCATCAGTTGCTAAGATTGTATCTGTTCCGTTGTTTTGTACCGATATTGAAACAAGTTCTTCCTGTCCACTATAGCATCCATCTGCCGGATTAAATAAATTAAAGACTAGTATATCACGGATCTTAAACCAAATATTAACAGTATCGTAATCAGGACAGCCATATTCATTCTCTACCTTGATCCAATAATTACCAGAGGTATTTATATCTGTGGTTTGAGTTGTATCACCAGTACTCCATAAATAATCAGCAAAACCTATTCCAGCATCTAAAGTGTATTCCAAGGCAGCAATACTAGCGTTCGCACCCAAATCAACTGATGGATAACCATAAATATCCAGATCAAAAGTTGTTGAATCGTTAACTTTTACTGTATCTCCTGCGTAGAAAGCCCACGACTTAATTTCATAAGACATTTCCTGACTAAAATCATACCGTTCATCATTGAAAGGATGTGAAATTGTCCCGTTTGGTACGAGGGGTGCATCAAGAATAATCGTATCCCTGTAAACTGGTCCTCCGTTTACCATATAATAAAGAACTATTTCATCGTCCACAAACAGACTATCGGTCCCATGGTTTCTTAACTGGACTTGTACTAATTCACTGCTTCCAAGTTCGCAAGATGATATTGGCGACAACACACTGTCAATACCTACATCATTGAAAAGCAATTGCACATATACTGAATCTTCTGCAACACAAGAATGAACAGGTTCGGTAACAAATACATTATAGAAAACATCTGATTGGCTAACCGAATGCTCATTTGTTGTATCTCCATCAAACCATAGGATTGAATAGCCGGCAGGAACTGATTGATAAACCTGGAGAACCATTGTCTTTGGTTCCCTGGACGAAACTGTATCTGGTAGATCAGTAACCGGATTGGGCCATACAGTAAAGCTATGATATGCTGTGTCGTTGCTTGTCAATGAATAAAAGTATGGATCATTTTCAATCATCGTATATGCATAGAGCGAGTATGTCTTTGCTTCAGATAAATCAAGGTTAACTTCTGCTGTTAATAAAGCTGTTGCTCCCGGTAAAATATCCGCAGCTAGTATAATAGTATCAAATTCAGGAGCATTCGTATCCAGGTTGACACCAACTATCACACTGTCACCTGCATACATCTTATTAACTCCAAAATTCTCCACATAAACTTGTACACTGCCATCGTTAATTAATTGGCAAGCATCTATAGGAGTTGCAAAAGATGTAACTCCTAAGTCAGGTGGTGCCTGATAAATTGAAAAATCATCGATAACGATACCTCTACCTATAGCATTAGTGCCATTTGTTGACCAATGCACCCTGAATTTCACACTGGGTTCAAGGTTTAAAGCTGAAGGTATGTATTCCCTGGCAGTAACCCAATCACCGGTGATTCCAGACCAACCAATATCTCCTAAAGCAGATACTGATGATGAATACCAGTTTGAATAATCTCCAAAGGCTGTATTGGTTAAGGTAGTCCATGTCTGCCCATCATCAGTACTATACTGAACATTAGCACCATCTACTCCAGCTTCTGATTCATTCCAGTACTTCATCTCCAATACAAGCTTATCCTCATTCACCAAGTCATAACATGAGCTTGTAATCCAAGAATCTTCGCTGTTTAAATACACAGTTGTTGGGGCAACAAACCATGATTTTGGACTTTCAGGTAAGGTTGGCACCCCTCCCGATGGAACAACACAATCCCACTTTGAACCAGAAGATTTCAACCAATAACCTTTTCCTGTTTCAAAATTCTCTGTGTAAGGTGCCTCAATGTTATTCTGAAGATAAATGTCTACATATGCCAAATCATTGGATTGGTCCTCATCATTAGCCAAGGATGTGCCAACAACAAAATCATAACTGCCCGGTGCCGGAAAACCTGCGTTTTGTGCAAACACAAAAACAACACTATCATCCTGAGCTATAGGACCCTGAATTGTATCGTAAATTAGCGTACCTCCAATTCCATTTAAAGAATAAAAAACGGGGATTTGTGCTGCTGTAGGTCCTTCTGCATAATTCCTCACTACAATCTTAACTGAATCGTTAAAAGTACCGATACAATCATTATATGGAGAAAGCACCTGTGTAATGCCTACATCAGTTTCCAAATGATTACCAACTATAGCAAAATCATCCAGGTTCCAGCCTGCAAGAACATAGCCTATATCTGTTTCTTTCATAGCCAATCTGAAAATTACATTTTCATGTATGGCAACATTTTCATCAATATTGTTTTCAACGATTAGTTCATTCCAACCATTTTCAGCTATTCCGGTTCCAAAATCATTCTGCCTATCCCATATAGGTACCCACGTTGAACCTCCATCGGCAGATACTTCTATATAAACCTTGTCGTCAAAATCAAATGATATCCACTTTTGGGCATAGAGCTTTATATCTTTGTAATATTTTAAATTTACAGCAGGAGCGACTGCATAATATTCAGTACCAGGACCAATACCAGGCAAATAACCTCCATCCTCTTTAAGGTCTGTACCCAAGATTTTAACTCCGCTATATGCATATCCAGGATCAGCAGATATATTAACAACCTTACCCTGTGGAGTATCAATTTCAAAATCACCTCCAAGAGTCCAGCCTTTTAGTGTTTCAAAATTGTCAAACAACAATGATTCTTTTATCACAGAATACCCTGAAGGATTCACATTTGCAATTGGCAATAAAGTATCACTTATAGATATTGAATTCTGATCCAGCCTAAAATCAACTATATTGTTATGCCCCGCATTCTGATCTATATTAGCTGTTAACCAAATATAGTTATCACCAGTTTGAAGAGTAAAAGCTATGTCCGTAAAAGATACTGTCCCAGAACTTATACTTGCTGAAGAACCAATTTGGTTGGACACACCATTTTCTTCACTTTTAAATATTTCATTTCTTGTTCGGTAAATATCAAATGCACCTGTTGGGAAATCCAGGTCCGAAGTGCCCAATGAAGTAAAATCAATAGAATTAAGCACTTGAGAACTAACATTACCAAACACCTCGACATATATTTTGAGAAGCGGAACATTTTCAATTCCACTAGGCAATATACTATGATCAACCTGTTCAATAGAGAAATTCCGGACATATTTAGGAATAACATCTTTTTCTTCAATAACCACCGAATCAATACAAACACCGTTGCCCCCCTTTCCAACACCTAAAAATCCTAACTGGAAATCTTCAACAAGATATTTTTCGCCATATTCGTGAATATTGTAGAATCTCTCTGTCCAAGGATAAACATAATTTGGATAATACTCTATGGTATCCCAATCTGCTGATGTTCCAGCCTTAAACATGAGATACATTTCGTCTTGAAATGAAAATAGATTGTGCTGTGCATGGGCAAAAACCAATTGAGGCATACTTGCCGCACTTAAGTCAATAGTTGGAGACTCTAATAAACGATATTCAGCACCAGTAGCATTGTATCTCTTAAAGACAGCGTTGTTTGCTCCATCAACCTGGTAATCCCAAGGCGGCAAATCATTAAAGCCCCCATCCTGAAATATCCATTTAACGTTTGGATCTGATGGTGTACTTATCCATAAATCTCTTGAATCAGTTTCAAAATCCTCATATATATAATAAATTACTTCTTGTGCTTTTAAGGGTGTGGTTAGGAGGGAAATGTAAAAAACAATAGTCCAAATCTTCCTCATATCAGTTTTTATTTCTATATAAATATATATACGTTCTTGAGAAAAATTAGTTTTGAAATGGAACAAACTTATTGCTAGAATATTCGTATATTAAATATAAGAAAAAATGACCATAAATGGATGTAAAAAAAGTTTTACTGGTTCTACCTTTTCTTATAATTAATATTTCCCAAGCCTCAGGACAAGTCGATGATGATTTTTGGTTTGCACCACCAAGTGCTGAAGCATATGGTATTGGTGATGAAGGTGACATAGAAATCGTCATTACCGCCATGCAGGCAACAGTAGTCACTATTGAACAACCAGCAACCGGCAAGACATTTACCACACCAACAATACCAGCTTTTGGTAGTCAATCCTACACATTGCAGGAATTGGGATATACAATGGCAGAAATATCCACTCCAGCACAGCCACTGCCTCTTGGGGGTGCAAATCCTGCTTTCACAAATGGATTGCATATAACATCAGAACCCGGATTAATAACAGTCAGTTATAAACTCATGGCGAATGATAGCCAGGATCAATTTTCTCTTAAAGGCAAAAATGCATTGGGTTCAGAATTTTATGTGACAACACAAAATTTTTGGGATAATAAATCGAGTAACCATTATAGTGGTTTTACTGTTGTCGCAACCGAAGACAATACGACCATAAACATCGAACTGGTAGACTCTGTGAAATATTATACTGGACCTTTCCCCACAACTTTAACATTTACATTAGACAAGGGTGAAACCTATACTGTCCAAGCCTATGATAATTTAGCCTCAAACCACATCAATGGTGTAAGAGTTACTGCAGACACAAGCATAGCCATAAGTTATTGGGATGACCAGGTAGCAAAAAACCTTACTAATGAAAACAATTTTAAATACGATTATGCAGGTGATCAACTGGTACCTACCTCTATAATCGGAACCGAATATCTGGTAATGCCTGGTGGTATGGATTATGTAGATCCTCCAGGTGATGGAGGCGAGCGTATTTTTGTTACTGGAACTGTTGATAATTCAACTGTTGAAATCTATAGTCTTGATGGAGTCTTACAAACCTCTTTCGTTGTTAATGAGGGTGAAGTAATATCCTGGGGATTGCCAGAAATTGTTGCTGGTGTTTTTGAAGCTTATTTTGTAAGGACTACCGAACCTGTATATATAAACCATTATGCCAGTGTTAACAATGGACAGGTTGTATCTGTTTCTGTTTTGCCACCAATTGGAATTTGTACAGGTTCCAACGATGTAGTAATAACCAGAAGTGACCATTCAAGCGATGATTTTTTACTTACCATTTTGGCAGCTAACGATACAAATGATTTTAGTGTCGACAAAAACCAGGCTGCCAATAATTTTACCATTACTAAATCTGATGGCACTGTCCTTTCAATAGATCCTGCACTGTTTGAATACAGTGATGATTCTGCGTACATTGTTTTGAATAGAGAAGCTTTTTATGATGCAATGATATCCGCAAGTCCTCCAGCTATTGGCGTAGGCGAAACAGTTCTCATCCAGAACCGCATTGCTCAATTTCATTTAGGTGTTGTTGAGGGACATAAAAACTCTGGTGGTAAATATGGCTATTTTTCTGATTATGGTGGTCAAGCACCCTTGGCCGGGATTGGCGGTTCTGGTGGAGATGCTTTATTGGTACAATGTTCCTTGACACCGATTCGGTTATCGGTTACTGGAGGAAAATCTTATACCTGGACTGACCTCAACGATCCAGCAAATACTTTAGATTACCTCTCAGCAACAAATGTGGCTAATCCGATTTACTATCCTGATACTTTTGAGTTTAGGGCCTTTAATGTTGTTGTTGAAAATATTTGCGGAGGGGCACCCTGGAGCAAAACTTTAACCATTCTCACCTATGAGCAACCAATTGCTTATTTTGATGTTGAATCTGAAGAGGTATGCTCTCCTGATTCAATATTAATTACACATGGTGTAAAACCATCGAGCGACATCAACATGGAATGGTACTTTGATGAGGCGATTCTACCGGGTATTTACGAAACATCAGAGGATGGGCAACCCTTTTATCATGCCTTACCAGAAAATAATGGGGACTCAACTTATCCCTACAGAATTGAATTGCATGTAAATGCCAGTGGTGGTTGTCCTCATCAATATGCTCGGACAATTACGGTAAAGCCTGCAATCCATTCCGAATTTGAATTTATTGGAGACTCTATAGCTTGTCATCCTTTACAAACCTCCTTTAGTAACAAGTCTTCTGGTAATATTGACAGTACAAGTTTTCTTTGGGATTTTGGCGATTTATCCATTTCCTATGAAGTAGATTCCGTTGAGCATACATATAACAATTTCTACTTATCGGATACAACTTATACAGTCCAACTTATAACGAGGTCTCCTTATGATTGCCTCGATACATCATCAGCGCAAGTAACAGTTTACCCCAGGGTAAAGGCTTTGTTCTCAACCACACCAAACCTGGGCTGTTCTCCTATAAATGTTGACATTAATCCAGTAAACTCTTTTGGAGTTGATAGCCTGATTTGGCAAATCGACTATCCTGATAGCACAGATGAATTCAAAATAACCAACAAAAACTCATTTAATATTACTCATGAAGATATAACAATTCAGGAAGGTACCGATACCTTGACCATCCATCTTATTGCCAAGAACCAGTTCAACTGTGCCGACACAGCTTTGCCCCACAATATTTTGGTATACCCCGCCACAACAGCTGATTTTGAACTAAGCAGCTATACGATTTGCGAATCGGACACTGTTACATACACAAATAACAGTACAGGCTACCATATCGATTATTTCTGGAACTTGGGAGATGGCACAGCACCAAACGATACAACTCCTGCTCCAAAATCTTATTACAATCCATCAAGTGTCTCAGATACTTATTATACAATTGAACTAAGAACCATATCTGAACACAATTGTACCGACTATAAAGATACAGTGCTCACAGTTCACCCCTATCTAAATGCAAATTTTGGCATCAACTATGTAAAGAACTGTGCTCCTTTAAATGTAAATATCACAAACAACAGTGTTGGTGGAATAGCATGGGACTGGGACATGGGGGATGGCAGTAACTATTCGCATGTAGTTAAAACCGATTTTAACCACACATATAACAATCCATCAGCAAACAATGACACAATCTACACCATCAAACTTATTGCTGAAAATGCTGCACTTTGTAAAGACAGTCTTATCAGGACTCTATCTGTCAAACCACAGGTTGTTGCCATGATGGACCTTACAAATAAAACAGGATGTTCACCATTAACAACCGGTTTTACGAACAATTCTACCGGTGGAAGTTATTTTGTCTGGGAGTTGGGCGGTGCAAACATCAGAACTGACAGTACTCCTGAATCATTTAATCAGTCTTATATTAACGAAACAGCTGATGACATTTCTTATGTTATCAGGCTAACAGCAAGAAATAATGCAGGCTGTGACAGCGTTGTATCAGATACTGTTAATGTTTTTGCCAATATCATTGCAGGCTTTTCATTCAATAAAGATTCGAGTTGTTCCCCATTTACACCTATAGTCGTGAACAATTCCTCTTCAGGAGCGAAAGTTTTTGAGTGGACTGAAAATGGGATCACAATTAGTACTAATAAATCACCAACACCAGCCGAACTGAACGAGAAAACAAATTATACAGATAGTCCTGACTATTACGACTATGAGTTGATAGCCATGGGGGTGGGAATTGATGGAATCCCTCATGATGTTTGTGCTGATACGCACAGAATGAGGTTGGCAATTTTCCCGGAACTTGATGCTAATTTCGAAATGGATGAAACAGCAATGTGTCAACCTATAAAAACGCCAATAACCAATAACTCATATCCGACCGATAGTGTAAGCTATACATGGTATTTAGATAACTATATCTATTCCATTGATAAAGATCCTGGGTTACTGGTTAAAGAAAATTATACTAGTTTAGACCAGCTTCATAGCCTCAGATTAACCGGTAAAACAGTGCATGGTTGTACCGGTGCCGATACCGTTGACTTTACTGTCTATGCCTACATTAATGCCAACTTTGTAATTGACCGGTCCGCAATCTGCTCCGATCTTCCGTTCAATGTAAACAGGAGCAACACCTGGGGAGATATCGATAATTATGAATGGGACTTTGATGGTGTCCCTGATAACAGGGAAGATGTTCAGTTTAGCTATATCTTTGAAAATCCTGGTCCTACACCTGTGGACAAACCTATTTCATTGAGGGTATTTAACGACCATTGTGATTCGACTTGGAGGGATACTATACAAATATACCCAAGAGTTACTTCCATCTTTGAGGCTGTTGATGAGGCCGGGTGCCACCCATTTACTGCACAATTTACCAATTCTTCAAAAAATGCCGATAATTTCAGGTGGAGTTATGGAGATGGTGTAAATTCTAATGACACTGTTTTTTTACACGAACATTTATACCAAAACTATGATCCTGAAAACGATCTGACATTTGATGTACAGCTTATTGCAGAATCTCAGTATAGGTGTTCTGACACTTCTGCAATCCAAGTTACTTCATGGGCCAAACCAAATGCATATTTCTATTTGCCAAAGTCTGTCAGCTGTCCACTCTTCGATTTTTCTGTAATAAACAGCTCGGAAGCACCCGATGGAGCTATATTCGATTGGACTTTAGGGAGTCAGGGATCATTCAATAACACTTACGAACCCGTAGCTGAATTTGATAACACTACAGATTCTCCAATTAAGGAAACTATAAGCCTGCGGGCTACATCTCCCAATGGATGTTTCGATACAGTGTCAAGATACATAACTGTATATCCATATGTAGATGTTAATTTCACAGCCTCACCATGGTCTGGATGCAGTCCTCTATCTGTTAACTTTACCGGAGACACCACCAATGTTCAAAAAATGGTATGGTATATCGATGGAGATGTATTCAGCACACAAATTTCTCCTTCCAATGTTTTCTTGAACGAGAGCAGTTCAAACGATGTCCATAATGTTCAAATCGTAGCTTTCTCAAGATATAATTGTGTTGATTCATCTAATGCAGACATTACTGTGTATCCCAAGCCATCAGTAGATTTTCTGGCATCACCTGTGCCCGCACAGTATGACACTACAACAGATGCAACTTCTATAAACTTCACAAACATGTCACGTTTCCAAACAACTTGGGATTATGAATGGGATTTCGGAAATGGAACTATTGGAAGTCAATCAGAAGCTAATTTTGAATACACTTACGGCAGCTATTTTTGGGGTGATATTAGCAACAATTACAAAATACCTGTAGTGCTAATTGCTTCAAATAAATACAATTCTGAATGTAGTGATACAATTAGGAGAGAGTTATTAATATTGCCTCCAATGCCAATTGTTGAAATTGGAGAAGATATCTCTGGTTGTATCCCCTTAACAGTTGACTTTTCGTCGTATACCAAATATAATTACGAGGATAATTATGAATGGAATTTTGGAGACGGAACTACTGTCAGTAACGATGCAAGTCCTACTTATGTTTTTGATAATCCTGGTACCTATACGATTAAACTCAATGTTGTGGGAGATGGAGGTCCGGCTGCAGATTACAAGATTGTTAGGGTTTATGATAATCCTGAAGCTGATTTTGCATTTAACGACTCAATCGTAATGGTTGCGAGCCAAACACAAGGTGGTGATGTTGTAAATTTCTATAACTTGTCCACGAATGCATTTGAATATGAATGGTACTTTGATTCTGTAGATTTTTATAACAGTGAAGTTCCAAACAGTACTGAAAAAGATCCAACATGGGTATATCTAGAAGTTGGTGAATATAGGCCGGTACTTATTTCATATTCAACCGAAGGTTGTGCCGACACTCTTGTCCATCCAAAAACAATTTTGGTTAAAGGCGAAGGTATTATTGAATTTCCAAGTGGCTTCTTTGTTCACCCGAGCCTTCCACCTTCAGATGAGTACAATACAGACCAGGAAGCTGGAAACATGTACCTCTTCTACCCGAAAAACAATGGTATAGCTGAGTACCGTCTTGAAGTATACAACAGGTGGGGCACAAAGGTTTTTGAGTGTGATGATGTAAACAGAGGCTGGAATGGTTATATAGATGGTATACCAGGTAAGCAAGATGTTTATGTGTGGAGGGCGAGAGGACGATTTACGAATGGGACTCCTTTTGACTTAAGTGGTGATGTAACCCTGTTTATCGCTCCAGTAAATATAACTCCCTGACCAATACTATAGGATTGTTTATAAAATAGATAACCATTGAATGACAAAAATGATATTTTTACTTTAAAACAATAACATTTTATTAAATCCCCCGTATTACAGTTTAATAAACACAGCTTAAAAACCGCAAAATTTGTACAGAAAGTTAGTTTATATTGCTATAGCACTGTTGGTTACATTTCAGGCTATCTCCCAAGATGCCCAGTTTAGCCAGTTCTATGCTAATCCATTGTATCTAGGACCATCATTTGCAGGAGCAATTGATGGAAGTAGGATATGCGGATCCTATAGGAACCAATGGACTGATTTTAGTGCAGCTAGGTTTGTTACCCAAAGTATATCCTATGACCACTATTTTTCATCTTTCAATAGTGGAATAGGAGTTAATATTGTATCTGATGTTGCAGGTACCAGTGAGCTTGGTATTTTGCAAGCCGGCATACATTATTCTTATGATATTAAAATCTATAATATATGGCATATCCGGCCCGGAATATCATTTTCATTTTTGCAACATGGAATTTATGGGGATATAACTTTTATTGATGCTCTTTTACACCCTGACGGTTTATCCTCAGCACCTGTTCAAGCTCTTGAAAATACTGCTGCTATAGACGGAGGTGCATCTTTACTCTTATATACGAATGGCTTTTGGTTGGGAGGTACAGTCGATCATTTGTTGGAACCTGATGTTACTTTGTTTGCTACCAAAGCCCCAATTCCTATGAAAACATCAATATACGGTGGATTTGATTTTCGGAATAAAGGAAAACTGCTAAAACCTAGTGATGATGTTATGACATTCTCTTTCTTATATAAACAACAAGATAACATAAGGCAACTTGATGTGGGAGCCTATTGGTATAGTTTCCCAATTACTTTTGGAATTTGGTATAGAGGAATCCCAAAAGTCAGCTCACAAAGAGGTGAAGCTGTTGTTTTCCTTTTTGGTATTAAAACCAGAACCTTTAATTGTGGGTATAGCTACGATTTTACAATTTCAAACCTTTTGCCTCATACAAAAGGTTCACATGAGATTACCTTCTCGTATAAATTCTTGTTGAAGAAAAAAGTTAAAAAAGGTGGCGTACCTTGTCCCGAATTCTAAATCTACTCCTAATTTTTGTAATCCTTCTTTTGTATTTCCTGAATTCTTTAAAAGATTGGGAGGTATGTTCATTTTTTTTCAAAGATCTGCAATAATATGCTAATACTTTTTTTAGGTACAACTAAAATTATATTTTTGTAGCTCGTAATTTAAACATTAACCAAAGGAAAAATGTAACATCCAAGGAAAAACAAACCAAATGCCAACACCTAACAGCATGGTTGTTTTATCGCGGTAAGTTCCATCTGACCACTAAAAATTAATTTATATCCAGATGAAAAAAATAACTCCTGTCTTATCTGTTATTTCAATTATAGCAGTTATTGTATTATATGTTTTGCATTTTACCTCTTCGACAGAAAGTATCCCAAAAAGTAGTTATAATGACTCAACCAGCTATAGTGGGGCAAGCAATATTGCATATATTAATATTGACAGTGTAATGGTCAATTACGATATGTACAATGACTTAGCTAATGAATGGGAGGCTAAAGCCAAAACATCCGACGCTGAATTCCAGTCCAAACAAAGATCCTTTCAAAAGAGTGCTGAAGACTTTCAATATAAGGTACAACGTGGTCTTATTACAAGAAGTGAAGCTGAGCAACTTCAACAAAATTTGGCCGTCGAAGAACAAAAGCTTGTTCAGCTACAAAATCAACTTCAAGGTGCACTAGCTGAAGAACAGCAAGTTTCCAACAGGAAAGTGCTGAATTCTATCATGGAGTATCTTAAGAAAATGGAAGGTATACATGGGTATCAATATATACTTGGAACTACATTTGGCGGCAATGTTATGTATGCACATGAATCACTCAACATAACCGATGAGGTTGTTGAAGGCCTAAATAAAGAATATCAGGATTCTAAAGAAAAATAAAAATATTTATGGGATTTGCAGATGCATATCTCAAAAAACAGCATTATAAAAAAATGTCTATTGCAGGAGCCCCAGAGGGGCTCTTGCGTTATATAATTATTATCCCCGCTTATTGCGAACCAGACATTATTCTTACACTTGAATCCATTCGGTCTCAAAACGAAATCCAAAAACTTGCTGAAGTAATCATTCTTTTTAACTATTCAGAAGAAGATCATGAATCAAGGAAGAAAGAGAATGAGAGTGAATTTCTGGATGTTCAGGATTGGTGCAATAATAATCCGACTGAAAATATTACTTTCCATCCCATAATAATTAGAGATTTGCCTCATAAAACAGCAGGAGCTGGCATGGCCCGTAAAATAGCCATGGATTTAGCTGTTGAGCGATTCAATCAACTCGATAAACCTGATGGAATAATTTTATCTGCCGATGCTGATACTTTATTACCAAAAAACTATCTGGAGTCGGTAGAGCAATTCTTGCAAGATTCGCTCAACATCAATACCCTAATATTTAATTTTGAGCATGATATTGAAGGATCCGAATTTAATCCTGAAATATACCAAAGTGCGATCCTTTATGAGTTGCATATGAGGTACTACAGGTCAATGCTTGAAAAAACCGGTTTCCCCTACCCTTTTTTTACAGTTGGTTCTTGTTTTGGTGTCAAAGCTGGCATTTATTCAAAAATTGGTGGCATGAACCGACGGAAAGCAGGTGAAGATTTTTATTTTCTTCAGAAGATATTCCCTTTTGGCCATGTTAAGTTTTTAAAGCATGTAGTACTTCATCCCTCATCTCGGCCTTCCTGGAGGGTTCCTTTTGGCACCGGACCAGCAATAAGAAAGATTATTGATGCAAAGATGAATTTTAAAACCTATAATCCTAAAGCATTTTTTGCATTAAAGGAGTTTTTTGACCTGGTCCCTGTTTTTTATGAACTTGGTGTCAAAGATTGTCTGAACAAAGTATCTCAGTTAAACAGTGCCCTGCAGCAATTTCTTCAAATTTCTGCATTTGAACCAAAACTGTCAGAAATTAAAAATAACTCTTCAAACCAGGATTCCTTTGCCAAAAGGTTTTTTGGCTGGTCCGATGCCTTTTGGATCATTAAATTCCTGAATTTTACTAAAGACGATCACTTTCCTGAAGTTAAGGTAGTACATGCCATTAAAGCAGGATTGAATATTCAGGTACAGGGTGGTGAAAAAGAGCTATTAATGAAATTGCGTGAAGCCGATCGAATTGGTAAGGTATAGCCTATTCTTCAATTACTATAAAAACATCTTCGTCCTCTTTATGCATTAGATATTGCTCTCTGGCAAATTTCTCGAGGTTTTCATTGTTTGTCTGCAGTTCCGTTAGCCGGGCTGCGTCCTCTTCAATCTTGTTCTGATAATAATTTTTGTCCTTTTCTAATTGATTTAATTCTTTCATCAATTGTCTTCGTTCCAATAAATTGTTTTCATCGAAGACTGTAATCCAAAACACAAAAGCAAATGCAGCAATAAAATATTTGTTGCTAATAAATTTAAAAGTCAGCAGCCTGTTGATGTATTGCCTCATGTTTCAATAAATTTATTTTACAAAAATAAAATCAAAGGATTATTATTCCTCCGTATTTCTTAAAAGTTATTGACAAACCGCAAAGGCAATTTTGCTGATAAAAATCATGGGGGACGATCATTGTCTAGTAATAAAAATCATTTTTTACTGCTGGCACTTGGTCTATTTTTATATAAAAAAAAGAAATAACATGAGTGGAGGAAGGTATATTATCCCAAAGCCCGTTAACGAACCTGTATATTCATATGCTCCAGGTTCTTCGGAAAGAAAAGAATTGAAAAAAGTAATTGCCGAATTAAAAGGCATGACCATGGATATTCCGATGGTTATTGATGGAAAGGAGGTGCGTACAGACAATAAAATCAGTATCCACCCACCCCATGAATTAGAACATACCCTGGGCTACTATTATCAAGGGAATGAACAACATGTGCAAATGGCTATTGATGCTTCACTAAAAGCCAAGCAGAAATGGATGGATATGCCATGGCACGATAGGGCTGCCATATTTCTAAAAGCTGCTGATTTAATTTCCGGCCCTTACAGAGCAAAGATCAATGCAGCAACCATGCTGGCCCAATCTAAAACCTCTTATCAGGCTGAGATCGATTCAGCTTGCGAACTTGCTGATTTTTACAGGTTCAATGCAAAATATATGGAGCAGGTATATGAGCTACAGCCAGCTTCTGATAAAAATATCTGGAACAGGTCTGAATGGAGGCCTTTAGAAGGATTTGTTTTTGCATTAACCCCATTTAATTTTACATCTATTGCCGGAAATCTACAGACTGCCCCTGCAATTATGGGGAATACCGTTGTTTGGAAACCATCAAAAACCCAGGTTTACTCGGCTTCAGTCATTATGGAAATACTTATGGAAGCAGGACTACCTGATGGAGTCATAAATATGGTATTTGCTTCTGGCCCTGTTGCTGCTGAAACAGTTATGGACCATCCTGATTTTGCTGGTATTCATTTTACAGGTTCAACAAAGGTTTTCCAGGGCATTTGGGCGAAGATCGGTAAAAACATCGCTAAGTATAAATCATATCCAAGAATTGTTGGCGAAACAGGAGGTAAAGACTTTGTATTTATGCACGAAAGTGCCAACGCCAAACAAGTAGCAACTGCTCTTGCAAGGGGTGCTTTTGAATTCCAGGGCCAGAAATGCTCTGCAGTAAGCAGAGCTTATATTCCTACCACACGGTGGGAGGAGGTGAAAACCAACCTCAAGGAACAAGTCAGCTCATTTAAAATGGGTTCGCCAGAGGATTTTAGCAATTTTATCAATGCAGTAATTGACGAAAGTGCCTTTAACAAACTTTCTGGAGCCATTGAGAAAATAAAAAATGCTGCAGATGGTGAAATAGTTATCGGTGGGGGATATGATAAATCAAAAGGATACTTTATTGAACCAACTGTTGCTTTAACAACAAATCCGATTTTCTTCAGTATGGAAGAGGAATTGTTTGGCCCCATTTTAACCATCTACCTTTATGAACCAGACAAATTTGAGGAAACCCTGGACCTTTGCAACAATACTTCGATGTATGCACTGACCGGTGCAATTTTTGCCAAGGGAAGGGAAACAATCAATTTCGCCGTGAAAAAACTGGAGTATGCAGCTGGCAACTTTTACATTAATGATAAACCAACAGGAGCTGTTGTTAACCAACAGCCTTTTGGAGGTGCCAGAGGTTCTGGAACAAACGATAAAGCGGGATCTGTGATCAACTTGCTAAGATGGGCTTCACCACGCTCCATTAAAGAAAACTTTAATGCTCCTATAGATTACAAGTATCCATTTTTGGATGAAGCATAAAAGCCCCTATCTGTTATAATACTTAACAGGGAGCAAAAGCCGTGACTTTTGCTCCCTTTATTCTGTAGTATAAGCAGCCAATCCAATGGGACAAAAGTAAATCTCACCTATTTTCTGGTAGTATAGTATTGCCAGGTAATTATTACGTGTTATGTAATGCTCCCCCTCTGTCATATAGTACTCATTTGTCTTTGTTGAATAATCTCGCATAACATACCGGTAATTATATAACCCTTGCTTGAGGAACAAGCTTTTTTCATACGTTCCCTTCTCGGGATTAAATTCCATGTAATTGTCTTTAAACTCCCAATCGGTTATGCCACCTTCAATGAATATGTCCGCAGGCAGTGGCACATCTGTCTGGAGAGTGAAATGTACCCAGGCATAATCTGCATCAGTAATATCCTCAGCATCAGTATCTGTATTATCAATGTAAAACAATCCGTTTAGGTCTTCTTTTGTAAAATATTCCTTGTCGCCAGTGAGCTTATCTGGCTTTAGGTATACATGGTAATTTGGAGCCCTGTATTCAATATTTTTGACCCTTTCAGAAATAAACTTGAAAGATTTCATGTCAAAAAAACGGAATTCGTTTAATCCGTTAAACACAATCTGACCAGGAAAATTAAACTCAATACTTCCTGATGATGCGGTATATTTTTCATAGACCTGAGTTGTTTTCCAATTATTGTTCTGGAGGATTAACAACTTAATATTTCCTGAAAGCTCTGTAGTTGAGACCTCTAAAGGATATATAGTAACAGCAAGTTCTTGTTTTGTCTGGTAGTATTGCGACTGAATTTTGTCCCAAATTACCTCCACTTTTGTCAGGTCTTCAAAAATCACAAATCTTTTTCTTAATAAAGGACTCTCAAATTGGCCATCTTTATAAATTGTAACTACATAATTCCCGGGCTTTAAAAAGTCGATATCATCATTGGGCAAAAGCAACCTGTAATGCATATAGTCAACAGTAGTATTTATCGAAGTCGAATAGGGGTCAAGTATATTATCGCCATACCCTTCAATATAATTATAAGATTCTTCATTAACCGGCTGCCAATTATAGTCACATAACTCAATTTTATATTCGAGTAATGCTCTTTCGACTGTGAACAAGTCAAAGCGTAGTTCAAGCTTGTCTCCGCTTCGAAGGGCAGCAGCCGGAAAGGACAGAGCATTCTCCTCCCTGAAAAATTCAATAGTCCCTACTTCTTCAGACTTATATTCTAGTTGAATTTGTCCTATCCCGTTTGAACAAAGCATAATATATATCAACAATGCATAATAACGCATATTATTCTATTTTTTAGGTTCTTAAATCCAAACTTGCAAAAAATGTTCAAATGATGTGTGTTTTTACGATTTTTTTTAGAACAATTATATCTTTTGGGGGTTAAAAACATATTCATTTGTGAAAATTTTAACAGAGTATCATTCTAGCTGTTATTATTTTAACAAAGTATTTACATATATAATTGTTATACTATTAAAAATAATTAATTTTGTGCCCTTTAAAACGTAAAGCATAAGCATGTCTGAAGTAATAAAGATTAAAAAAGGCCTAAACATTAATCTGCAGGGAAAAGCTGAGAAAGTTTTCATCAAAGCAGATGCTGCGACGGCTTACGCGGTAAAACCAACCGATTTTCCTGGCGTTACTCCAAAATTATCTGTGAATGTTGGAGATGAAGTAAAAGCTGGTTCTCCTTTATTCTTCGATAAATACAAACCTGAAGTAAAATTTACTTCTCCAGTAAGCGGTAAAGTTCAGGATATTATTCGTGGAGAACGGAGAAAAATACTAGAAGTAGTAGTCGAATCGGATGGAAAACAAGAATCGCTGGAATTCAAAAAAGGAGCCCCTTTGGATTTAACGAAGGAAGACATTGTTAAAAGTCTTCTTGACAGTGGTCTTTGGCCAGCAATAATTCAGCGTCCATACGCTATTATTGCAAATCCTGAAGATACCCCAAAGTCGATTTTTATTTCGGCTTTCGATTCTTCTCCACTTGGAGTGGATTATGATTTTATATTGCAGGATAGCAAGACCGATTTACAAGCAGGTATCGATGCCCTTAGTAAACTCACCAACGGCAAGGTCCATATTGGCGTTAATGGTAGTTTTCCGGTTTGCCCTGCAATAGAAGGACTTAAAAATGTGCAAGTAAACAAATTTACAGGGAATCATCCTGCCGGAAACGTAGGCACACATATTCATTTTATTGACCCCA
>JBNKPU010000003.1:0-42044 GCA_050295515.1 Bacteroidales bacterium | reverse complement strand
GTTTAACCTGAGGTACTAAAGCAATTAACTTATCTGAATATTCAATCGCTTGTTGCAGACCTGCTTCCTCCTTCCTTGACATTGCCATACAGGTAATAAAATATGACACTGGCATATTTTTAAGAATATTCTGATTGTGTTTTACGAATTCTCTTGCCTCTGGCATCCAATTTTCATAAAGAATAGGGCTCCCAATAATTACCGCATCATAATTATCTATGGCTTTCACGTTTTTTATCCACTTTGTTTCTACTGTGTTGCCTTCCTCGCACAAGGCCTCTCCAATAGCTGTTGCAACCTCAGCAGTTGATCCGGAATTACTGGCATAGGCAATCAAAATTCTAAGGCCTCCTTTATTATTTCTGCCACAGCTTGACTCAGGAAATTTGGTATATGAGGTTTCCGTGGTTTGTGCAGACAGGCTCCATCCAGCCAGGGTTGTTGATACTATAATACCACCTACTATTTTAGTACTGTCAGTGATAAATTTTCTTCTCGATTGATTTTTCATCTGTTTTTATCCCCTGTAATATTTCTGATTAAGCGAATTCTATTTGCTTGTAAGTCAACATTGTATGATTGTAGTTTTTTTTCAAGGTTGATATGCAAAAAAACCAAATAAGAATATGTTCCTATTAGTATTACTGATCGCATTGCCTATAATTTATTTATAATTACAGGTGCAAATCTGGCTATAACAGAAGTATTAACTTAGTTCTAAAAGGAGGATGATTTGTTCGAAAAGTAGTTTACTTAATCTGGCTTGGTCTGTAACCGAATTTTTTTTCAAAAGCATTAGAAAATGAGCTTAGACTATCATATCCAACATGCCAGGCAGCTTCATGAACGGTAAGTTCCTCATTTTTAATTAGATTATGTGCAGTTGTAAGGCGTTCGTTTTGTAAATATTTAAATACCGGAACCCCAAACAACTCTTTAAAACTTTTCTTTAAATTATAACTATTTAGTCCTATTTGTTTTGATAACTCATTTAGAGAAGGCGGATTGTCTAAATTTTCCAATAAAATATCTTTAGCCTTATAAAGTTTATCTCTTTCTGAGGTATTAATTTTTTCGGTTTGTAAACTTGCAAGTTCTCCAAAAAAGTGAGAAATAAGAGCGGTCATTTGGCTTCTGAAAAACATCATTTTAGTTTTGCCATGATATTTCATATTGAAAACGGCATCGATAATATTTTCCATTTCAGGGGTCATAAAAAACTTTGGGCCTTCTACATAATGGTCAGATGGATTTACCAACTCATTTAATAAACTGGAAAATATCTCACCCTCTTGATTAGGTAAATTATCTAAACTTCTTAGAGAGGTTGCTATCACTATACATTGAAGCGGTTTTTCCGGAGATGCAGTATGCATAAATTCAACCTTATCATCGGCATAAAATGATAATGCCAGACCTTTAGTATAATGAAATTCCTTCTCATCATTACCATATTTAACCGTTAAGTCAACATTGCCAGAACCATAAAACGCAACAGCGATAACGGGCTCGTCAAAATTGCATGAATCAACTGTTATGCTATCTGTTGAGGCTTCTTCAACAAGGATGGTAAAATCATTAATATCTATAAAATCTCTGGTCATAACTCTAAAACAAAAATACAAAAAAAACTTAGAACAGTTCAATTAACCTACAATAACCATAAATAATCTTTTCCGAACTCAGGTATTTCGTTGTTGGAGAAATGGGGGGCGATTTGAGGGACCATTACAGAGTGTTTTATTGTTACTGGTAAATTTTGTAGCCTAATGGATTTCCTATACATACGACTGAATTGATAAACCTGGTTGATCAATTCTCTTACTATTTTGTGGTCTTTGGCTTCCTCTTCGTGTGTACATAGTATAGATAGTATGATAGGGAATGGATAGCCATCTATAGCACCAACGGTGCTGTCTTTTGAATACCTTACATTATTAAATAAAAGGTATTTGTTGAATCCTAAATTAATGTAAGTGCCTCTGAGTGGCATCAGCTGTTTTGAATCATTATCGAAGGCAACAATATCGTGGGATTCTGTTTTGTTAATGGAAATATTACAAACAGGAATGTCTAAATCTAAATTATTCAAACCTTTTTCGATTGGTTCCAATTCTTTTCTACTCTTGTTTTTGTTGAAATGAATTATAAAGCATTGTATATTGCTGTTGACCGAAACATACTCTTTTATCTGGTCAAGGATTGAGCCTGCAAGCTCTTCGGTTTGGTCTTTTAAGAACACTTGAAGTGTTTGAATTTTCAATTATTCGAAAAGCTGAATGCACGACCTAAATATTGCACATCTGTATCAAGATGCCTGAATGCGCCTACACCAACAAATAGTTCGTTTTTTAGCTTGGCATTTAATTGCCAAGGTATTCCGTCCAGCTTTGCTAATATTGCAATAGCAATATTCTATAGGCTATAATCGTAACGTGAAGTTTCGTCCTCTAATACTGCCCGCACCATCTCTACATCAATTGCCTGTGAGGTTACAGGAAACTATCAGAAAACTACTTTACTTTCCGATACAAAAATTCTTAAATATATTCCCTAAAATTTCATCGGTGGTGATTTCACCGGTTATTTCACCTAGAAAATGCAATACTTCACGTATGTCCTGGGCCAACAGGTCGGAGGGGAGGCTGTTGTCCAATCCTTCAATTACCCGTACAATTGCTTCGTGTGAATGTTGTAATGCTTCGAAATGCCTGATGTTGGTTACTACTACATCTGATTCATCCGGCTTTTTATTAAGAGCAAAGGTCACCAATTTCTTTTCCAGTTGCTCAAGGTGGGTGCCATATTTGGCAGAAAGGCTTAAATAGTCGCCTGGTTGATTGATTTTTGCTTTGAGGTCGGCAATGAGTGCATCTGGGTTTAATACGGCATCAATCTTGTTTATGGCAAAAATCAGGTACTTCTCTTCTTGTGGTACATCCTTAAAGACTTCCAATGATTTAAGTATATCTTCCAATCTGTCCTGGGCATCAATCAACACAATTACGACGGAGGCTTCTTTAAATTTTTTTACAGACCGTTCGATGCCAAGGTTTTCAATGCTGTCTTTTGTTTTTCTTAGTCCTGCCGTATCTATAAACCTGAATTTGATACCTTCAAGTATAATAGTGTCTTCGATAAAATCCCTGGTGGTACCTGCAATCTCAGAAACTATTGCTTTTTCTTCCTTTACAAGCTGGTTCAGCAAAGTGGATTTCCCTGCATTTGTCCGTCCGACAATGGTAACTGGTATGCCCTGTTTAACAGCATTTCCAAAGGAAAAGGATTTAATCAGTTTGCGCAGTAAACGCTCGATTTTATCCAAGAGCTTATACAGCTGTTCCCTGTCTGCAAACTCCACATCCTCTTCACTAAAATCTAGTTCCAGTTCAATAAAAGAAATAAAGTGCAATAGCTCATCCCTTAGCTTTTTGATCTCAGCCGAAAATCCACCCTTTAATTGATTCATTGACAGCCGGTGGGCTGCCTCAGAGCTTGAAGCAATCAAGTCTGCAACTCCTTCGGCCTGCGAAAGATCCAGTTTGCCATTTAGGAATGCCCGTAAAGTAAATTCTCCGGGTTTTGCCAACCTGGCACCATTTTTTACTAAAAGCTCCAGTATTTTTTGTTGGATATAAACAGAACCATGACAGGTAATCTCAACAGTATCCTCACCTGTATAGGAGCGAGGACCTTTGTAAAGGGTTACAACTGCTTCATCAATAAGGTTGTTATTCTCTTTTACTTGCATGAAATGGGCTGTGTTGGCCAGTTGGTCTTTTAGTGTTTTTGACTTGTCTTTGAAAAAGCAGATACGATCCCCAACAGAAATAGCATCTGGTCCACTTATTCTAAGCATTGCAACTGCACCTGCTCCTGGGGCAGTAGATATAGCACATACTGTATCTGAATCGTTAATTTGCATTTTTTATGTTACTAATGAGGCAACAAAAATAGAATGATTAGCTTGTTTAAAAAAGGTTTTCTGCTACTATATATCCATAAAAGCTGCCAATAAACCGAACCACAACTAAAAAATAGAATGATTAATTATCACCTATTTCTGTTGGGTATATTGCGAGGGTTTAAGGCCAAATTCCTCATGAAAACTCTTACTAAAGTAGCTCACACTTCCAAAACCAACCCTATCAGCCACTTCATTTACTGGCAAACCATTTTTCAGGAGCTGTGCAGACCTTTTAAGGCGTACAGATCGCATAAAGGTGCTTGGCGACTGGCCAACAACAGCTTTCAGCTTTCTGTAAAGACCGGTTCTATCCATGAACATATCCTTGCTAAACTGATCAATGGAATAGGAGGGGTTTTCCATGTTTTTTTCAACACATTCTAAAGCTTTTTTTATCAATTCTTCATCAATATCGGTCGATGTAACCTTTTCAGGTTGAATAAGTATAGCTTTCTTAAAAAGATCTTTTCTTTGTTGCTGATTTTCAATTAACTTCTGAATGCGCAACAATAGAATATCCATGTTAAATGGCTTTGAAATATAAGCGTCTGCACCTACCTTAAAACTTTGAATCTGATCCTTGTCTGATGTGTGTGCAGTAAGCATAATAAAAGGAATGTGAGATATTTGAATATGCTTTTTTATTTGTTTGCATAGATCATATCCAGTCATTTCCGGCATACTATAGTCACTTATGACTAAATCGGGATGATGTTCATGAACCATTGAAAGAGCGACTGCTCCATTTTTAGCAGTAATAACTGAATAGTGCTCTGAGAGTTCTTCTTTCAAAAAGTGTCTAAGTTCATTATTGTCTTCGGCTATCAAGAGCTTTGTACGTGTCTTGGAATCAATACTATCATCTGCTTTTTCATATTGGTTTTCAGGTTTCAGGTAGCTTGGTATATGGACAGAAAACAGACTTCCTTCATGAATCTCACTTTCCACTTCTATTTCTCCCTGATGCAGTCGAATATACTCTTTTACCATGTGCAATCCAATACCGCTTCCCTTCTCATCTGTACCAGCCCTTTTTGACTGGTAAAACCTATCATATATATGTGCCAGTTCACTTTCTGGTATTCCACAGCCACTATCTTTTACCTCAATCTTTAAAGAGGGATTATCGCTGCTTGGCATTGTTGTTTTAGTCAAAACAACCGAAATCTCACCTCCGTTGGGAGTAAATTTATAAGCATTTGAAAGAAGATTATTAACTATTTTATGTAATTTATCTATATCTATATAAGCATTGATATTATCATCGGAATACCAAGAGAAATGGATCTGTTTACTTAGGGCCATTTCCTCAAAAGATAAACAAATAGACCTTATTAATCCGCCCAGGTTGCAATAGCTCAATTGGAGGTGTTCTCCTTGCATTTCTAACTTTCTAAAGTCTAAAAGTTGGTTGACAAGCTTTAATAATTCATCCGCATTTTTTTTAACGTTGCCTAATTGCTTTTTCAGCTGAGCATCTTTGGTTTTACTCAAAATTGAATCTAATGGGGTAATAATTAGCGTAAGAGGTGTGCGTAATTCATGACTGACATTGGTAAAAAAAGAGAATTTCATTTGATCCAATGCTTCTTTCTGTTCTCTTTTTCTCTTTAACTTATTTCGGTTTATGAAATACGAAATAGTAAAATAGAGTATTAGAATAAAAATAACTGTATATAAGACAAAGAAAGCAGGGGTTTTCCATATAGGGGGTTGAATACGTATGATAAACCGGGTGTAATCATCTCCCCAAGTTTCTTTGTTGTTAGATGCCTGTATTTTTAATTGATAGGTACCCGGAGGCAAATTTGTATAGTTTGCATGTCCAATTCCATTCGTAGAGGCAATAATCTGCCAGGAATCTTCAAAACCTTCTAATTGATACCGGTAAAAAGTCCGAAATGGGTTGATGTAATTCATCGCTGAAAACTCCACATTAATAAAGTTTTGATGATGCTTTAACTCTATTTCATTTGTTGTCGCAATTGAACTGTTCAAAATCGTTTGCCCATGATATTCAAGACCTTGTTTTATCTCAATTCCAGAGACATGTAGATTAGATAATATTGGTTTTCTTACTAAAGAGGAATTGTTGTTCAACAGTTGGGTGTCCAATTCATTAAAACCATTAATTCCACCCCAAAATAGTCTTCCATCTGTAGTTTTGAAAACAGACCGTGGCTGAAATTCAGCCCCAATTACACCATCGTATTGGTTATAATTGGTTAAGGAGAATGAAAACCTGTTATTATTGTTTTGCACATCTATTGCTGAAAGCCCACTTGATGTAGATACCCAGATTTGGTTGTGGTTATCTTCAATTACAGACTGGACACAATTATTGACCAGACCATCTTCTGTATGAAAACATTTTTTAAAACCTGTATTACGGTCCCATACATTTAATCCATCTTGTGTTCCAATCCAAATTAATCCTCTACTATCATTAAATACTGTATTGTAATGATGACTTGAAAGCTGCAGTGCCAATCCAATTTCTTCATTATCAAATTTCAGGGTGTCAATTTCCTTTTTCAGAAGATCAAAAATAAAAATGCTGCTGTTTGAAATACAAATTAGAAATCCAGGACCAAAATCAATAACCTGTTTTATGGAATTTAAATTGAATTGGTCAGTATTGCTCAATGCATAAAACAAATTTGTTTCTTCTGAAAATATATGTATTCCTTTGTCGGTAAACAGGTAGAAGTTGCCATCAGGTGCTTCATGAATATAATAGCACCTTTCGTTAACAGGATAATGTTGAACAGCAAGGTCATTTAGGCGATAAACACCAGAATTTTCAGTACATAGCCAAATTTTCTGTTTTCTGTCTGTTAACATCATGTTGCAATGAACATTTGATGGGATTTGTCTAAATAGAATTAGTGCTTTGTTTGCATTTTCCCTATAGAATAGCCCATTGTTTGTTCCAATGAACAATACTTCTCCTTGTTCGGCAAAACAATTAGCTGTCATGTTTTTTGCAGATAAACCTTGAAAAAGGGACCGCCCGGTATTCCGGAATAAAAAACGGTTGGGATGAAAATATAAAATACCCTTGTTTAAGGTGCCTATCCACAGGCCTCCATCCATATCGTTGTACTGGGTACTAATTTCAGTCTTAAAAACTCTTCCATCCTCTAAGGATAATTTCGGAATGTATTTTTTTTCAGATAGTGTTTGGTTGATGTACCAAAATCCTTTTGGTGTGCTAACATAACAATTTCCCGACTTATCAAGGGTTAAAGTGTTAAGCCTATGTTCTGGCTCAATAATTTTTTTCCAATTCATGTTTTTTACATTGTACCTTAACATGTTGCCACCATTTTGCCCGTTTCTTATTTGGTACAAATAGTGATTGTAGGGTACAACCATAAGCGTATATTGATAATCCGATGAACCATTAGCAGCTAAGGCATTTTGCTCATAAAGCAGTTCACGGGATTTCAGATCATAACAGCTCATTAATCCGGATTTATAAAACAAGAAGAGTTGATTGTTGACAACAGCAATATCATATAGTTGCTCCTTGCTTTGGACGGCTCTTGTTACACCGGTTAAAAACTGAATACTTTTATTGGTCTTTGAGCTATGGTATAATAAACTGTTATTATGGGTTAAATACCAAAAATCATGGTTCGAATCCATGAACAAATCTGCCAGCTCTTCAAAAATTCCTTGCTTCTTTAAAACACTGTCGATATTTGGAACAAATATTTCTTTCTCAATGTCAAAAAGCATGAGCCGATGTTTATTCTTGATCCATAAACGGTGAGCATCATCAACATACATCCTGTGAAATCCATTATACAAGCTGAGAGGATAAGTTTTACCTTCATTAAAATGCAGGTATTTGAAATTTGTACCATCGTATAGGTTCACTAATCCTTTTGTTAAAATAACCATTCTTCTATCTGGCAATTGTCCAATACAACGTACTTGATTACCAGACAGGCCATCATTGCTGTTTATTGGGAAAAAAACAAAATGCTTTTGCCCAAATAAAAATACGGAGCCAAACAATAAAACCAGTATTAGCTTATATCTTTTGATAACCTGATTTGCGATCATTAAGTGTCTTTTTTCAGATAGTCATATCATATTAAAGCAAAATTCTTGTATTGCTAGGAAGTCTTTGCTAGTAAACCTCAATAAATGAGGCAGTATATCATTTCAGGAACCAAGCAAGACTATGCAAGATGAAAAAATTCAACATACGTTACAAATCCTTCAACATTTGTTTTCCCAAACATATAAACCTTGGCATACTTTTATATTTTGCTAAGTGTTAAAAGCTATATAAATATAAAGAACAAAATATATATTTTATGAGAAAAATCAATCTTTCAACTTTTATTGCGACAATATCTTTGATTTTCATTGCAATATCGGTCACTCAGGCTCAAACTGACATGACCGATCAGGTAACCAATCCGAGTTTTGAAACAGGTACCCTCTCTGGGTGGACATGGACAGGAACTTCTGGTTATACCTGGTTAGGGCCAAATACAGATGGTGATGCAACTAAAGATGGTTCATACATTTGCGGAATCTGGAACGCTAGTATAGGAGATGCCGAATGTGCTCAAACTCTTACCGGTTTGCCGGAAGGTTATTATAGGGTAACTGCTCTTGCAACAGTAAGCAACAATCGCCTTACCACACAACGATTGTTTGCCATTACAAGTTCAGATACCATTTCTATGCTTTACGGAGACAGCAGTAATATTGCATATACGGCAGAGAATCTTGCTATTCTTGGGGCTACAGAAACGTATTCATTTGGAGGGTACGCTTTGTCAAGTGCCGAAAATGGTCCATTTAAAAAACTTAGCGTAGTAACTCACGTAACAGATGGAAACCTTAAGTTGGGATTTCTTGTAAATGGAAAATCTACCGCTTTGGGGTATGATTTCTCCTATTCACCAAATGGCGATGCAGGTTTTTTTAAATTCGACAACTTTACCTTGACCGAAGTATCTGGTGTAGCTACATTGGACAATATTGAGATGAGTGATGGTTCTCTTGATAAACTGTTCACTCCTGAAGATACAGTTTATACGGCAACTTTACCTGTTGGAACAACTACAGTTACTCCAATCATAACGTTATCAGCTGATGGTGCAAGTGCTACAGGTGTTGGTCCTGTTGATGTTTCAAGTGGTAGTGGAAGTTCTGTAATTGTAGTTCAATCTATTGATGGAACGGTAACAAAGACTTACACGATAGACTATACGGTATTAACGCAAGCTCCTGAAACTGTTGTTTCTTTTGAAAGTGACTCAGTAGGTGTGAACTTTAATCTGTTTATCGGACGTATGCAAGTTCGAATTTGTAATGATAATGTAGTTCGAGTAAGTTATTGCAAGAAAGATACATTGCCACAGGGGGATACTATTATCGTTTACAAAAAATGGGATATTCCTTCATTTTCTGTATCTGAAAACGATACAACAGTTATCATATCGACACAGACTCTTGATATTGCTGTAAGAAAAGCCAATTCAAAAATTAGCTATTACGATAAATTAGGGAACATAATTCTTTCTGAGGATTCAAAGGCTGTTGAACCTGTAAATATCTCACAATACTCATTAAATACAAATACATGCAAAGCTACATTTAATTCTCCTTCTAATGAATCATTGTACGGTCTGGGCCAGCATCAGCAAGGTGTTATGGACTACAAAGGACATATACAAACGTTGGATCAGCAAAATGGAGAAATAGCATTGCCGTTTGTTGTGTCTGGGATTGGCTATGGTATTTTATGGGACAATTACTCTCAAAGTGAGTTTGATGGTACAGTATCATCTAATAAAAAGTATACTTTCAGTTCTGAAAGTGGTGATATGGTTGATTACTACTTTATGTATGGTCCAGAAATTGATGATGTAATATCGGAATACAGAAATGCAAGTGGAAAAGCACCACTATTCCCCAAATGGGCATATGGCTTATTCCAATCGAAAGATAAGTACACCACAGCCAAGGAACTTTTATCAATTGGCAATCAATACAGGACGGCAGGAATACCTTTAGATTGTATTGTTCAGGATTGGGATTACTGGACACCGGATGTTTGGGGTTCAAATACAGTAGATGCAACAAGATATCCAGATCCAAAAGCAACTGTTGATTCATTGCATAAGATGAATTTCCACACTATGATCTCGATTTGGCCAGTATTCCATAAAGATTGTGATAACTATAAGGAGTACGAAGCTATTGGAGCACTGTATCCAAGTCAAGGGGACCATCATTTTTACGATCCCCATAATTCCGCTGCAAGAGATATTTACTGGAACCAGGTAAATAGTCAATTGTTTTCAAATCATGGATGGGACGGCTGGTGGGCTGATAACAACGAACCTCAAGGCTGGCCAGATGCTTTTGACAGGAAAGGTTTTAATACAGCTAAAGGTTCTGGGGTTACATATTACAACACATATCCTATTACACACGTTTCAGGGGTTTACCAAGGCTGGCGAAAAGAAATACCTGAAAAACGGGCATTTATTCTTAGCAGATCTTCGTTTCCAGGGCAACAACGTTATGGTGCTGCATCCTGGTCGGGAGATATTCATAGCAACTGGACCGATTTCCAACATCAACTTTCAGCCGGTCTAAACTTTAGTTTATCGGGAATTCCATATTGGACAACAGATATTGGAGGCTATTGGATAACAGATTGGTCAACACCAGACAATAATGAATTAATGGTACGTTGGTTCCAATTTGGAACTTTTTGTCCACTCTATAGAATTCATGGTAAAGGTGATAAGTCAATGGTATCGACCCAAAACCTGACGGACAACACGATCCAGACAATGGCTAAATTTGATAAATTAAGATACCGCTTGATGCCTTATATCTATTCTCTTGCCTGGAAAGTGACCAATGAAGATTATACCATCATGCGCCATCTGATTATGGAATATCGAAATGATGACAACGTAAAAAACATTGACGATCAGTTCTTCTTCGGACCATTTATGATGATAAATCCAATTGCATCACTTGGACAAAGAAATCGTGACATTTATCTGCCTCAAGGTGATTGGTACGACTTCTGGTCTGGATCGAAAGTGGGAGGTGGCCAAACCATTAATGTTGATGTTCCTTTAGACAATATGCCGATTTACGTAAAGGCTGGATCTATTATTCCGATGGGACCTGAAATACAGTATGCTAATGCTAAATCTGATCCAATTGAATTGCGTGTTTATATGGGGGCTGATGGACAATTCACACTTTATGAGGATGCTGGTGAAACATACAGCTATGAAAATGGAGAGTACACAGAAATTCCATTCACTTATAATGATGCTTCACAACAACTGACCATTGGTGCCAGAAGTGGTAATTTTCCAAATATGCTTACCAATCATGTGTTTAAGGTTGTGTGGGTTGACGAAAATTATGGTGTTGGATTAGACACTCCGGTTATTTGTGATACAATTGTTCAATACGATGGTAACGAGGTGAATGTAAAATATAATTCCGCTTTTGTAAAACCTGTTCTGCACTACGAAGCTGAAGAGTCCACTCTTAGTGGAAGTGCTGCTGTTGCATCAAACCAACAGTTTTTTTTAGGAACTGGTTTTGTAAATGGAATGAATCTATCATCATCATCCTCTGTACTATTCTCAGTTGAAGTGCCGAAGGCTGGCAACTATAAAGTTAGCCTAAGGTATTCAGCCGGGTATGGATCAAAAAGACAACTTCTAAGTGTTGCTGCCAATAGTGTTGAAGTTAACGAGCTTGAGCTAAGTTCAACCAGAGACTTGGACACTTGGGGAGTTGAATCTTTCATTGCTCCATTGGTTTCCGGAGCTAACACCATCAAATTTATCGGAGATTCGACATTTGTCAATTTAGATTGCATTGATTTATCAATCCCAAACTCCATTCCTTATTTTCAATCAGAAAACAGAAGATGTAGAATAAGACCATTGAACAGTTCATTATTTCTCAAAACTGTTAATAACGAATTGCTATTGGCTCCTCTCGATACAACTATAAATCAGGTTTGGGTAATTGAGCAGGTTGGAGACCATGTTTTTAAGCTGATGTCTGAAGCTGATAATAGTTGTATTACAGTTGATCAGGCATTACAAACTGAAGGAGCTTCGATAGTTACAGACATCTATGCTGCCAGTTCTAATCAAAAATGGGGTATTGATGATTTTGGATCTAATGTTTATATGCTTACAGCATCGCACAGTGAACTGATTATGGGAGCAACCTCAGAAAACAGTATAGAACAGCAGACCGATATCGATACCGGTCCCCAAAGATGGGTTTTCGAAGATATTGCCTCAGCACCAGTGAAATTAGCCTTATACGAACCTTTTGATTATGATTTAAATCAAGAATTGAATATGCTTGGAGAAGCAGGGAATGGTTGGGGAAGTTCTTGGGAGGTTTTTGAAGGTACAGGTGCTGACATGACCATTCAAGAACCATTGGAATATCCAGGAGTACCAGCTGTTGGCAACAGGCTGGAAGGAGCTTTAACAAAAGGAGAAGGATTGAGGGCATCCAGATTATTAAATCCGAGATGGGAAGATAATGGTGATACGATCTGGTTGAGTTTTTTATTTCAAATTGACAATCCTTCATCCTTAAGTGATTCATGGCAAGGGATTTCCATCTTTAATGGAAGTGACGAGAGGATTTTAATCGGTAAAGATTGGGGTGAAAATAAGTTGGGGTTTAATGGCTATGGAATAGGTGGTTTTGTTAGTTCAACCTCCGCATTTACTGGAGATCAGGTATGGATGGTATTTAAAATAGAAACTTCAGGTGATGCCTCCAATGAGAATGCCTATCTATGGATCAATCCAGATACACTTAAGGAACCCAATGTAGATTCTGCCGACATTGCGCGACAAGTACAAATAAATAGCGGGTTCGACAAAATCGTATGTCATATGGGAAATACAGCTGGGATCACATGTGCTTTCGATGAAATTCGTTTGGGATATTCTTTTTTTATTCCAGAACACAAACATGATACAGATACGGTTGTAGGCCCATCCAGTATATTAACACCCCATATTGCTGAAAATCTGCAAATCAATTTTGATCGTATTAACAAGACAGTATTCATTACTTCAGAGTTAAAAAAACAATCAGAGGCTCAATTGAAAATGTTTAATATGAGCGGAATATGTTTCTATGATGAAACAATTAGTCTGGAAAAAGGAAAGCAAAAGCATTCAATAGATCTGAATAACAAGCAAATAGTGCCAGGAGTTTATATTCTGTCACTTATAAAAGACTCCGAAATCTATTCTCAAAAAATACTTTGGTAAGATAGTAATCTATAATAAGAAGACCGTCAATGCTCATGGATTGTCTTCATATTGTAATAACCAGTTAGCTTCTCAACGTTTGTTGCGGATGATTTGAGTGTGTTGTATGGACAGTCTCTATTCAGCCCAGAACCTTAATGTTATTTCTCTACGGAAAATTTTAATTTTGGCGGATATACGTCTTCATTTTGTCAAGTCTCATCTCACTACTTTCTGACTTTTTCAGCAAGTCCTACTTATCAAATCTTTATCGATTGACGGTAACACGTTCAAGAAGAATACTTCGCATTGTATCTATCCACTCATCCATATCGTTCAGACTGGGTACAAGTGTTACCTTGGCTCCTTCAACACCTTTAATTATTTCTTGGTATTCAATTCCAATTTCAACAATGGTTTCTAAGCAGTCGGCAACAAAAGCGGGTGCACAAACAAGAATACTCTTTTTGCCTTTCCTGGTTAAGATTTCAATAGTCTTATCGGTAAAAGGTTCTAACCAATTGGTTGATAAACGTGATTGAAAAGCAACTGTATAATTCTCTTTGCTTAAACCAAGCTCTTTTGCCAATAGTCTGGAAGTCTGGTAGCATGTTGCCTTGTAACAATGTTTGCCATGGTCTGGCATTGTATTTTCACAGGTGCAGTCAATGCTTTTAATTCCGGGATGCGTTTTATCTACTTGTCTCAATGGCAATCCATGGTATGAAAAAATGATATGGTCAAAGCTTTCATAGTTCATCTCCTTTACCCTGCTAACAAAGGATTGAATAAATCCCGGATGCTCATAAAACTGGTTGATGAACCTGATTTCAGGCATAACATTCCATTTTTGCACAATATCCATGACTGCCTGGTTGGCTGAGCCTGTAGTTGAACTTGCATAGTGAGGGAATTGAGGGAAAACTATCAGGGCAGAATAGTTCTCTTTTTCTATTTGGTCCAATACACTTTTTAGTTTTGGATTTTCATAGCGCATTGCCAAATAAACATCGTAATTCTCTGGTAGGATTTTATCTAGCTTATCTTTAACTAAGTTACTGTAATAGGTTAGGGGAGAACCTTTTGTAGTCCAAAGTCTTTTGTATAATTTTGTTGATTTTGGAGCTCTGAAAGGTAAAATAATCAGGTTTACTAGAATTTTTTGTAAAAGCCAGGGTAGGTCAATAACTCTTCTGTCGTTCAGGAAATGATATAAATACCTTCTCACACTTTTAACAGAAGGCTTGTCTGGCGTACCCACATTTATTAATAAAACAGCAGTTTTATTTTCCATACGTTAATGCATTAACCAATCAATGCCTTTTTTTAATTGATTCAAGGTATCCTGTTCAGGCGAATTCTCTTCAGGAGAATAGTTATAAACCCAATTGACCTCTGAGGGCAGACTCACCAAAATGGATTCTGCATTGCCTCCGCTTTCTATGCCAAATTTGGTGCCCCTGTCAAATAATAAGTTAAATTCAACATACCTGCCACGTCTTATTTTCTGCCATTGTTTATTTGAAGGCGTATAGGCAACATCCCGCTTTTTTGAAATGATATCGACATATATTTTTGGATAGGCTATGGCCAGTTCTTGAGTAAATTCATAAAACCGATTAAACTCCTGTGAATCTTTAGGTTGAACCCGATCAAAGAATATTCCACCAACGCCCCTTGTCTCATTTCTGTGTGGCAAAAAGAAATAATCATCTGCCCATTTCTTGTATTCATTATAATAGTCAGGATTATATTTGTCGCAAATGTCCTTGATTTGTTGATGAAATTCCCTGGCTTCTTCTTTATCGATATATATGGGGGTTAGATCAATTCCACCACCAAACCATTTTATGCCATTGCTTAGGCCAAAATACCGCACATTAAAATGTATGGTAGGTACAAATGGATTTGAACTGTGTATTATGGATGAGATTCCGGTGGCACTATAAGTCAATCCTTCAGGGGATTCAATACCTAAGGTTTTTGCCATGTTACTTTTTAATTTTCCTGAAACAGAGGAAAAATTAACTCCGGCCTTTTCAATTACTGAGCCATTCTCCATAGTGCAGGTCAATCCTTCTCCGAGATCATTTTGCCAAGGATTCTTTTGAAATTTACCTTTAGTATCTGCCTTTTCAAGGATATCAATGATTTGTAGTTGGATGGACTTGTATGATTCAGTTATTTCTTTAATTTTATCCATGCCTGAAAATGGTTATATCAAGTTAGAAAATTTAAATGTTTGTGTGAGTTAACCGCCATTAACCAGCTTATTTACAACATCTCTGGCTTGTTGCACCCTGTTTGCCATGCCAATACCATCCCGGATGTTTCCTGCAAGTATAATTCCTGGATGTTCTGATTCAATCAGTTCAATATTCAGAAGTCTTTCCCTAGTGGAAGCTTCGTATTGGGCAATTGCCTTAGGGTACTTGGTTATATTTAACAAATCAGGAGGTGCTTCGTTTAGGCCTAACATAGGGGTAATGTCATTAAGAACCAATGTTTTAATTTGCTCATCGGTTAAACTGAATATGTCTGGCCGTTTTACACCACCTAAAAACACCGATAACAATGCTCCCTCTTTCGGTGCCCTGTCTTTAAAAAAAGAGGATGTAAACAAAACTCCTAGAATATTCTTTTCTTCCTTGCCAGGAACTAAGCCGCCAAAAGCATTAAGTTTTATTCCATTCCATTGTTTATACCCCAAATTTACCTGGACTACTTTTGCATAGTTTAAATTAGAAATATTGGCTAATTTTTTTTCGTCAATAAATGTAAATAGGTTAGATAAAGCTGCTGCTCCTGTGGTAGTTATAATATATTTAGAATGAATACGCTTTTCCTTGTCCTGAATTCTAAAAGTAGTGCCATAGCCAGCATTGATTTTTTCTATTGAAATATTGTCGACATTCAACACTAATGTATTTTCCTTCAAACTGTCTTTTAAGGCCTTTATAAGGTTTATTAGGCCTCCTTTAACGGAAAATACTTCACGCGTAGCCTTCCGGTTTCTTGGGTCTTTTTTATTTGCACGGCTTTTTTTAATTCCACCTAATATTAAGCTTCCATAATCCTGTTCAAGATTGTACATTTTAGGAAGTGCGTATTTCGTAACCAGCTTGTTTGGATCTCCGGCATAAATCCCTGATACAAAGGGGTCAATGGCATAGTCCAAAAAACTTTCGCCTAGCCGTCTACGGATCATTCCTCCAATACTTTCAAGAGGATAGGTTCCTTTTTCACGAAAGGGTTCTTTAAAAATCCTCAATTTGTCAAAAAGGGAAAACAAAGGAGTCGTAATTCCTGAAATTGGACCGGAAGGCAATGCATCCCACTCGCCGTCTTTCCATATTAAGCGCTTTTTTGCCGATTTGTCAGCGATCTCAAGTTGACACAAATCACCAAGATCTTCAAATAGCTCAGCAATCTCAGGATTTGACAGGGTTCCTGTATTTGGTCCGGTTTCATAAACAAACCCTTCTTCCTCTTTTGTATTTATAGCACCACCACACCTTGCGGCTTTTTCGAGCAACAATACATTTTTCCCTTCCTTTTGCAAGTAAAAAGCAGTAGTAAGTCCAGAAAGACCGGCACCAATAATTACTACATCAACATCTGAATGGTTCAAATTCATGTGAAATCTTTAAATTGTGACTTAAAATCAGCAAATTATTTTCTACTTGCTGTTGCTTCAAATTTCAACTTATACTGATTTAGAAAACCTTTTCTCTGACGATACCATTAAAGGATCAAGCGCTGCTGCAACATTTCTCACGAATAAATTTCCGTTGTCTGAAATTTTAATAATCCCATCCTTTATTTCCAGTATCCCGTCATTTTCAAAAGTACTAAGCTTTTCTTCATTATAGACCAAGACTTGACCGGTTTTTTTGCTGCTACCTACTGAATTATCCAGTATGCTCCTCAAATCCAGTACTTTATTGCACATTAATTCAGCAATGGCATCTCGTGTGATTAATTCGCTGGTGGAAAGTTCATATCCTTTGGTAAGCGGTAGTTTTTCTTCGCTTAACAAACTGTTATATTGATCGATAGATTTTATGTTTTGCATATACACCCTGTGCAACTGTGTAATGGCAGATACTCCAAAAGCATATACCTGACCTGTTGTTCTTCTCGTACAATAGCCCTGAAAATTCCGATGAAGCTGCTTGTTTCTTTGGGCTAAATTGAGTTCGTCAGCTTCAAGCACATAATGATCCATACCAATCATCTGGTATCCATTCGATGTAAGCGTGTTGTATGCCTGCTCAAACATATCTGTTTTTGCTTCTGGTGTAGGTAAACCTTTTTTCTCCAGAATAAGCTGGTTCTTGTTTACCCAGGGCACGTGCGCATAGGAGAAAGTCACCAGGCGGTCTGGCTTTAATTGAACAGCTTCAAGTATTGTTTTGGAAAAACCATTTACGGTTTGACCGGGCAACCCATAAATAAAATCGAGGTTTATTGCTGCCTGGTCACCTGATCTAAGGATTTCCATTAAATCATGAACAGGTAATTGACTTGGGGCACGGTTGACATTCTTTAAAACATCGGTGTTAAAATCTTGAATACCAAGACTAAACCGGTTAAAACCTGCTCTTTTAAGTTCATTTACATATTTTTCGTCCAAATAAGCAGGATGGCATTCAATAGCAATTTCGGGATGATCTATAAAACTAAAATGATCAAAAAACAATTGGTTTAATTCCTGTAAATAGTTCACATCGATAGCATTTGGAGTACCACCTCCATAGTGAATCTGTGATATCTTCCGGTTCTTGCTGAGTAAAGGCATAACCAGACTGATTTCTTTTTTTACTGAATTGATATACTTTACAATATCAGCTTGCTTTGCCAGGGGGCAGGAATTGCACCCACAATAGAAGCATAGCTTATGACAGAAAGGGATGTGGATATAGATTGAAATATTTTCCGGCTCCCAGCTATTCGATTGCTCTATATAGCGAATACCATCATCATGAGTAAAACCATCAACAAAATAATTTGCCGGTGGATAACTGGTATACCTGGGTACAGGATTACTGTATTTTGTTAATAATTCCCTGTCAATTTTCATTTATATCATCTCCTGAATAACTAATTATCTTCCCCAATCTGTATGTTTTACCCAATCGGCCATGAATTTAGCGTTTTCATATGGTATGCCTGGCATAAACCCATGCCCCAGGTTAAATATCCAATCCTGGTTATCCTTACCGAAATCAAGGTAGGTTTTTAATGTTTCTTTAATAGATTCTTTGTCTCCAAAAAGAACACGCGGATCCAGGTTCCCTTGCAAACCGACTTCCTTATGCACCAATTCTCTGGCTTCATAGATAGATGTGTGCCAATCGATACTAACAAAATCGCACAACTCAGGATTTACCATTTTATAGCCAAGTCCAAATCCTTTTGGAAAAAAGATAAATGGTATGTTGCGGCTTCTTACATAAGCTGAAATCTTTTTAACCGCAGGAATAAAGAGCTCATTGTAAAGTTCTAGAGGAATAAGCCCTGCATGAGTTTCAAAAAGTTGAAAAACCTCAATACCATGATCTATTTGTCCTTTAATATACTCGATGGAGAGTTCGGTAACTGCATCAATAAGCTTTTTTGCAGTTGCTTTTTCAGCATATATGAAACGGATTGCATCAGGAAACTCAGCTTTGCGGCTTAAGCCCTGTAGCATGTAGCAAAGCACAGTTAATGGCGCCCCACAAAATCCGATCAGCGGTATATCTTTGGGAATATCTTTTTTTATCTCATCAATGACCCGGTAAATGTACCCGAGTTTTTCAGGGTTTGGTTTTAACGCGTTTAAGGGATTATCGTATTCGGTCAAAGGTTTATCGAAAACAGGCCCTTTTTCTGTAAAATCCAGCCCCATGCCCATGGCATATGGTATCACCAAAATATCCGAAAACAAAATAGCGGCATCAACACCAAGATCATCTACTGGCAATAAGGTAACTTCAGCCCCCAGTTTGGGATCTTGCATCATTTCCCAAAACGAATATTTTTCTTTTATGGCCAAATATGAAGGTAATACTCTGCCGGCTTGCCTCATGAACCAAAAAGGTGGGCGAGGGGTCGGCTTTTTGTTTAAGGTATCTAATAAAATTGAACCCATAGTCTACTTAAATTTGTTTTAAAGCAGCAGAGGCTGCTTCAATGGTTTTGTCCAGGTCTTCCTGTGTATGAGCCGATGAAACAAAAGCAGCTTCGAATTGAGATGGAGCAATGTAAATACCACTGTTCAGGCATTGGTTGAAGAAATCTGCAAATCGATCAGTATTACATTGCATTACATCGTCAAAGGATTTAACTGCATCGCCCTCTGTAAAAAACAAGGTAAACATGGAGCCCTGTTGATTGATAACTCCGGGTATTCCTGAATCTTTAAGAGCCTCACGGATTCCGTTGACCAAATATGCCGACTTCTTTTCCAACTCCTGATAGAATCCTTCAGTTTCAGAAAGGATTTTTAAAGTAGTCAAACCAGCGGCCATAGCCAATGGATTTCCAGATAAAGTTCCTGCCTGATAGACAGGTCCTTCTGGTGCCAGCATATTCATTATCTCGGCTTTCCCGCCATAAGCCCCTACTGGAAGGCCTCCGCCAATTATTTTACCAAAAGTTGTTATATCGGGAACAATATCCAAAATTTGCTGAGCTCCTCCGCTTGAGAGGCGAAAGCCTGTCATCACTTCGTCGAAGATCAGAATAGTGCCGAACTTATCACATAAACTCTTGATTCCTTGAAGAAACTCTTGTTCAGGAAGTACTACTCCCATATTTCCGGTAACAGGTTCGAGGATTATTGCTGCTATATCTTCTCCATATTTTTGAAACAACTCTTCCACAGAAGCCAAATCATTGTATCGGGCAACTAAAGTATCACCAGCCGTTCCCTTTGTTACTCCGGGGGAATTTGGTGTTCCTAGTGTAAGTGCTCCAGAACCAGCTTTGATTAGGAAACTGTCGCCATGGCCATGGTAACAACCTTCGAACTTTATTACAAGGCTACGTCCAGTATATCCTCTTGCTAACCTAAGAGCACTCATTGTAGCTTCGGTACCTGAATTTACCATCCTGACTTTGTCAATAGAGGGTACCATTGTTTTTATTTGCTCTGCCATTAGGGTTTCAATCAACGTAGGGGCACCAAAACTGGTACCTGTTGAAAGTGTTTTTTCAATGGCTTCAATAACTTGAGGGTGCCTGTGCCCAAGGATCATTGGTCCCCAGGAGCCTACATAATCAATGTATTGATTGTTATCTATGTCATAAATATATGCACCATTGGCCTTTTCAATAAAAACAGGATCGTTCTTTACGCCTTTAAAAGCACGTGCTGGAGAGTTTACTCCTCCGGGGATACTTTTTTGTGCCTGAGCAAAAGCTTCTATACTTTTTATATTTTTAAGCATGTTACTTACTTCCTTTACTGTTTTTTTATATCATCTGTCTCATGTTCTTTTTAACCCTCTTCGTTTACCGAAGTCCAGGCGTAGTTTAGAACCTTAACCTAATTCCTCAATTATATCCTGTGTGTGGTAAGAAATAATTATATCGGCTCCGGCTCTTTTAATTGAGGTCAGAATCTCGTTTACAATACGTTTTTCGTCAATCCATCCCTTTTCAGCAGCTGCTTTGACCATAGAAAACTCCCCGCTGACATTATAGGCGGCTATAGGGATATTGAAATTATTCTGTGCTTCTTTTATAACATCCAGATAGCTTAATGCAGGTTTAACCATGATAATATCAGCTCCTTCGTTAATATCAAGGGCTATTTCGCGAATAGCTTCTTTTGCATTTGCCGGATCCATCTGGTATGTTTTCCTGTCGCCAAACTGGGGGGCACTTTCTGCAGCGTCTCTGAAGGGGCCGTAGAAAGCCGAAGCATACTTTGCTGAATAGGCCATAATTGGCAAACCATGAAAACCGACCTTGTCAAGTTCCTTACGAATATGTCCAACACGTCCATCCATCATATCGCTTGGGGCAACCATGTCAACTCCTGACTCAGCTAAAGAAATAGCCTGTTTTCCAAGGGTGATGAGTGTTGCATCATTGTCAACATCGTTGTCGATTATGGTACCACAATGTCCATGGGAAGTGTACTCGCAGTTACAAATGTCTGCAACCAGGTAAAGGTTAGGAACTTCTTTTTTTAATGATCTTATTGCTTGCTGGACAATGCCATTGTGTTCGCATGCTACATCGCCGGTTTCATCTTTATGCTCCGGTATGCCAAACAATAGAACAGATTTTACCCCTGAATCATAGAGTTGTTTGCACCTTTCTGTTAGTTTATCCACAGAATGTTGAAAATTGCCTGGCATAGATGCAATGGGATTAGCAATACCTTTACCTGGTCTTACAAACAAGGGCATAATCAAATCATCACTGGTGAGTTTTGTTTCACGCACCAGGTCGCGAATAACGCTGTTCTTTCTCAGCCTTCGCAAGCGGGTTAATGGATAGTCCATGCTTTTTATTTTTTATAAATTTCTTATTTCATGAAGGATTTTATCACCTCCAAGATCCAATATTATTTGAGCAAGTTCATTACCCATTGTTTCAGGGTTCGAATTGCCTTTAATTGACTCCTTAATGTAATTTGTTCCGTCAATAGAGGACACCAATCCAGTCAAAACTGTCATGCCATCTTCAATGTATGTATATGCGCCAACGGGAACCTGACAACCTCCCTGTAAAGTCCTCATAAAGGAACGCTCTGCAAGCACAGAATTCATTGTTTGGGCATCGTTTAGCTTTTGCAGCATTTCATCAATACCTGCATCGCCAATCCTTGACTGGATAGCAATTGCTCCCTGGCCAACCGCAGGCAGGATTTCCTCAGGTTCCAGTATCTGGGTTATGTGTTTTTCAAGGCCCAGCCGGATTAATCCTGCTGCTGCCATGATCATTCCATCGCAGTGGCCTTCTTCCATTTTTTTGAGACGTGTTTGAACATTGCCCCTTATATCTATTATTTTAAGGTTCGGGTATAGGATTCTTAGTCCTGAAATACGCCGAAGGCTCGATGTTGCGATAACATCTCCGGAATCCAGGTCAGCCAGTTTTTTGCCTCCTTTATGTACCAGAGCATCACGAAATTCCCCACGTTCAAGTACTGCTCCCAGTTTCAGTCCTTGGGGCATTTCGGTAGCCAGGTCTTTTAGGCTATGTACCGCAATATCTATAGATTTGTCCAAAAGGGCATTCTCGATCTCTTTCGTAAAGAGGCCTTTATCTCCGATTTTAGAAAGAGCGACATCCAGGATCTTATCCCCTTTGGTTTGGATGACTACAACCTCTGTTTGAATCCCGGGAAATTTCAAACGAAATTCCTCTTCGGTTTTGTATGCCTGGTATAAGGCTAGCTTACTACCCCTGGTACCTATTTTAATTGAATTTACCATATTGGTAGTCTTATTCTTCGTTTGAATCAAAAATAAACAATTCTTTAATAGTGTCAAGGGAGCCCAGTTGTTGTCCTTTTTCATCCATCTCCCTTAGGTTTTTTATTAAGGTCCTGATGTATTTTTGAGTCAATCTTGAAGCATATTCATTGACAGCCTCATACGTTTCGCCTTTATAACATTTGGAATATCCTTTTATCTCTTCTTCATGCAGTTTTTGCATATTTTCTGATATGGCTAGTATAACAGGGTGCAGGCTTCGGCTTTGAAACCAGGTTTTGTATTCTTTCGCCATTTGATCTATAATTTTGTAGGCATCGTTTCTGCTTTCCAGTCTTTTGGCTGTATTTCGGTTAATTATAGCCTGTAGATCATCCACAGCAATAAGATGAACTGACTTGTTTGCCTTTACTCCATGATGAATATTCCTTGGTACAGAAAGGTCAAGATAAACTTGTTGTTTTTTACCTCTGTTCTGCATGGCATTTTTGACATCATCAACAGTAATTAAAACTTTACCGGCATTGGTTGCTGTTATGATAATATCATATCTATGCAAATGTTGGGTAAATTCCTCAAAGCTAATGGCTTTTCCATGGTTTTCTTCTGCCAGCTTGAGCGATTTTGAATAGGTCCTGTTTGTAAATGTGAAATCAGTGACGCCAAGTTTTTTCATTTTTTGCAAAACAAGACTACCTGTTTCCCCAACACCAACAAATAGTACTGATTTCTCTTTTATATTGTTCATGCAACTACGGCACATTTCCACAGCCAGGTAACCAACTGAAGTTGCCCCTTGCTGGATATTGGTTTCTGTACGGACTTTTTTGCCTGTTTCAAAGGACTTTTGAAACAAGCGCATCAATATAGCATCATTCAGGTTATTTTCGGTAGAATGCATATAAGCTTCTTTTACCTGACTTACAATCTGGTATTCACCAAACACCATTGAATCAACTCCAGAAGTAACAGAAAACAAATGTTTCACAGCGAGGGTGTTGAAATGGCTGTAAAAATGATGTGCAAAGCTTTTTTCGATTGCTTTGAATTTATGTAACAAATCAATCAACTTTTCTGAGACTTCTTCGCCAGAAGCCCCTTTTTGATAAAAATATAGTTCGGTCCTGTTACACGTTGATAGTACAACAAGTTCTTCGATCTGGGAATAGCCCTGTAAAAACGAGGCTAATGTATTGATCTGGTCCTTTTCAATAGAAAACAACTCCCGGATGTGAATAGGAGCAGTTTTATAGTTTATACCAATTACACCAATCATATAATCCAAATTGTTAAGTATTAACCACAGCAGCTTAAATGAACTATTTTATTTATCTGTGGCACATATCTATATAAATCTTAAATTGTAGGATCTGCTGGAGGGGGGCGCGTGCAAACGTTGGAATTATAAGAACTTGGGGTGAGAAAACAGATGTTGTTTGGATTGTATTCATGAAGCAACATAGAAGCCAAACCTATTCTAAAATAATCTTGCTTTTCAATTCCAGAATAAAAAAAACAAGTGTTATTATTTATGACATCTTCATTAATTGCGAATGCTAGAGATTCGTGTTCAATCGGACTCGTCTGTATTTCAAAACTTGTATTGGATTCGGTGGAATTAATATGAAATAAATTATAGGAAACAGTACTCAATCCGGCCAAATATGTAACCAGCAAAAAAACATATGGAAGAAAAGATAAGTTCTGGCCGATGAAAAACATGCGTGAAGACTTTAATTTCAGTACGTAAAATTAGCTTTTTTTTTGGTGTGAGAAGCAAACAAAGGTTAAAATATATAAAACTATCCTGTATGGTAGCCATTTTTTTTCAGTGCTTTTAAAGTTTCTTTTCCTTTATATATCAACTCTGTATCCTTTGGAAGATGACCATATACCCGAACAAAATTATCTACACCCGAAGGAGATGCAAAAATGACCTGGTCGAAATTATCCGGATTTATTTTTGTGATTTTTTTGGGCAATATATTTGTATATACTTTCAGGCTCTTTACACGATTTCCTGCACCCTCCAGGGCTTTAGGCAGGAAAGGTAAAGCCTTGTCTGACCGGGGAATAAGAATATCCTTGTCAACAATTGATTCACTAATCATTAAATCCAGGATGCCTTCTGATGACTCATCTTCTGGTTGTATGTCAGGTACTAATCCGTGATTTTTTAAGTGATGGCTGGTATTCTTCCCAATTGATACAACCTTTATGCCACTAAATATCCGGGAATCTAAACCAAGATCATACATTCGATCGAATAAAAACTTAACTGCATAAGCACTTGTAAATACGATCCAATCGTATTTTTGAAGCTCACCAATTGTCTTATCAATCTCTGAAGAATCGGGCATGGGAGCCAGCTCAATCATTGGATGGTGGGTAACATAGCCCAAATGGGCATACTTATCGATGTGTGTTCCTGTGTACAAAATACGTTTCTTTTCCATAAACGCTTTCCTCCAGTATGCTTTGTCTGAAACATTGCCTACGATGGTAATGATAGGGGCTTTATAATGGTTTTCCTTTCCCAAAATAGATTCAATGGTTTCAAGATAAACGGCTTCATCAGCAGCACCTATGTTATATATAAGTTTTATTGGTGTGGTGTCCATAAAATTCTTCTTTCTCAAAGCCCGGGCAATACTTTTTAGGTTATTGGCCCCCATAAAATATACAATAGTGTCGGTGTCGGGCACTTCGATATTGGTTTTTTCATGGCCAGAGCAAAAAGCAACCGATTTGCTTACACCTCTAACTGTAAGTGGTGAGTGGGACAATGCAGAGGCTGAAAGGGCAGAAGAAATACCTGGTATTACTTCGACTTGGGCAAAATGGGCTTCTAAAAAAGCAATTTCTTCAGCAGCATGGCCAAATATGTTGGGGTCTCCGCCCTTTAACCGTACAATGTTTTTATAGGTATATGCTGCTTCCAAAAGCATGTTATTTATTTCATCCTGAGACTTGCTATGGTCTCCGGCCCTTTTGCCAACAAAGACCTTTTTGCCAGAAATTTCATCCAAAATGTCTTCACCCACAAGTTTATCGTATAAAACAACATCGGCTTGCTTTACCAATCGATGTCCCTTCACAGTCAGCATGTCCAATTTGCCTCCTCCCGCACCAACCAAGTGAACAGTTCCAATTCTGTTTAATAGGTCATATTTTTTCAGTGCATCAAGTTGAATAGGTTTTGCTTTTGCAAGGACTATATAGGCGGAATTTAAAAACTCAACATTAATATATTGTTGGTATTCAGATGATTGAACGCCATTAATCAATGCAATGATTTTAAGTTCTGAAGTAACAGGATAAGCAATTTCGGTAGCCTTATGAACAAATAGTTCACAGTTTGTATCGTATGGATAAGAAAATCCCGGTTTACTATACCTTACCCCTTTAAGCAGGTCGTATGAAGCTTCAGGGTTGATTTCGGTAACAATAAAAGACGGTTTTATTCCTGAACGATGAAAGACCTGTTCCAACAATACTGAATCTATTGGTTGCTTTCCTTTTAGTAGTTGAATTTTTACAGTCTGCATAAGTAATTTACAATCTAATCAATCCTTTATCCCTTGAGTAACTGAGCGATTTTATCCCTGAGTTTTACCGTTTCCCTTGGTAATTTTCCGTCAGATCCTACTGATATGGTATGGTTTCCGTAGTAAAAAGTTGCCAATGAGGTAAAATCACTAAGAATTGGGTTATCCACAACATTCACAAGAATGTGTTTCTTCTTGCATCTATAGGCTATTTGTTCATTTAATGTCCTGTTGTTGGTTGCTGCATAGACCAAAAATGCCCCATCCAAGTCCTGGTCCTCAAATTCCCTGACTTTTACATTAATCCCCAGAGCAATTATTTCTTCATTTACATCAGGAGAAACAACATCTATATTCCGGGTGTGTACCACAAGTGTTTTTAGTTTTTGCAGAGCCACATTTCCTCCACCAACCACCAGTATTTTTAATCCCTTTATAGATATGTTTATTGGAAAATAATCCATTAAGCCAAATATTAATGTTTAATTTAATATAAGAAGTGAACAGTTATAATAAACTGAATAACAGTCACATTAAAAAAATATTGACGTGGTTGTTGCACCTCAGCCGTCAATTGTCAAAGATAACAACTTAATGGTTAAATGTGCTTAAAGAGAACCATGATCGCCCGGAATCACTCATTAAATGAGGTGTCCACTTAAAATATTTTTTGCCAAGCTCCGTTTTATATTCATTTTATAATGCATTGATATAAAGCTGTGGGACAACAATGCCTTCACGTACGGCCCAGTCTCCAAACCTTTCGTTATCCTTTCTGTTTTGAGCATACTTTTTAAGCAAGTTTCCTATTTCTTCGAGAATCTGTTCCTCTTTCAGCATTTCTTTATAAATAGTATTCAACCTAATGCCCTGATGGCTGCCTCCTACATAGAGGTTATAAACCCCAGGAGCCCTGCCAACAAGTCCAATCTCAGAATTATAGGGCCTGGCACAACCATTGGGGCAACCTGTCATGCGAATGGTTATTTCCTGTTCTTTTAATCCGTTCTTGTCCATTAACAGATCAATTTTATCGATTAGGGAGGGCAAGTAGGTTTCTGCTTCCGCATGAGCCAAAGTACAGGTATAAAGTGCAACACATCCTAATGCATTACGCCTTAGCGCTGTCTGGGCCTCCTCATTGATAGTATTATGTGTTTTAAGGATTGATTCTATTTTATCCTTGTCTTTAGCATCAACATTGGCAATAATAAGGTTTTGATTGCCAGTTAGCCTGAACTCCCCTTTATGGATTTTGGCTATTTCGCGAAGGGCTGTCTTTGAAGTTTTTCCTTCCACATCTTTAAGCCGTCCATTTTCAACAAAAAGAGTGTAGTGCCATTTATTGTTCTCACCTTTTTGCCAACCATACCTGTCAGAAGTAGTAGTAAATTCAAATGGTTTTGGTTTATCTGCCTTTATTCCTGAGCGGCTTTCGAGTTCTTTTTTTAACCATTCCACTCCTTTGCGCTCAATGGTATATTTCAGTCGGGCAACCTTTCTGTCGCTCCTGTCCCCATTGTCACGCTGGATCTTAACTATCTCTTCTACAATTTGAAGTGTATCTTCCCTTTTGTAGAACCCAATAAGGTTTCCTAAGCGTGGGAATGTCCTTGAATCCTCAAAGGTGTTGCCCATTCCACCGCCAGCAATAACGTTGTACCCCGTTAACTTGCCCTTTTCAACAATGGCTACCAGCCCAATATCGTTTGTGTAAACATCCACATCATTATCAGGTGGCACAGCAATGGCTATTTTGAATTTACGGGGCAAATAGGTTTTGCCATATATTGGTTCGTGATCTTCAGTCCGTGGACCTCCTGAAACAAGTTGTTCATCAAGCCATATCTCATGATAAGCTCTTGTTTGTGGAGTTAAATGGTCACTAATCAATTTGGAAAATTCATAAACTTCCTGATGGACATTTGAAATTTCGGGATTGGCACATGCCATCACATTGCGGTTGACATCTCCGCAGGCAGCTATGGTGTCCATGAGTGACTGATTTATTTCAGCGATGTGTTTTTTAAGGTTTTTCTTTAAAATACCATGAAATTGAAAGGCCTGACGTGTAGTTAGTTTAAGGGTTCCATTCGCATAGGCATCAGACAGCCTGTCCATCTCAAGCCATTGTTCAGAAGTTGCCAATCCACCAGGAACACGCACCCTCACCATAAACGAATAAAGTGGTTCCAGTTTTTGATGACGCCTTTCAGAATCAAGTTCGCGTGCTGTTTGCTGATAAACACCATGAAATTTGGTCAACTGGGTATCATCCGGATCAAGGCTTCCGGTGATGGGATCGTTTAAGCCCTGTTCTATGGTACCACGCAGGTAATTACTTTTGTCTTTAATCCCTTCAACAGGGCTTAGTGATTTATCTGTATTTTCTGACATAATTCTCGCTTTTTATTGAATGTTTTGTGCTAAGCAGGTTTTTTTAATATACATCTTCGTGGTACCTGTTCTGTTTACGCAAATCCTTGATGTATTCGGCAGCTTTATCATCGCTGAATCCGGCCTGAGACTTTACTATGTCCCTGAATGCATTCTTGACATCATTGGCCATAGCATTCTTATCACCACATACATAGATGTTGGCTCCTTCTTCAATCCATTTAAATATTTCCTTTTTATTGTCCAGTAATTTGTGCTGCACATAAATTTTCTCTCTTTGGTCCCTGGAAAAAGCCACATCCATCCTGGTTAGTTGCTTGTTTTTTAGATATTTTTGCCATTCAATCTGGTATAGAAAGTCGGTGGTGAAATTTCTGTCGCCAAAAAGGAGCCAGCTTTTACCATTGGCTGCATTAAGGCTGCGTTCCTGCATAAAAGCCCTGTAAGGAGCAATACCGGTACCTGCACCAACCATGATAATAGGAGTGGAGCTATCCTGGGGCAATCTGAAGCTTATGTTTTCATCGACATAAATGGATACTGGCAGATCATCCGATATGTTTGCAAGATAATTGGAACAAACACCAAACTTGTTACGTTTTCCATGTTTGTATTGAACAGCTCCAACAGTAAGATGTACCTCGTCGGGATTGTTATTATAACTTGATGCAATGGAATAGAGACGAGGTTGAAGTTTTCTTAAAACACCGGAAAGTTGTCCTGCATCAAGCTTAGATGGAAATTCTTCAATAAGGTCAATAATATCTCTGCCATATACATACTCAGAGAGCTTGCTTTTATCCTCTATAATTTTCTTTAGCTCTCCGTTTTTCGATAATTCTGCATAGGATTCAACCACAGGTGGTGCTAATATTGAGATCTCATAATCTTCAATAAGTGCATCGTGCAAAGATTTTTCGGAACCATTTATATTAACCAGCTCATCTGCCTTCAGGTTTGAAGTTTTTAACAGGGTTTCAACTTGCTTTTCATCGTTTCTGCAAACAACTCCTATAGCATCGCCGGGAGTATACACAATACCTGAATCCTCAATATCAAGTTCGATATGATAAGTTGATTTGCCAGAACCTTTACCATTCAGTCTAATCCTGTCCAGAATTTGTGTCTTGTAAGGTGTTGCCCTTGTATAAGATGATTCAGGTTTCGCCTCTACAATTGGAATTGTTCCGGAGGATTTAGCTTCCGGTGCTGTTTTTTTGTAAGTTTCTATACATTCCTGAGCCCACTTGGTTGCATCGTCCTCAAAGTCGATATCGCAATCTACCCTGGTATTAAACGGTTTTGCCCCTAACTCCTGTAGGCGCGAATCTAAATCCTTGCCAATTTTACAGAAATGCTGATAACTTTTATCGCCCAAAGCAAGAACGGAATAGTGCAAGCCCTCCAGTTTAGGTGCTTTTTTGCCCATGATGTAATTATAAAACTCTTCTGCTGCAACTGGCGGTTCTCCTTCACCATCTGTACTAACTGCTAGTAATAGGTGCTTTTCTTTTTTAATACTTTTCGGGTTGTATTCATTCAGGCTCACTGTTTTGCAGCTAATACCTGCTTGTTGTGCTACTGACTGGGCAGTCTTTGCAACTTTTTGGGCATTTCCTGATCTGGTTCCAAACAATATTGTAAGCTGGTTTTGACTTTCAACCTGAAGATCTGTTGCAATTTGACCTCCCGGACTTAATGAATTTAATACATTCAATACATTTTTGGTGCTTTCGTTCAGTCCTGTTAAGTAGCCTCCGAGCCATAGTTTCTGCTCATTACTTAGGGTAACCAGTAAATCATTCAGTAGTTTAGCCTGTGCTGTGTTTAAGGCTAAAGTTTCTTGGGAATTCTGCATGTATATTTCTTCTTAAACTATAAATACTATCATAAAGGTAGGAAAAACAATTATTTTTTTTTAATCCTCTAAAAGCCATTCACCCTGAAAGGTAGGAGTAATGTTTTTCTCTTTTTCGTCTCTTAATTCAATAAGTTTATTGGTTATTTTACCAATATTATTCAGAATAAGACCTCCGGCAATGCTATCTATAGCCTTTTCCATTGTTAGATAATTAATCCAGAATATTGTTCTGCCCGCAGCATCAGTTGCTTGGTTTACCTTAGCAACTATCACAGAATCACTTGTCTCGTAATTCAACCCTTCTACTGTGCCAGCAAGAAGTGTAGCAGAATCGATCAATCCATTTTTTGCCAAATGTAGTTCCGAATTACTATCAAAACCTCTGGCAATGTTTATTAGTTCTCTAACCAATTCATTGGTCTCTAATGATAAACGACTGATTTCCATACATCTATGTTTTGTAAACTATTAATACTATAATATTGATAGGACAAATATATGATTTTTTTTAAAATTTATTATCGAAATGGATAAGATTTAATCTACTTAATCAAAAAAAATTGACAACCATGAAAATGAGATTGTCTAATGCATTAATAATCAAATTTAAATACTTGTATGTCAGCTAAAAAAAAATAAATCGAAAAATGTCATGATTTAGACAGTTGTTTGCTTTATATCTCTTTAACATATTACCTAGAGCTGTAACTCCAATCTTAAAATCGAGAATGGTAATGATAATTATCCCTAATGCTTTATGCTTTCAAAGTAGGTATTTATATTTTAAAAGTACATAGCCTGCATTTATCTGAGGATTATAAATTAGTAGTTACCCGGTAAAACTTAGATATTCTAACATAGATATGCGGTAGTCCTAAAAGTTGGTAAACCTTTGATCTGTCAAATTGAGCGGAGTTGAAATTTATTGATTTTTAAAAGGTGTTGATCTTCAAGGAGTCTGTTTTTCGACTCCGCTCTAGCTTAAGCGAATACGGTCAGAATAACAGATCGCTCAAAATGGCAGTGGATTTTTACTTGTAAGGCTGCCCAAATAATAAATTAACTGATTTAAAAAACACTTAAGGGACTTGGTTTGTTACTTGTGAGATTTAACTTCTTTTAATGAAAGAATTAACTATAATACAGACAAGTTCAAGTGATAACTGTATCTATAAAATAGATGACACTAATTGAATAAAAAAAATTAATGTTTGGAAAACACAGTAAATAACCTATTTTTGAATCTTTAAATATTTATTCTCAAATGAGCGTATTAATTGACAATAATTCTAAAGTAATTGTACAGGGTTTTACAGGTAGTGAAGGAACTTTCCATGCTGAGCAAATGATAGAGTATGGAACCAACGTTGTTGGTGGTGTAACTCCTGGCAAAGGTGGGAGCGAGCATTTGGGCAAACCTGTATTCAATACAGTTTCTGAAGCTGTGAGCAAGACAGGAGCCAACGTTTCTTTAATTTTTGTGCCACCAACATTTGCTGCAGATGCCATTCTTGAAGCAATAGAAGCTGGTATAGCAGTAATTGTATGTATTACTGAAGGAATACCTACCTCGGACATGATAAAAGTTAAAACATGTTTGGAATCAAGTAGTTCGAGGTTAATCGGACCCAATTGTCCGGGAGTAATCAGTCCAGGACTTGCCAAGGTTGGCATTATGCCTGGTTTTATCCATAAAAAGGGTGCTATCGGTATTGTTTCCCGTTCAGGAACATTAACTTATGAAGCAGTGGACCAAATAACCAAAGCAGGTTTAGGGCAATCCACTTGTATTGGTATTGGTGGCGACCCAATTATTGGAACTCCTACTTTAGATGCTGTTAAGCTTTTAATGGAAGACAAAGATACCGAAGGTATTATAATGATAGGGGAGATTGGTGGAAATATGGAAGCCGAAGCTGCCAAATGGATCAAAGAAAATGGGACGAAGCCTGTGGTTGGATTTATTGCCGGCCAAACTGCACCAAAAGGAAGAAGGATGGGACATGCCGGAGCCATAATAGGAGGCAAGGATGATACAGCAGCTGCCAAAATGAAAATTATGGAAGACTGTGGGATACATGTTGTCGTTTCACCAGCCGAAATAGGAGCCAAAATGGTTGAAGCCCTGAGTAAATAGGAACCTGAATCAATATTTATATTTTCAATCGCCTGCGGATTTATCCAAGGGCGATTTTTTTTAATTAGCACATTACTTATTTTTTTACTTAATTTGCCTCGCAATCAAAAAAACTATAACGAATGAAATTACTAGAAGGAAAAACAGCTATAGTTACCGGTGCTGCCCGCGGAATTGGACGGGCAATTGCTCTTAAGTTTGGTGAAGAAGGTGCAAATGTTGCCTTTACCGATTTACAACTGAACGAAAACTCTGAATCGTTGGTTAAAGAGCTGGAAGCACTTGGTGTTAAGGCTAAAGCTTATGCTTCGGACGCCAGCAATTTTGAAGGTACAGAAAAAGTTGTTGAAGATATTGTCGCTGATTTTGGTACTGTTGATGTACTTATCAATAATGCCGGTATAACAATGGATACCTTATTAATGAGGATGACAGAACAACAATGGGATACAGTAATCAATGTAAATCTAAAATCTGTATTTAACTTTACCAAAGCTGTTCAAAAAATCATGCTTAAAGCTAAAAAAGGTTCTATCGTAAACCTTAGCTCAGTAGTAGGTGTGCATGGCAATGCCGGGCAGGCCAACTATTCGGCCTCAAAAGCAGGTATTATTGGATTCACAAAATCTATCGCACAAGAATTAGGATCCAGAAATATACGTGCCAATGCAATTGCTCCAGGGTTTATCATTACAGAAATGACAGCCAAACTTACTGATGAGCAAAGAAAAGCATGGGAACAACACATCCCTTTAAAAAGAGGTGGTACTCCTGAAGAGGTTGCGAACGTATGTCTTTTTCTTGCTTCTGATATGTCTTCTTATGTTAGTGGACAGACAATCAGCATCTGTGGCGCAATGAAGACTTGATAATACTATTTACACAAATTTTATTCAAAAGCACTCTATATAGCAGAGTGCTTTTTTTGTCTAAAATTCTGATACTGTATATCAATAACATCCTAAGGAATAAAAAAAAGCTGTCCAACAAGTTTGTTTTGACTTTTTGAACGCCTACATCAAAGATGGTGATAGCAAAAATCATTATTCCAAATTAGGCATTACAAATAAAAAACAATGCCTAATAGACTAAGGTTGCCTTCGGCGAGCTCCTAAACTCGGTTCACATACCAAAGTGGTTCCTTTCATCACCGCTTAGGTGCTCATCCTGGTTGGGAATAATTCGCTCTAAATGTACTAGTTCAGCACTCATGTGTTTTCTATTGCATAGATCTGGATAAATTGGGATTCCAGCAAAAGTCTTAGTAGTCAGCAGCAATGAGCCACAAATATACATTGAGGTGGCCTCGCAAACTGACGAACCTCCATATACAGCTTGTCCCGACCTTTTTTGTCGGGAAGACACGTACGGTGACGTTAGAAGCTATAAGACAGGTTGATAGCCTGGTGGTAGTCTACTCGAATGGGCTTAGTTATTTTAATGACTTTTGTAATTTATAGTAGTCTCCTACCATTTCCAGACCAGCAATATTTGTGCTGTCCTTATATATTACGGTTCCCTTTTTATCCATCATAGTAATCTTTATTGTTGCGTTTATACTTTCAGGAATTCTCCGGTCCATTGTACCTTTAACCGGAGCTTTAAGAATACCGGCATTGTTTGACCTTGCCTTGATTATAAAGGTGTTTTTTCTATTCTCGATTTTTATCACGAATTGGCTTGAATCAGCAATTTCCAATTGCAGTTTTGTTGGACGATAGGTAGCAAAGTGATGTATTTTATTATTATGATAAAAGAAACCTAAAAATCCGGTAAATGATTCTCTTAACCAGGGTATATCAGCAATTGAGAGCATAAAGGAACTGTTTTCGTCGTTGAAATGATTGCTTTGCATCCAAATCCAGGCAGATGGCATGCTCGATCCCCAATCCTTTTCGATGTATCCTTTGCCGCCTTTAAAATCATGAACCTCATTATTGATAATAAGTTTCCCATTTATACTATGAGTCAAACTTGCAACTCCATGATAGCACTCCATAAAAGGTACGAAACGGTACCACCCCATTATTCCAGTATTTAGTAATCTGTCAGATTTATACTCAACCTGATTGAACATTGTAATTTTACCGGAAACAATTGAATTATCGTCCTTAATATCAATGATAATACTATCCTTTGAGAAATAATTATCTGCTATTTTTATGGCAAATTCATTTTTTGAAAATGAAAATTCTTCAATAGGAAATGAGTAGTAACTGGTTTGAGCCGTAATCCCATTTATTATCTGAATAAATGCATGTTGTTCCTTGCCATCATTGGAAAGTGATATTCCTGGAATTAAACTAAGTATGGATGATCCATCACCCGCAACCATTTTAAAATACCAACCTTCAAAGTAATTTTTTTTCTTTTTATTTCCTTGAAAGATAATTGTATTGGCAGCTTTCTTAAAATTATAAAATGGAATGTATTTGTGATGAGTGTAATGTATTTGTTTTTTCAGTACTTGTGCCTGGATAGAGATAGTGGTAAAAAATAAAAACATGCCTAATAAAAAATATTGTATTTGAGTGGTTCTTATCTTCATTATTGAGGTTTTTATCTATTTCATTTTTTTCAATTTAATCCTTCATCCGTTTAACCGGCAACTGCTAAACTACAATATCCTGTATTATTATTATGCATTATGTTATTAATAAACCGTAGTTTTAATGCGGTTTGTTGAGTGTGTGCCTTGCATGAACAAGTACACGCATCTGGAAGCTCTGAAGAAAATTGTTCCCTTTGGTTATGAGATAGCTTCGCTAAGTTAGTAAAATACAAATTTATTTTCAGATCTGATCCACCAGATGGGTGAATATATCCAGAGGGTGTGAATCCCTTACAGACTGGTTGAACCTTCTTCCAAAGTAGCGTTTGCTGAGACCTAACCATTAGTTGGATTGGAAGACGTCAGCAGAAGTCATAGTAGTCTGCGGTAACGGACCACAAATATATATTGTGGAGGGGTCACAAACTGACGAACAGCCGTATACAGCTTGTTCCGACCTTTTTTTGTCGGGAGGACCCGTACGTACTTTTTATGAAGTAAAAAGTCATTGTGTGAGAGGCTCTACCTTAGACTAATAGCCTGGCGGCATTCTGCTCGATTAGTGGTAGTTTTACTCTTTCATATCTTTATACCTCAGGCAATAAATAACTAAAATGCATACCCAATGCCAATTGCAGGAAAAACGGGTGGATCCATCATGAAATAAGCATTTAGACTAGTGCGAAATATAAATCCTTTGGGTGTCTGATACCGGTATGCAATCCTTATACCTGGTGAAGAATCACTATCTCCCTCAGCTTCACTTTTGGTCAAGCAAAATGCATATTGAATCCCGGTTTCGAGAAAGTGTTTGGGGCCAAAAGAAATAAAGTTAATTTCAGGTGCTAACCAATGTGTACCAAAACCAAAACCAGTTCCCATAATATAATCTCCACCCAACGTTAATGATGATTTATCCAAAATAACAGATATGACTCTGTCGTATGAAAAATGTGTACTCATAATTAAGTTTGACTCCACAACAATGAAATTTTTTGGAGAAATATTTTGTGCGTTTATTAAAATAGTTGCACACATTAAACCTAAAATTAGCAGTATTGTCTTCATTTTTATTATTTTGAAATAGTATATAGTCTATTTCTGTTATATGCAATTTACGTTTTTTTCTATTAACAATGTATCAATTAATAAAACTAATACAACAGGCTAATCCCAGTTTAATGATGGCTAATGATTTGAATATGGAGTGTTTGGCACTTCAAAGCCCCAAAGTATCAAACCGCTATGTGTTTCATAAATGTTAATATGTACAATATCAGTACTATTCGCCAAAAGACCTCTGTTTATTTTTGTACGTTGGCTTTTAATGCATCAGTATCAATGATAAAATGAACTGGATATGTTAATTTCATCGGTTCTTTAATTCCATTCTTTTCACCCGGCAGCCAATTTGGTGATGTCAAAACAACTCTTTTTACTTCTGAAAGAATATCTTTTTATGCATATCCAACTACCACACAAAATCGATGCGGGTGAAACTGTTCAAAAACCTCTGAACCGACCGAAGGGAGCTCAGCAAACCGAACGCAATGAGCTCACAACTAATAAGGAGTAACATAGCTAAATCCTTATGAATTACACATACTGTTGACTGCCGTAATCTATTGTGTCTAATATTTTAAACCATTTATCAAGGAAATCAAATCGCAATTGTTATGGTTTTTATCCGTATAAATATTATTTTTCCATCTTATCCGCTCAAATTTAACTCCCATTAAACTCTCATTCAGTTTTAAAGCCCATTTTCTAACTTGTTTCAAATCCTGTGAACCATAGCTAAAATAAAAATCGATATCAACCGATAACTCTTTATCCAATTGTCTATAAATATCAGAATCAATGAAATCCATTATTGGTGTCGGGCTTGATGCAATATATTTATCAAATAATCCAGGAGATTGAATCATAGAATTAATCACAAATCCACCTGCGAATGAGTGTCCAAATAAAATCCGTTTTTTAGTTTTATAATTGCTCTCGATTGATGGAATCAACTCTTTACTTATGAAATCCAAGAATTTATCAGATTGCTTAACAGGCAACATGTCACGATTTCGATTAGTATTTACAATACCAATTCCAATTATCTGATTATCTGGAAAATCATCCTGAATCTTTTTGTATCTATAATCAGAATATTCTCCATCAAGCAAATACACAAAAATCACAGAATCAGTATGAGTTAAATCAATTGGTTTGAAACAATAAATTTTTCTATTCTCACTTAAAATATCGGACTTAATATCAATTGTGTCAATTCGATACTCGTATCCGAATACTTTAATTGAGTTTATTAAAATCAATATAGTAATCAGTTGTTTCATTGCTCTGTTTTTATGGCAATACAACGGATTGAATAAACGCCTGTTTTAATGGTGCTTATTTTTTGTTGGTATTAGTTTTCTTTGCTTTAATTATGAGCGTTTCTCCAAAAAGAATTTCCGTTTTTAAAATTTGCTTTAAAATACTTTTGTTTATTTCTAATGTATTATCCCTTTTACCGGTTCTCAAATAAACCCATAGAGTTGATAAATATACTAAGGGTAGGAAAAGAGAGTAAAAAAAGCTAATAGGTTTCATCCTATTTGTTCTTATGTCTTCTATCCAAAACCCATTTGAATGGAGCATATATCGCAATTCTGCAAAAGAAATCATACCAATATGATGTAACGGATTTGGGTTATTTTCATCAAGAGGAGATTTACATTTATAATGATGACCTGTAGTAAACCATTTCCATCGTGACCTCAGGCTTGAAATATTTGGAGTTGAAATAACAATTTCTCCTTCATCTTTTAGAATCCGATGACTTTCTCTAATAAAAAAGAATTGTTCGTCTATATGTTCAATTCCATCTATACAGACCAAAATATCACAAGTTTTATCGGGAATTGGTAAAGGCTTTGTCATGTCAGCCTGGATAAAGTTATCATGTTCAATCTCCAAAATGTTTTCTATATCTATTGCGATTAATTCTCTAAATCCTTCATCCTTCAGTCTTTGTATGAATGCACCTCTCCCTGAGGGAATATCAGCTACTACTTTATCAGTATTTTCTTTAATCATCTCAAATACTGTTTCATGTGTGTTTTTTGATGTGTTTATGCTAATTCCTTTGTAGTTACTTCTCATGATATAATTTCTTCTTAATAGTTAATGCCAACATCTGTGTATACCGAACTCCTTCCCCAGAGTTCCGCTATTTTTCCATTTGTACAGATATCGTTTTTATCTTTCCTTGTATCATTTTCTCCAAATGTAGCACGCTTCATCATTATATCCAAGGGGTTCATTAGCCTTTTGTTGTTGATGCCGACAACAGTAGGGGTACCTTTCCGTTGTTTTTGAGCTGCAAGGCCCCATTTATGTTTGTATGTTTCTTAGGTTTTCACCGCTTTCCACAAATAGGTGGCAAAGAAGTGGGACAGGGTATGCGGGGTGCTCCATGGGTTGATGCCGGATGCCAAATTGCCCGGTCTGTAAAAAGGGCAGGCTACGCTTTGCAGGGGTGGTGCCCAGGGAATAGAACAACCGCCAACCAGGCCAACAGGTTCTTTGGAATGTTTTTGTCCGTAAAGTCCTACTTCGAAGAGCCGTATGATTGGAGACTATCACAGCCTGTCCCGGTTTTTTATCTATATACGGTTCTGTGAGAGGCCATAGGGGGGTGATTCCCCTTGACCTACTCGACCTTTATCAATCAAAGTTCTCGATTATAATTCTAATAAATACTTATTGCTCAACTAATATTGAGTAGTTCCAGATAAATTGGAAGAAAACTTATTGTTTTTGATCAACCTTCCATTCAATATCAAATCTTTCTTTTAAGTAAACATCTAAAGGACCTAACCCAATTTCTGCCCTTCGCTTATCCACATATTCAGGTTCTTCAATTGGATAAGGCACACGTATTGAATTCTCAAATTTCCATTGTGTTCCATATAGTTGTTTTTTATCCTCTTCCACTAAAAGACGATCCCTCATCTTGGCATAACGTAGTGGTTGTGCTTCTCCTTGTTTAAAAGCCTCCTCCAACATTGGGAAGTATTGAGATCTTATCTCATACGTCGTATGATTAATAATTAGAGCTGCTCCAGCTGCAGCATATTCTGTGACAGAGGTAGCCGTTGGCCAGCCGAACTTGTCCAGAAGTTTGATTAGCTTCCGTTCATTTTCATTATGATATTTTTCTTCTAGGGCAAGAACGGGAAAGATTGCAGGAGTGCTGAAATATCCTCCATTTTTCATGTACTTTCCTCTTTCAATATTTCCTACATACATAAAACCCTGGTCTTTAATAATCATTCTAAACAATTCCCGCGCAAAAGATTTGTTCTCGATTGGCCCATTTTTGGCCTCATATTTTTCAAACTGAGAATCTTCAATTTTTCCCCATCTTTGATCCTCAATAAGGCTTAAATAATCTGGGTCATATAGTATTTCCAGTGTTGAATCATTTTGCAGTGCATAATTCAAAAAAAAGAATGCCGTGTCTCTCATTGTAGAATTCCAAAGAAGTGCACAAACTGAAGCAATTTGATACGAAATTCTCGGAGAAGGATTTTGTGCGAATGCCATGCCATATTTTTCCAATGCTGGCACAAGTAATCCTTCATTTTTCAAACTATCCGCCTGACTGGTAACATGCTGACCAAAACTAATTCCAGATATCCAAATAAGTAAACTGCAAATAAATATTCTTTTCATACTCATAAATTTTAAATTCAGCGGCTAAACTATAAAGTTTGATGTTCTGTAATCAATAAAGTCGACAGACAACCAGTTTTTTGTAGGATTCGACATTTTTGCAATGTATTATTACTTCGTAACTCCCTATTCTATCTATGGATTGTTATCGTTGTTTTTAAATGAACATTATTTGTGCTAGCATTTGGTTTTGTCCTTTCGTAAAAGCCTAAGTGCGGATTGTCTAGCGGAGGTCCGTATGGAATTGTTAAGGAGTGTGGGCTACTTTCCTGTCCAGATACACATAACTTGAATTGCTTTAACCAAATTATGAATTCCTTTACATCCTTCGGTTCTTGACCTTTTTCGTTTTCAAACCTTTTTATGCGTTCAATTAACTCTGTTATAATATTTAAAGAATTATTCATAATCCAAAAGTGTATATTATTTCAAAAACACACAATTAAATAATATATAACTATGTAAATGAATTTAAATTTGTATATTTGTATCGAAAACATAGTAATATATATTTAAACACTTAAAATTTGAATAAAATGAATACAAAACCGTATTTAGTAACAGAAAACTTCTTTCCGAAAGAGGAACATTTTGATGAAGTATTAAACATGTTAAAAGAAACTTCCGAAATGATTAAAGAACAGGACGGTGCATTAATGAGTATGTCATTGAAGCCAGAACAAAAGAACGGACCAATCACTGGAATTTCTTTATGGACAAGTCGTGAAAAGTTTACAAATTTCATGAAGAGCGAACATGCGGAAAAAATCATGAAATCAGGTTTGTCTGATAAAGTTAAAAATTGGACAACAGATATCAAGGCTAATCTTCATACAGTTGAACAGGCTTGGCACGTTGAATCTCACGATTAAATTTTCAGAAAAGCTGAATGGTATATTAAGATTATCTTTCAGCTTTTTCTTTTATTAGTAACACGCTATATTGCTGATTAAATGTCATTTGATTTAAATATAGCACTATCCGCGCAATGTTTTATGACCGCGTTACCGCCAGTTTTTATTTTCTGTTTTAAAACGCCTAACGCTAAGTACTTTAATTTGTCTAGAGAGTGAAAATCTCTTACCCAATAAGCGTATGAGTAGTTACATCCTTATGGGTGTGCCTCGCCAACAGGTTTATGCATGGTCATGCTCCAGTATGGGCGGTTGGTCTCAGTCCAACAGTCCTATGTTGAAAACCAATATAACCATTGCCAGGTTGAAAAGGAGGGGGCACGTTGAATTTGGTCACTATTACCAAAGATTTGCAATTTTTAATAATCCCCCCATTAAATTCGAATTTCTATAATGATTCTTATATTCGTCGAACCGCCATAAACGAGGTCCGTAAGTACCGTAGTGTGAGAGACTCTCCGGTAGGTTAATAGCCTATCGGCTGCCTTCTCGATTGTATGCTGACTTTGATTAATCCAACATTACAAATCTTGAATCATATTAATTACCCGCTTGTTTAATGTTAACATAGTCAAAATAATCACCTGCTTCAAAAGTGATATTCATAATCCTTTCTTCTCCTGTATTATTTTTATTTATTTTTACAAAAAGAGTGTTTTTATCTCGCCTTTCAACTAAAAATTGTTCTTCAATTATAGAATAAGAGTCTGATTCAAGGTTTATGTCTTCTCTGCCATAATAACCATATGTACTATTTTCAAAGGTAATTGCATCAATCCACCAGCAATCTCCTTCTGTTGTAATAGTAACTGAATCTACCTCAGATGAAAATTCGACATTCTTTGTAGATAACTTAATATTATCATCCCATTTTCCAATCAGGTCTTCTTTATCTGAACATGAAGACATAATGATAATGCAAAAAGTTAGAATAATAGATTTATTCATAGTCATGAAAATTAGATATGGTTTCATATAATCTGAATTTTAGTTTGTTTTTAAACGTTATTAATTTATAGATACTACTTGTCGTCATTTGGTTGCGTCAAGCTTGTATACAACGTTGGCGGTATGGATAGTTTGGCACTTTAACACTAATCGTTTTCTTAATAGCATGAACATAATTAAAAGAACAAAACTTCGCAAATCACTGCCTGCCAAATTATTTATTACCGCGTGTTGAACTAAACCTCCTTCGTCGG
>JBNKPU010000002.1:0-13252 GCA_050295515.1 Bacteroidales bacterium | reverse complement strand
GTAATAGATTTTCTAATGCATATTTTGGGATTAAATATACCATGCCCTTTTACAGCGAAACGATCAAATTTTATATCTGTCTCTTTCCAATTTTCAGTTGTATCGAAAGACGATTCTTTTTTGACTTCTTCAATAAATGCTGCTTATTTGTTTATATAAGCTTTGCTTGACCCAATGCGACTTCTTCTTGGCTATATAAGTCGCGCCTCAACTAGCCATTGAGCTGGCTCTTCGCTAAAACAGCAACAATGCTTCATGCTGGCTACTCCTTATTTGGTGGTCCTGCAAGCTGATGTAATCCTAAAACGACAACCAAGGCATCGTTTTTTAACGCATTGCCCCCCTGCATCCGAGTTTCAACATTGATGATGCTATCATTTCTTGTTGGCCAAAAGGCTCTTCACGTAATAATCCATCAAAAAACTTTGTGCCCGTGTTAAATTATAAAGCCTGTTTAATTTGTTGTTGGGAGAGGGGCAAGGTTCCAGAATCCATTCTTGCTTACCCCAGATATAGAATAAATTGCCGATGGTACTGGCTGCGCCATTGACATCAAAACCTATATTGTAGTTGTTAATGCCATAGAAATGGATAGTGGTGTCGTTGCTTAGTAAGTTGTTTCCTGATTTTAAATAATCAATACCCGATAAGCTCAGGTTAAACAAAGTCGGGCAGATATCTTTGTGCGACCCAAACCTGTTGAGGTCAATGGTTTTGTTTGCCAAATATTTTTCTGGAACATAGAGCAAAAGGGGAACGGAAAGCTGCAAGAAAAGTTCTTCGCTCTTAAAGTTATGCAAGTGCCTGCTATTGTGGTCCCCGGTTACTGCTATAATAGTATGGTCGCCCAAGTCGGACTCCCTAATTTGTTTGATAAATTCTCCCAGGTAATTGTTGACATATTGAAAACAGGTTAATCCATGAACAGCAATCTCTTTACTCGTTTTAATGTCGTCCATGATTTTATCAGGAATACGGATTGAATAAGGTTTGTAGTTATTGGGCAGATCATAAGGAGAGTGATGGGTTATCGTTAATGCAACAATGAAAGAGGGATTGTCCTTGTCTCCCTTGTTTTTCAGTTGTTGGTAAACCGATTTAAACAAATATTCGTCGTATACGCCCCAGGTACAATCCTGTACACTGTCCATACTATATTTAATATCGTAACAGCCGATAATGTTGTCAAAATACTCGTTTGCAGTGTATTTTCCAATATTACGCCAGCCCAATTTTCCGCTGGTCATAAAGGTGGTTGAGTAACCGGCTTTTTTAAAAGGCAGTGCTACTGAACTGCCCAGTTTCAGGTTGCTGTACTGCGATTGTGAGAGGGGAGTGGAAGGACTATTATAGATTATACCTTCAAAACTATGGATAGTACCATTGGTGCAGGGTAAAAAATTCCGGTACAATAAGCAAGACGGTAATTGGTTTTCAAGTTCCCCCAATAAATTAAGTTCCTTTGAGTGCCAGGATAAATAATAGTTGCTGAACGATTCCATGATAAATAAAACAACATTGGGTGGATTTTCTTCCAGGAATGTGTCTTTAGGGGTTGTAGCTAGCAAATAAGATGGGTCGATTATCCTGTCCTGATTGGTATAGATACTAAAGGGTTCTTTCAGGTTGTTGAATCCATATTTTTTTAATACGGGTACATAATCAGGATTTATCTGATATTTCTTTCGGTCGGCAATTGCTTCTTTTAAGTAGAATACAGAATTGGCAGCACAGTTGTTGATGGCTTGGTTGCTACAAAAAACCATGTCATCTTTTCCGATGGGGAAGAGCCCCCAAGATCCTCTCATGCCAATGCCCAAAAGGGAAATAAATACAATAACAAAAACAAATTTTGTCCATGCAGAAGAAAAGGGAAATTTAGGTTTTATGCTAAATAAGCGGTTTGTCAGGTAGTATAATCCAACAAATACCGCGATGAGAAAAAGCATAATCCATATCAAAGGGTAATCAGTCCAAAATGAGGTTAAAACAGCCTTAGTATCATCTTCAACAATTCCAAACACCATGTTGTCAAAATGGTTTTGAAAGAATTGAAAATAATAAAAATCTACTGTTTCTATCAGGATAAAGAGGAACAAGAAAAGAAGGGTAAGATATTTAAACATTGTAGAGGTTATATGATGGATTGCACTGAAAATGCCAAGTGCCGCGAACAAAAATAAAACCAGGCCAAAATAACATGCAACTATGGAATCAAACTTAAATCCTTTTATAAATGCTATCTTTAAATAGCTGATGTCGATTGGTGAAAAAGTAGCGGGATCTCCATAGGTGTAAAGATGAATAATCCTGAATGCGCTAAAAATAAACAATGAGATAAGGTAATAAAAAAGTACATGTACGCAGGATGAATAAAATCGATTGAATTTCATAATTGGTTTTTTGGTTGAAAAAGTATGTTTTTATAGCAGCTGTTGATTCTGTGGTTGAACCAATACTCAGTTTCTGTGCCCAGGAGCATGCTTCAGTGTTCGATAGAGAACTGTAATACAGACTGGAAAAGCCTGTTTGTGAGATGTTTGTAAGGCATTGTCATGTGGGCACGAACAATGTAAAAGTGCCATTTGTATTTAAGGAAGAACTGCGATGTTTTTGTTAAATTTTGGTTTTCATTCTCCCTTTCCTGCAACAATTTAATGAATTATTGGGCAATGTTCAATACTTTTCGCGAGGATTATCGTTCCATTATTTTATTTGTTTTCTTTTTTCCTAAGCGGGAAGGGACTTCTCCACCCGGATGTCTTGTCAACGGATCGCCTCGTTACGAAATAGATTTGACCACTGAACAATTTTGTACGGATTGATTTCTTTAACCATAGGGGAGGGAACTCTCCCACAAGCAGCCTCCAATATTAATGAAGCTTGTAGAGTTTTATCTTTTTATAGGGAGGTTGTCACGTTCGACTGGTTAACTTTCAGGCTAAGAAGTGAAAGTGGGATGTTCTTATAAGTTTTTAATTATACTAACTATATGTTTTCCTATTTCTGACAATACTTGACTTGTAAATGGTAAAATAATACTAAGAATTCCAACCAACAATATCGGATTAGTTTTGCCACGAGATTCATTTTTTTGAATTATATCCTTTTTATAATCTTTAAAATACTCTGTGTATTTTTTAGAAAACAAATCTTTACTATCAACACTTTGCTCAGTATCCTCAACAATACTTTTTAATTCGTCAAGTTTATAGTAAACAGTAAAAAAGAAATCATATTGGTTAAATCTTATATCAAAGTCTCTAGCTTTTTTGTAAAATTTATAAGCCTTTAACTCTGCTTGGGGTACTTCTTGCTCCGATTTGTATTCGTCATATTTAGTACCAATCAATATACCAATTTCATTTTCAATTAATCTATTTAATTGTTGTTCAATATTTCTTTGAACAGTACTTAATTTTTCGCTTAAGTTATCTTTTGTAGAAAGATTTATTGTATCAATTATTTGATTTAAAATCTTTGAATTTGTTTCAAAAAAATCATGTCTATAGTTTTTAGATCTTTGTAATCCAATAATATATGGCAATGCTAAAAATAAGAAAATAAAAGCCAGTATTAATACTACTAATCGAGGACTGTAATAAAAGTTAAGACTGCCTATTTGAAATTGCCGAGATGATTCTTCAGGGGAGAATGTCCAAAAGAGTAAGCTTATTAAAACAGAAAAAATAATAACACTTGTAAATTTATTGATTAAGACCCTGGCTCTTGAATCTTCATCAATATAACAAGAGCTTAATAATCCAATTGTTATAGGTAATTCCGTTAAAAACAGGAATAAAATTAGTGCAGAACTATATTTTACAACCTCTATTCTCAATATATGTTGAGAATTTTCATGGAAGTAAATTCTACCAACAATTACTGGATAAGCAACCGAAATAATAAAACTGATTCCTAACAATATATTACTAAACCTTCGATTAACTGTTCCAAAATTATATCCAATCCAACCACCAATTTCTGCATATGGTCTTTTGGGACTTCCAATAATACTCCCAAAAAGGGCGGCTATAATTAAACCAATATTGCTTGCGAAAAAAAATAACAAAAAGAGCTTAAAATCAAAGAACTGACCTATTAGGAAAACAAAGGCAAAAAAGAAAACACTTGACACAATAATTATTAACTCATTTTCTAAGAATGTTATGTTTTTCCCCTTATCTAATAATTTATTGATAAGCCAGTATGTGCCAAAATAATACAATATATAGACAATTAAAAAGAGTATGAAAATTACGGTTTTGGGCATATCTTATTATTTAGTTTTTTTGATTTTAAAAGATATATAATAGTTCTTAAAAAACAAGAGTTTATTATCTACATGAATACTTGTATCTATTTAAGATTTATTGTGCCAGATTATTGAATTCTATCATTCAAATATGCTGACCGCCAACGTTTGCAATATGAAGCGGCAGGTACTAAAAAGCACCACCTTTTCAAATCGCAGATATGTTCGTTTATGATTCATTTGTTAGCATTAGCAGTGTTCTGCCAATTGATTTATAGTGTCGTGCTGTGTGTAGGTGTTTTTTTAACGGCTGTTAAATATATCATTCCTCCCTTAGTTTTTCTTTCTAGAATTCTAAATCCATTGTCTTCAACAATACTTACAATTTCATTTGAATTCATTGGTTTTGCTACATGGCCTTTTTTATGTAAAGTGTTCAAATATTTTGCACTGAACGTTCGGTCTGAGCATAAACTTGTTAAATATAACTTACCTTCAGACATGAGTATCCGGTTAAATTCATTGATCAAATTTGAAGGGTTGTCAATAACATGCAGAAAACCAAAACTAAGGACAGTTTGAATAACTTTACTAACAAATGGCATATTTAAAGCATTAGAGCGCAAAAAAGATATATTTGATGGTACGGAATTGGTTGTTTTAATTCTATTTTTTCCAATTTTCAGCATTTCGTATGACAAGTCACAAAGAAATAAATCCCGATTGTGGATTTCCTCATATACTTTTGATGTAAAGCTGAGTGTGCCACATCCGATATCCGCAATAATTCCAGCATCACATTCATTAATGCTCTTCCGACAGAAGTTAGTATAGTCTTTTGGTGAATTACTCCACATTAATCTGTTATACAATCCATTACTTATTAATTTGTCATATTTAACAGCTTGTGAATCATAATGGCCACTTGGAAGACCGTCGACTTCTAATATCCCATTTTCTATTTCAGTGATTTTATCTTTAAACAAATTGGTATTCATGTTTCGTTTGTTTTTCTCACTTTCACACAACGTGATTGTGTAAGATTAGTTGTAATTTTTAAGCTCCTAATTTAGCAAATACAAACCATATAGAAAATCCGCAGGGATTCTCTTAAACAGGCTTGCTCAAGCAATTAATTTTGTGCGGTTAGCAAACGTAATAATTTAGTTCTATCCTTTACCCTTGTTGGTATTTTATCTTTTTTGTAATTCTTTGTCATCAAGTCGATGTATGTTTTATAAATAGATTTGCATTCTTCTTTCTTATCCAAATTATAAAGTGCATCACCATATTGTAAATAAACTCCAATTAATTCAGGGTCAATTTCGTTTAATCCAGACAAAAAAACTATTCAATTGACATAGGGCATACCAGGTCCGATTCAATAAGAAATAAATTTAATCTGACTCCGAAAATATTCCATCTAAAAACTCAATCATTACCTGAATAGCATCAATAGCATCCTTTTTAAAACTGGTACCAAGAAATTCATTTGAACCTGAATCAAGAAAAGCATGTGGCTTGTCTTCATACATCCAAAATTTAGCCGGGTGACCTGCAGCTTTAACTTTAGCTATATAAGCTTTAATAGATTCCGGCGTAGTAGTATTGTCTTCACTGCCTACAGTAAATAACTGGGGGGGAAGTTGATATTTTTTTTCATCAGGAATATTGTAGGCGGGCGAAACAGCTTTGTACAATTCCGGATGCGATTCTACTGAATAGTTTGCCCCAAACAAACCGCGTGTCTCAAGACCTGCTAATGTCCAGAAAAAGTTCTCCTTCGACTCAAACTTTCCTTCTTTACAAGTTGCATATATATCAAAAGCACCATAGCTTATTATTGCAGCTTGTACTTGTAACATATCCTCTTTAATAATGTCGTTTATTGATTTTTCTTTAGGAATATAACTTGGTTTAAAAGAGAGGTTGTCAGGTGAAAAACCATCGGCACTTAGATTTCTACCCATATTTAAAACACATGAAGCTAAATGGCCACCTGCACTATCGCCGGTTATAGCAATTCGATTCGGATCACCTTTGTATTTAACTATGTTTTCTTTTATCCATAACATTGCTCCGAAGGCATCTTCTATAATCTCATTAATGTGAGTGGTGTTTTTATTATCACCAAGTAACCGATAGTTTACGTTACACACTATATATTCACTTTGTGTTGAAATATAGGCTGACATTTCTTCCATAATGCCTTTATCATTAATCAACCAACCTCCTCCGTGATAAACAACAAGAACAGGATAACTTTCTTTACCTGTTTCAGGCACATGAATATCCATTGTTAAAGACATTCCTTTAATATTTCTCCATTCTATATCACGATAAACTTTAGCAGGGTGTAAAGGCTGCGCTTTTGCTTTATAGGCTTTTTCTTTTTCTTCCAATTTTAAGTCAATTTCTTTAAATTGATTTTCTACATCGTTTGTTACTATACTTTTTTCAATGTTCACAATATTTTCAAGTTTGATATTAGAAACCGATGAACCAATTTGTATCTTATACAAACCGGAATTTGCAATCCATGCCGATTCATTGGTATAATAGGAAGCAAAATCGTTTGGTGTTAATATAAAAGTTAAGGTTTGCTGATCACCCGGTTGCAATAATTTAGTTTTGTTAAATGCTTTTAGTTCACGAACAGGCTTAGCTAAATCCGAGTCGGGTGCCGAAATATACAATTGCACCACCTCTTTGCCAGCTACTTCTCCGGTGTTGCTAACAACACAGCTTAGCTCAAAGTTATCGTCTTTTTTCTTCATTTTTAATTTGCTGTAAGCAAAAGAAGTATATGATAATCCGTAACCAAAGGGATATGACGTTTTAATATTGGCCGTTTCAAAATGACGGTATCCTACAAAAATACCTTCTTCGTATTTCACTTCGGCAGGTTTGGCTGCCATAAAACTGTTGGCTCCTTCACCAGGTAAATCAAACTCCTTTCCGGGAAAAAATTTCGAAGCAGCATGATCCGTATACTTTATTGGGAATGTCATTGATAATTTTCCTGAAGGATTCACTTTTCCAGATAGTACATCAACAATAGCATTACCGGCTTCCTGACCTGGTTGCCAGGCAATTAAAATGGCATCAGCATAGTCTTTCCAACTTGCAGTTTCAATAACCCCACCGATATTAAGAACCACCACCAATTTTTTTGCTTGGGCGTGAAATGTTTCTGAAATTAGTTTTATTGCTTGCAATTCTTGTTCGTTAAGTAAATAGTCATTCTCCATTTCCCTGTCCTTAAACTCACCCGAAGTCCTTCCAAGGGTGTAAACAGCAATATCCGTATTTTGTGCAATTTCTTTAATAGCATCAGCAGTCCAACTTTTTTCGCTAATAGGTAAATCTGGTTCAAAAAAGAATTTTTTGGGAGGCATATTCTTGTGTTGCTCTTTTATATAATTCTGATAAGTTTCGTGCAATTTAGTATCAACTGGAATGCCGCTATACTTGAATCCATCGATGATAGTAACATCATCCTTATTATTAACATCGCCACTTCCGGTTCCTCCAATTAAAGTTTCGTATGAGGCAATACCAAATAATGCAACCTTATTATCTTTTTTTAATGGCAATGTGTTTTGTTTATTTTCAAGCAGAACCATTCCCTGTGTTGCTGCTTTCCTTGCCAGATTTTGATGGCTTTCTATATCTGGCATGCCGGTAGGCTCATAGCCATTAAACGAGTGGGTTTTGGTGTAAATGCTTAATATACGTTTTACATTTTCATTAAGAACATTTATTGGCAAGTCACCATTTTCAACAGCTGTCTTTATTGCTTCTTTTTGTTTCATAATTCCGGGCATCAATAAATCATTGCCTGCTTTCATTTGTTCAACGGCATTATCACCGGCAAACCAGTCGGTCATAACAAATCCCTTGTAGCCCCACTCATCGCGTAAAATTGAAGTTAGTAAATCGTGGCGCTGAGAACAATAAACACCGTTTATTCTGTTGTATGCCGACATAACAGTCCAGGGCTGAGACTCTTTTACTGCAATTTCAAATCCCTTAAGGTAAATTTCGCGCAGGGCACGTTCGCTAACTATTGTATTTACGGTTGTCCTGTTTGTTTCCTGGTTATTTGCTGCAAAGTGCTTTATACTGGTACCTACGCCTTCACTTTGCACACCTCTAACAAAGGCTGCAGCTATTTTACCCGACAATAATGGATCTTCTGAGTAATACTCAAAATTTCGTCCTGTTAAAGGCTGACGGTGAATATTTAATGCAGGAGCAAGCAAAATATCAACGCCATATTCTTTCGATTCATTTCCCATAGCTTGCCCTACTTGTTGGATAAGTTCAATATCCCAGGTGGAGGCGAGGAGGGTGGCAATTGGAAAAGCTGTAGCATAGTACTTTTGTTCATCGTTTGGACGTTCCGGATTAATTCGAACACCCGCAGGTCCATCAGCAAATACAATGCTTGGCAAGTTGATTCTGTCTATTGCATAAGACTGGCCTGCTGCGCCAGGAACCTCTTCTTTTATTTTTTCTGACTCTGGTGTTAAACCGGGGATATAAACTCCAAGCCCTACAACAAGGCTTATTTTTTCATCAAGACTAAGTTGGCTTACAACTTCATCAATATTTTTATTTGTAAGTTTTTGTGCATTTAAACTACATATAGATATGGACACAACTAAAAGTAAAATAATTTTATACATTATATCCTGTTTTATAGGTTCCTTGCAAAAGAAATGAATTATCAGGTTTTCTCAATTGATTAATGTCAATTAATGAACCTGGGTTCTTATGCGACTTAATGTTTCAAAACTAATACCCAAAAAAGATGCAATATATTTTAGAGGTGCCCTTTGTATTATTTCAGGATTCTTCTTCATTAAACCTTCATAGCGTTGCAGGGCCGTTTCAAACTGAATTGATTCCATGCGTATTTGAGATTCAATAAGAGAATCTACCAAAATTTCGCGATAAAACTTTCCTATTTTAAGGTTGGTCTCTGCCAATTTATGTAATTTATTTTTTGGAATGAAAATAATCTCGCAATCTTCAATACATTGAATAATTAATTTACTGGGTACTTCGTTGAAATAGCTTATTATGGAAAAGCAGAATTGATTATCATAAGCAAACCACTCTGTAATGTCGCGTCCATTTTTATGATAATAAATGCGCACCATGCCTTTGCACACAAAATAGATATATTTCCCTATTGAATCTTGTTTTAAAACAAAATCATCTTGCTGGAGTAACTTTTTAAAAGTTATGCTTTCAAGTAGTTGCAATTCTTGGTCTTGTAATCGGGTAATACTATTAACTGCTTGCTTAAATGATGACATAAATTACTATAATTGAACTTAAACCCGGAATATGCATTAGAAAATCTATTACATATTGAAATTGCTTCAATATAAGTCGTTTCACTTACTTGTTTCGAAGCACCATAGCGGTGCTATGATTCATCTCAACAAGTCCTTCTATTTTTGCATTTTCAACCTTCATAACAAAGTTCTAATACATAATCCGGGTTAAAGTTACTGCGTTGAACTAACTTTCACAAATGTTATAAATTAATCTGTGGAATGTGGCATAGCACTAACAAATGGCAGTATTCTATTTTTTTATTCTCCTTCTAAATCATAATCAATTTTGTTCAATGTCATACATGGATGGCAGTAAGAAACACAGGCTATTTCAAATCACCCACCTGTCAAATTACTGAGCTGTTTACTAAATCAAATTTAATACTTACTGCTCTATGTTTTTTATTGTTTTTGTGTGCCTTGCATGAGCAAGCATATCCGTATGGAAGCTCTGAAGTAAATAATTCCCTTTGGTCATGAGATTGCTTCGCTAAGTTGGTAAAATAAAGAAAAAGGCATCAGGTGTGTAAAGAGCAATAATACTGATACCTGACGAACCGCCTAATATGGCATGGCCTGTCCTTTTATTGTCGGGAAGACTCTTACGTAAGTTGGTGTGAGAGGCTCTCCGGTAGGTTAATAGCCTGGCGGCTGCCTACGATTAGGCTTTGTTTTTTATTTGTATTTATATCTCGTTGTATTTTTGTCGCCAAATTTTTCAATTATCCCATTTTCTGCAGCTAGTTTTAAATCTCGACTTGCTGTTGCTGACGAAATTTCCCTGAAATTCTTTAAATATTCTTTTCGTGTAAAATAGTTGCCTTTTATAATTGACTTGAATAAATTAATTCGGTCAATATTCGTTAAGCTGACATTCTGGATATTTAGTAATTCCTCAAGTGATTCAAGGATTATTTCAAGCATAAATTCAATGAATACTGTTGATTCACCTGTATTATCTGATTTTCCAAGTGTTTCATAATACTTTTCCTGCCTTTCTTTTATTAAAGTCTCAATTGGTAAAAATTCAAAAACAGGATATGAGTCTTTTAAAATCAGGGTTTGCCATAATCTCCCCATTCTACCATTGCCGTCTATAAAAGGGTGAATAAATTCCATCTCATAGTGGAATACGCAACTTTTAATTAAAACTAAATCTTCATCAACTTTTATATAGTCAAAGAGGTCATTCATTAAAGATTTGAGCATTTCGCTTGGTGGAGCAATGTGAGCAACTTCTGAGCCTTTAACTATTCCAACCGCCTTGCTTCTAAGTTTTCCTGCTGATTCAATAATTCCGTTCATTAAAATTCCGTGAGCCTCACAGAATGATTCAAACTTATACGGGTTCAGGTTGTTTAGATAGTCATAAACTGCAATGGCATTCTTAACTTCAAGGATATCTTTTTTAGGTCCTATTACTCTTTTATTTTCAACAATTGCAGTTATTTGCTCAATGGTCAAGGTATTTCCTTCCATTTCAAGTGATGAGTGAATTGATTTAATCCTGTTTTTCTTTCTTAATTCTGTCGGTGGTTTGTTTAAATGTGCAGAATTTACCTCTCCAATTTTCTCAGAAATCGAAGCAACCAATTTTAAAATCTTTCCAGTTATTTTATAAGGTGGTTTCATTTATTTAAGTCTTGATAGTATCATATGATAGTATCAAAGGTAGTGGGTTTAATTCAAAAAGCAATCAAGTGACTGGTTTTCTGTCTTTCCTAAAATGTTCGTTAAGATACATCCTTTACAAAAGTTATAGATTAGACTTTACACTAAATTAGTTTCTAACCTTACTGATTGGTCTTTAGTTCTTAATTCATTTTCATTAAAATATCCTAAAAATACATTCCTATAAAATATACGCCAAATTCCGTTACCGATTTCAAGAGCTCCAATATATTTCCCCGTTAATAAAGCAGATAAATATACCCAATAATTTTAATGAAGATATGGAATCATTTCCTGCAACAATAAGATTAAGATCAAAAAATTTCACATATTACTTATTAGTCTGGATAGCAACTCAAATGCTATAACTTCCTGTTTTTATAAAATAAGAAGAGACGACCTTTTATGGGCGTCTCTTCTAATAATTGCATAAACTCTTATTATTCTTTATTATAATCTTCTACCATTCTGGTGAAAGCCTCTAACGTATCCATTTGGAAGCTGGATTCAAAGACAGGTCCTTTCACAAAAAGATTTCTAAAACCATATTTGTTCTTTGCATAATTGGTTAAAACGGTTTTATTATCGCCGACAAGCTTCTTTATATTGAAGGAAGACATATTTTTCGCCTCCTCTCCTTCTTTTTGGGCAAGAATCTCAAAGTTATTTTCCTGCCATTTGACATAATCAGCATCACTAACCTTCGTCCGGTCAGGTAAGTGGGAAGTAACGATACCCTGGGTGTGGTGATATTTTTTTAAAACGGTAATCTTTCCTTCCGTAGCAACTTCTAACATCATCTTTCTAGGTATCTGGTCTTGTTTTCTTTTTGCAAATAGATTGGCATATGTTGCTTGTTTGAATTTTTTACCGTTTTCAAGTGTAAAACTTTGCAAGTCGCTGGCATCATAAACCACAGCGTCTTTATCTACATCTTCCCCTGCTTTGTAAGCCGCATAGGTTTCCTCGTCAATCAGGTTAACCCTTTTTTGAAATTCCTGAGGATTCATCATATCCATATAGATATAGCCTTCAATTTCTTCTCCATTCTTAAGAGTTACTGTACCTTTTTCATATGTCCAAACCGAACTGGGGGTTCTTAACTGAGCTTTAGTATGGTTAAATGTCAGGCTAAAAAACACTACTAGCATGAGTGTAATCGTTGAAGTTTTTTTTGCTCTTTTCATAATTTAAATTTTATTAAAATTAGTTTTATGCTCTTAAAACAAACTTCTCACCATAGATTTGTGATTGCAATTAGCAATAAATTTGCATTGCGTTGCATCTTTCAAGGTTTATTACCAATTTACAAAAAAAACAGCTGACTTTCGTAATCAATCCTTATCCTTTTTATGGTTTTTTTATCCTTAAATGATTCTTTGTGAAAGAATTCAATTTTTTATTTTTTTCCTCTTTTTGAATAAAATATATATCTAATCCAGCAATTTGTACTTGATGCCCTCCTTCCTTATCAAAAGAATTATCCTTATTTACTTCAATAAAAAAAACTTTCCCACCTTCAGGTTTTTCTGCAATTTGCTATGCACAGTCATACAAATTATGTTATTAAAACTTGTAACCAAAATTGACTGATTTAAATGGCTATAATTAACAATTATTGGTCTTTTATTCTGTGGTTTTATGCCCTACAACATCTGTATATACCGAACTCCTTCCCCAGAGTTCCGTATATATTCCATTTGTACAGATATCGTTTTTATCTTTCATTGTATCTTTTTTTCCAATTGAAATATGCTTCATCATTATATCCAAGGGGTTCATTCATTAGTCTTTTGTTGTTGATACCGGATACCAAATTGCCCGGCCTGTAAAAAGGGCTGGCTACGCTTTGCAGGGTTGGTGATCAGGGAATAGAACAACCGCCAACCAGGCCAACAGGTTCTTTGGAATATTTTCGTCCGAGGAGTCCTACTTCGTAGAGCCGTATGATGGGAGACTATCATAGCCTATCCCT
>JBNKPU010000001.1:0-56462 GCA_050295515.1 Bacteroidales bacterium | reverse complement strand
TTTCTTAAGAAAAGAGGAGAAAAAAAGGGCCCCAGAACCGGGCCCATAGCCTAGCACAGCATAGGCAAACCAAATCTACCCTAAAAATACATACTTGCTTGTTACCAATCTTGTTCTAGGTATAAACTAGTTTCCTTTGCGGTTTCCAAAAACTTTCCGCCTATGGTTATACCTGTTTTGAACCTGAATCTCACGAGATTCACCATCCATATTCAAAGTTGCCTCATGGTCGCACGTACCATTCCCGAAGTTTAATTGGGCCATTTTACCATCGCGTTCCATTTCAATTGTTCCTTCAACTACAGTCCATTGATATCTGTTGTTTTCGCAGCGGATCATTACAAGCGGTTCGCCAATCTCGTGCATGTAATGCATACCATCTCCATTTATCCCCTGGCAGTCTCCTGTTACAATCAGGCTGTCCTGAAGCGGGTCGCGATGCCTGATCCATTCCCTGAAACGGTGGCTCGTTCTTGTATATACCAAAGTGTCGCTATAAGCAATTTCTCCCTGGTCAACAACAATTTCGAATACCATGTTGCCATCTTTATTTAAACCAAGGTTTGTTACAGAAAAGCTGCCAGAAACCTGAACATCATTGATATAGAAATCGATAAAAGTAACTGTTCTTTCAGCACCTGCAACAAACCATCTGTCGGTAATATAAATCTCGATAATACCACTACGGGTAACTGTATCACCATTGATCACAACTGAACAACCTTCGCCATAATCAATAGTAATAGTTTTTGGAAAGAAGGTTGAATCGGGTTTGTCTACAGTCACTGTTTTACAGATAAATCCGTCTTCACTGGTAGATTTTACTGATACAGGATCGTAACCTGCTTGGTCAAGCTGAGCCAGTTCAAGGTCAACCATCGCATCCAGACTATTATAGATGTCCTCAGCCATCGCATCATCCTCAGTTAGCTCAATATCAAGAGCGGTAACATTAGAATCGCTGTTTAGGGCAACATTGTCACAAGAAGTAAACATAAAAGCCATAGCTGCAAATAGTACGGCTACTGAAAAAGCTAAATTCATTTTAAGTAGTTTCATAATTCGTTCATTTAAGTTATTACTGTAATTCATTTTATTTCGTTTTTTACAGCATCTTAGATGACCCGACTACAAAAAGGTTTAATGCAGACAAGAAAAAAATGACTTTCTCGGAGGAGGAAATACCTATCACCCTAAATTACAGGTTTTTATGCGAGTGTATTTTTTAGGTTTTTTCTAATAGTATAGCATGGCTGCCCTTGATTTTTATCTTTTCTTTAGCTTTTAACCCATTCATTTTTGCTATACCAACACTACTATTAAATTGCTCTTCGGAAACATGCCGGTTCGGCTCTGCAAAAAGAACCGTACCCTTTGGTTTTAACACAGCAGCTACCTGGTCAAATAAAATCTGCCGGTTTGGAACCTCATGCACAACCGCAAAAAGAAAGGCAAAATCGATATCGTCTTTTAGGCCACCAAGCCCAAAAGAATCTTTCGTGGATAAAATTGTTTCGATATTTGCCAGTTTTGCTTTTTTTGCCCTTCGTTTCAATCCGGCAAGCATACCTTCCTGAATATCTACACAATACAACCTTCCCTTATCCCCTATTATTTTGGCAATGGGCAGACTAAAATATCCTAGTCCGGGACCTATCTCAACAACCTTCATCCCTTGGTTTAGGTATGGTGAAAGAATCCGTTTTGTGTTTTGATATAGTTTTCTCAGCGGACTAACCATTAGTTTGCCCATCCATACCGGACATACATGTTCTTGTTCACTCATAATAAAACAGGATTAAATTGAGGTGAAATTGATAAACAGAAATTTGAAATACAATCAAAAAAAATACAGGAATACCTCATCAATCGGTAAACCCAAATTCCTGACCGGTAATTACCTTTTCTTTAATAGCTCATTTCATCCATTTTAACCTTTCCTTTAAACGTATTGTAGACAAATAGTGTATACGTTAATACTAATGGTGCTCCTATGGCAACAATGGTAAGCATAATGCCTAAAGTTTTTTCAGATGAAGCAGCATTATAGATGGTAATATTGTTATCCGGATCAATTGTAGATAACAATAAAACTGGATACAATTCAATTGCCACCAATATCAGCAACAAGCTCAAAGTGAGTGATGAAAATAAAAAAGCCCTGAAGTATTTCTGTTTACTGGCCAACCTGGGGACATTGGCAATGCTCAAAAATGCTAACAATGGTACAATAAATAGAATGGGATTAGAAATAAATTTATCGGAAAGGTGAGGCAAGAAAATTAAGGATACTACAGTAACAATAGCAAATGTTATAATAAAAAATGCCATCCCCCACCTTAATAATTGAACTATTCGGTCATAGAGTTTTCCTTCGGTTTTTAGCAAAAGGTATATTGCACCATGCATCATAAATATAGACAGGGTTGTCAAACCAACAATTATTGAATATGGACTCAAAAAATCGAATAAAGCCCCTCCTCTATATTCAAAATCAGGACCAATAGCAATGCCTTGTAAAACATTGCCCAGAACAACGCCAAGCAAAAAGGCAAGCATTATACTGGATATACTATAACTAATGTCCCAGAATTTACGCCACCACAGCATTTTTTCTTTACTCCTGAATTCTATTGAAACAGCCCTAAAAATAATAAACAATAAAAAAAGCATAAATGGGACATACATTGCTGAAAACATGGAGGCATATAAAACAGGGAACCCTGCAAACAAAGCTCCACCACCAATTACCAGCCAGACTTCATTACCATCCCACACTGGCCCAATGGCATTCAAAGCAATTCGTCTACTTTCTTCCTTTCTAAAGAATAAATGCCAGGCTCCAGCTCCAAAATCAAATCCATCTAATATGGCATATCCTGAAAACAGACCTCCAACAACTAAAAACCACCAGGTTGGATAATCAATACCTAAAAAAGTTTCCATATAAAAAAAGTGTTAACCGGTTATCACTGAGGAGATTTCTTTTGTATGGGGAAGTCCTTCCGAAGGGGTTTCCTCATATGGCCCTGTTTTTATTTTCTTATCCATTAAATAACCAAAGAGAAGAAATAAAAAGAGGTAAATTATGGTGAACATGATCATAGAAAACAAAACCTGATTTGCTGCAACAGCTTTAGAAAGGGCATCGGAAGTTCTCAAAAGGCGGTAAACAACCCAGGGTTGCCGTCCCATTTCCGCTGCATACCACCCCACTTGGTTAGCAAGCTGTGGAAGCAAAACAGAGAACGTTAGTACAATCATCAACCATTTCTTTTGAAACAGCTTACCCCTCCACCATAAAAAACTTGAGTACAGGGTCAGGGTAATAAGTAACATTCCAATAGCAATCATTAGGTGGTAAAACTGGAAAATTGCATTAAGCGCTCCTGGTCTTTCATCTTCTGGAAAAGCATTGAGCCCCTTAATAGGAGCTTTGAAATCATACTCTACCAAAAAAGACAATCCGCCTGGAACCTTAACACCTGTTACCTTCTGCTCATCCTTGTTAACCCAACCAAGAATATACATATCTGCTTTATTCAACGAATCGAAGTGACCTTCAAGGGCAGCAAGTTTCTCAGGTTGGTTTTTTGCAACTCCATTTGCAGATTCGTGACCAGTAAGTAATTGACCAAGTGAAAAAACAGTTGCTACAACCAAGGCTATCTTTAGCGCTTTCTTTGAAATCTCAACATAACGTCCTTTAAATATATAATATGCATGCACGCTTATCACTAAAAAAGAACCCGCTAAGAAAGCTCCCATCCAAACATGCAATAGCCTTTCTACACTTGAAGGATTAAATACCATTGCCCAAAAATCAGTTATTTCAGCCCGTGCATTCAAGCCTTCGCCAACTATATGATATCCAGCCGGAGTTTGTTGCCAGCTGTTTGCTACTACAATCCAAATAGCAGAAAACATGGAGCCAATAAACACTCCTATAGTGGATGCTAAGTGCACCCAGGGTTTTACCCTGTTCCACCCGAACAGAAGAACACCAAGGAAACCACTCTCAAGAGCAAATGCGAAAATTCCTTCTGCAGCCAGGGCACTTCCAAAGACATCGCCAACATAACGTGAATATGTGGCCCAGTTTGTACCAAATTCAAATTCCATAACTATACCTGTAGCTACTCCAACCCCAAATATCAAAGCAAAAATCTTGGTCCAGAATTTAGCAAGTATCTGAAAATCTTTATTCCTTGTTTTAATATAGAGGCTCTCCAAAATAACTAATATCAAGCCCAAACCTATGCTTAAGGGGGGGTATATGTAATGAAAGGCCACAGTAAATGCAAACTGCACCCTTGATAAAATCTCGACATCCATAATAATCTATTTTTCTTCCTATTAATCAGCTAATTTATAAAAGATGTTACGATTATAAGAAAAAGTGCTACTTTAATTATAAAAACTTCACAAAAGAATCTTAGGATTAAAAAGCGCTTAAAAAATTAAGATGGCAATAAACCAATTTTTCAATTTCAATAATATGCTCCTTTATTCACTTGGTCTTCTTCGCCAATAACAAGCATATCAAGTACTTTTCTTGGTAAAGCATTTCCTTTCAGCCTATTATCCTGCAACTTGAAATTATTAAGATCATTGCTTTGGAAAATTGCATTCAAAGGTTTTACTAAAAAAGTGCTATTCGTACCATATTCCTCAAAGTCCGAAGAATAATTATCCAGTGTATTATAGCCCTTCTGGCATTTCTCATTTTGAAAAGGACAATAAAGGATAAGCGGTACATTTTTCCTGTTGTTCTCTAAAATGTAAGCATTACTCTCCATCCTCGAAAGTGGTGGGTTTGTGACCTTGCCACATAAACTGGTGGGCTGCCAAATATATACCAAAGGTCGATGAAAGCCTTTTCTACCAGTAAACAAGTTGTTCATCAGGATATGGCCATCCCTTTCATTTACACCGGGCCCAGATGCCGGATGCCAGCCAAAATGATCACCTTGAGCACTCCTTGAATCGCGCCCTATGCATACCATACTATTCACAAAGGTATTGTTATAGATTTCCACATCACAGCTATTTAATGCAGTTAATCCATGTTCACAATCAACAAAAATGTTGCCCGCAACTACAGCACCTTTGGATATTTCAAAGAAAAACGCATTATCGCCCGGCCACAGACTATTGGTATTATGGGGCCTGTCCTGTATGCCAATATTCTGAAGCCAGTTGTTTGTAAAAACACCATCTACATTGCCCACATCGTACCAAATACCATTTGAATATGGATGGTCAATAACAAGGTTGTCGTTACATACCACCCGGTAACACTGATTGAAAATTTTAACCGCTGCCGGATAATAACCTGTGATCTGCTCAATGTTGTTCCTGGCAAATATATTTTTTTCTAAAAGCACATCGCTCGAACTTAATATAAATAGCCCCTCTGTACTTGTATGACTGATTTTACAATTTTTGATCGTAAGGCTATCACCACGCAGATAAGCTGCTACCCGTGAACAATATGATATTTCGCAATTCTCCAGGGTTGTGCCGATTACTTCCTTGCCATGCTCCCACTCTGCTGAGATTCTTTCCGGATCAGTTCCTAAGATTTCGATTGCCCTAAAGGCGTATTGGGTAAAGGTAATGCCCTGTATGGTTGGCCCATGCTTATCTGAAAGCCTACCATAACACTCGTCTATAATTCTTTTCAATGCAAAATTAAAAGCTGTTATTTCAATAAGCCTGTCTGTAGGATCAGTGCCAATATACACCTCCCCTTTCTCATAATCTATATAGAACGATTCCTCATCGACTTCTCCTTCCCATCCGGCAGATTGCAGAAATTTGCCATCAACAAAAACCATATCATTGTTAAACTTGTGCATTGGAGTATACATTCCCTCCCGGTGCCTTTGCCACCAGCCCGCAGGTATACTATCAAAAAGGCGTTCCCACTTGGTCACCCATAGATTTGGCCTTAAAGGTTTCCAGTCTTTGGCTACAAATGAGCCCTTAAAGACAGGCTTTTCATCCTGATAGGGTTGTAAAACAATCCCCTGGTTAAAAACAAAACCTCCAATACGATAAACACCACCACGGAGTATAATGGCATCGCCTGTAACTGCTTTTTTGATTGCTGTACCAAAGGTGGTGGGTTTATTGACTTTTTCTCCGGAGGCACTCAAGTCACCATCTGGGGCCACAAAATATACATTGCCCTTTATATTATCCAGGGAATAGGTTTTGTCCAGTGGACCATAGGGTCCCCCTGAGGGCTGAGAAAAACAGTAACCTCCAAATGTAAGGGTCAAAAAGAAAATAATAACAGTTGAGTAGTTTTTTTTAGTGCTCTTCATTATCACAGCTAGTTGGTTTGCTTAATTCATTCCAAAACAAACTGCAAATAACATGAAATAACCTAATAGCCGAAATCTATGGAATACAAATTTCGCCATTTAATACATTAGACTTCAAATTTGAAAAATAAGAGCAACCTTAAAGAGGGATCTAAGCAATAAACTTACTTTGCATTCAATTCAACTATTTTAAGGATAACATCTACAGCTTTTTGCATGGAATAAATTGGGACATATTCATATCTGCTATGAAAGTTATGCCCTCCGGCAAATATATTCGGACAAGGTAGTCCCATATAAGAAAGTCTTGATCCATCTGTGCCTCCACGAATTGGCTTAATCTTAGGCTTTACACCAGCCGCTTCGAAGGCTTTTTGGGCAAGCTCAACAATGTGCATTACAGGTTCAATCTTTTCCCGCATATTATAGTATTGGTCGAACATAACCAGCTTTGCTGTTCCTGTACCATATTTAATGTTCAGGTGGTCAACAATTTTGATCATAAGTTCCTTTTTGCGGATAAACCTTTCTTTATCATGGTCGCGGATAATGTAACTTAACTTGGTAAAATCAACAGAACCAGTAAATTCTGTTAAATGATAAAAACCTTCATAACCGTCGGTGTACTCGGGGCGCTCGTTTAGAGGTAACATACTATTGATCTCCATACCGATACGCATTGAATTCTTCATTCTGTTTTTAGCTGTTCCCGGATGTACATTCAGCCCTTGAATAGTGATTTTTGCACTTGCTGCATTAAAATTCTCATATTCAAGTTCTCCAATCTCTCCCCCATCAAGGGTATAGGCGAAATTTACCCCAAACTTGTCAACGTTAAAGCGGTCTGCACCTCGACCGATTTCCTCATCAGGTGTAAATCCAATTCGGATCCTGCCATGTTTGATGTCGGGATTATTTATCAGGTGTTCCATAGCTGTTACAATTTCTGCCACACCAGCTTTATCGTCTGCTCCAAGCAAAGTCAGACCATCGGTTGTAATAATATCCTGATTTAAATAATTGGCCAGACTTGGAAACGCCCTGGGATTTAGCGTGATATTCTTTTTTTTATTAAGCACTATGGACTTACCCTTGTACTTATGGATTTGCGGATTTACATTCGTGGCTGAAAAGTCAGGACTGGTATCGACATGTGCAACAAAACCAATAGAAGGAACTTCCTTATCAATATTCGAAGGCAATGTTGCCATCAGATAACCATTCTCGTCCAATTCAATCTCTTCAAGACCAATTTCTTTCAACTCGTCAGCAAGCATCTTCTGAAACTCCATCTGTGAGGGCGTACTAGGGCAGTCCTTATTGTTTTCGTTTGATGTTGACTCTATTTTTACATACTTCAAAAAGCGTTCAACCAACTTTTCCATATCTTCGTGTGTTTATATATCTTAATTTGGACTTGAAAATACGAATTTATTTTGAATTTTATTGCAATGCGCTATGTTCTGAGTAATACTCTGGATCCCTACTTTAATCTTGCTACTGAGGAATATTTGCTTAAAAATACTTCTGACGATATTTTTATGCTCTGGAGGTCTGCACCCTCTGTAATAGTTGGGAAACACCAAAATGCGCTTGCAGAAATAAATTACAAGTATTTAATTGACAATAATATAACGCTTGCACGCAGACTATCTGGAGGTGGAACGGTGGTCCATGATATGCAAAATCTCAATTTTACTTTTATAGCCAATGGAGAAGATGGAAAACTTATTGATTTTAAGAAGTTTATATCTCCAATTATAGAATATTTAAGAACCTTAGGTTTGGAAGCCTGGATAGGGGAAAAAAATGATATTCGTGTAGGAAAATTAAAAATCTCAGGCAATGCAGAACATGTTTTTAAAAAAAGAGTATTGCACCATGGCACCTTGCTTTTCAACTCCGATCTTGAACAGTTGCGACAGGCAATTCATGTAGTTCCGGGAAAATATTTCGATAAAGCTGTTCAATCAAATAGGGCAAGCGTGGTTAATATTGCAGATTTACTTGAAACCAATATGACAATCGATGAGTTTATCGAAGGGCTTTCCTCATATGTACTTGATATAAATTCAGAACCTGAACATATTCCTGTTGACATTTCAGAGAAAGAGACTATTCAGGAGTTGGCAAATACAAAATACAGGAACATGGAATGGATTTTGGGTTATTCCCCAAAATATTTATTTAAGCACAAATTTATGTTTGGGGACAAACAATGGCATGTTGAACTAAAAACTGAAAAAGGGGTAATAAAAGAAGCCCAGATCGTGATCGATAACACAGAACAACTAACTTTGAACAAAAACCTTTGTGGCAATATGCACTCAAAATCTGGAATTGGGCATGTTTTGTTAAATGGAATGCCTGAGTTGGATGCAGCAATGGCAGAAACATTAATTTATCACTTCTTTTGATATCGATAGCTAATTTTGTTCAGCAGTACGCAACCTATTGCCATGGTTATGAATCTATGGTTTAAAGAAGTATATAATAATTAAACAATATAAAATGAAAATTTTGAAATTTCCTTTGATGTCAGCCGCTTTCATTGTTTTTCTAGTGGCATGCGAGAAAGAAGCTGAAGAGCAGTATTATTCCACTTTAGGTACATTAAATATCCAGAACGACAGTATACTGATCGAATCTGACCAAAACAATACGCTTTATATTCAAAATAAATCTTCTGTTACTTCTGATTATGAGGATGGGGACAGAATTGTTGCATCATTTACTCTAATAGATCGGGAATTGCCTCCTGGAATAGACTACATTATAGATTTATATGATATTGAGAAAGTATATACCGCGACCATTCTTGAATATAACGAAGGAAGAGGGGATACTTTAGGAAATGATCCTATTCAGGTAGATGGTATTTGGCTTGCCATGGATTTTATGAACCTAAATTTTAGTTATTTGGGAGGACAGATCGCACATGACATTAACCTGGTTTATTATCCAGATTCTACACAAAACGATACTGTTATGATTGAAATCATGCATAATGATTATGATGATGGAGGCAATGTACCTCTAAGCTCTTTTGTGTCCTTTGACCTAAGCCCAATACAACCGGCAGATTCGGTCATCCTTAGAGTTTTGTCAACTGGTTTTAATGGAGAGGACTTTGATAAATGCATAACCTATAAAAATCCCGATTAGTTAGTTTTTCAGACTGATATATACTAGGTAGACCAGGAGGACAAAGCAATTTGTCCTCCTTTTCTTTTTAATTTTAGCCCCAAGGGTACCGCGGAACCGGTCCCTAAGCTTTGAGAGAACCCGCAAAAGCCACTATGGCCTCCCCTTAACCTGAGCTTTGGCAGACAGGAGTTCGACTTTGCAATTTCAGTATTCTATGTTTCTGAAATTACAGTTTTGCTGTTTTAATCCATCTTTTTACAATTCAACCATATAATCCTACAGTTCGTCGCCTTTTAATTTTCAAACACTTTATTTATCCTGAATTTAGCATTGAAAATTAAACATAGGTGCTATGCGAACCATCCAAATAATTTTATTCAGCCTATTGAGCCTATTCCTGAACGGACAAGACATGATTCAGGGCATTGTATTGGATCCTGACAACATTCCTTTAACAGGAGCAAACGTATTTATCAAAGGATCTTACGATGGAACTGTCTCAGATACCCTGGGCAAATTTAAATTAATGGCTCAAAGGACTGATAGTTCTGTTTTAGTTATCAGTTTTTTAGGATATGAAACTTCCTACATCGATATTTCAGGCCATACTGCCACTAAAAATCTTTCGATAATCCTAAAAAACAAAGCTGGAGAACTAAATGAAGTAGTAATAACTGCAGGGTCATTTGATGCCAGCGAAAAGAAAAGGGCAGTAGTGCTTGATGCTATCGAAATCGCTACCACAGCCAGTTCTGATGGGGATCTTTTTGGTGCACTTGCCATGTTTCCCGGAGTACAGAAACAAGGTGAAAGCGGAAAAATTATTGTTAGAGGTGGCGATGCCGGAGAATCCAAAACTTTTATGGATGGGCTGTTGGTTTCCTCGCCTTATACTTCCAATATGCCAAATTTACCTGCAAGAGGCAGATTTGTTCCCTTCATGTTTAATGGTGTTATGTTCAGTACAGGTGGATATTCTGCAGAATATGGGCAAGCAATGTCTTCTGTCCTGGAACTGCAGACTCCCGGCACCTTCGATGAAAGTGTTACCAGCATTGGTTTGATGAATGTTGGAGCAAGCCTTGGACATACCCATAAAGGAGCACGGTCGGCAATTAGTGCTGAAGGCAGCTATAACAACCTCACGCCCTATTTCTTGATGGCCAAACATGAACTGGATTGGAAAAAAATCCCAGAAAGTTTTAACGGTAGGCTAAACTACAGACAAAACATTGGAAAAAATGGCTTGCTTAAAGCCGATGCTACCTACAGCAATTCCTCAAGCCAACTCAACTATACCAATATTGCTCCTGGCATTGATAAGGTCGGTCTATACAACTCAAACTTATTTGTAAAAGCTGGCTACAATACTGAGCTTAACGATAAATTATTATTGAAAATTGGCTATGCCTTCAACCAAAACAAAGACCACAAAACTATCGGCCAGAATGAGTTGAATGAGGATCTTTCTTCGCAACATTTCAAAGCAATGCTTATTCACCAAATCAATTCAAAAATATCGTTGAAAACTGGAATAGAGAATATATTCATGAAGTATGGTTTTAAATATACCGATGTCTCTGAAAATAGTTCGTATCCCTTTAAAGTAAACGAAATGCTTTGGGGCGTGTTTGCCGAAGGTGATTTCAAGGTTACCAGGAAATTTGCAGTACGTACCGGATTAAGGAGTGAATATTCTAATTATACCCATAAAAAAAACCTTGCTCCAAGGATTTCTCTTGCCTATAAAACAGGAAAAAACAGCCAGGTTTCTTTAGCCTCAGGCAGTTTCTATCAACAACCCCATCTAACATATCTAAAATATACCAAGGCATTGAAATTCGAACAGGCCAATCATTACATCTTAAATTACCAGATACAAAAAGACCACAGGATATTCCGCACCGAGCTCTTCCAAAAAGATTATAGCCACCTGATTACTTATACCCCGGGTGTATATTCTGAATACGACAGTCTTGGCAATGATGGTTTTGGATTTGCACGTGGATTTGACATATTCTGGAAGGACTCAAAGTCAATCAGGTACCTGAAGTATTGGATATCCTACTCATATATCTCGAGCCAAAGAAAATTCAGGGAATATCCATTTGCAACCACTCCGGAATTTGTCGCCCACCATAACTTGTCTTTTGTCTCTAAATACTGGATAAACAAATTGAACACACAGGCAAGTATTTCATATGATTTTATAAGTGGCCGCCCTTACAACAATCCAAACCAGGAAAAATATTTGGCATCAAGGACCAAGAACTTCCATAACCTAAGTGCCAGTATAAGTTATATAACAAACATTTGGGGCTATTTTACAGTAGTTCATGCGTCTGTTACCAACATTCCAGGCCTGGACAATATCTATTCATACAGATATACCAGCACTCCAAATGAAGATGGAGTATATACCTCAAGCCCTATAAAATCCATGACACAACGAACAATAATCATTGGGATTTTTATATCCCTTAAATAATCAATAAAAACAAGTAAAACTTAAATCTTTAATCTTATGAAAAAGTACACTATTATTTTAACCGTGATGGCAGTTAGCCAGATGGTATTTGGACAAACAAATTTTGAAAATGCCATTGCAGATGGCTTAAAGAAATTCGAAGGCTCAAAATCGCTGGATGAGATGAAAATCGCCGCTGATCATTTCGATCGTATTGCCGTTGCAGAACCTGAAGAGTGGCTGCCTTTATACTATTCATCGATGATTCACTGCATTCTGGCATTCAGTAAGCAGGATGCAGAATCGAAACAAAAAGAATCTGACTTTGCGCTGGAAAAAGTTGAACAAGCCTTAAAACTTGAAGACAAGGAGTCGGAGATATATGCACTAAAAGGAATGGTATATCAGGCTATTATAACCATTGACCCCATGAACAATGGTCAAGCCTATTCTGCAAAAGCTTCAGGCAGTTTTGAAATGGCCAAGAAACTTGACCCCACTAATCCAAGGCCCTATTATCTGCAGGCTGTTAGTGTTTTATATACGCCTGCAGAATTTGGTGGAGGGAAAAAAGCTGCCTTGCCCATGCTCGAGAAAGCCATGCAGTTGTTTAATACATTTGAACCACAAAGTGATATTTACCCGCATTGGGGAAAAGACGACTGCCAAAAACAGCTATTGACCTGTAAAGAAACTGAAGAATAGTAACTATTCTATCAGGGTGGCATTACTTCACGGGAACTTAAGCAAATAAGCTGGTTTGGTTAAGAATCCCAGTGAAGATTTTAGATTGATTTGTGAATATTTTGAATAACTTCCTACTTTTATAATAATGAACAAAAAACCCAATATATCGCGATTACTAAAAAGCTTTACAATAATGCTGGTAGGCCTGGTCTTTCTTTCAATATTTCTGAGCTTACTATTTTCGGGGTTTAAATGGTATGAGTCGTTCCATGACTTAATTCGCAGGACAAGTTATAGTTTTGTAATCGGATTTGCTTTTGGAATGGGGAACTGGGCTATTGGTATTTTAATGGGATCAAGCCTGAACTGGAACAAAAACCTAAAAAGATCAAATTTAATCAGCCTCTTGTCTTTTATTTTTTGGGGATTATTTGTGAGTATTGCAGTACCCTACATCTTTGGCAAATTTATATATCGCTTTGAACCGGACAGGTTGAAGTATTATATCTCTTCCGCTGCTTTTGTAGCATTAGCAATAGACCTAATTATTATTTCAATATTTTATTCGCAATACCTGGTCCATTTTTGGAAAAAATCTCTTGACAAATATGAAGGCCTGGAAAGGGAAAATATCAAAGCAAAGTACGATTCATTGAAAAGCCAGGTTAATCCCCATTTCCTTTTTAACAGTCTGAACACCCTTACAGGACTGGTAGAACAGGACCAGCAAAAAGCTGTCAGGTATATTAAAAAGCTGTCGGATATTTACAGATATGTGCTTGAGCAAAGGGAAACGGAACTCGTTGAAATAGGTGAAGAACTAAGCTTTATGGACAATTATATTTATTTGGCAAAGATCAGGCATGGAGATGGACTCAGCTATACATATGAAGTTTCATCAGTTCATAAATATATTGTGCCCCTGGCTTTACAGATTTTAGTGGAAAACTGTATCAAGCATAATGTTATCTCTGATGACAGTCCACTTAGCATAAAAATTGTTGAAAAAGACTCCTGTTTGATTGTAAGCAATAACCTGCAAAAGAAAAAACAAATTGGAAGTAGTAATGCCATAGGTCTTGAGAACCTAAAAAGCAGGTATTCTTACATTTCAGATTTTCCTGTAGAAATTACAATCGAAAACAACCATTATTTGGCTAAAATTCCGATAGTAGAAAACCCAGCTTTATGATTGTCCTTATAGTTGAAGATGAAAAAATAGCAGCAGAAAGGCTATCGAGCCTGATTAAACAATATAGTGAGAGCATTCAAATAAGAGGTCCTTTGCAAAGCGTTAGTAAAGCTGTAGAATGGTTCGGCTCAAATCCCTTGCCCGATCTTATTTTTATGGACATACAATTGGCAGATGGGCTCAGTTTTGAAATTTTTGAGCAAATTGAACTGAACACTCCAGTGATCTTTACGACTGCCTATGATGAATATGCACTTAAGGCTTTTAAGGTAAACAGTATTGATTACTTGCTAAAACCTCTGGACTATGAGGAACTGGTGCAGGCTATTGAAAAGTTTAAAGGTAAATCGAATCCTTCGGGCTATTCTTCAGAGGTCTTTGACAATATACTCAGGAACCTTTCCAGCAATTTTAAAAACAAATTTGTGATTAAAGTGGGAGAACGGCTCAAGGTTTTTAAAAGTGAAGACATTCAATGTTTTTACAGTATGGAGAAAGCTGTTTTCCTTCAAAACCTCGAAGGAAGGGACTATTCTATTAACTATTCGCTTGACCAACTTGTCGACCTCCTTGATCCCAGTATATTTTTTCGGATAAACAGAAAATATATCGTTGCCTTTTCTGCCATTAAAGATATAATCAGCTATACCAATAGCAGGTTGCAAATCAAACTTCAAACCAACAGCTCCGATGAATTGATTGTGAGCCGCGAACGGGTTCAAAGTTTTAGGCAATGGCTTGAAAACTAACCCTAGGTAATAAGGTGTCTATGTATCATAGTTTGCACTCTCTCACAATCCGGCATTTAAGCGGGAAGGGAGATAAGGCTCTTTATTCGCAAAAGATATATTTTCAATAGTACCCATCCTCGGTTGGCAAAATTTGCTTGTAGCGTTGGCTTTGCGCCTTTTGCCAATATGCCTTACAGCGAAGGAACGGTGCGGTTTGCAATCATTTTATTTTAATCGTTTTTATCTCATTGTTTGCACTAAATGTCGGAAAATACATTAACTCAATCTTGGCCGGATTAATAGTATATGTCCCGGAATACCTTGATATCAATTCAATTTCAAAAGTATATTCGCCTTTTGGTAGATAATCACAGAAAATGGTTGTTTCATGTTTAAAGTATTCTCTATGCGACTCATTTCTAAAATTATTCTTCTTGTCAGCATAAGAACAACCTCCTGGTATTGGAATGTTTATCATTACATATTCCGCGTCTTTTTTTACTGAGACTTTTGTGATTAGTTTGGTTTCCTGTCCGGCAGTCAAAATAGTTATGGGCTTGTTATCGAAACTTGTAGAAATTTCAAAGTCCCCCTTTTTTATGTTTGGTGACTTATCCCAATATCTTTGATAGGCTGTGAAATAAACCGGAAAGTCTCCGGTTTTTGACAACTCAATCTTTTGAGTTGGATTTACTTTCATTTCAAAAGGAAATTCAGAAACATTCCTGTTAATATCTCCTTTTAATGACAATTCAGTTTTACTTAATTCAGGTTGGTCTTTTAATAAATCGGGCAATATTGTTTCTATAATTTGTGCTGATTCATAGGTATTTCTCCAATAGCCATTTTTCCTGTTTTCCAAAAAGTAGTTTTGAATCTTGTTTAATCTTTGACTATCAGTTGTCGAATCAACCTTAACAATTTTGTATGCAAGCAATGTATTCTGCATATCATTATTTAATAGGTTTGTTGTCTGATTCTCATCGGAATAGTAAGTGTTTCCAAATAAGGTTGATTTTTTATAATAATCCAGGGTATCCAAATTGCAATCAATTCCACATAGCTGTTTCAACTCAATTAGTTTAAGTAGCCCATTTAATGAAACATTCTTAGTTCTTTCCAAATCAGAAATATAGGGTTGGTTATTTATTTGGGCACCTAAAAGATTCAGAATTTTAAGTATTCGTATTTTATCATAGAAATCACGAGAACTATCTAACTCCCATATTAGTAATTCTGTTATCTTATTTTTATTAATTGAAGTTTTGTAGCCAAGTTGTTCAGCATGTGTTAAGACTTCTAATATGTGTAAACTAATCCACAAGCTTTCATCTGAATTCTTCCACCAACCCCATAAACCATTTTCCTTCTGATTTTTCTTTAATAACCTGATTAATTTTTCAATCTTATTATCATTCTTGAATTTTTGCCCCTTGTAATATGCAATATTCTTTTCTACCAACAGCGCTTTCAATTTTGATGCAATTTGTTCATTACAGGAATATTTATATTTAATCAAATGACTAATTTCATCTTCAATAACATCAAGAATATCTGCCCGGGCATAAAGGCTTACAGTGCCTAATGTTGAATCAAACTGCAACTGAATAGTGGTGTCTTTATTGAGCACATAAAAATTACCTTTGGTCGCTTCAAGCCCTTTTGGAAAAACGGGAATATTTCTTTGTTCACCGTCAAAATAATTGTCATTTGTTTCAAGAAAATATTTAAGTTCCACAGAATCAGTAGAAGCAAAGAATGGCAGCGTATCAATCAATGAGTTTTCACAAAATCTTGAAGTATTTAGCATTTCTTTCCCATCAACTTCAAATTTTGTTTCTACCATAACCGAATCGGGAGTATAGTTTAACACTTTACCAATTGCATAAGAAGTATCACTCTGCACCAAAAATCTTGGAACTGCAAGTTGTGCCATAAGTGGTTTATATGATTTTATGAGACCTTCTGATTGTCCTGATTGACTGTTATCATTCATGGCAAGATAAAATGTTTCCCAACTGGTAACGTCATCAGGAAAAACAACATCAAATCCTGTTTTCCCATCTTTATCCGTTATTAAGCTTGGTTGCCAAAATGCATAATCTGAAAAATTATCACGAATTGAGCTTGACTGGCTTGCTGCTTCTAAAAATGTCTCATCATATTCAGCACCTTTTAATGATGCTTCAGTCGTTTTAAAAGCCCCTGCTTCCGTTTCAATTATAACAACTCCATTTGCCCCTCTTGAACCATAGATGGCTGTGGCACTTGCATCTTTTAAGATTTCAATATTTTGAATGATTGCAGAGTCTAAGTCTAAAATATCACCGGTATAAACATTTCCATTAATAATATAGAGAGGGGTTTTATCAAATTCAACAGTTGAGACACCTCTTATGCTAATTTCTACTGCACCCCCCGGAACTCCACTATTGGATGAAATAGAAACACCGGCAACCCTCCCTTTCAACCTCTCCGAAATATTTCCACTTACTCCGGGTATACCACTTAGAAGACTACTTGTACTTATAGTTGTAACGGAACCTGTTAGATAAGCTTTCCTAGTTGTACCATAACCAACTACTACAACCTCCTCAAGTTCCTGCATCATAAGAAGTTCCGAAGTAAAGGTAACATTAATTATATTTTGGCCATTGGCAACTACTTCTTGACTTTCATAACCTAAAAATGAGAAATTTAGTATGTTATTACCAGGTGGTACTTTAATGGAATAATAACCATCTAAGTTTGTTATTGTGCCATAAGTAGTGCCCTTAATAATTACAGTAACACCCGGTAATGGTTCACCTGATTCCTCTTCATAAACGTATCCTTCAACAACATCACCAACACCGGTATATTTAAACTGTTGTTGATACATATTGTAAATCTGCTTCAACTCTTTCTCTTCAGTTTCATAGTAAGGATTTGGTTTAAATAACATTTCTTCAATCACATTGCTTACATACAAACTAAAAGTATCTTTCTTATATGAAGTTGGTTGTTCAAACTCATAATAATTCAATCCATTCGGTTGAATAAAAATTGAATCTTCAATATGGTATTTCGCTCCTGAATAAAAGAATATTAATTTGTGATAACCTTTTTGTAATTCATGTATAAATGAAGTATTGCCCGGATAAACTCTCAGAAATTCATGATTATCATATCTGAAAACCAAAATATTCAAAGGAATATCCTTTATAGGTTCATTATCCCTTTTAAAATTAATTAATAGTTTGCCGGCCCCTTGATTTGTAGAATTTGGATACCTGTATCTCGCTGTAAGATATCTTTTTGAATCCAAAAAATCGTTCCATTGTTTTTCAATTGCTCCTTTGGTAAACACAGCATCAGTTAAAGTATTATTAGCCCTATAGTTATTTAAATATTCAGGATAGCTTTTTTTATCAATGTTTCGCATTTTTAATAATGCAGGCAAAAACTCATATTCAAAAAACGGTTCATGATTAAATGTAGTCGAAAAACCATCTACAAGTTGAAAAGTCAAATTACCAGCCAGTGGTCCGGCAAAGTTATTTCTTTGATATTTTGATTCAGGAGTAAGTAATTGAATATTTCCACTTTGTTCTATGAAAGCGTACTGTTCGCCGAAATTATTCCTATACGGAACGATGTATTTATACAGAAGTCGTTTTTCAAAATCACTAAGCTTTGCTTCAACTTTATTTATTTTGATGTTAGGGTTTTTTGCATCCTGCTCTAAGCTAAAAATCAATTTTTCACCTTTTTCAAAATGCAAACTATCAATTGTAATTTCTCTATAAGCAGTCCTAAGTTTTATTTGATGATAACCACTAACTATATTAAATGAGTAGGGACGGGTATTTGTTGACCAGCTAAAATAAACTGGCTTGCTATCAACATAAATAACATGAACTGGTTGAATTCTACCCCTTGAAATAACAAAAGGAGCAAACTGTGTTATTGAATCAATTGTATTGTACTCAAAACGATAGATTGAGTTTTTTGGATAAATGAATTTATAATATTCAATCGAATCAATGCCTGCCAGAATTTTCCATGCATCATAGTCTAATTGCAAACCCGAATGTGTATTCAGATTGAAGTCTTTAAAATTGAAATTATTTATTACGCTTTTGTTTTTCTTTGTTTTTCCTAGATATGGTAGTTCCGGCGAAGAATAATTAAATTTCTTGGTTAATGAAAATGCCGTTAAATCAACTCCTTCAACTGGCTTTCCTTCGTTGTCTGTTACCAAAATATCAATTCTTGATTTTTGTCCCGGGTAAACGATTTTGGGCTGAGTAACCGAAATATTAAGCCTTTTATCAATTAAAGGTATTCTGAAATTTTCTTCTTTAACTTGGCCGCCCCATAAATAACGAATTGACACAAAATAGTTTTGCCTGGTAGATGTTTTTTTATGAATATCCAAAGAATCGGCGTGTCCAAATGTTTGTTGGCTATTCTTTTTGTAAATATTGTAGATAAATGGAATCTTTCGAGGATTATTGACAACAATATGAATTGAATCTGTTGTTCTTTCTGAAAAACACTGAAGCAATGATGGTTCTTCCGAAATAGCTATGGTTTCTGAAATAGAATCTGTTTGAATTGTATATGAAGAGAAATAAGGGTTTAATTCAATGCTGCAGGGTGTTATTCCTTCATACACTAGACTTTCGTTTCCGAAATTGTCATGTGAATTTATGATGACCTGTTTCAATTCCATTACTCCATTTTTTAAATATTCAAAATGGATGGAATCTGTATTTACTTCAATATCGAATTTTTTTGATTCGTAGAAGTATGAAATTTCCTCCTGTTCAGAGATAGATTCATTATCAGAAGTTAGGAGTCTGACAGTAATTGCATATTCAAAATTTGCATTAGGAAACGTTGAATCTGATAAAACAACTTCTGTTTCATCGGTCGGATTAAGCTTCTTTTTTATAAAAAGTAAAGTATCTGGTATAAAAACATAATTCTTAAAATACTTATTTATTGATTTAGGGGTTACTAATACTTCAATCCTTGCATCCAGGAGGTTCAAATCATTTTCATCTGTACCTTTTGCATAAAGAGTAATTTTATTGTTCCGAAAATGTTCCTTTTTATCAACTCTCAATGAAAGTTGATTCTTTGATAATTCGTAATCTTCATATTTAAAAGAACCGCTGATATATTCCTTTCGGTCATTAAGTTCTAAACGAACTGTATAATTCCTGTCAAGTTGAAGTTGTAAAGAATCGTGTATATAAAACTCATATGTATAACCACCACTTCGATAAGGTTCTAATTCTGTTAATTCAATATTTTTTCTGTTGTTTTGTAATATTACCTGTACATTCTTATCAATAGGCTTGCCCTTTTTCGTAACCACAAAAGCTTTAAATTTCACGGTATCACCGGGCATGTACTTCGGTTTATTGAATACCATGTAACCTGTATGCTTATTCCTGAATTTATTTTTTACGTAATAATCGCAGTAGTAATCATCAAACAAACAGGCAATTCTTTTATAGGATTTAACAAAGAAATTCTTGGTTCTATAAATAGTGCCTTGAGGCCACCCTTTTACAATTGATCTTACTCCATCTATTGGTATAAATATTACATAGTTTACCGGCATCCAAACATATTTTATAGGAGTGCCATAAACAACCTTTCGGGTTCCTCGCTTAACAAAAGAGTTATTATATTGTCTGGATAAATTGTAATATGCTGTAAAGCCTTTATATGTAACCTTTAACAATCCTTTTTGATTCGATTTTTTATCAAGGTAGGACTGTGTTTTTTTATTGAAATTAAGTTTTTTCAAATGAACACTAACTTCAGCATCCTTGATAAGATTACCTTTTAAATCAAATACCTGGATACATAAATCAGTGTTGTTGTTAAAAATAAAAACATTAAAATCCTGAATAGTGGTTATTGAAAAATTTTGTTTTTCTCTTTCAGCAAAGGTTTTTAAATAGTGTCCTTGCTCAAGTTTTCCATAATATTGACTATCCGTTGGAAATGAATCTACCAAAGTGTGAAAAAAGGAGGTGTCAACTTTCCAAATATCTTTCTTGTAGATCTTCTGAGCTTCCTTATTCGTGATTTTGTAAATGTATGTGTAATAACTTGTTTGTCGGCTTTCTATTAATTTTTGAGCGTAAGAACTGAATGAAAAAAACAAGGATATTATCAGGATTACTGCCTTTTGTTTGTGAAGAATTATGTCCATTTTATTATTCAATTTTCTATCCGGGTGCAATTTATTGTCAAATTCCATAAAAATATTTGTTTTTTCTATTCTGACAATTCTAAAATCAATGCCCCCTAAGAATGTGCATCGGAAAAGGAAGCAAGCATGTGGAAGCGACAGGATGTTTGTGTGATGGGCTGGGACACTCTTGTTTTACTCACAATTTTATATTGTTTTTGAAGGTGTGTAAAAGCTGTATTTTAGGTTAATTAAACTGTTTATTTATATCCCCAATTTTTATTGGAGAATGGTTTGCTTGTTCCTTAAAGGCGTTTGTGCGTTCCTTATGGACGTTTGTGCATTCCTTAAAGGCGTTTGTGCGTTCCTTATGGACGTTTGTGCGTTCCTTAGGGACGTTTGTGCGTTCCTTAGGGACATTTGTGCGTTCCTTAGGGACATTTGTCTACTCCTTATCGGCACTTGGTCTTTCCTTACGGACTGCCTTGTTTTCCTTCTAACCGTTTCCCTTATCCTTTTAACCCGGATTATGTAATAGATTTTCTAATACATAATCCGGGTTAAAACATAACAATAGAATATAAAAAGAGTAGCCTGTTCTGGATACATGACTGGCGAAAGATAAATAAATCCGCTGCCGCTTGAATCAGCACCATATTAACCGAGTAGACCAGAGGTATTTGGACTGCAGGGCAGAATTGCTTAAAACCTTTTTAGCAATTACTTACCTAAAGCTTCTATAAAGTCTTTATCTTCTATGTAGGCTTTAAAATCAGCATCTTCTAAGAATTGATTCTTGGACTTACCAGAAGCTATAGACTGATTGATGTAATATATCATCTTCTCTTTTTCAGATAACATAGCATAACCACAAGCAAGATTATAAACTAATCTTTGTATGACTGTATTAAAAGCACTTGGAGGATTAAAATTTAACTTCGATTGTTCTATATCTTTTGGAAAATAGGCTTCAAAGGACTTTAACGAAGCTAAATCGTTTGTTTTGCCAGACGCAATTATTGCAATATGCAGGCTTCTATAGATTTGTTGCTCCTTCATTACTTTAAAAAAACAATGACTGATTGTTTTAATAGCTTCCCAGGCTTTTGCTTCGTCTCTTTCTACTAAATTCAAAAAACCTTTATTAAGATTCAGGTAATGGATTTCAATGGGTGGGTTTTTAATGAGGTCTACCAATTCATTTAATTGATCAATTGCAGTATAAAATGATTCATCGTATTTGGTATTATCTATGATTTCTTTAAACTTTGCAGAAATGTCTTCACTAAATAAATGGGCATCTCCTTCAGGATTAAAAGTTTGAGCTAAGGCATACCACGGCTTACATTGTTCTAACGAAGCTCCATCTTCTTTTAATTCATCAATAATTACATCCACTACAAAAAACAGATCTTCCCCATTATCTTTAGAAAGTTTACTACGTAAATAATTAAAAAACTCTTCTTGTTCAAATTTAGGAATGAGGGCTAAGGATATCTGGGAAGCGCAGCTGTTTGCTGTTTGCTTAATAAATCCGTCTAAAGCCTTTAGAAGTTCTTCCTTAGAAAGATCATCTCTATTTAAAAGTTTATCAGAAACTTTACCACCATCTTCATCTATAAACTTTGCGTGTTCTTTTTTACCAATTTCTTCAATGAGTTCCAGAACATCCTTCTTATCTTCGGAAGCCATTAAGTCAAAAATTCTATATTCTTTAGCTTTTCGTTCTATTTCTTTAGCAAATACAAGTGTTTTCTTATCATCTAAAACAGTTTCTATCTGGTTTTGCAGGTCTTTAAAATAGTCGGCTCCAAAGAAAGAAATACATTCTCTTTTATATTTAAAAAAACTTAAAGTAAGTTTTTTTAAATCGGTATTCTTTTCACATTTTTTAAAGCCAGCAATAAATAGATGATCAGCCTGGTCCCCATCTTCTGGATAAAACATCTGTAGGTCGGCAGTACTTAATAAATTGATGAGCGCACTACATTCAAATTCTTTAAATAGAGAATCGTACAGAATATCCAGAATAGTTTCTCCCCAGCAACGATGACCATAGTCATAGTAATCACAAGCTTGCTTAAATAACTTAAAAACTTTCTTTTGGGCATTTGCGTCTTTTCTATTTATTATTTCCCGAATCGAAAGCAATGTGATATTATAGTTATCTCTGCTGATCGATTTTAAGGAAGTTTTCACCAAACTCAATATTGTATCTGTACCAAGATCTGATTTGAATTTCTCAAAAGAAGCATCTAGCTCAGGAAGGTAAACCAAGCTGTCAAAAGAAGGCTCTTTGTCAAAATATTCAGCTAAAGGATTAATCTCTTTTGTACTGTTTTTATCAACGTATTTACATAAATCTTTTAAAGCAGTTTCAGCAATTATAAGTTCTTCTGATGACAAATTGCTTTTTATCTGTTTTAGCGTCGACGAATCATTGATGTTTTTAGTTGTCATTTCTTTTCCAATTTTAACACTCTACTTTTTAAATAGAAATCCTTTTATCATTGATGTTTTTTGAATGGCCTAGAAGGGAGCATCGAGCCAGTGACCTGCTTCATTGGGTTCTGTCTCATAGGGTTTCTTCTCCCTATTTATCACAGCAATCAGACCATTTTCAATATACATCCAGTAAAAGCATATTGGCTTCACTACCGGTGAGCATATTGACCTTTATACATAGAGTATGTAGGACTGTCATAACACCGATACCTGGATCATGACCTGGTGATCACCCCAGCACTAAAAAAGTACGGGCATCAGGAACAGCAACCCCTTCAACAATTCCTAGATCTTTCTACCTCTGTACATAGAGCAAATGATTGACAGATTTATATCCATTAATGCCACCGGAAGAAGCCCTTGTAGGAATGCTAAACCAAATTATTGACAAGAAACCCTAATTGCTCCTCTAGCATTTATGATAGTTAGCGAGAAAAAAGGAGCCTCACCAGCAAACCTTTGATAGTCCTTTTACTGTTTATTATAATCATTAAAAAGTTTCTCTGTTGTATCTTCAATCTCGATATCTGTATCGAACTCATTTACCTGATATACATCGTGCCGCTCATTAATTAGCGGAGGATAAACAAAAGAGCGGCTACCTCCCCATCCATCATTTTCGTAGCTAAAGGTATTCCAGTTTTCCTTACCAACAATTTCATCGGTTTTAAGAATGAATGACCCTGTAGATTCATTCTGAATATTTTTTGAGTGTCTTACAACTTTTCCGTTATACTCATTTGTTATGCCTTTAAACCGCAATAAATATTCGTTGCCAATTTCTGCCATGGTAATTATAAACTGATGCGACCGATAAATTACAAGGCTTGGGCTCAATTTTGATTTATCAAGGGGAGCTTTTTCCTGAACAGGAGGCACATCATCTATATACGCTTCCAGTTGACTTTTCATTGATTCAACGGAATCGATTTGTGTTTTTTCACCTTCTAAAGAAAAGTAGTAATTAATTTCTTGTAAAGTATCCCTGGCAAACACTAGCTTATCTCCTCTGTTCTCGTGTTCTTCAAATTTCTTATGTTTGCTAAGGATGTTTTCCCAAATTTCATTGACTTTATCATTATGATAGCGGTTTTCCCACATTACTTTGGCATTTTTAAGCTGCTCATTATCAGGGAACGACTTTAATGCCTGCTTAACATCCTCAAAAACTGCATGAACAGGAGCATCGGTAGTATTGAACAAATTAACCAAATGATCAGAAATACTGCCCAGACCAATTGCATAAAGGTTGTTTATATCCCTGATCACTAGCAAATATCCAGACTTGAGACCGGGAAAAACCAACTCATACAGATCGTCTTTATGTTTGATGATCTGTGGCTCTATGAGGTTGGTATAATCATGATTTACAACATTTAGTTCCTGGGCATAAAATGAGGTTTGCTTATATTCCCAATCAGGACGGTACACAAATAACTTTATTGACTCATTTATTGGGGCATACTGAACTTTCCCTAATTTATTTAATCCAAATTCCAGCTTAATATCATAAGGGGCAACCTGGTAAAATTCATTATCAACTGATAAATAATAACCATACGATGTCATTTCGCCAGTTTTGACGGCTAGTTGCGATTCCGAATTCAATGTGTCATTCATAATATAAAAAGTTTAAACGCCTATAATTCTTTTGTGCGTCTAAAACTACTGATATCCTGGCTGGTAAAAAGCATCTAAAATGGTGATTTTTTCACATCCCCAAAAATGGTGATTTTAATCCTTTTTTTATGGCTTAAATTGCACCCTGGTTGAATATCCTGTATGACAGCCTGACTATTTTAGACATTATTTAAATAGCCCGACTGAATACTTTTTGTACCGGGGGCCCGATAAATATAAAAAGCTAAAAATATGAATACCTACGAAACATTATTGGAGAAATGGAATGCTATTGCTAAAATTTGGAAAGAAGAAATTAAGGCTGATATTTTTGATCTGGTAGAAAAAGTGAAAACTCATAACGTAAATAAAAACATTTATGCTTTTATTGTTGATGTAAGGGTTGGGCATTACTACGCAGTTATAGGTATTAACAATGAGAAATCGTGGGAAGAATTCCTTAAGCAGAACAATTGTTCGCCAGGTAGCCTTAACGGAATTAATGGCAGGAAATATGGTGTTGATGATTTTCGTGTACGATGGGAAGGTTCTGAAAAACTTTCTGATATTGGAGTTGAAGTTAATGAAGTTGTCGATGAAATGTATGATGCATATGAATATGATGACAAGCTCTCTGATGCCGAAAAGAAGAAGATAAAAGAAATGTATTATAATACTTCTTACCTGATGATGGACCTCTACATAGAATGCCTGAAAGAATTGATGCCCCATATCAAGACGCTAAATACAACTGAAAATTTTGTAGCGTATGCTGTAAGCCTTTGGGATCTTTCGGAGGAAGAAAACACAAATTATATGTTACAAACAGTGCCCAAAGAACTGGCAGAACAAATTCTTACGCCTGTAACTGAGATTCATTCATTACCATTAGAAAGCGATGATATGGAGGGTAGGTTGGCAGCAATTAGGGCTTATCATTTGGGATCAGAAAATGATTCAATCATTTCAAAAGAGTTGTTGGAGAAGTATTTAACCGACTTAATTAACAAGAGGCCAGCCAATAACAATTTAATTGTTGAGGAAATCCTTTGGTGCATTAATGAGGCTAAAGAAAAGCATGGCGAATTGCATTATATCAGCTTATTTGAAAAAGAAGGAGGCTACCTGCAATTTTTAAGTCATTACTTTTATGGATTGGGTGAATCAGAAAAATTGGAATTACCGCTCTTGGAGAAAATACAAAAAATGTTTTATTCTGTTTGTAATAACGGATACAAAAAAGTTGAAGCAGGGAGAACTATGTCTATTGTGCCTGAATACCTGGCCAGAATACTTCATCAATTTAAAGGTGATATATACCCTGAGACTAAAGAATGCATAACCACATTCTTTCTTGAAAATTACGAAGAATACTTAAAAGGTATTGAGGAATAAATTCATGAATTTTTTCAAAATCATTATCATCAACAATCTCTTTAAAACCGTGGGGCTGGCATTGTTTCACCTTCTTCAATTCGTTTTAAATGACAAAATAATAATTCGCCCGTTTTTTCATCTCTCAAATGCATTCCATTTCCTTCACAGTAATTAAAGAAATCACAATCGCCACAGATTCCGGTTTTTGTCCAACTTCTGTCTCGATACATTGAGTATTTATTTTGCCACACATCCTTAAAATTATCATTGTAGATGTTTCCTTGTATAAAATTGTCGCGCAAATTTGGGCAAGCTGAAATAGAACCATCTACAAGTATAGAAGCAACATTAACACCTGCCCGGCAGAAGAAAAAATTGTCCCGCACTCGACCTTCATAATCTCCTAAAAATCCTTCGCAACCGTAGTTTAACCTTATTTTTCCTTCTTTACGGACTTTTTCAATGAAATCAAATAACCCTTTAAACTCGTTAGGTTTTAATTGAAGTAATCCATTCTCTTTTGCTCTACCAATAGGAAATATTGTAAAGATTCTCCATTCCTTTAATCCTAACTTTAATAACAAATTATAAAGTTCAGGAAGTTCATTTATATTCTTTTGATTTGCACATGTTACGACATCATATCGCAAATCTTCCGATTTACTTAAAATGGCAATTGCATTTGTCGCATTTTTGAAACTATTTTTATTTCCTCTAAGCCAGTTATGTGAATCCTCTAAACCATCAAGGCTTATTGTTATTGCTCTAATTCCAGAATCAAGAAGGCTCTTTATCATTGGTGCTTGCATACCCATTCCATTGGAAACAACTCCCCAGGGAAATCCTCTTTTATAAAGTTCTTTTCCAATTTCGGAAATATCCTTGCGTAAAATAGGCTCTCCACCAGTTAAAACAATCATCGTTTTATTTGGAATGATGTCAGGAGTTATTTCATCTAAAGCTTTAAAAAAATCCTCTTTAGGCATATCATTGATGGACGAATCCTTCATACAGTCGCTACCACAATGAATGCAACTTAAATTGCACCTTAATGTACACTCCCAAAAAATATAATTTAGTTGATGAATCTTTTTTTCATTCGCACGATACTTATTATACAGTTTAAGTGCTAGTTTCTTTTTAAAGGAGATTTTCTTAACGGTCATTCTTTATCTTTGAGTTTTACGTTTACTTCTTTTTCTGTTTCTCCCTTATCCCAACTGCCTGTCCCACCCGAAAACTCAGGGGCAATAAATTCAACAATAGTGTCAAGTGGCTGATATTCTCCATTAGACACTCCATCTATGTCTTTAAATTCTAATAAAAAAGTCTGGTCATCAGGAAATTCCTTACTTGATAATTGATAGTTACCTGACTCATCAGTATAGGCTGTGTCATATCCCATTACAACTCTAATGTTTGGAATATTATTAGAAGTTACCTCTGACTTAACATTTCCGTTTACTTTAAAAGTCGCAAAAGGAGTTCCGTATTCAACTGCAGGTGTACCATACTCACAGCTACTAAAACTAAATGCTGCACCAAAACCTAAAATGGATAAGAGAAAACTTATCAATCCATTAAATCTTTTAAATATTGATATTTTCATGTTTTTTTATTTTCTACTATAGATGATAATCATGTTACAATGGTTGCTTTTGCTTGCCTATAACAGTAAAAGTATGGTGTCTTGCGGGATTGCGAAGTGACATCCTATCAGTTTACACTAACTTTTTTTTGCAAGCCTCAAACGTTCGCAGACCGCTGAAACCCGCATGCACTATACCATGTGCTAGCATTTTTGCAATTCTATTCAATAATATTTTTTATCTTTTCAAGGAATTGTTTTTTATACTTATCAAGTCCGCTTATCACTCTGTAAATATTTACACCTCCAATCAAGGTTAGTATTAAAAAGAAAATTATTAAGTCTTTTTGTCCATTTGTAAAAAATAGGTATCCAATCATTCAACTAAAGGAAAATAAGGCAAATGCCAGAACAAATAGAAGAAGAAATTTATATTCTTTTACCCTTCCTTCTATTTGAATTTTATCTTTTTTATCAGCTATGTATCCAGTTATCTTATAATTGTTTTGAAGGAATGAACTCCTATTGATTACAATCGAAAAACTATCGTAATCAATCCGTCCAATAAAGTCTTTTTTCTTATTGGGGAACATATCATGATTTAAATCGTCACGTATCTCTGTTTTCTTTAGAAGCCCATCAATAAAATCTCTTTGAGAAATATTTAATTCAAGTTTATATTTATCATTAAAAAGTATCATAGGTTCTTTTTATAAGCAAATGTTTTTTTTGCTGATTGCTAATGGTAAGTATATGGCAGGTAGGCGATTGAACACTTCAAACCCAGATAAAGTTGGAGCGAGCTACATCCCTTGAAATCACTACTATCCCGGCTATTATTTTTTTTATTATAGGCCGATTTTATTTAGCGATATAATCTTTTACTTAAGATCTGCCTCAAACTTTATGAAACAAAAATTTTTTATTAAAATAAAATGCTCAAATAACTTAAATGGAAGTTAAAAATGGTTAACTGTAAAAACAAAGGTTGTTCAATGGCCTGAATGACTTTTTTCAGACTTATTGCACAACCTCTTCAAATATATTTATCACTACGACAAGCTTGGACAAACCTTTTTTTATCGGTAAATCTTAGCTTTGAGTCTTTTCAATCATATGATTAATAACATGAGTATGTTCATGTTGTGGACTGAACATGATGATTTCCGCATCAGCGTCCACCTTTACATTATGACCAGATGGCCAAAAAAACATATCATTTTCGTTTACAGTTTCCTGTAGGCCTTCAGCATTTGTGGTGGTAATTTTACCTTTTAGAACATACCCCCAGTGCGGACATTGACATAAGTCCCTTTCAAGTCCAATAAAAAGTGGGGTAGTATCAACTCCTGCTGAGAGGCTAAAATACTCTCCACTTATTTTTCCCAATCCGGATGCATCGCCAAAATTAGTTCTTTGACGTATAGTCGCACCAGGAATTTCCAGTTTAACTTCAATATTTTCTTTTGCTACTTTCATTTTTTGTTCCTCCTTGTCTTAATTATTTATGCATTATGGAATTTTTTAATGACCAGAGAATGAACAGAACGTCTTTTTTTGATTCTTCATCAATTTCATGTTCATCCAATACGGTTAAAATATCGTCCATTACACACATATACTGGTGCGCGTTAATATCCATACCTTTATGTGTCGATGGCATATCACGCCCTTTATATTCAACAGGTCCTCCACTTCCAGCACTAAAAAAATCTATCGTGTGCTGTCGGATGGAGGCCAGACGTTCAGGTTGTTCCTTGTAAGGGATAAAAATTTCTTTAATCTCAGGATTGTTCATGTGGGCTTCAATCACATCGTCAACAATCAGGGTAATCCCTTCAACTCCCCCAAGTCTTTCAAAAAGACTTTTGGATGTTACATCTACAGAATCTTGTGCTACTACTGACATATTTGTTGATATTAAAATGGTTAATACTAAAAAAAACATATTTCTCATACCTTTTATTTTTAATTAATACTACTTGTAAAAGTATGGTATTCACCATTCAATGATATGTACATTTGGATATTTTAAGTGAACATTTAGTTCATATTCACCGGGCAAAAGAGGAAGGATTTTAGATCAGGTTTTTATGTAATCGGAAGGTAAAAGATGAAACCTGCGATAGAAACACTTTGAAAAATAAGATTGACTATTAAATCCAGTTTCATAAGCTGTTTCTGAAATGGATTGTATGTTCTTATTTATTTTCTCTAAGGCTCGATTTAAACGATATTCCTTAATAAAACTGTTTGGCGATTTTCCGGTTAAAAGCATAAATTTTCTATAGACCTGGGTTTTACTCATCCCCAAAGGTTGTTCAAAATCTTCAACTTTGAAATCAACATTCTGCCAGTTTTCTTCAATGAAATCAATTATAGCATTCAAATGTTTCTCCTCCGAAACCGGCAAAGCGTATATCCTGTCTTTGTAGTATGGGACCTCCAGGTTTTCTGTAATAAATAAATTTTCAACTTCATTGGTCATTACAATACTCGTTTTATCAATAAAACAAAGTCTACCTGCCATATTAATTGCATCTTCAAAAAATGCTTTATTAGCTTCAACAGGCATACCTGTTGCCAATCCAATTTTAACAAGAACATTTAAATTGTATAATGATGCAATTTTATCATTAAAAACATTTTCTAATTCAAAGGCACATTGAACCGCATTGTAGGCAGACTTAAATGAAATTAGCAAATTACCATCGCTGTATTCGATAAGTCGTCCCCCGAACTTATTTAATAAATTACCGATGACCTTAATCATCTGTTTCATGTTGGAACCAGACATCGAATTGCGAATGCCAGTAAGTGACAATGTTTCATATCGAACAACCATTAATGTCCGTTGAGCCGGATCATTAATTATATTCAAATCTTTTGATGATGAATTTCGTGGGTCTTTAATGCGCCCCAGAAAAGATTCTACAATATTTTCATCAACCTCTATGATTTGATTAGGTACTTCGCCATGGGCACTATTATGCATTTTGTGGATTGAATCTTTATCGGGAGCTTCGATTAAACAAAAGGCTATTTTTTTAATATCATCGTACCAATACGTTAAACCTCGACAGTTAAATTTATCCTGAATTCTCAAATCTTCCTTATGTAATTGAGCTACATTTTCTGCGTTTACTGACTCTGATACATCATGACGATCCATGTAGATTGGCATAACATTATTTTATATTAGAAAACATATTGCTACTAATTACTGTCAGATGATTAACAGTTCTTAGAACACTTTGTTTAGATGAAGTTTAAATATTACCTATATCGTCAGTCTGTCTAAAAACCTAAAAAGTGCGTTTTTATATTCGGATACCTATTTGCAACTAACGGTTGTAGTGAAAAGTCGTTGGGGAGAGCGAGTTGAGGTCATATCTCGGAGTATGGAATACGATATGAACTGTAAAGCTCGCCATACCGCCATACCCCCAATGTTTTTTAACGCGTGTTAGTGGTTCGTTGTTTTATTTCTCGCAATTCTAAATCCGAGGTCATCAATCTTGAATTTTTCTGGATGACTTCTCCGTCTTACTGTTGCCATTAGGCTTCTTTCTTCGTCACTCCAACCACCGCCTCGAAAAATACGGTACGTTCCATAAACTTCTGTGTCATAAAGGTCAGAACACCATTCCCAAATGTTTCCCAGCATATCATAAAGTCCCCACGCATTAGGCTTTTTTAATCCTACTTCTTGAGTCCGATTTTGGGAATTATTCTTAAACCATGCAATCAAATCCAAGTCGTCATATCTTATTCCTGTTGTTCCTGCTTTACAAGCATATTGCCATTCTGCTTCTGTTGGAAGTCGAAAACCATTAGCTGTTTGGTCTGAATCTACAACTTCATTTTCCTTAAAACAATAATATGGTTTCAATCCTAACTGGATTGATAAAGAATTACAAAAATTAGCAGCTTCCATCCAATTGACATTTTCAACAGGTCTTTTATCTCCTTTAAATACACTTGGATTTTCTTTTGTCACTTGAAAATATACATCTTGAGTTATAAGGAATTTCGATAATAAAAAACTATCGAGATTGACTTTCCATATTTGATTAATCCTATCATCCCTTATTTCAACTTCACCAGCCTGTATTTCTATTAATAAATCATTTATTATTGATTTTAAATCCATCTTTGTTTTCTCTATGCTAATTAGTGTTTGTCAATAAAGTCCAACTACTGCGTTGTTGCTCAAAATTTAAATCCTCATATACACAAGTATACTGCGGTTTAAATTTTTCACACGCCTTGTATTTGAACTTTATTCCTCAAACCCCCGACTTTATGGACAGACTCTAATTAGTTTATCAATACGTTTAAAGCGTCAGATATAGTAGGAACAAAATTAATTTGTTTTCCATTATTGCTTTCGTATATAAAGTCTTTTATACTTTTTTTCGTGTATTTTGAAAAATCCCCAACGATAGCAAGTCTGACCCGATAATTTGAAAATTTTTGAAGTATTTCTCCTGCCATTTTATTTTTCAAATCGAAAAAATCAGATGTTATATTTTTTTCATGAATAATTACCTTGTCAAAGCCTTGATAATACAAGTTTCCCAACAAATCAAAACCATCTTCAATTTTCTGAATTATAATATTATCAGAAATCAACTCGGCTATGTGTGTGTCTTTTATGTTATGTTTTTCTATTCTCATTTTATCTTAATATTCTCAAGTTTACGAGGCTGTTCAATTCAATGACCGCTAACCTCTGTATATACCGAACTCATGCCCAGAGTTCCGTTTATTTCCCATTTGTACAGACATTGTTTTTATCCTTTAACGTTTCTTTTTTTCAAATGTAATGCGCTTCTTCATTTAATCCAAGGGGTTCTTTGGAATAGCATAATACTTGCCGGTTTGATTTTTGACTACAAACCGAATAGTACAGGTATGCCCTTTTGTAACATAAAAAGCTGCTAGTAAAGAAATTGAAACAACAAGTGGTAAGAACAGGGGATTTGCCCCATATTGGGGGTACGGTCAGGCATTGAATCCCCTAAAGGCATAGTGCTAACCTGCAAAGGTCTAGCCCAATACAAATTTAACACAATTAAGCAGGCCGTTGGCAAACAAACACCCATAAAAAAGGCTGTGGTAAAAGAAAACTACTGCCTTTTTTTATGGCTCAAAAGTGCCTTAATTCCTAAATTGTTAGTAGCCATAATATTTTTAGTTCTTATTAGTTTTCCTTTATTATAGTATTCGATTTTTTGTTTTTGCCCTTTTGCATCTAAATAAATCCATCTCCCATGTCTTAAATCATACTCTTTATTTTCGCCAATCAAATCAATATACTGCCGAAGGATAATGAATCTTTTATATTCTCCGTATCCAATTAATACAGAATTGCGATTATATAACATCCAAATTCCTTTTCTATAATGTCCTTTAAAATAACTGTCTGAAATCCCTTTCTCATAGTTTCCATTCGCATAAAAAATCTTCTCTTTGTAACAGTTAGATTTAGAATCTTTAAGCTTTTCAACCTTAATATCAGAATTTATGGAATTTATCCAATCTGTAAAAACTGCATCTCTATTTCCTGTTATCTTAATTTCAAAATCTTTGATTGTATCATTATAGTATTTAGTTAAACTTGAATCAGTTAATAAGTATAAATCTGGATTGTAATCCTCTGGAAGATACTTATCGTACCATTTGTGATTCTGTGCATTTATTAATTGTCCAGAAATGATTATCAATATTGTTAGAGTGTACCTCATTTTGCTTATGGCTACCAACGTTAATAATAAACCGTTGTTTTAATGCGGTTTATTTAATGTTATTTGTGGTTACTTTCAAATAATTTTCTACTTCCCCATAATTTCTTGATTACATTTTTATCAAATATTACATTTATATCTTCATCAAAAAAGTATCGAACTTTTGAGCCTGTACCATAGCAGTCCCCTTGCAATTCAATATAGTAATACTTTTTATTGTTTAATTTCCAAATTGTTTTTATAAATGATTTATTAAACGAACAAGTTTTCAAATTTTCCCATTCGTTGATTTTTTCAGGATTATTTATCATTTGTGGAGAAAGAATTAAAACAAAACCATTCTTATTGTCATAGAAGAATAATGCCCCATCCCTTTTAAGGAAAACCTGTCTTTTAAGATGAACAATATTTATTGTCCCATCCGAACCTATGCTCTCAAAAAAGATTGTTCTTCCAAAACTCTCATTCTTCACTATTTTTAAGTATTCTGTTTTTGATATCCCTCCACCACCTCCACCACTCCATAATAGAGTTGTATCACCTCTTTTTTTCTCAATGAAAAAATTCAGACTGTCCATAACAAGACCTGGAATCTTTGAAATTTTAGAATCATAATCAACTGCCTTATGAAGGCTGTCAATAAACCGTTTAGTTTTAGTATATTCTGGGAGATTTATACGATTTAAACTATCTTCTCTTTCTTTCTGTTTTTCCCAATTATCCTTATAATATTTCTTTAAATAATCAACTTTATCATCAATTGAATATTTTCCAGTATTCACATACTGGTAGAAACATTCTAAAATTATACTCGACATATCATCTGGATGGTAAATCCCAATAGAATAAAAATATTTAGCCAAGTCTGATTCAGCCCATAAGCCCCAATTATTTCGAAGATACATCCCAAATCCGTGGTGCAATGTGGAAACATATTCTCTTTCTGTTACACATTTAATCCATTCCTTAATATTATCATTCGTACAAGTATCTAATTGCTTAATACAATCATTAATATTTTTCGGAAGACTATCAGGTAGATTTACTTTCCCAGAATTTGTTTCTGATATATAATTTAAAAGACTATCACATCCCTCTTTTCTTAAAGAATCAAGTCTGAGTGAATCTTGCAATACTTTTTCTTTATTCTTATTGATATCAGATTTAAGGTTACAACTATATCCGATAAAAAGTATTAATACATACAATAATATTCTTCTCATTTGCAGGGTGTTTTTTTAATCACACATAACCTCTGTATATACCGAACTCATACTCCGAGTTACGTTTATTTTCCATTTGTACAGACATTGTTTTTATCCTTTAACGTTTCTTTTTTTTCAAATGTAATGCGCTTCACCATTAAATCCAAGGGGTTCAATAGCCTTTTGTTGTTGCCGACAACGTGGGAGTACCTTTCAGTTCTTTTTGAGTTGCATTGCCCCATTTGGGTTTGTGTGTTTCTTAAGTTTTCACCGCTTTCCAACAAATGGGTGACAAAAGAGTGGCGCGGGGCATGTGGAGTACTCCATGGGTTGATACCGATAGGTATCAAAAAATGAAATCATTGGCTTTCTGCTTAATTAACCAATATATATCTCCTCCAGGAGTAACCAACCCCGAATGTGAATTCGTGAAGATAAGAATACCAGTTCTGTTATTAGGGTTTATCAATAGGGTTGTGGAAGCTCCCCGAATTAAACCACCGGTATGACCAAACCAATCGCCAAGATATGCCTCCCATGACAAACACCTACCTGATTCCTGATTCTGTATTTCAAGCACTTTATTGACCGTGTTTTCTTTGAGAATACGGTGACCGTCGAGAATACCTTTGTTCATATAACATGTGGCAAAACGACTTAAATCCCGGATAGTCGATTTTGCTCCCCCAGATGCATAAACCCTGTTATCGAAATAGTGGCTTTCTACATGTTGATTATTATACATTATGGCTATTTTATTCCAATCGAGGTCTTTATAATTATAACTGGTATTATTCATGTTAAGCGGAACGAATATATGTTCTTTACAATAATCCCTAAAGTTTTCGCCGCTAATTTGTTCAACTATATAGGCTGCAACACAAAATCCAATATTTGAATAGAATTCATAAGTGCCCGGTTCGACAGAATTCCATAAGTTGTGATCATAGTATATTCCAGAGGGAATCAGGAACTGTGGTACCCATTCACTGGGTGGTGGACCCTGGTCCGGTTCGAATTGATTCCACATGCCGTTTTCTCCATCATAGCCTTGTGGCGAGGATAACCCAGCTGTGTGAGTAAGCAACATTCTGCAAGTAATTGGAGTATTGCTAAAGGATGGATGTCGCAACGTTATAGGAAGATAATTACTGATGTCATCATCTAAATCAATTTTACCCTGTTCTTCCAATTGCATAATAGCGGTAACAATAAATAGTTTAGATATTGAAGCAATATGGTAAATGGTTTCATCATCAGTTTCAATACCATCCCCGAGGTTGCTATATCCATAGTTCTTAGACCATACAATGTCATTGTTTTTAATTATACAGGCCGATAATGAAGGTAAATCATACTTTGTTAGGAGTTGTTGAATTTCCTCTTCAATATCATGTTGAACAGCCTCTTTTTCACAGCCCGAAAAAAAGTGTATGCCAAGGGTTAAAAAAGCCCAACCAAGTATTGTTCTAAAATTCATATCCAACAGATAAAATTATACCGGTTATTTTTGTTTTGGGTGTTTCGAAATAGGTGCTTGTCCAGTCCTCCGGGGCCTTAAAAATATTGCACAACCCAACAAATACTCTAAAATCCACAAAGAATAATTCATTATAAAAACTATGTTTATAATTTATGCCCAAGTGTATTCCTCCGTCAAAATATTTTACTGAGTTGACCTTCTGTCTAATCTCTTCAGAAGTTTGAGTGGAAACGCGTTTTATGGCATTTAGTTTTAATGCGCCGTATCCACCTGTATAAATTTCCCATGCAGCTTTTTCTGTCTGGCGAAGTTGATATATGGCCGAAAGCGGAATCTCCAAATAATTAATTTTTACTTTATAGGTAATTCTTTCATACTCATACTGACTGAAATCAACTCCTTTTTGAGTAAAGCTCAGTTCTGGCCGAACGCCAAATTTTTCTGTCAGGTAAAACGACCGGTACATGCTTAAATAGTATGAAAATAAAGGTTTTTGAGGTTCTGCCTGAACCAGTTTTATATCGTAACCAAGAAATGGACTTAGGTCAATATCGTAGCCATTATAGGGCACAGGGGTGGTACCTGAATAATAAAAGCTTGAGACAGATGTTCCGATTTTAATTCCATACTGAGCCCTAAGTGTTTTAGGAAAAGAAAATATAACACATAAACAAATGATAATTATGATTCTATACGTATAAAATTGTCTATACCAGTAAGGCTTCCATCTCATACCAAAATTATTGGTTTTTATATGTCGTATTCTCTATAGTAAAATACTATTCATGTCATTAAACCTGGAATATGCATTAGAAAATCTACTACATATTGAAATTGCTTCAATATAAGTCGTTTCACTTACTTGTTTCGATTATTCATAGCCGTGCTATGATTCATCTCGCCAAGTCCTTCTATTTTTGCACTTTCAACCTTCATAACGAAGTTCTAATACACAATCCGGATTAAATTCTGACTTATGTAAAAAATTATACTTGAAAAATTTGTATTACTGCATAGAAGATACATAAAAATTTAACTGCTTCAGGGTTTTTCCACGGATTTGATCAATATATCTGCATCGTCCTAAAGCACGAAACAACCGAAATCCTTTCAATCTGCATGTAACCAAATGAAAGATTAATCATGTGATCAGTCGGATATCAGCTATCTATTTGATTATGCGCTGAGCTTTTTGTCTTCCTAAGTCCATAAATTATAAATCCAATTCCAACAACAATGTAAGGAAGGCTCAGAAGTTGTCCCATATTGAACGTCATTCCATCTTCAAAACCGACTTGATTCTCTTTTACAAATTCAATTAGAATTCTTGCTGTAAAAAATAAAACAGACCCAAGCCCAAAGAAGACACCGTTTTTAAGTCTATCTCTCATTTTTCTGTAAAGAATCATCATAACCATAAAAATGATAAAATAAGAAATTGCCTCATACAATTGAGCTGGGTGTCTTGGTACCATATCTACTCGCGCAAAAATCACACCCCAAGGTTTTGTTGTCGGAATGCCAATAATTTCAGAATTCATGAAATTTCCAAGTCTTATAAACCCAAAGCTCAATCCTGCTACAACAGCAATCAAATCAAAAGTGTCAATCATTGAGTGCTTAGTCATACGAGAATAGAGATATATTGCAATGAGTAAACCTAGTACACCACCATGACTCGCCAATCCTTGATAGCCTATAAATTTAACTCCTCCACCAGGAGGAAAAGTAACCGGCAAAATCATTTCTAATGGATGCGAGAGAAAATAAGCAGGCTCGTAAAACAAACAATGTCCTAATCGTGCCCCTAATATAATCCCTATCATGGCAAAAATTGATAGTCTCTCCAGATGCTCAGATGAAATGTTTTCTCTTTTATAAATCCAGCCTAAACTAAAGTAGCAAAGAATCAATCCTCCTACAAAGAGCAATCCATAGTATCTAATCGAAATCCCAAAGATATTTACTATCTCGGGGTCAGGGTTCCAGTAAATATAGTTTAATATCATATCTTAATTTTCTTTTTTAGAATTGTCGTTTTTGTTTTACACGCACACTGTCTCGAGGTAAGAAATCGTGGGTGAGAACGAGTTGCGGCCACATCCCTGTTTAAGCGATAGGATAAGGACTACAAATCCCTCAATACTGCCAACCCCCAAATGTTTTTTGCCGTGTGCTGTGTATAGGTTTTAATTGTTCATAATGTTTTTTAGTTCCTCTATCACTATATCTATTTTGTTGTCGTATCCTAGTTTTTTTGCTGATTGAAAATCATCTAGAGCTTTATCATAATCCTGTGTCAAATAATACAGCAATCCTCTTTCATATAAGCTACAATGGTCATATGGAAAAGCATCAATTGCATATGTAAAGTCATCAATTGCCTTTTTTGTCTTATTGAGTTCTTTATACGTTAATCCGCGGTGATAGTGGCTTTTTAGAGTTAGTATTCTTGAGTCTGCTAAATGAACAGCTTTATTTAGATCCTTAAGAGACTTTTTTTGTTTTCCCATAAATCTATACAAAGCTCCTCTATTAATAAATACATTAGCATCTTTACTATCAAGGTTTATAGCCTTATTATGAAACTTTAAAGCTTTCCTATATTTTCCAGCTGCAGTTGCATTTATACCTAGGTTTGAGTAAGCGGCTGTATATTTAGGATGATAATGTATAACCTTTTTGTAGTAATAATCTGCTTTAGCATCATTATGTTGTCTATCATATAATATTCCAAAATTGTTTAGCACAAATGCTGAGGTACTATCTATAAGATATGCTTTTTGTAAATCTTCCAATGCACTATTGAACTGTCTCAGTTCTATGCATGCTATCGCTCGCAAACAATAACCTCTGTCAGAATGAGTATCAATTGCCAAACAAGAATCAATGGCACTAAGAGCATTTCCGTATTGCATATCCTGCAATAATTCCCAACCATAATCAAGACAAGAATCATAAATAGATACTTGATCTTGCTTCGAACAAGAGGTTAAGATGATACAAATAAAAAAAATCAGTTTAATTCTCATTCCTGAATACTCTTTTAAAACGTATACTCAACGTCAGTCTGTCTAAAAACTACCTTAAAGCCGCTGAGAATTCAATATTTGTATAAATTTACGAATAGGTGTACGTATATAAAAACACACTTTTTAGTTTATTAGGCACTCTGACCTTGACTATAAGAATATGTAGCCGACTGCATGGCACTTTACTGTCAAAATTGCAAGAAAGTTAAAACGGGCTGCACCCTTTAATTTATTGCTTTATCGGCTATTGTTTTTATTCAATATTAGTGGCTTTTATTCTTTCATTTTGTTTTTTTCTTACTTCTTCTCTTTTTCAATTTAGGCTCAGGAAGTTCATTAACAGTAGTCCTTACTAAATTGCTAATCCAGTCTCGATCTTCCAATTTATCTTCAATAAGGAAACTCGGTTTAGCTCCAGGGTATGGTGGTGCTTCAACCCGGAATATGAATTAGAATATCCGGGTTTAATACCAGCTATGAAGTTGAGGAAGCACTACACAATGCATAATTATCATCTTCAGGTCTCCTGACTTTGCACCTTTCTAACATTGATTTGGTTTTATTGTCGGATTAATAGATCAATTTAAAGATAGTTGAAGATCCCTTTACAAAAACACAAGCCTTGGAGTGCAGCAATTGCAATAATCGTATATTATTTATACCTCAGCCACTTTAACAGCTCTCTGTAGCTTATCTTTTTCCCATACATGAGTATGCCAGTACGGTATATTTTGCCTGCCAACCATGTCACCGATAAAAACGTTAATATCAATATAGTTGAAGATATAGCCAATTGAATTGGATCCGGGTGAAAACCGATGCGTGCAATCATAATTATTGGAGATGTAAATGGGATCATAGAAAACCACATTCCGATAGAACCTTCGGGATTTGCTATAACACTCATCATTACGACAACTCCTATTGCCAAGGGTACTGTTACCGGTAACATAAACTGCTGTGTGTCTGTTTCGACATCAACTGCAGCACCAATAGCCGCAAACATAGACCCATAAAGCAAAAACCCGCCAATAAAATAAAACAAAAACCAGGCAATGATATAGGCATATGGCAGTGAATAGATTTCTTCCAAAGTCCCGGACAGCTTAATATCTTCACTTGTTATTTTTTGCACTTGCGGCTGGTTTTGAGCTGTTGGTGAAGCTTCAAAAAGTTCTTTTGATTCAGGTACTCTATTTAAGTCCTGAACCTTTTGTCCTATTATAATTGATTCTGCTGTAAAGAAAATAACAGTAGAAAGGATAACCCATATAAGGAACTGGGACAGACCGACAAGGCCAATACCGATAATTTTCCCCATCATTAGTTGAAAAGGTTTTACCGATGTTATAACAACCTCAATAATTCGGTTGGTTTTTTCTTCTACCACCCCACGCATTACCTGGGCACCAAAAAAAAGGATAAAGAAATAAATCAGAAATCCTCCAGCATACCCAACACCTCGCTTGGCATTAACACCACTTTTCTTCACATTGCCCTCAGGATCGATCTCCTGAATATCCAGGGTAACATCAGACTTAAGGTTTTGCAAAACAGAAAGAGGAACCTGATAGGTTAATAATTTTCGGTTATAGAGATAATTCTCCAATGCCTTTTCTATTTGAATCTCAACATCGAGACTTGGTTGCCGGGAACTCAAGAAGGTAGCAGAGGTCTTGTCTCCAGCAAAAATGGCACGATGGCTTATTATCAACACTCCATAATAAACTTCTTGTCCAGCAATAGCTTCAGCTTGATATTTGCTCATACCACCCAAATAATCAAAATGGAGCAAGGGTTTATTTTCAAATACATTCCTAAATAGCATCAGGCTGTCAGGCACAGCATGTCCGTAATCATCAAATTCAACTACAGCAATCGTTTTTTCTTCTTTGTCCTCCAGTGTAGCCAACCAAATAGGAATAACAAGCAATGCCGCAAACAAAACCGGTCCTATAATTGTCATTATAATAAATGCCTTCTTTCGAATTCTTGTCGTATACTCCCTGGCTATGATAAGTCCTAATTTGCTCATGCTTGCTCTGGTTTTTGTGGTTCGCTAACGGCCTTAATGAATACTTCGTTCATTGAGGGTAAGATTTCACGATAAGAGTGGATGTCAACCTTTTCGATTAAAAGCTTCAGAAGTTCATTGCCTTTTGCTGCCTGCCCAACTTTTATTAGAGTCCTGAAATTCCCCTCATCCATGGCCGAGCTTTCAAGTATTTCGTAATTGCCATTCAACAATGCCTGTATATCACCTCCCAATCCTGAAAAGATTAATTCATAATTGTTAGATTTATAATCTTGCCTGATCTGGTTGACCTTGCCTTCTAAAACCAATTTCGCCTTGTTGATCAGGGAGATGTTGTCACAAAGTTCCTCAACCGATGCCATATCATGTGTTGACAGGATAATTGTTTTGCCTTTGGCCTTCTGGTTCAGAACCTCTTTTTTTAATAGCGCAGCATTTACGGGATCAAAACCACTGAAGGGTTCATCCAGAATAAGTATTTCGGGATCGTGCAACAAGGTGATAATAAACTGAACCTTTTGAGCCATTCCTTTTGACAGCTCCTCAATCTTTTTGTTCCACCAGGGCATGATTTCATACTGCTCGAACCATTCAACCAAACGAGCTTTGGCGTCATTTTTTGAAAGTCCTTTTAACCGTGCAAGGTAAAGCGATTGTTCGCCAACTTTCATTTTTTTGTATAAACCACGCTCTTCAGGCAAGTAACCTATACGGCCAACATCTTCCTCCTTTAGGGCATTCCCGTTTATAAGTACTTGTCCACTATCGGGGGCTGTTATACGGTTAATGATCCGGATCAAAGTAGTTTTACCTGCTCCATTTGGCCCAAGCAGTCCATATACTGATCCCTGGGGGACATGCACCGAAACTTCGTCCAATGCCAAATGCCCCGAATATTGTTTTACTATGTTGTTTGCTACAAAAAATGACATGCGTAAATGATTTCCCAAGTTGTATAAACAAACCGTGAATCTACGCAATTTATTGCAATAGTCTAAAAATGGATGTACACAAAAAAAGACTATTCAAAGTAGTTTTTCATGCGCTCAAAGAATCCTTTGTCCCCGGATGAAGGATCTGGAGTAAAATTTCCCGATTCCTGTAACTTCTCTATGGCTTTTTGTTCATCTTTTGTGAGCTTTTTTGGTACCCAAACATTTAGGTTAACCAACAGGTCACCACGTCCATATCCATTAACTTCGGGAAGCCCTTTTCCTCGTAAGCGCAAAATCTTGCCAGGCTGAGTACCTGCATCAATCTTAATTTTTACTTTGCCTTCAACTGTTGGAATTTCAACAGTATCGCCCAGTGCTGCCTGTGCAAAGCTTAAATACAACAGGTAAACCAGATCAACACCGTCACGGATCAAGCTTGGGTGTTTATGCTCTTCAATAACCACCATAAGGTCACCGTTTACTCCACCTCTACGGGCAGCATTCCCTTTTCCGGCAACATTTAATTGCATGCCTTCCCCAACTCCTGCAGGAATATTGATTTTAATAACCTCTTCGCCTTTGACAATACCTTCGCCATGGCAGCTAAGGCACCTGTCCTGTATGGTTTTTCCTTCACCATCGCATTCCGGACAAGGCGAAGTAGTTTGCATACGGCCCAACAGCGTATTGGCTATACGTGTAACCTGTCCGGTTCCATGACATGTTGAACAGGTATTATATGCATTGGAATTTCGTGCTCCGGTTCCTGAACATTCTTTACACCCGATATATTTATTAACCTTGATCTTCTTTTCTACGCCTTTGGCAATTTCTTCAAGATTCAGGGTAACTTTTACCCTTAAGTTAGAACCTTTATTTACCCTATGTCCACCCCTTCGGCTTCCACCTCCAAAGCCTCCAAAACCTCCAAAACCAAAATCGCTGAAAATATCACCAAAGTGACTAAAGATATCGTCTACATTAGTGAAATGTCCACCTCCGGCAGCTCCTCCAACACCAGCATGTCCAAACTGATCGTACCGTTGCCGTTTTTGGGCATCGCTTAAAATCTCATAAGCCTCTGCAGCTTCTTTAAAATTTTCCTCCGCCTCTTTATCCCCGGGGTTTCTGTCGGGGTGATACTTTAGCGCTTGTTTCCGATAGGCCTTTTTTATTTCTTCGGCCGATGCGCTTTTGCTTATCCCCAGAACCTCGTAATAATCTCTTTTCGACATTTTGTAAATTATTTTAAGCCTGCAAGGCTATCATTTTAATTTCTAACCAAGTTTATTCACCATTTATCTGAGCTACCTACTCACCAACAACTACTTTAGCGTAGCGGATTACCTTATCGTTGAGCATGTACCCCTTCTCCAAAACATCTACAACTTTCCCTTTCAAATCTTCGCTGGGTGCAGGTATCTTGGTCATGGCCTCATGAAAATCGAGGTCAAATTCTTTTTCCATGGCTTCAATTTCTTTCACGCTGTTCTGCTTCAAAAATTCCACAAATTTAGTGTAGATCAATACTACGCCTTCTTGCATGGATTTGAGGTCCTCAACGTCCTCGAAATGAGCAATGCCGCGTTCAAAATCATCAACAACAGATAAAATTTCCTTTAAAAGCACAGCATTAGCAGATTTTGTCAAATCTGTTTTTTCCTTTAAAGTTCTTTTTCTGTAATTGTCGAATTCAGCAGAAAGCCTCAAATATTTATCATGCCATATTTTGCCATTTTCTTCAGCATCTGCCATCTGTTCTTTGAGTTGTTCAATCTCCTCATTCAATGCTGCAATTTTGGCATCATCGGCAGCTGCCTGACCTTCTGTCTGTTTTTCTGACGCTTTGTCTTTCCCTTTGGTGCCTTTTCCAGGGGCAGCTTTAGCTTCTGCTCCCTTTTTGCTATCTACTTTCTTGTCTATCTTATCTTCGCTAATTCCAGACTTTTTCACAGCCTTCTTTGCCATAATTTTAACTCAAAATTAAGTGAAACCTAAATATTTCTCTTTCATAAAACAAAATGCCTGCCATTGACCCTGTTAGGACAAAATGACAGGTCTGTAAAAATATGAAGAGACGCAATATATTGCGTCTCTTCATATTTTGTGTGCTTTATTTTATATTCTCTACCAATTTCTATGCATGATTAAATCCTTGAGATCTTTGCCCCAATAGCATTCAAGCGTTGGTCAATACCCTCATAGCCACGGTCGATTTGGTCAATATTGTGGATTATACTAGTGCCCTCGGCAGACAGGGCAGCTATCAACAAGGCAACACCAGCCCTGATATCAGGAGATGTCATTGTTGTAGCCCTGAGTTTTACCTGGTTGTCTAATCCAATAACAGTAGCCCTGTGCGGATCGCAAAGGATAATCTGAGCCCCCATGTCGATGAGCTTGTCCACAAAAAACAACCTGCTTTCAAACATTTTCTGGTGTATCAACACACTGCCTTTGGCCTGCGTTGCAATTACCAGGATTACACTCAGCAAATCAGGGGTAAGTCCTGGCCATGGGGCATCATCAACAGTTAGGATAGAGCCGTCAATGAAGTTTTCTATTTGATAATGATCCTGTGCAGGAACAAAAATATCATCTCCTCTTAATTCAAACTGAATGCCTAACCTTTCAAAAGAGCGTGGTATAATCCCTAATGACGAAAACCCCACATCTTTAATGGTGATTTCTGATCCTGTCATTGCAGCAAGACCAATAAAACTGCCCACCTCAATCATATCAGGCAACATACGGTGTGTGCAACCATTCAGGCTTTCAACACCATGTATAGTAAGCAAATTTGAGCCAATTCCTTCAATATTTGCCCCCATGCACACCAGCATTTTGCAAAGTTGCTGTAAATACGGTTCACAGGCAGCATTATAAATTGTTGTTGTTCCCTTAGCCAAAACCGCAGCCATTACAAGGTTAGCAGTACCAGTAACTGAGGCTTCTTCCAAAAGCATGTATTTTCCCCTGAGTTCTTTGGCCTCTACTGTATAGAAATTTTCTTTGTGGTTATACTTAAACTCTGCACCTAACTCAATAAATCCATTAAAATGGGTGTCAAGTCTTCTGCGCCCAATTTTATCGCCACCGGGTTTAGGGATATAACCTTTCCCAAATCTGGCCAATAGAGGACCAATTATCATAACACTACCCCTTAGACTGGCACTTTTTTGCTTGTAGTCTTCGGAAAGTAAATACTCAATATTGATGTGTTTAGCTTTGAAACTATACCTGCCTTTTCCAAGTGATTGAACTTCAGCTCCCAGGTCAGCGATAAGCTGTATCAGGTTTCTGACATCCAGAATATCTGGAATGTTTTCGACGACCACCTCTTCGCTTGTTAGAAGGGTAGCACATAATATTTGTAATGCCTCGTTTTTTGCCCCCTGGGGCTGGATTTCACCTTGGAGTTTATTTCCGCCTTCAATACGGAATGATGCCATTTGTACCGGATTTTGGGGATTTATTTAAGCTTCTTGAAATTTCTTTTTTGTGGTCTTTTCCCTTTACTGATAAGGTCTTTTGCCTCGCTCAATTTAACCTTTGAAAGGTCAAGTTTTCCTTTGCTGATTTTTTTTAAATCTTTAAGTACTACCTCATCGTCAACCGATTCCCTGTTCCAGGTGAGGTACGACTTTTTCATATGGTTGGCAATAACGTTTACCAAAGCATCCTTTTGTTCGCTTTCATCCAATTGAAGTGCTGTATCAATCATCATTTCAATTGCTTTCCCATAGTGCCTGAAGGCAATCCTATGCGTTCCGTAAGGAACTTTTCTGGGCTTTTCAACAAAGGTTTCTGGACGAGGAGGGTCATACGGATAATCAATATCCAAATCAAATTCTGCAATTAATGCCAGATGGTCCCAAAGTTTATGTTTAAAATCGTTAATGTCGCGTAAATGTGGATTCAGATTACCCATAACAGCAACAACAGCGTGCGATAATCGATTTCTTTCTTCCTTATCTTCGACGGTTTTAATATGATCTACCATCATGTGGATGTTTCGCCCATATTCTGGCAAAACAAGATGTTTTCGGCTTGTATTATAATCGAATGACATATAAATAATTATTTCTGCAAAACTAGTTGTTTTTATTGGCTATTCAAAAGGGATTACTTATTATTTTATTCCATTAACCCTCAATTAGATATAATAAAAGGAATTGAATTTAGGTTAAGACTGCCGTTAAGGCTGAGTTTTCAGCTTACATCAAAGCTATGGTGAATGAAAAAGGCATGAGCATTCAACTTTACTAATACAAGCTTAAATTGGGTCAGACATTTTTTACAATCCTAAGTTTGGCAAATTTAAGCAACAACTGCTTTTCTTGCTGGATTTGCTGGAAGTATACTGTTGCTTTTCTGTTGGGCAGCTCACCCTCGATGTGCACAATTTTACCTTTTCCAAAACGTTGGTGCTCAACATTCATTCCTTGCTGTATTTTCTCAGGTGGGTCCGCCTTAAATGATGGATCGTTAATAACCGGCTTCGGCTTTAATCCTGTTGGCTGTCCACCTACCCTTGGCTTTGGGGCAAAGCCAGAAGAACTCCTTCCGGATTCTTTTTGTTTGAACTGCAGGGGTTGGCGTTCAAACATTTCCAGCTGTTTCCGCGGGTCATCTGGCCAATCGATATATTCCTCCCCAATTTCTGAAATAAATCTGCTGGGTGTCGAATCTGTTGGTGTGCCCCATTTATACCGGCTCTTTGCATACGAAAGGGTTACTTTGTTCATTGCCCGGGTAACAGCCACATAGAACAAACGCCTTTCTTCTTCAAGGTCCTTAGGTGATTGCATGGACATGTGGGATGGGAACAACTCCTCTTCAACCCCAACAATATAAACATATTTAAATTCAAGTCCTTTGGCAGAATGAATGGTCATTATACTAACCTTTTCCCTGTCTCCGTCTTTTTCATTGTCTGCATCGGTTAACAGTGATACATTCTCCAAATAATGGTTCAGATTTGTTGGCTGGTCCTCTTCCCTGGCCGCATCCACAAAATCGCGAATACCGTTCAGTAATTCTTCCATGTTTTCATATTTGCTCCTCTCTTCCGGTGTTGTTCCATGGTAAAGGTCTTTAAGCACCCCACTTTCCGAAGCTATATTTTGAGCAATCTGATAAGCATCTTCAGCGTTGACTTTTTGCTGATACCCCACAATAAACTCCATGAACTTCGTGATTTTCGAAATGGTACCGTTGTTCAATTTGAGGATATTGTTAAAAGAAGGGATCTGGGCAATTACTTCCCATAAACTAATGTCCTTATTGCTTGCAAGTTCTTCCAGCTTTTCCATGGTAGTTTTACCAATACCACGTGCCGGATAGTTTATGATCCGCTTTAAGGCTTCATCGTCACGTGGATTAATAAGCATACGAAGGTATGCCAGCATGTCCTTGATTTCTTTACGTTGATAGAACGATATACTACCATAAACTTTATACGGGATATTTCGTTTGCGCAATGCTTCTTCAAAGATACGCGACTGGGCATTTGTCCGGTATAATACAGCAAAATCGTTGTAACTGGCTTGATCCGAAAGCATGGTATCAAAAATAGCATTGGATATTATAAAACCTTCTTCGATATCGGTCAATGCTTTTACAACTGAAATTGGGCTGCCCTCTTCGTTTTTTGAATAAACTTTCTTCTGAATTTGCTCCTTGTTTTTGTCTATGATTGTGTTAGCAGCATCTACAATAACCTGGGTAGACCTGTAGTTCTGTTCGAGCTTATATAAGTTGCTGCCGGGGTAATCCTTTTTAAAGTTTAGGATGTTTTCGATCATGGCACCACGGAAAGAGTATATACTTTGTGCATCGTCGCCAACCACACACACATTGTTGTGCTTATTGCCAAGTTTGTTTACTATAAGGTATTGCGAATAGTTTGTGTCCTGGTACTCATCCACCATGATATAATCGAACCGCACCTGGTATTTTTTAAGTACCTCCGGAAAATCGCGAAATAAAATATTTGTGTTCAGCAACAAATCGTCAAAATCCATTGCCCCTGCCCTTCGACACCTCGATGCATAAAGCTTATATATTTCTGCAATCATTGGCTTTCGGTTCATCGCATCGCGTTGCCTGATTTTATCGGAACTGTAATAAGCCTGGGGCGTAATAAGGTTGTTTTTAGCTGTTGAAATCCGCCCCAGAACCTCTCCAACCTTATATTGCTTATCGTCGAGTTTTAGTTCCCTAATAATTGTTTTTAGAAGGCTCTTGCTATCTACGGTATCATAAATAGTGAAGTCACTGGTATATCCAAGGTTACTGGCTTCGTACCTAAGTATTTTGGCAAATGTTGAATGGAAGGTGCCCATCCAAAGATAGCGTCCAACATCGTTTCCCAATAATTTATTGATACGATCCTTCATCTCTGCCGCAGCTTTATTGGTAAATGTCAAGGCCAGAATTTTTGAAGGTTTAACCCCTTTTTCTATCAGATAGGCAATCCTGTAGGTCAATACCCTGGTTTTGCCTGAACCTGCACCTGCTATCACAAGTGAGGGGCCCTCAGTATTTTTAACAGCATCTAATTGTGCCTGGTTTAATCCCTCAAACAATACGCTCATTCAACTTTCCTTTTTTTTATCAAACATGCAAAAATACAATTGTGTTTTTGGACAATGGTAAATAAACAGATATTTTATACAAAAAAATTTAACAACCTAATGTGCATAAGTAGAATAACATTGGCTGTTGATTGCTGTAAGTCAATTCCGTAAATTTTGTTAGAATTGACTATGTATTTATTAGAGTCTCTTTGGGTTAAAAGCAGTTTTTTAATTATCATTGCACCACGTATATACTATTTCATCATTTTTCAAGTTTATTAGACGTGAAACTATTTGCTTATAACTCGTTCATGCGCTTTACTATACTACTTGCTGTCGCCTTTTTCTTTGCAGGAACACCTGCACATGCCCAGATTGTGGTTCAGGATTCCTGTCATTTTAAACTTACAGATTATACCTCAACAGCAATAAATGACACTATATATTTTCTACCTGATGGTGTTGATTATTCTACTATTTTAGTGGATACAGCCAATTATAAAGGGTATGCAATTCAATGGGATGAGTACAATCCCGGAGTTGGTTACCAACCCATAGATACAACTATTGCCATAAGTTTCAGTCCATCCACAGAGGGCAAAGGATATCGTTTAACACTTACTTCAACAACAGATACAGTAACTGGTAGATATTGGTTTATTAAAAATGATTTCTCAACCGAGATCCTGACCAAAGACCTAGACGGCAACCTTTCAAGTGGCGCCTATACATCTGACTGCAAGTCGTATGGACCAATTCGTGTATCCTACAAACAAGTTGATGTTTTCTATTATGACCCCCAAAGTGGTGAAACCCTGTATATACAGCCTGAATATACAGCAACCTGGGAAAAAGAACTCAATGTTACACAAGGTAAAATGAGGTACCTGAGTAAAAGCAACAATACGTACAGATACCAACTTGAGGAGGCCTATTGGAAGGATATGTATTACACCTTCGTATTGACCGATGCCTGTGGGAATGAGCGAAGAGATTCCGTTTATATCAGGAGTATCAATCCACATGCCAGCTTTAACTTAAAGCATGTCGTACTTACCGATTCTATTTACTACCCAAACGAATCTGAAGAATATTATTATTTCTATTCTGAAAAGGTTAATAAAGATGTATCAGCGCCTGCCTTATATATGTTTATCAACAAATCTGAAAATGCCCATGAATATTTATGGTCGTTTGGTGATTCAATAAAACAAAGAACTACTAAAGATACTGTTGTATACACGTATTGGCTTTGGGGTGATTATGATGTTAAGTTAACTGCCGAACACAAAGTGCAATGGTGGACCCAAACCTGCACATCAGACACAACAATTCCTGGTGGAAAGGATGGTGGAAATGAAGGTGTAAGTATCGACCAACCCACATTAATGGCACCCAATGTTTTTTCTGTAAATTCTGCTAGTTACCAGGGCACATGGAGATTTACTGATGTTTCAATTTCAGATTTTGAAATTGCAATCTATTCACGATCCGGAAGAAGAATCCATCATTTTAAAGGCAATGTCCGTGATTGGAATGGCTGGGATGGCCGCATTAACAACTCCGGCAATTATGTGCCAACAGGGGTTTATTGGTATATTGTGAAAAATTATACTTATATCAGGAACTTTGATCCCGTTGCAGAAGCAGCATTTGATCCAGGTACAATCTGGCAAGGTGGTTCAAGTCCATCAAATTCAGGTGGTACAAACACTAGCACTACCACTAGCAATAGTACTAGCAATAGTGAGAAAAAAAGAGACTCGCCCAATTCAGAATACCGTGGTTTCATCCATGTTTACAATGATTAAATATCCTTCACCTTTAAACCCCAGATCAATACATCATCTGTCTGTTCAAAATCCCTCTTCCAAGCATTAAAGCGGGTAATCAAGATTTCTTTTTGGATGTCCATTGGTTTACTGTGAACATCAAGAATTAAGCTTTTAAAAGGTCCAAACTTAAATTTGGTCTCCTCATCGCCCCCAAACTGATCAACATATCCATCGGAGAAAATATAGAATGTATCGTCAGGGTGATATTTAATAATATGGTTTGTAAAGGTTTTATACTCCCTGGCAGCTTTACCAACATGAAACCTGTCAGCTTTATATGCAATTAGTGAGAATCCGTCTTTTTCTGCAGCAACTCTTTGCTTGTCAATTTCAGGGTTATCTGATTTAGTTACCTGGTATAAGGGGTTGTATGCCCCGGCAAATTGCAGTTCGCTTTTTTGAGAATTGATGACAAGCAAGGCAACATCCATCCCATCGTTTGTTTTAAACGACTCTTGCGAAAATAACTTAACGATTCTCTCACGAAGTTTTTCAAGCACTTCTGCAGGGGTAATGCTAGGTTGTGACTTTCTTACAATTTCATTTAAATAAGCTATGCCCAGCATACTCATAAATGCTCCTGGCACACCATGCCCAGTACAGTCTGCTGCAACCACAAACGTAAGGTTTTCCTTTTGGGCAAGCCAGTAAAAATCTCCACTTACAATATTTTTAGGCTTAAACAAAACAAAATTGTCACCTAGGCTGGTATTGATCAATTCGGGAGCTGGCAACATACCCATCTGAATGCGCTCGGCATAAATAATACTGTCGGTAATTGACTTGTTCTTGAGTTCTAGTTCAATAGTTCTTTCAAGTACCTTTTGTTGCAGAATTTTCTTTTCCTGCAAATGCTTTTTCATTCTGTACTTTTGTGAAAAGTAAAGCGAAATAATAACGACAAGGATTATGGCAACAAAAAAATAGGGCGTTTCCCAGAATGGTGGGGTTATTTTAAAAGCAAAACTTTTAATCCCGGACTCAACTCCAAAAATGTTTTTAGCCCTTACTTTGAAGGTGTAATTTCCATGGGGCAGATATGGAATTGATATTATATGCTCTGAACTCCACTCCGACCACTCTCCCATTAAACCTTCAATAATATATTGATATTGGTTGCTGTTTAACATTAAATAAGTAGGTGAGACAACATTGAATTCCAGTGCATTTTCAGCATATTTCAGCTTTTGTCCCTGATAGACCATCCTCCCACTGTTCAAAGATGTTATCTGCTGAATCAATACTTCAACATCGGCTTGATAATTCTCAAAGGTTTCAAGATTAATCTTAAAAATGTTTTTAAAGTTCTCTACCAACCAAAGGTTGTTATCCTCATCGATAAATATATCGTTGATGTTGTCAAAAATCTTTAGAAAAGAGTATAGATTATCAGGAATATTGTATGTGCCATAATACCTGAAAACATGGTTTTCGCAATCGAGCCATAATTGATCGTGCTGGTTTTTTAAAGCGTTGATTATTTTTACATCATTTTGCCTGTCGAGTGTTAATTGATCAGACTTAGAAAGGTTCAAAAGATAAAAAGAATCGCCTATTACCATATAGGTTTTTCCGTCTGCTTTTCTTAATAAAATCCGCTCAGAGTAGGGATTAACAACCATTGTATTGCTGGTTGTACTATTAGATAATGAATATACAAGCAATGAATTTGGCATCGCTATAATCAAGGTATTTGCATTATACTCTTCAATTCCTGTTGCATTCAAAGTGGTTTTGCTTTCAAGGATTTGTTCAAACTCCCACTGCTTATTGTTGTATTTTCCAATAAAAATTCCTCCTTCTGTAACAGAATAAACAACATAAGGATTATATGTCGACTTAATAACAGCATAGATATGGACATTAGAAAAGATCTCCTCAGCTTCTTTTTCTTCATTTATACTATAAATCTTGGAATCGGTAACAGCGAGTAATTTCTCGCCACATGGAATGAGCAGTTTACATCTTCTGTCGATACCCGGGATTTTGGAAAACCCATAATCTTTTGCTTTGAGTACATATTGCTCATATCTAAAAATCTCATATTTCTGTATTGGAGCAATTTTCGAACGTGATATATCTGCTTTTGATGCTGCTTGCTCCGGGATTTCATCACTGAGCAGTTTTTCTGCTCTATCTGCATCTTTTTGTTCTTTTTTGGAAAAAAGCCTCTTTAAAAAACCTCTTTTCGAATTATCCTTTAAAGAATCAGTCTCTGTTTTTGGTTCCTGGTACTCATCTGTAGCTAGCTCATCCATTTCATTTTTTGCTGAAGGAATAGTTTCTGCCTGAAATTTTTGTTTGGCTTTCTGCTTTACAGGAATGCGTTTTATCAGTTCCTTTGTATCATAACGGTTAATTGTATCCAGTACAAATACGCCAGTTGTAGTAGCAATATAAAGTTTTTGGTTCCAATATTCTAACGAAACAACCCCACTGTTCAGTCCAGGGTAAGAACTATACGAATACAAAGGTAGTTTGGTGTCAATCCTGCTCAATCCTCTCGGATGAGCAATCCATAAGCCAGCTTGCTTATCAACAAACAAACTGGTTACAAAGTCATTGGGCAGGCCACTTTGATAATTAATAGTGCTTAAGGTTTTACCCGATTCTTTATCAACAATTATGACCCCGAAATTTTTTGTTGACAGTGCTAATCGCTGACTGTCAATAAAAACCCCATCAGAGAGGATACCGGATTGAAGAAATTCAGAATCGCTGATGATATATGGCTCCAAGATATTCCCATCAAATAAAAACAAGTCCCCGTTATCTGTTCCAATAAGTTCCTGGTCATCTGAGAAACATGTATTAAAAACGATTGATTGATTATTGATCAGGTTCAATTCCACAGGTACAAGACCTGTTGAATCAATCCTGTACGAACCTTCATTCTGCAAGTTTAAATAAAGTGAGTTTTTAAATGAGAAGATACCCAAAAAGGGATTTTCCCAATTATCATGCGAATAAATAGCCCGGCTGTCTGCCTTAGATACACAAACAAGTTGGTGGGGGCTACAGAAGAATATGCTTGTGTCATTTTCGATAGATTGGTTGAAATTTCCGTAAAGGTTAATGTCACTTTCAATATATTCAAATTTTAGTTTCTTATTTTTACCTTCTGTCAAATAGCCAATATAGTCTCTTCCTGAAATATATACTCTGTTCTTTTCTTTGTCTGTGATCATTGAAAGTGGGGCATCTGGTGTTTCAATCAGGGTCCAGCTTTCAGAATCGTATTCATATAAACCTGTTTTTCCTGCTATTAGTATAGTCCCCTGGCTAGTCTGAGCGATGCTCCAAACATAATTTTGCTGATTGCCAGAATACCTGATATTTGTAACAAAGGCTGAACCTCCATGGCTATTGCCAAATACAAGCTGAGCACAACAACTAAAGAAAGATAAAACAAGAATAAATTTCTGAAACATACTCTGATCTTTTACTAGTTTGAAACTTTGTTGTAAAAAATTATGCAGGATTCAAATGTTCTATACGTATTTTGTTATAGAGCAGTTTCTAAAATTAGCAATTGTTTTCAATGAATATTAAAACATTCAAGTCATTTTTAATACAGTATCGGTAATAGAGCGCAATACAGCAAGTCTAAAAGCACCATGAGTTGACCTAAACTGCCCAGATACTTTTTGTTTTACTTTTATATTTCGAGTTGCTCTTTCTGAGGCGTTATTGTCAGGTGGCACTTCTGGACTGTAAAGAAATGTAAAAATATACTCACGGTACTTTCTTAGCCGTTTTTGAATAAGTATCATTTCAATTTTATCTACTGGTATGCTATACTTCAAAAGAAAACTGAGTCTGGATTCGAGTTGCTTTCAGTAATACTGCCACAGCTACATTGTTTTGTATAAACCCTGTGTTCCGTTACTTAATTTCCGGAATACCATAAACCTAAGGCTTTCCTTTAAAGCGAACAGTGGCATCTCCCAGGTTCTTTCCACAAGAATAACAATAATCTGGAATATGGTCTTCTATAAGTTCAGGAGTGTCAGTCATTTTCAAGGTATTACCTTTCCAGCCTTTTGGACCACCTGGTTTTAATCATTTTTTCGTGTAAACTTTTGCGTTTGGGGCGATTCTCATCTTTGGATAGGAGAATGCTCCTGTTTTAAAATCCCCCTTAGAATTCAATAGTTTTTCTAAAATTCATTTTTGACAAAAAATCAAAATATTTTCTTCTCATCAAGTAAAGTTTAAAACTGACTGGTTACCGTATTTTTTATTCACCAATACCATTATATTTAGGCAGTATGTTTGAAAAGAGCATAAGTTTAATGGGTAATAGTATTCAATACTGTGAAAAAAATAGTTTTACTCGAAATAATTATATTTGCCCTTGACTAAAACATTCCACTCAATGCAAAAAATAATAGCAATTCTTGAAGAAATTGACAAATACCTAGGCGGATCAGAATGGTTTATCATCTTATTGCTTGGCACAGGGGTTTTCTTTACTATATATCTTGGTTTTCCGCAGGTAAGGTATTTCAACCATGCTATTAAAATTGTACGTGGAAAGTTTGATAAGAAAAGTGATAAGGGTGATACATCACATTTTCAAGCCTTGACAACTGCCCTTTCTGGTACAGTTGGCACTGGAAATATTGGAGGGGTTGCCCTGGCAATTTACCTGGGAGGTCCTGCTGCTTTATTCTGGATGCTGGTTACAGCTTTTTTAGGCATGACCACCAAGTTTGTTGAGGTACTTTTATCTCATAAATACAGGGAATTTGACAGCAACGGTATGGTTGCAGGTGGTCCGATGTATTATATGAAACACAGGCTAAACATTAAGCTTAAAGATGGCAAGGTGATCAAAACAGGTTATGTTCTTGGAGGAGTTTTTGCTTTTGCAACCATTTTATCGTCCTTTGGAACAGGAAACCTGCCACAAATAAACAATATAGCAGATACCCTGCACGAATCTTTTGATATAAGCAGATATCTAACAGGTGGCATACTTGCCGTTTTGTTGGCCTTAGTAATAATAGGGGGCATTAATAGAATTGCAAAGGTTACTGAAAAACTGGTTCCTGGAATGGCTCTTATCTATTTTATAGGTGCATTTGCAGTTCTTTTTGTCAACGCCGACCAGATTTTCTCCTCAATTGCTTCAATATTCTCAAATGTATTCTCTGGAAGTGCTGCTACCGGTGGGTTTCTTGGAGCGACCTTTGTCTATACGTTTAACAAAGGAGTAGCCAGGGGTTTATTTTCCAATGAAGCTGGTCAAGGATCAGCTCCAATTGCACATGCAGCAGCCCGTGCTCACGAACCAGTATCAGAAGGGATGGTTGCTATTCTCGAACCCTTTATCGATACTATCATTATTTGCAGCATTACTGGTCTTACTTTATTGACCTCGGGAGTTTGGAAAGAAAAGTTTGAAAACCGCTTTGATGAAACATCAACATTTATAGTACAGGGAACTCTTGATGAAGAAAAACCTGAGGACCTTGCTCTTCTTAAGAACTTTATAAATAATACCGATAAATCGCAAGCATATTCTGGAGAAATAACTGTAAATGAAGGAACAATTGTAGACAACGTTACCGTAATTAGCTCCAGATCGGTTGCGGAAGATGTTGTTGTATATGCCAATGATAGTTTGAAATTTTCTGGATCTATCCAGGTAGAAAACGGAATTATTGAAGCTGACAATGGCTTGGACATTCATATAGAAGGCAAATCATTGGTTCATAGTGCAACTTTAACAACAAAAGCTTTTTCCAGAGGTTTTAAA